>NZ_MOEO01000009.1:0-198260 GCF_001875785.1 Bacillus sp. FMQ74 | reverse complement strand
ATGAGATTTCCCATTCCGCAAGGAAGTAAGATCCCTGAAAGATGATCAGGTTGATAGGTCTGAGGTGGAAGTGTGGCGACACATGGAGCTGACAGATACTAATCGATCGAGGACTTAACCACATTTTGATTGATGTCACACCTGTTATCTAGTTTTGAGAGAACACTCTCAATTTGTTTGGTGGCGATAGCGAAGAGGTCACACCCGTTCCCATACCGAACACGGAAGTTAAGCTCTTCAGCGCCGATGGTAGTCGGGGGTTTCCCCCTGTGAGAGTAGGACGCCGCCAAGCAAGCTTAAACCCAGCTCATGGAGCTGGGTTTTTTGTTTTATATCTGTACTGGTTTGTTTTCGTCGGTATTCATTTTATTGAGCTTTCTGCTTTTTAAGTTCTCTAATATTTTTAATACCAATACAATCCCAAGCATGACCAATATGAGAGTCGTAAATAACCAAAATGCAGTTTGTACGGGAAACTCATCTAGACTCCATCCGACTGCGATTGGCAGGATAGAGCCGCCTAATCCATTGGCAGCGAGCAGCATGCTTGTCGTTTGTTCGGTTTTTCCAGGGTAAAATTGATTAGTGATAATTAAAGCAATGGCGAACATGCCGGCCATAAATAATCCTAAGAAGAAACAAAGAACAAACCCAGCAAAAGCTGTTTTGCTGATTGCTAAAATACAGAGTGAAATGAGGCCGCCGATATTTATCAGCCTGAGATAACGATGATAGGTTAATTTTTCGGAAACCGGCCCGGTCAGTAAACGGCCAATGATCATACCGATCCAATATATTGTTACCGTTATGGTTGCTAAGGAGTTTGAAATATCCCATTTCTCAGCAAAGATAGAAGGGATAAAGTGGACAATTGATACTTCACTGCCTCCATAAAAAAAGAAGTAAGCAGCTGCTAAACAAATAAACAGTAAGCCATGCTTCCGAAAACTTGTAGGTGCTTGTTGCTTTCCATCGGCAGAGGTGTCTGTTTGACGAATGAGTAAATCGTCTAAACTGCCAAAACTCATTCGGCTCCAAACAACCATTAAAAGAAATGAACTTACCCCCAATACAAGAAAAGCCAATGCCCACACATGATTGCTGATTAAAAAACCAGACAGCAATGGCATGAAAAGAGCCCCTAAACCGTATGCTACTTCCATCTTACTCATGGCGATTGCTTGTTTTTCTTTAATTGCTGTTAGGATGATTGTTCCTACACAAGATTCTACCAGCCCTGCTCCAAGTCCAGCCATACTGACAAGAAGAAAGAGCAGCTGCCATGGAGGGAGGAAATAAATAAAAAACTCGCAGCTGATCATGGCTAGCCCAATTACAACGACTTTTCTACGTCCCATTCTTTTTACAGCATAAGGCATCCCCAATACACCGATTAAAAACCCCATAAATTGTGAAAAAACTAATACACCTCCATTACTGTAGCTTTGGGCGTAATGGGAAAGTAATTCCGGCAGGACGGCTCCAAGTATAACGAGAGTAAAGGCGATCGATCCATAAGATAAACATCCAATCCACAGTAAACGAGTTTTCATTCATTAATCTCCTTTGAAAAAAATAATACTCTTCTAGAGAATTTTCATGATAGGACTGGTAACAAAAATAAGCTGTTTATGTAGTTTATATTTAGTTTTTTTACAATAAATCCATTTATTTCTATCATAACATAAGCTGTTTAAATAGAAACCCTCTATGCAAACGTTAACAAATAATTAACAATTTTTACTATTTATATAGTTGACATTAATTTCTATAATTTATACGATGATTAACGAGTTTTACATATTTTATTAAATAGGGGTGTTGATAGTGGGGACTAAAGAAATTACGAATCCAGACAGTTTGTATTACAAAGTGGATGATGTTGTCATGGAAAGAGGAGAAGGCATTTATTTATACGACTCAGAGGGTAATGAGTATATTGATTGTGCTTCTGCTACTTTCAACTTGAATTTGGGTTATACCAATAAAGAAGTTATTGACACAGTCAAAGAACAGGCTGACCAGCTGATACATGTCACTTCATCCTACCAAACCAACGCCGTTAATAAACTAGCTGAAAAACTTGTAGAAATCTCCCCCGACAATCTCACTAAAGTTCACCCCAAAGTCAGCAGCGGCTCTGCCGCGAATGAAGGAGCTATCAAAATGGCTCAAAACTATTCTGGGAAAACAGATGTCATTTCTTTATTCCGAAGCCATCTTGGCCAAACGTATATGATGTCTGCGTTATCCGGAAATTCGTTTCGAAGAGAGCCGTTCCCCCCTCAGTTTTCTTTTGGCTTGCAGGTGCCTGACCCCTATTGCAACCGTTGTTTTTACAATCAGAAACCGGATTCATGCGGAATGCTTTGTGTAGAAAGAATTAATGACTTTATCGAATATGCGAGTAACGGAAAAATTGCCGCGATGATTATTGAACCGATCTCCGGTAATGGAGGAAACATCGTTCCGCCTAAGGAATACTTTAAGCAATTAAGAAAGCTCTGTGATGAGCATGATATCGCGCTTATTTTTGATGAAATTCAAACTGGATTCGGCCGGACAGGCAAGATGTTTGCCGCTGATTACTTTGATGTGAAACCGAATATGATGACGGTCGCGAAAGGTTTGGGCGGCACGGGGTTCCAGGTTGCCGCTACACTTACAGAGGATAAGTACATGGGATTAGCCGGCCATAATCACTCATTTACTTATGGTTCAAATGTGATGGCCTCGGCAGCAGCTTGTAAGACCATCGAAATCATGCAGCGTCCTGGCTTTTTAGAAAATGTAACAATTGTCGGGAATTACATTATGGATTCTTTAGAGCACATGAAGAAAGAATTTACATTTATTGCTGACGTCAGAGGCGTAGGTTTGATGATCGGCGTTGAAATTGTAAAAGACAATAATGAGCCTGATGTAGAACTGACCAATTATATTGCGAAACGGGCTATGGATTATGGGTTAATTTTACGGACTTCCCGTTACGGATTCGGAAATGTATTTAAAATCCGTCCTCCTCTCACGATTACGCTTAGTGAGGCTGAGGTGCTTTGTTTCAAACTTCGTAAGTTATTGGAGGATATCAAGTGAAAGAATATATTATAGAGCTTGGAAAATTTGTTTATGAGGAAGTAAAGGGACAGAAAGGAACACTGAAAAACCGGTTAGTTAACGGGTATTCCCCAGGCGGAGATGCACAGTTTAACATTGATGCGGCAGCTGAGAACGCAGTGCTGGATTATGTGCAAAGCAAAAAGGAGTCAGTCGCGTTTTATACGGAAGATGGGGGATTGAAGGTATTTGGAGACAATCCTCAATATATTTTGATTGTTGATCCGATTGACGGTACCCGTCCGGCAGCTGCAGGACTTGAAATGTCTTGTATCTCTATCGCATTAGCTGCGTACAAGCCTGACGCAAAAATTAAGGATATTGAATTTGCTTTTCTGCTAGAGCTGAAAACAGGAGCCTATATGTACGCGGATGTTTATTCTGAGGGGATCTATTATGAAGGCTATCGTGGCACCCTGCCAAATCTGAGCAAGGTGGAAGACATTAAACATATGTTTTGGAGCCTTGAGTTTAATGGGCATCCCTCGCATTTGATGATTGATGCGTACGGTCATTTGATAGATCAGTCAGCGAATAATGGAGGCGTTTTTGTTTTCAATAGCGCTTCATATTCTATATCCAGAATTATCACAGGGCAGATGGATGCCTATGTGGATATCGGTAATCGTTTATTAAAGGACGATCCTGCGCTGCTAAAAGATTTTCAGGCTGTAGGAAATGGGCAGGTTCTGCATCTGTTTCCTTATGATATTGCCGCAAGTGTGTTTTTGGCGAAAAAAGCGGGTGTTGTCATTACTGACGCGTATGGAAAGTCCTTGGATGACACACTTCTGACGGATCTTAACTACAATAACCAGCAGTCATGCATCGCAGCGTCAACGAAAGAGCTGCATCAGAAGCTACTGGATCAAATTCGCTGGGACAGAAAGGAAGAGACATATGAAAGCGTTGGTCTGGACTCCTAATGAACAGCTGGAATTGCAAGAAGTAGAAGAACCTCAAATTAAAAAAATGAACGATGTAAAAGTAAGAATATACGGGACAGGCATCTGCGGAACGGATCTAAATGTTTTAAAAGGTAAGATGCGTGCGACTCACGGTATGATCCTTGGTCATGAATCTGTGGGCGTGGTGACAGAAACAGGACCTGAGGTTAAAAACGTTAAGCCTGGTGATCGTGTGGTGATCGATCCGACTCAGTTTTGCGGGAAGTGTTATTATTGCAGAAAAGGTTTAACTTGTTATTGTGAAACATTTGAAGACTGGCAGCTGGGATTAGGAGCACATGGCACATTTGCCGATTATTATGTAGGCGAGGACCGATTTATGTATAAAATCCCTGACGCTATGGAATGGGAACGAGCCACTTTAATTGAGCCGCTTTCTTGTGTATTAAATGTGATTGAGCAGGCTGCTATCAAACCTGACGATTCTGTACTGGTATTAGGTTCAGGGCCGATTGGACTGCTTGTTCAAATCATGGTAAAAAAACTCGCAAGACTGACAGTTGCGACCGAGGTTGGTGAGTACCGTTCAGAAGCGGCGCGCCGAACATCTGACTATGTTTATCACCCTCAGGATTTAACGGTAAATGAGGTCAAACGGATTAACCAAGGGAGAACATTTGACGTGATCTTTGACGCGATCGGTAATCAGCTTGAATGGGCATATCCGTTAATTAACAAGGGCGGAAGACTTGTTCCTATGGGATTTGATGATACGTATGAGATGAAAATCAGGCCTTTCCAGCTGCTTTCTAACGGTGTGACGATTGTTGGAACCGGAGAGGCTCGCCAAATTATGGAGGATGCGGTATCATGTGCTGCGGACATGCCTCAGCTTTCTGAATTAATTACGGAGAAAACTCCGCTTGAGAACTACGATGCTGCCATCCAGGAATTGATGGGTATAGGTGCGTTGCCAAATGAGAGAAAAGATATTACTGCCATTAAAACGATTCTTGTGTCTCATCCGGATATGTTATAATCCAGCGAAATGGCTCAGACTATGTTTGAGCCATTTTTTTCTTCAGCATTCATCTTGCGTAATTGATTAAAATTTATTATGATAATCTTTGTATGACAACTTCTTGCCTCAATACAATATACTCAACGTTTCCCCGTTTTCCCCGGTCGTTTTTCTTTCACTTTCTCCCGTAAAATAAAAAAAGCTCCCAATACAATAGATATGGTGCGGATTTATTTCTTTATAAGAAGGAGTCGTTATATTTGAATAATAGTTTTACATTACAACAGCAATGGTTCGGGAATATCCGAAAAGACATTCTTGCTGGCATTTTAGTTGCGTTAGCATTAATTCCTGAGGCGATCGGCTTTTCTATTATAGCCGGCGTGGATCCGATGGTCGGTCTATATGCGTCATTTTGTATAGCCATTATTATTTCTATTTTTGGCGGCAGACCTGGCATGATTTCAGCGGCGACTGGTTCAATGGCAGTCGTTATGGTGTCGCTGGTTGCTGATCATGGGCTTCAGTATTTATTTGCGGCTACGATTTTGACAGGCATTATTCAGGTGATTTTAGGTATCAGTAAAATAGCGAGATTAATGAAATTCATCCCGCGTTCTGTCATGATCGGGTTTGTGAATGCGCTGGCGATCCTTATCTTCTCTGCGCAGCTTCCACAGTTTGAAGGTGCTTCTTGGAGTATGTATGCGATGCTCGCCGGGTCGCTGGTTATTATTTATGTGCTGCCGAGGTTTACGACTGCTGTTCCGTCCCCGCTTGTTGCGATTATTGTGATGACAATTATTGCGGTCACTTTCCATGTGGATGTGCGGACGGTTGGTGATATGGGCAATATTTCTAGTTCGTTGCCTCATTTCTTAATTCCTGATGTTCCGTTAACCTTTGAAACACTGCAAATTATTTTTCCTTATTCGATTGCTCTAGCGTTTGTCGGGTTGCTTGAATCTTTGCTGACAGCACAGATTATTGATGAAATGACGGATACGGACAGTGATAAAAATAAAGAGAGCCGGGGACAGGGAATTGCGAATATCGTGACCGGATTCTTCGGCGGCATGGCAGGCTGTGCTATGATCGGACAATCTGTCATTAACACAAAAGCGGGCGGGCGCGGACGTTTGTCAGCATTTGTGGCCGGTGCTTTTCTGATGTTTTTAATTGCGGTGTTAAGTCATGTCGTGGTGAAAATTCCAATGGCTGCGTTAGTGGCTGTAATGGTTATGGTGTCTGTCGGCACATTTGATTGGTCTTCTTTAAAAGGACTCAAAAAAGCGCCGCTCACGGACTCGATTGTCATGGTTGTGACTGTGATAACGGTTGTTGTGACGGATGACTTATCTAAGGGTGTATTTGTCGGCGTTCTTTTAAGTGCCGTGTTCTTTGTGGCAAAAATCTCGAAGCTGAAAATCGTTTCTCATGCAGAGGATCAAAAGCTTAGAACCTATCAAGTGAAGGGGCAAATCTTTTTTGCGTCAGTGACGGATCTTGCAAATGCGTTTATTTATCAAGAGGATATTGAGCGGGTCGTGATTGACTTAACTGAAGCTCACGTATGGGATGATTCTGGAGCGGCAGCACTTGATAAGATAGTTGCGAAGTTTAAAGAACAAGGCATTGAAGCCGAGTTAAAAGGATTAAATAAAGCGAGTAAGTCTCTAATGAAACAGATGGCATAAAATAGGGAAGCCCAGATTAACGAGATCTGGGCTTTTTTATATAACATACGGTTAAGCAGCATTGATATAATAGAGAGAAGAGAAATTTAAAATAAGGGGACTTGCATATGATGCTTCAGAAGCTGAACCGTGTATTGGGGAGGGTTATGCCGCTTTTAACGCCGACTAGTGTGGTGTTGGGCGTGCTGTTGTCTCAATTTTTAAATGGATATGAAAGCGCAGTGCCTTGGATCTTTGCTTTTATTACGTTTGCAGGCAGTTTAAGCGCGAACTTTCAATCTTTGAGACATGCATTGTCTCACCCTCTCCCTATGATTCTCGCACTATTTGTTCTTCATATTTTTATGCCGCTTTTTGCTTGGGGCAGCGGCCATCTTATCTTTAAAGGCGACCCTTTAACGATCACCGGTTTAACGTTGGCTGTCGTAATTCCTACTGGGATTACAAGCTTGATTTGGGCAGCGATGTACAAAGGGAATGTCGGTTTGACGCTTTCGATTATCTTAGTTGATACTGTGCTGTCACCGCTAATCGTACCGCTGAGCCTTTCATTGCTGGCCGGCGCTCAGGTTCATATGGATGTGTTGGGAATGATGAAAGGCCTGATTGTAATGGTCGTGATTCCTTCTTTTCTGGGCATGCTGTTTAATCAGATGTCATCTCCTGAACGAACTGCATCTGTGAGCAGTGCGCTGTCGCCTTTTTCCAAGCTTTGCTTGATGGCAGTGATTGCGATTAACAGTTCAGCGATTGCTCCTTATTTCAAAGCCATTGATTTGAGATTTGCAGGAATAGCTGTAACGGTGTTCTTTATCGCGTTAACAGGTTATGCCGCTGCTTGGCTGATCGGAAAAATGATGAAAAGGCGCCAAGAGGAAATAGTCTCTCTTATATTTACAGGAGGCATGAGGAATATTAGTGCCGGCGCAGTACTTGCCGTTACGTTCTTCCCGTCTCTGGTTGCTGTTCCTGTTGTGATCGGCATGCTGTTTCAGCAGATATTGGCCGCTTTGTTTGGCTATATGCTGAATCGTTTTGAATTAAAACCTGTTTTGCAGAAAGTATGAAAAAACCGCTCATTGGATTGAGCGGTTTTTTCCATATAGCCATTCGAGCGCGGTGATGAACTGTTTGCAGAAATACTTGCGGTGGTGCACCGCCCCTTTTTCAATTGAAAGACAAAGCTGGTCTTCAGTGAAGCCTTTTTCTTTTAGACTTTGGTGAATTTGCTTTGTTTTTTTCAGCATATGTCGTTGAATGGATTGTTTTACACGGCCTTCTTCACTGCCGACAGACATGAAAATACGTGCAGTGCCAGGTGTTAAAGAAGATATATGAATGGTTTCCGCTGCGTTCTCGTACCAGTATGAACCTGAGATAGAACCTATTTTCCCGAACGTTGCCGGATACTTTAATAAGGCGAACATTGAGATGAGGCCGCCTAATGAGGCACCGATCATTCCTCTTGTTTGCGGTTTCCTGTCGACGTTCCAGTTTTCTTCGATAAACGGAATGAACCGGTTTGTCATGTCAGACAGATAGTCATAGCCCATGCCTCCGAAGTCCGGGAACCGATCACTGAGTGATGCAGCCGGCCATGGCGTGTATTCGTCAAGCCGGTTTTCAGGTTCGATACCAATTAGTACAAGTTCAGGGAGCCTTTGCTGCTGAAACATGCTTTCTAATAATTCAATTTGGCCGTAAAACAAAGAATGGCCATCTTGCACATAAACAGCAGGAAATTCCCCGCTGTCTGCGCTATAGGAAGGAGGGAGGTACAGCGTGAACCTCCTGTTGCTGGTTTTGGGTTCTGAAAGAGATCCTTTCAAGCATTCTCCCCCTTTTTTTGCTTAAAAAGCAAATATAAGAAATAAGGAACACCGAGGATCGCCAAAATGATGCCTGCGGGCACTTCCGCGGGCTGAAAAAACAGTTTTCCTGCAAAGTCTGCGCTTATTACAAGAAGCATCCCGATTAAACCGCTCAGTGGCAGGATATAGCGATGTTCGACGCCAGACAGCCTCCGTGAAATATGGGGAGCAATTAATCCGACAAACGCCATGCTGCCCGCTACGGAGACACAGGCACTGATGATTGCTACACAGGCGACGAGCAGGATGGTTTTTTCTTTATTTGATGAAATGCCGAGGCTTCTGACTGTGTCTTCATCAAAACGAATGGTGTCGAGCAAGCGGGATTTGGCAATAAGAATCGGTATAAACAGCAGCATCCATGGAAGAACGGCTGTGATATACGTCCAGTTAGCAGACCAGATGCTTCCGTTTTTCCACACCATGGCCATTTGATAGTCTTGCGGGTCCATTTTTAATGATAAAAACAAAGAAAGGGCGCTGAATCCCGAATTGATCGCGATTCCTACCAGAATAATTCTTCCTGAATCTAAATTGCCTCTGTGCCATGCAAATATGTAAATCAGGAGCGCCGCGATAAGCCCGCCAATCAATCCAAAGAGCGGCATCCCCATCGCTGCAGCTATGGATGTCACTTCCTTCTGGCCTTGGAATAAGAGCATAAACGCTACAATGCCGGCTCCCGCCCCTGCGTTGATTCCGAGAATTCCTGGGTCAGCAAGCCCGTTTCTTGTGATGGCTTGGATGACAGCGCCTGCAATGCCAAGACCTAGTCCGATAATAGCAGCCATGACAACCCTCGGAAGCCTTAAATCGAACAGCAAAATTTCATACTGCGGATTCGGATCGATTTGAAAAAGAGTGGAGAGCAGCTCAGCCGGACGAACAGAAAAAGATCCGCTCGTTAAGCTGAAATAGCTGACAACGAGAATCAAAGCAATGAACAATACATATTTTTTAGCCATTTTGCTCCCCTCCTTTTCGTTTAATCAAATAAAGGAAGAAAGGTACGCCGATAATGGATGTTACGACCTCAATCGGTGTTTCAAACGGATAGTTGATAAATCTGCTTGCGAGATCACACAGGGTTAAAAAGATTCCACCCAAAATACAGGAACACGGAATCAGCCTGCTGTAATCAGAGCCGACGAGAAATCTCGTGATATGCGGAACAACCAACCCGACAAACGCAATTTTTCCGGCTAGCGCTACGGCACTGCCGGTTAAAATGATGACGGAAAGCATCGCCATGATTTTTATGGTTTTCTTTTTTTGCCCCAGACTTTTAGAAATGTCATCGCCTAAGGATACGGCAGTCACCTTTTTGCTGAGAGACATGGCCATTATGATGCCAATCAGGAAAAATGGAGCGGCAAGCTTCAGGAAATCCGGACTCATTTGATGAAGTCTGGCACTGTACCAGAAACTGAGATCCTGAGAAATTTGAAAATAAATCGATATGGCTGCTGATAAACTGCTGAGCAGCATGCTTGTGACTGTGCCGATGATGGCGAGCTGCACGGGGGTAAATCCGTTCGGCATCATGGCTGCAAGGCCGAATACTAACACAGCTCCTAACGCTGAGCCGATAAAAGAATAAACGATCATTTCAATCGAAGATGATTGCGGGAGCAGAACCATACAGAGCGTGATGATAAACGCGGAACCATCTGAAACGCCCATAATGGAGGGCGAAGCTAAATAATTGCGCGTAATGCCTTGCATAAGCGCTCCAGAAACAGCAAGGGCTGCCCCTATGAGCAGAGCGCCGGCAGCCCTTGGAATCCGAGAATGCCATATGATTTGATGGTCTGTGTTTCCCGGATCGAAATGAATAAGTGATGTAAAAACAATATCTGTGCTAAGATGCTTTGCCCCATAAAGGATTGAAAGCAACAGCGACAGTGCTATAGCAAATGGAGAAGTAATCAATATGATACGTGTCCACTGTTTTGAATACATACAAAAACCTACTCTGAATTAGTTTTGTGTCAATTTTTCAGCAGCCGCTTTCAGGAAACGGACTTTGCTCCAAGCTGTGCCGCCTTGTGCTAGAGGGTCCACTGAGTTGACATACACATGATCTTCTTTGACTGCTTTCAGGCTTTTCCAGATTGGATTTTTCTCCAGATCTTTTAAGGCATCAGGTTTGTCTGCATTTTCATCATCAGAAAATTGGACGAAGATATGATCCGGGTTCATTTCACTTAATTTTTCTAATGAAATCAGCTCTTGCGCTTTTGCAGCTTTTACTTCGCTCGGCGCCTTAAGGCCTAAATCACCGTATAGTGTGGAGTTGAAATACACCTGTTCAGGGTAAATGTAAATGTTGCCTTGTCTGATTCTGATGACAAGCGCTTTTGAATCTTTCGCTTTATCATTGATTTTAGTTTTTGTTTCTTTTAGATCCTGTTCATAATCTGCAATGATTTTTTTCGCTTTTTTCTCTTTTCCAGTCAGCTGGGCAAGCAGCATCATGTTTTCTTTCCAGTTTGAAGAGATATGAGAAACTGGGATCGTTGTGCCGGCGGTGCTTATTTTTTGCAGTGTTTTTTCCGGGAATTTTGTTGAAGCAAGGATGACGTCTGGCTTCATTTCTAGAATCTTTTCGATGTTTGGCTCCATTTTTTCTCCGGTTGATTGGGCTTTATCAGTAATGTCTTTGAACATATCAGGGAATTTGCCTGAGAATGAAATGGCACCTTGCGGGTGAACGTCAAGCAGTTTGGCATCTTCCATTGATTCAACGCTTCCCGTAATGGCAATTTTGTCTGTCGGTACAGTTACTTCATATGTTTTATCCAGGTATTCAATTTTCTTCTTCTCAGATGCTGTGCCGCTTGCCTTGCTGGCGGTCGATTCGTTTTTGCCGCTGCAGGCTGCTGCCGTCAGCGCGAGAAGCAAGATTAATAAGGTTAGAGATATCTTTTTCATCTATAGGGCCTCCTGTCAATTGATAACTATTATCAATTAGAATTATAGAGAATGAATAGATATAACACCATGGACAAATTTCTGATTTATCATGGACAATCTCCGGATAGTAAAGAAACAGTTTGCTGAACGATGCGTTCGTGCCCGCAAGCTGAGTATTCATTCCACGGGTCAAGGGATAGAAGATAAACACGGTTATTCTTTACGGCGCTTAGGTTCTGCCATGCTTCAGTCTGCTGTAATTGCTGATAATAGGCTATGGTCTCTGGCTCTTTAAAAAGAAAAAGCATCATGCAGTCAGCTTGGTAATTTGCGATATTTTCTAACGGAATCGCTTGCTCTGAAGGTGTGTCAGCTGTTTTTGCCGAGCTGAATCCTAAATCTCCAAAGAAAACTTCGCGGACGCTTCGGTTATGTGCCAGATAGAAGTTTTGCTTATGCAGCCTCAAAAAGAGAAAACGCAGCCCTTGAACGTGCTGAAGTGTTTTTTTGGCTGCTGTTGTTTGCCGGTCATAAGCCGCGAGCCACTTTTCTGCTTCGGACTCTTCCTTTAAAAAAGAGGCAGTTTGCAGAAAGTGGGTTCTCCAGCTTTCTTCTGAAGGAAGGTACATGACTTCTGCAATGCGATTCAGGTGATATTGTTCTTCTGGAGAAATAGAATCCATGCTGACAATCACATCTGGTTCTGCCTGCGATAATGTGTACAGGTTTTCTTCCCACTTTTCATTAAAGCGGTATGCACTGAGCTGGACGGGTATATCTGTCGAATAATGCTGATAGTAGTAAGACGTCCATTTCGGATGCAGAGCAGCGGCAAAGGGTATGTGATGAAGTGGAATGAGATGGCCCATTGTGTCCCTTCCATAAGCGGCGATTTTTTTTCGGCGTTTTTTCATATAGCTTGTAGGTGAACACCCAGTATATTTTTTAAAGATTCTGCTGAAATAAAATTCATCTTGATAACCGGTTTGGTGAGCGATTTCTTTCAATTTGCAGTTTGATTTTGCCATGAGCTGTTTCGCTTTGGTGATTCTTGTGTTCGTAATAAATTCTGTTACGCTCTGACCAGTCCATTTTTTAAAGCTTTCGCTGTAGTGTTTGGCACTGATCCCTGCGATTTGTGACAGCTTGGCAAGCGTGATTTTTGAATCGGCATGGGTTTCGATGTAGTGTTTTGTTTTTTCGATTGCTGAATGTGTATCCGTTTGCTCAGATAAACTGGCAGTAAAGAGATCATAAATCAGGCTTTGTACTTCAATCACACATTTAAGCTGAGAAAGCTGAGATGATTCATTCCATAGTGTTGCAAGCTCTTGAAGCCGGACTGCAAGGTTTTCGTTATGTGAAACATTCACAAGCTTCAGTTTGGCTAATTGTGGTTCTGTGCAGGGTGTGAAAATATCTTGGCCGTTTTCCTTGATATAGCTTTGAAGCCTGATCAGACAGGCATCTATATGTCCATCGGCTGCTGGTGTAAAGCCAAAGGTCTCGTTAGGCGGACAAACATAAAGTGTCTTTTTTTGCAGAGGATTGGTGTTTGTTCCGATCGAAATATGGCCGTTTCCTTTTAAATGAAAGATCAGCACGAATGAATCGGCTAATTGCTGTTCTGAGAAGAGATCACTTGTTTTTTTTAGATATTCAATTTGTATGGGTTGATAAATCACTGCATTTGGCAAGAGTAGACCACCTTTTCAGAAGCTTTCAATTGATAATCATTTTCAATAAAAATTATACCAAATAAATGAAAGTTTTCCTATATAAAGCGGGTGGGTTTTTGGCATGAAAAAAACCCTTACTTATGTGTAAAAGTAAGGGTCTTTCGTTCAGTAAGAATATGTTACACGTGTAACATACGATGCTTACGCCTTAATAAATGAGATATTTTTTTCTTGTTTTGCTGAATTGTTGGAGTGTTTTTTCATAGCTGTCTATGATGTTTTCAATAGAAGTTCCATTTTCAATTTTTGTCCTGATCCAGCCGTTGCCTGCCAGTTTATCAAATGAACCTGTTGACAGGAACTCAAAATCCTCAGGATAGAGATCCTGTATGGTTTTAATGACTGAAAGACCTGTTTTAACGGCTTCAAACTTATCCCTGTCTGTCACATAGAGCTGCACACCGTGGCAAAGCGTTCCTTGATGTTTAGAAAACGTCGGGGTAAAGGATGCTGCCCTAAAGGTAACGCCCGGCAAATGGAGGCTGTTTAATGTTTCTTCAAGTTCTGTGCTTTTGATAAAGGGCGCTCCGATCAATTCGAATGGCTTTGTTGTCCCTCGCCCTTCGGATATATTTGTTCCTTCAATCAGCCCGGTTGCTGGATAAACAAATGTGCTTTCCACCGTTGGCATGTTAGGCGAAGGGAGGACGAAAGGCAATCGGGTATCGTCAAAATCCATTTTTCGTTTCCAGTGTTTCATTTTTACCACTGTAAGATCGACATCAATATCAAATTCTTTGTTGAACAGTAAAGCCAATTCGCCTATCGTCATCCCATGCTTCAATGGAATGGGATACAATCCGACAAATGAGGCGTATTCGGATTCTAAGATTGGTCCTTCAATATGATTTCCGCCTTGAGGATTAGGGCGGTCCAGCACCATAAATGGAATGCCGTTTTCTTTAGCGGCTTCCATTGCGTATGCCATTGTATAAATGTACGTGTAGAAACGGGTCCCGACATCCTGAATATCAAACATTAGAATATCGACATTTTTCAGCATTTCTGGAGTCGGTTTTTTCGTTTTTCCGTAGAGGCTGTATACGGGAACCCCGGTTTTTTCGTCAATGTAAGAGCCTACTTCGTCTCCAGCCTGGGCGTCACCGCGGACGCCGTGTTCAGGGCCGAATAAAGCTGTCAGTTTGATATCTGGATTCTCGAAAAGGATATCGACACTGCTTTTCAGAGATGCGTTTACTCCGGTTGGGTTGGTGATCAGTCCGATTCGTTTTCCCTTGAGCTGTTTTTTATAATCTGGCAAAAGCGTGTCTATACCGGTCTGGACTTTAGGTTTTTTAGCCGTTTGATTCTTTGAATCGGGTGAAGCAGAGGCAGCGGTTATCGTTCCGAACATCATGAGCCCTGTGAGAAAAGCGAATATTGTTTTTCTCATATGTTCCTCCTAATTAAAGCGGTTTCCCCGTTTTGATATTTAATCCGTAGCCAAATGGGTAAAGGGTGTTCCCTGGTTTCGTGACTGACGGAATGTCAACTGGAAGTGTGCCTTTAGGTTTTGACTGGCCGAATATCGCCATCACTCCGGCTGGAATATTAGGTTGAAGATAACGGCCATTTGTGTATCCTTTAAAGCCATAGACAGCAATCAGTGCCTTTGCTTCTTCGAAATTGGCGGCATCATAGGGATTGCGCAGGCTCATTAAGACAAAAGGTTTATTGTGCTGCAGTGCGGCTTTCATGACAGCTCTTGGAAACACGGTAGCCCATTTACTTGAATCAGATATGGTGTCGTCGATGACACCGTCGTTGACGACAGGGTCATTTTTGACGACATAGGAGCCGGTAATGATATAATCAGCCTCTTTTACTTGTTTTTCATGCTCGGCCTTAAATACTTGGTTGGCAAAATTCATTTTGTCGACAGATACGGGTTTGATTTTCTTACGATTGACGAGATCACGAATGGTTTGTTCGATTGAAGCAGTTTGTTCTTCGTAAGGTGCCACAATTAAGATTCGGCTGCCTTTTTTGGGTTTGAACGGCAAAGTGTGCTGTTCATTTTTTAAAAGAGTTACTGCTTTTTCAGCTATTTTTTTCTCTGCTTTCAGGTGCTGCTTGCTTCCTACGATTTTTTGGGCTTTGGCTATTTTTTCTTTTGTACTGTCGCTGTTTCGCGCTGGATACATACCGCGTTTTATTTTCAGGGAAATGATTCTTTCAACTGATTGGTTGATTTGTTGAACAGGAATATCTCCGTTTGTTACAGATTCTTTTAAAGCTTGAATGACACGTGCAAATTTCTGTTCTTCTTTCAATGAAGTAACTGAGGCTGGCATTAATGCAATATCGACACCAGCTTTTACGGCCATGACCACAGCCTCTTCCTGTCCGAAATGATCTGCGATTGCCTTCATATTGAGCGCATCTGTAACGATGACCCCATTAAAGCCCATTTCCTGACGAAGAAGACCTGTCATCACTTTTTTCGAAAGTGTAGCTGGAACCAAAATGTCCGATCCATCGAGTTTGCTTTTGTATGTGGTGTCGTCGAAGGCAGGGAATTGAACATGGGCTGTCATCACCATATCAGCACCGGCATCAATTGCTTTTTGAAAAGGATAGAGCTCGACCTCTCGAAGCCGTTCTTGGTTATGGGAAACGAGCGGCAGTCCGTAATGGCTGTCAACGTCTGTGTCTCCATGTCCCGGGAAATGTTTGAGTGCAGAGGCGATATCCTGCCGCTGCAACCCTTTCATCGTATATAAACCGAGTCGTGATGTCAGTTCTCGATTGGAGCTGAATGACCGTACGCCGATTACAGGATTATCAGGATTATTGTTAATGTCTACGACAGGGCTGAAATCTGTATTGATGCCTAAGGCCGAGAGCTCTTTTCCAATGATACTGCCGGTCTGATACGCATTGATTCTGCTTCTGGCTGCGCCCAGTGCCATATTGCCTGGGAAATTAGTGCCCTCGCCTAGCCTCGTTACAATGCCGCCTTCCTGATCAATACTAAGCATGAGTGGGATTTTGGGACTTGCCTTTTGGTAAGCGTCTGTCAGCTGGACCGTTTGTTTTGTTGTTTTTACATTTTCTGCAAAAAGAATGACGCCTCCGAATTGATATTTCTTGACGAGGCTGGCGACTTCCTCATTCATTTCTGTAAGGGCTTGCGGTGAGGACTCGCCTTCCTTTTGCCAATTTCTAAAATCAGGCATCAGCATCTGACCGAGTTTTTCATCTAATGACATACGATTGACAATCTGCTTGGCATCGATTGAACTTTTTGATGCAGAGGCTTCTTTCTGGCTGGCCACGAGAAAACATGAAAGAAAAAGAACGGCTGAAAGGATAAGCGGAAAGACAGGTTTCATAGAAATTTCCTCCTATCGTCTAATCATTCATTCCATTGCTTCATAAATCGCGGTTATAACGCTTCCATAATTGCCTGTTGGAAATTGGTCACCCTCAAAGACGTTGGGATTTTCTTCTGGATCAACAACTGGTGTATGCTTTTTATTTGTTAACAATGCGATGCCTAAATTGTATGCTGGATCAATGATTGTAACTGTCCCCGTCCAGCCAGTATGCCCGTAAGCATTTTCGCTGGCGTAAGGGCCAAACATCCATTCCATGCTTTTGCTTCCGTTCCGCCGCCAGCCAAGAGCGAATGTCGGATCTGTTGCTGAAGGTGCTGTAAACAGGTCAGCTGTTTTCTGATCAAATAAAGAAATGTTTCGGTATGATCCTTTGTTTAACATGACTTGCAGCAGAATAGCCATATCATCTGCATTTGAGAACAATCCGGCATGGCCAGACACGCCATCCATTGAGTAAAACGCTTTTTCATCATGCACTTCTCCTTGCAGCGTGTTTGTGCGGATGTTAGGGAATTGAATAACGCCGTCACGTGTATTGCCCATGCGTTCAGTAGCTGCGAACTGCTTTGGTTTAAAGCCTTTTTGCAGCGGATTGTACAAGGTATGTTTCAGCTTCAAAGGCTTGTAGAGCTCTTGCTCCGCGTAGACATCAAGCGGTTTTTCGGTGAGTTTTTCGACAATACAGCCGAGGAGCATATACCCAATGTCACTGTATACGTGTTTTGTCCCTGTTTGATAATCGAGCGGAATTTTCGTCAAATAGTCAATCGTTTTGTCCCGTTCCTGGGAAAAGTATTTTCCGGCTTTTTCCGGCGTGTAAAAGTAAAAGCTTGATGGAAGCCCTGATTGGTGCTGGAGAACATCAATGACACGTATCTTGTTTTTTCCTTTTATGGGGTCTCCAGGCTGATCCTTGAAACCAGGCAAATATGCAGAAATTTTTTCATAGACGTCAAGTTTTCCTTGGCTGACTAAGCGCTGCAATGCAAAATTTGTGGCGTACATTTTTGTATTTGAGGCTAAGTCAAACATTGTGCGGATTTTCATTTTGGCCGGCCGGCGCAGCAGCTCTGGTCCTTCGTACTTTTTACTGTAGCCGTATGCTTCTTTTTTTATGATGCGTCCATCCTTCACGACGACAAGAACGGCGCCTGGAAATCCTGCTGCAATATCCCGTTCTATCATCTGATCTACCTTCCTTAGCTTCTTCGTCGAGAATTGTGCAGTTTCTGCATTTATGGTTTTCGGCTCAGCCAAGTTGTCTGCTGTTTGCGCGAAGGTTTCATTTGGCGCCAATATCGATAGGATTAAAATGGAACTGAATAACAACAGTGTCTTTGTTTTCACAGGCTATCCCCTTTCTGTGCTTCTATCCCGTTTACTATCCCTAAAACAGAACAATTTAATCGAACTGAGAAGCCATTTCATCTTTATATCCGAATGCGTAGGTCAATAAAAAGCCGGCCGCGTAGGAAATAAAGAGCCCAACGATATACAGGATGATTTGCGAAGGCAGGACTAGAAAGGAAAGCGGCAGTCCGGAGACACCAATCGCAATGGTGGCTACTTGAAAATAAGCTTGAAAGGCGCCGCCGATTCCAGCTCCTAAGCATGCTGTTAAAAACGGATGGCCAAGTGGCAGCGTGACTCCGAAAATGAGCGGTTCACCAATGCCGAGCAGACCTGACGGAAGTCCGCCGGCGATTGCTTTTCTCAGTGTTGTTTTTTTCGTTTTCACGAAGACGGCAAAGGCCGCGCCTACCTGTCCTGCACCTCCCATAGCCAAAATAGGGAGCAGAGGATCATTGCCAATTGAATTGATCAGTTCCATGTGTACAGGCGTCAAGCCTTGATGCAATCCGGTTACGACGAGAGGAAGGAAGGTTGCGCCCAGAATAAAGCCCGCAGCGATGCCGCCGATGTCCAGGATGGACAGAAGACCGGATGTAATGGCGTCAGAAATGAATCCGCCTAAAGGCATGAATACGACATACGTTACGATTCCGGTGATTAACAGTGAAACGGTGGGTGTGACAATGATATCGAGTGATTGAGGAATAAAGCGGCGAATAAATTGTTCGGTGTAAGCAATGAATATAGCAGCGAAAAGGACGCCGATCAGACCTCCCCTGCCCGGAAGAAGCTCTTCTCCAAATAAACTGATCTTTGCGATCTCTGGATTGATAATCAAGATCCCGGCCAAAGCCCCAAGAGCGGGTGTCCCGCCAAATTCTTTTGAAGCGTTGATACCCACGAGAATGCCGAGATAAGTGAACAGCCCTGATCCGATGATTGTCAGGATAACAGCAATTTGTGATTCTGCAGAAAGCCAGCCGGCTTGAATAATTGCTTTGGTAATCCCGGTAATTAAACCGGAAGCGACAAGAGCGGGAATAAGAGGGATAAAGATGCTGGCGATTTTACGTAAGAAAAGTTTAAAAGGAGTGGCGTTTTTTCGATTGATATCGGCTTTCTTTTTGGCGGCTGCTTCATTCACTTCGACACCTTCTTCCGCTGACACGAGCTTGGAGAAAGCCGCTGTGACATGATTGACGACTCCTGTGCCGAGAATGATTTGTAAGGTTTCAGCCTCGACGACCCCCAATACCCCGTCAAGCGCTCTTAAAGCCTGAGCATCAGCTTTGTTTTCATCGTAAGGCGTAATACGCAGCCGTGTCATGCAATGAGTAAATGAGGATATATTGGATTTTCCCCCGCATAGCTCGAGGATTTTCTTTGCGAGTTGATGGTAGTTATTTTCTTTGCTCATTAAAAACCCCTCCCCTTCAAGATGCTTTATTTTTTTCTCATAGATTGTATGGCTGCTCTTGTTTTATCGATATAGCCGGTTGTTTCTTCATATTGCTCAGCCGCCATGCTTAAAAACAATACATCTATCATAAAAAGCTGGGCGAGGCGGGAGGAAGTGGCTGCACTTCGAATCAAGGCTTCATTGGAATGGGCTGTATACAATGGGACATCAGCCAGTACGGAGACGGATGTCTGACTGAATTGTGTGAGGCTGATCGTTGTGATGCCTTTTTCCTTAGCCATGGCCAGCAGTTCAATGATTTCCTGCGTCTCTCCTGAGAACGAAATGGCGAATACGATGTCGTCTTTATCTGCATTTGCGATTAAAGATGCCACAAGATGAGTGTCTGTAAACGCGGTTGCTTGTTTATGAATGCGAAGCCACTTTTGCTGGGCGTCCTTGGCGACAATGCCGGAAGCCCCGACGCCGATAAAATGCACGGTATGAGCTTTGAGAAGCAGAGAAACCGCTCGTTCCAGTTCTTTGTAGTCCATCAGGTCTGAAGTATCCTGAATGGCTTGAATGGCATTGCCGGCCGCTTTTTCGGAAATGGAGGGCAGCGGCTCGTAGGGAACAATATCACGGTAGCCCTGAAAAGTAGGTTTTGCCAGATCGCCCGCTACTCTCATTTTTAAATCTTGAAATCCCTTTAATCCGAGTGATTTGCAGAGCCTGATGACGGCAGCGTCACTTGAATTGGCTAAGGCGCTGATTTCGCTGACAGTGCTTTCGATTGCTTTGTGGGGATGGGTTAGGATATAATCTGCAAGTTTACGCTCGGATGGAGGGAGCTTATGCTTCATTGATTGGATGATCGCTAAACCGCCTGTTGCCATTCGAGTTCTCTCCTTATCATGGGTGGTAATTTTCGATTGCTTTGTCAATGAAACCGTTCGCTTCATCGAGTAATGTATTTGCTTGTTTCTGATCTGTGCTTGTTTTGAGCATAACGATTGCTGTTTTGACGTGATGATCGGCTTGTTCCAGGGTTTTCCTGGCTGTTTCGTATGAAGCGTTTGTAAGGCTTTGGATGATGCTGATGGCGCGTTCTTTTAGTTTTTTGTTGCTGACGTTGACGTCTACCATCAAGTTTTCGTAGACCTTGCCGATTTTGACCATTACAGCGGTAGATATCATGTTTAGAATCATTTTATGAGCGGTTGCGGCTTTCATACGTGTTGATCCTGTAATGGCCTCAGGTCCGACGACAACCTCAATGCTGTGATCCGCATCCTTGCTGATGGCGGAATTTTTATTGCAAGTAAGGGCGATGGTGTGCGCACCGACTTTACGGGCGTATCTTAGGGCGCCTGCGGCGTAAGGTGTACGGCCGCTCGCTGCGATGGCAATGACGGTGTCATTTGACGTGAGCTGTATGTTTCTTAAATCCTCAGCTCCTGCTTTTTCACTGTCTTCAATGCCCTCTGCTGCCTGTAAAAAGGCTTCGGGGCCTCCAGCCATGATTCCGATGACCTGATCAGGACTTACGCTGTAGGTGGGAGGACATTCAACAGCATCCATGACGCCGAGTCTGCCGCTTGTGCCTGCGCCTGTATATATGAGCCGGCCTCCATTTTGAAATGAATCATACGCGCAGTCTACAGCTGTTTTGATGTCGGGGAGAACCTCCTGAACGGCTGCAGCGACTTTTATATCTTCGTTGTTGATCATTTTGAGGATGCCGAGAGTGTTTGCTTTGTGGATTTCAACCGTTTGGCTATTGCGTGATTCCGTTGTAAGATGATGAAGGTTTAATGATTCTGACATGAGGATGCCCCCTGTTTTAAAATGATATATCTCAATATTCAGTATATTCATTTGTGTTATGATATTTCAACTATGTTTTTAAATTTTTGAAATTTTATTTCACACAAGACTATAAAAAATGATGAAGGATCAACTGTTCTCCAAGCGGGCCGATTCTTCGCCGTCCTTTATCAAGGAACCCGCATTTCATATAAAGGTGTTTTGCGCGTATGTTCAGATGATTGACGGCCAAGATGATTTCGTCGCACCATGGAAAATATCCGCTCACAAAAGCGGGAAGCAAAAGCATGGCTTTTTTCGCGTACCCTTTTCCGTGATGCACAGCGTTTAAAGACAGGGAGCTGAGCAGTAAAGCAAATGGATTGTGAGAATAGGAAGCAATCGTTTCTTTTGATGCATGTAAAATGAAAAAACCGACTGGAAGGTCGTCTTTTAAGATGACAACCGGGTATCGGTCCTGTATGCCCAGAGCCTGAGACAGCACCTCCTTTGGAAGGGAGGTGAAGCGTTTGTCATCGTTGGTGAGCGTGAATGATTGAAGCTCGGGCAAATGTTCAGGCTTATAGAAGGATAAAGAAATGTCTTGAGTCATGTGGTGGCCTCCTTACAATATGTCGTCAAGCTCGTTTTCTGAAATGACGCGGTAGCCCGCTTGTTTTAACAGTGCGGCGGTTACTCCGCTGCCAGTGATTTTTTTGCCAGAGAATGTGCCGTTATAGATAAAGCCGCTTCCGCAAGATGGACTGTTTTCTTTTAATATGACGGCAGTGGCGTTGATTTCTTTTGCGTAAGCTAATGTTTTAGCGGCACCTTCCATATATAGCTCTGTGACATCTTCACCTGAAGCTGTCACGATTTTTGCGGTTCCATTGAGGACATCCTCGCCGGTGCCACCTATGATTTCTGCGGGTTCGCGTGGGGTAGAGAAGCCGCCGAGAAGTTCAGGGCAAGCCATAACTGCTTTCTTTTCATCGACGAGTTTTCTGATTTTCTCTGTCGCTGCGTGAGAGCCGTTATATCTGCATTCAATGCCTCCAAGGCAAGAACTGACTAGAATCATATTGATTTCTCCTCTCTTGCTTTGCTTGTCTCTATCATAAAATAAATGACTTTAGTTGGGAGGCTTTTTCAGTTAAAAAAGGAGTTAAAAAGTTTGAAAATAAAAAAATTAATTTTCCTCTTTACAAACAGGGGGTGACCTGTATATAATAACTTTTGTCAGCTCGACGAGAACACAACGGCCCGTTGGTCAAGCGGTTAAGACACCGCCCTTTCACGGCGGTAACACGGGTTCGAATCCCGTACGGGTCACCATTTGGAGGATTAGCTCAGCTGGGAGAGCATCTGCCTTACAAGCAGAGGGTCGGCGGTTCGAGCCCGTCATCCTCCACCATCTTGCCGGTGTAGCTCAATTGGTAGAGCAACTGACTTGTAATCAGTAGGTTGGGGGTTCAAGTCCTCTTGCCGGCACTGTTTTTTCAAAATTTAATGTGGAGGGGTAGCGAAGTGGCTAAACGCGGCGGACTGTAAATCCGCTCCCTCAGGGTTCGGCAGTTCGAATCTGCCCCCCTCCACCATTATTGGGCTATAGCCAAGCGGTAAGGCAACGGACTTTGACTCCGTCATGCGTTGGTTCGAATCCAGCTAGCCCAGTCACAGACACCTTTGATCAAAAGGTGTCTTTTTTCTTTTCGGAAAAATCATTCCAACTTCTAACTATTCAGTCTGTATAATAATTTTAAAAATAAGTTAAGGTAGTTTATTCACGAATTACCATCTACACCCTGCCAAAAATTTGATAAACTTATTTTATAAAAAAATTGAAACCTTTTGAAACGAAGCTCGTATACATACAGACCGGTGAAGGCAGAGGTTAGATAAATATGGAAATGATGATTAAAAAAAGAATTAAACAAGTCAAAAAAGGCGACCAGGATGCATTTGCGGACATCGTAGATATTTACAAAGATAAAATTTATCAGCTTTGCTACCGTATGCTTGGCAATGTGCATGAGGCGGAGGATATTGCACAGGAGGCTTTCATCAGAGCGTACGTTAATATCGACAGTTTTGATATTAACCGGAAATTTTCAACTTGGCTTTATCGAATCGCGACCAATTTGACCATTGACCGCATTCGCAAAAAGAAGCCGGATTATTACCTCGATGCAGAGGTGGCTGGTACAGAAGGCTTGACCATGTATTCTCAAATCGCCGCAGATGGTGTTTTGCCTGAAGATGCAGTTGTGTCGCTGGAGCTCTCAAACACGATTCAGCAGAAAATTTTAAAGCTTCCTGACAAATACAGAACAGTCATCGTATTAAAGTATATTGACGAACTCTCATTAATTGAAATCGGGGAGATTCTAAACATTCCTGTGGGGACTGTAAAAACGCGGATTCACAGAGGCAGAGAGGCTCTTAGAAAACAATTAAGGGATCTTTAAGTGGGGTGATGAAATGAGCTGTCCTGAACAAATTGTGCAGCTTATGCATATGCATCTTGATGGAGATATCCTTCCAAAAGATGAACACGTATTAAATGAACATCTGGAGACATGCGAGAAATGCAGAAAGCATTTTTACGAGATGGAGAAATCTATAGCGCTCGTACGGAGCACATCGCATGTCGAAGCCCCCGCGGATTTTACCGCTAATGTCATGGCAAAATTGCCTAAGGAGAAGAAAAGAGCTTCTGTGAAAAGATGGTTCAGAAGCCATCCCGTTATCGCAGCTGCTGCGGTATTCATCATTTTGATGGGCGGAGGTTTTTTTAACAGCTGGCATAATGACCACAATTTCAGCGTGTCCAAGCAGCCAAATCTTGTGGTTCATAACCATAATGTGACTGTGCCGGAAGGTGAGACGGTTAAAGGTGATGTCACTGTTAAAAACGGCAAGCTGATTATTAAAGGCAAAATAGACGGGGATGTAACCGTCGTGAACGGCGAAAAGTATATGGCCTCTGCTGGACAAGTCACCGGTCAAATTGAAGAAATCAATCAATTATTCGACTGGACATGGTACAAGATGAAGTCTGCGGGGAAAAGTGTACTCAATGCATTCAATCCGAACGGAGAAGAGTAAAGCGCGTTAGCCGCTTTGCTCTTTTTTTGCGGGCTGAGCGGCTGGCACATTTCACTTGCTAAATCGAAATGTGATATAATGGGCTCGCTATGTAAAGTACATATGCGTAACACGTAAAACACAAAATAAGAAATGACTGAAATCTTGGAGGACGAGGAAATGGCTTTTGAGGATATCCCTTTTTTGCAGTACCTCGGCAATGCCGTTGATATTCTCCTTGTTTGGTATGTGATATATAAATTGATTATGGTAATACGCGGCACGAAAGCGGTTCAGCTGTTAAAAGGAATTGTAGTCATCGTGCTTGTTCGTATGGCCAGCCAATATTTGGGCCTCAGCACACTTCAATGGCTGATGGACCAAGCGATAACATGGGGATTTTTAGCAATTATTATTATTTTTCAGCCTGAGCTGAGAAGAGCGCTTGAACAGCTAGGCCGCGGCCGCTTTTTTTCAAGGAGCGGCACGCCTGTAGAAGAAGCGCAGCAGAAAACGATTGAGGCCATCACAAAAGCGATCAATTATATGGCGAAACGCCGTATAGGCGCCCTGCTGACCATTGAGCGGGATACTGGAATGGGGGATTATATTGAGACCGGCATACCACTGAATGCCAAAGTCAGCTCTGAGCTGCTGATCAATATTTTTATCCCGAACACCCCGCTTCATGACGGTGCGGTGATTATGAAGAATAATGAAATTGCCGCTGCCGCCTGTTATTTGCCGCTTTCTGAAAGCCCGTTTATTTCAAAAGAATTGGGCACGCGGCACAGAGCGGCTGTCGGCATCAGTGAAGTAACAGACAGTTTGACGATTATTGTGTCTGAAGAGACCGGCGGCGTCAGTGTGGCAAAGAACGGCGACCTTCACAGAGAGCTGACAGAAGAAGCGCTGAAAGAAATGCTTGAAGCCGAGTTTAAGAAAAACACCAGAGACACTTCTTCTATCCGCTGGTATTGGAGGGGCAAGAAAAATGGATAAATTCTTAAACAACCGCTGGGCTGTGAAAATCATTGCTCTGCTTTTCGCGCTCTTGCTTTATGTGGCGGTTAACAGCAACCAAGCACCGACTCCGAAAAAACCGGGTGAATCTTTCTTTCCGACATCAACAACTGATGAAGCAACTCTGACCGATATTCCGGTTAAAGCGTATTATGATGATGAAAATTACGTCGTGACAGGTGTTCCGCAAACGGTTAATGTCACGATAAAAGGCTCGACAAGTGCCGTGAAAAAGGCTAGGCAGACCAAGAACTTTGAAATATACGCTGATATGGAACATTTGAAAACCGGCACACATAAGGTTGAGCTTAAGGCCAAAAACGTGTCGGATGGGCTGACAATCTCAATTAATCCGTCTGTTACGACAGTGACCATACAGGAACGGACGACCAAAAGCTTTCCTGTAGAAGTGGAGTATTACAATAAAAGCAAGATGAAAAAAGGCTATTCTCCGGAGCAGCCGATTGTCAGTCCGAAAAATGTGCAGATTACCGGATCTAAAAATGTGATCGATAATATTTCTCTTGTCAAAGCTTCAGTGAATTTGGAAAACGCAGATGAAACGATTGAAAAGGAAGCGAAAGTGACTGTCTATGATAAAGACGGAAACGCGCTTCCTGTCGACGTTGAGCCCTCGGTCATCAAGATTACCGTTCCGGTGACAAGCCCAAGTAAAAAAGTGCCCTTTAAAATTGAACGGACAGGAAGCCTTCCTGACGGTGTCAGCATAGCGAATATTGAATCCAGCCCCAGTGAGGTAACGGTTTACGGCTCACAGGATGTGTTGGATTCTCTTGAATTTATTGATGGCGTCAGCTTAGATTTAAGCAAAATTAACAAGGATTCCGATATCGAGGCAGATATTCCGCTTCCTGACGGCGTCAAAAAAATCTCGCCGTCAAAGGTGACTTTGCATATAGAGGTCGATAGTGAAGCGGATCAGAAGTTTGAGAATGTCCCTATCAAGACTGTAGGGCTGAGCAGCTCACAAAACATTGAATTTCTTGATCCTGAATCACAAGCGATAGACGTAACGGCTAAAGGTTCTCCCGCGAATATAAAAAAACTGAAAAAATCAGATATTGAATTGTATGTGAATGTTTCAGATTTAGAGGACGGGGAGCATAGCGTGAAGCTTGAAGTGAACGGGCCTCAGAATGTAACCTGGTCCTTGGGGCGGAAAAACGCCAAAATCAAGCTGACGTCCAAAAAAAGCAATACATCGACGAATGATAACAGCAGCAATACATCAGGGAATCAGGACGACACAGATAAACAAACGAATGATCAAAAGAACAATCAGCAAGAAGATACAAAGAACACTGATAAAAACAGCAACGATCAAAACCAAGACGAAAACCAAGATCAGGATGAGGATGAATCCACTGCGGATTCACAATCCTCATCGGAATAAAAAAGGAGCGATTATAAAATGGGCAAGTATTTTGGAACAGACGGTGTAAGAGGTGTCGCTAATAGTGAGCTTACACCTGAGCTGGCCTTTAAAGTCGGACGTTTCGGCGGTTATGTGCTGACAAAAGACAAACAACGTCCAAAAGTGCTAATAGGCCGCGATACACGCATCTCCGGCCATATGCTGGAGGGAGCCCTTGTCGCCGGACTTTTATCCATTGGCGCAGAAGTCATGCGTCTGGGTGTCATTTCTACACCGGGTGTATCCTATTTGACAAAAGCGATGGATGCAGAGGCTGGCGTCATGATTTCCGCTTCTCATAATCCAGTGCAGGATAACGGCATCAAGTTCTTTGGGGGAGACGGATTCAAGCTTTCTGATGAACAGGAGGCTGAAATTGAGCGCCTGATGGACGAACCTGAGGATAAGCTGCCAAGACCGGTCGGAGCCGATCTTGGGCTTGTTAACGATTATTTTGAAGGCGGACAAAAATATCTGCAATTTTTAAAACAGACAGCCGATGAAGATTTCACAGGCATTCATGTGGCACTTGACTGTGCACATGGCGCAACGTCATCCTTGGCGACACACCTGTTTGCTGACTTAGATGCCGATGTTTCAACAATGGGGACTTCCCCGAACGGATTAAACATTAATGAGGGCGTCGGATCGACTCACCCTGAAGCGCTCAGCGCGTTTGTCAAAGAGAAAAACGCCGATCTCGGCCTTGCGTTTGATGGTGATGGCGACCGCCTGATTGCTGTTGATGAAAAAGGAAATATCGTTGATGGCGACCAAATCATGTACATATGCTCAAAACACCTGAAATCAGAGGGCCGTTTAAAGGATGATACAGTGGTTTCAACCGTGATGAGCAATCTCGGCTTCTATAAGGCGCTCGAGAAAGAAGGCATCAAAAGCGTACAGACAGCTGTCGGTGACCGCTACGTAGTAGAAGCAATGAAAAAAGATGGCTATAATGTCGGCGGAGAGCAGTCAGGACATCTTATTTTCCTTGATTACAACACGACAGGGGACGGATTATTGTCTGCTATCATGCTGATGAACACTTTGAAAGCAACAGGCAAGCCGCTGTCAGAGCTTGCAGCTGAAATGCAGAAATTCCCGCAGCTGTTAGTCAATGTGAGAGTGACTGATAAATATAAAGTTGAAGAAAATGAAAAAGTAAAAGCAGTTATTTCTGAAGTTGAAAAAGAAATGAACGGCGACGGACGGATTTTGGTACGCCCTTCAGGAACTGAACCGCTCGTCCGTGTCATGGCTGAAGCGAAGACGAAAGAGCTGTGCGATGAGTATGTCAATCGCATTGTTGAAGTCGTCCGGTCAGAAATGGGATTAGAGTAACGAAGTCTATAATCAGAGAGCGAACAAGACAAGCGACGTTTACATATGATAATTGTGAGACATACGGCAAAGTTGTTTAAAAAACAATTGACCGTTTATGCCACATGCTGTAAAATCAAGCTTGTCTTGTTCTTACTTTCTTAATAGGAAAAGAAGACGGGATTATGGATTTACCTATAATTATAGCGCCCGAACTAAGCGCCCGGAAAAAGGCTTAGTTGACGAGGATGGAGGTTATCGAATTTTCGGCGGATGCCTCCCGGCTGAGTATACAGATCACAGCCGTAAGGATTTCTTCAAACCAAGGGGGTGACTCCTTGAACAAAGAGAAATCACATGATCTTCCAAAAAACATGTAGGAGGGGACGATTGAAAGTCCCCTTGAAATTTGACTTTCTTCGTCTCCTTTTACAATCTTAGGAGGAAGAAAAATATGTGTGGAATCGTAGGTTATATCGGTCAGCTTGATGCGAAGGAAATTTTATTAAGAGGGTTAGAAAAGCTTGAGTATCGCGGATATGACTCTGCTGGTATTGCTGTTGCCAATGAACAGGGGATCCATGTGTTCAAAGAAAAAGGACGCATTGCAGATCTTCGTGAAGTTGTGGATGCCAATGTAGAAGCGAAAGCTGGAATTGGGCATACCCGCTGGGCAACACATGGCGAACCAAGCTATCTGAACGCTCACCCGCATCAAAGCGCATTGGGCCGCTTTACACTTGTTCATAATGGCGTGATCGAGAACTATGTTCAGCTGAAGCAAGAGTATTTACAAGATGTAGAGCTTAAAAGTGACACCGATACAGAAGTGGTCGTTCAAGTAATCGAGCAATTTGTCAATGGAGGACTTGAGACAGAAGAAGCGTTCCGCAAAACACTTACACTGTTAAAAGGCTCTTATGCAATTGCTTTATTCGATAACGACAACAGAGAAACGATTTTTGTAGCGAAAAACAAAAGCCCTCTATTAGTAGGTCTTGGAGATACATTCAACGTCGTAGCATCTGATGCGATGGCGATGCTTCAAGTAACCAACGAATATGTTGAGCTGATGGATAAAGAAATGGTAATCGTCACTGATGACCAAGTTGTCATCAAAAACCTTGATGGTGACGTGATTACACGTGCGTCTTATATTGCTGAGCTTGATGCCAGTGATATCGAAAAAGGCACGTACCCTCACTACATGTTGAAAGAAACGGATGAGCAGCCTGTTGTTATGCGCAAAATCATCCAAACGTATCAAGATGAAAACGGCAAGCTGTCTGTGCCTGGCGATATCGCTTCCGCGGTAGCGGAAGCGGACCGCATCTATATCATTGGCTGCGGAACAAGCTACCATGCAGGACTTGTCGGTAAACAATATATTGAAATGTGGGCAAACGTGCCGGTTGAAGTGCATGTAGCGAGTGAATTCTCCTACAATATGCCGCTTCTGTCTAAGAAACCGCTCTTCATTTTCCTTTCTCAAAGCGGAGAAACAGCAGACAGCCGAGCGGTTCTCGTTCAAGTCAAAGCGCTCGGACACAAAGCCCTGACAATCACAAACGTACCTGGATCAACGCTCTCTCGTGAAGCTGACTATACATTGTTGCTTCATGCAGGTCCTGAAATCGCTGTTGCGTCAACGAAAGCATACACGGCACAAATCGCAGTTCTTGCGGTTCTTGCTTCTGTGGCTGCTGACAAAAACGGCATCGATATCGGATTTGACCTCGTCAAAGAACTCGGTATCGCTGCAAACGCAATGGAAGCTTTATGCGACCAGAAAGACGAAATGGAAATGATCGCCCGTGAATACCTGACTGTATCCAGAAACGCTTTCTTCATCGGACGCGGCCTTGACTACTTCGTATGTGTCGAAGGCGCACTGAAGCTGAAAGAGATTTCTTACATCCAGGCAGAAGGCTTTGCCGGCGGAGAGCTGAAGCACGGAACGATTGCCCTGATCGAACAAGGCACACCAGTATTTGCACTGGCAACACAAGAGCACGTAAATTTAAGCATCCGCGGAAACGTCAAAGAAGTTGCCGCTCGCGGAGCAAACACATGCATCATCTCACTGAAAGGCCTAGACGATGCGGATGACAGATTCGTACTGCCGGAAGTAAACCCAGCGCTTGCTCCGTTGGTATCTGTTGTTCCATTGCAGCTGATCGCTTACTATGCTGCGCTGCATCGCGGCTGTGATGTTGATAAACCGCGTAACCTTGCGAAGAGTGTTACAGTAGAATAAAGTGTTTTACCCCTTTGGATATGATTGTCTAAAGGGGTGTTTTTATGTCCAAAAGAAAAAGAACATCTACAGTGGAAAAATGTATTAATAAAGGTGTGGTACAGGACCCGACTTCGATTGGCCATGGCTATAGATTTTAGATGTTTCCACATAAGGCTGGTCAACGAACTTAAAAGGCTATAAAACTACTAGATTGCATGAATTTTTCAGTGGAGCGAAATTGCTTTTACTTTCACCTGAATTTTCTAGTGTAATAGCAGATGAACTCTTGGAATAAAGGATCCTAGAAATCCGAAAACCGGAGGGCCTATTGTAATGACAACTGATTTTGTATGACAATTAATAAAGGTCAAGAAATTCATGACATTAAATTGTGGACCTTAGGTTTTAAAGGTCAGTCTGCTTTTTATTGAGTACATTCCGGTTTAAGTTGAAATGATTCAGTAAAGGATACGCCACAAATAAAAGGTAGCGTATGATTCCCATTCTTTCCAAGGAAACGATATTGCTAAGATTTCATCTTTCGTAGGCTTTTGGTTCATATTACGTAATATTTTTATCGAATGAATAAGACCCACATCATCGATTGGAAAAGCTGTTGGGAACCTAAGGCAGCGCATTAGAACATAATTGGCAGTCCAAGGACCGATTCCTCGTATTTTAATTAAGTTTTTTTCAGCATCTTTAAAGTTCATTTTTGTTAATTTTTCCCTCGATAATTCTCCACTGACCATTAATCTGGCAATTCCAATGATATATTCACTTTTTTTTACCGTCATTTTAATATCTGCTAAGTCGGTAGGTGTTAACTGTGCAATTCGTTCGTACGGTGGGAACACCCAATACTTTTTACCATTCCATTCGATAGAATCGCCAAATGCTTCTACAAATTGCTTCTTTAAGGAGTACGCGAAGGCTAAGTTAATTTGTTGCCCTAAAACTCCCCAACATAATGCTTCAAATAAATCGGGAATGCCGACAAGTCGCAATCCATAAAATTTTCGGGCAGGCATTTTAAGTAATGGATCTGCTTTTGCCATTTCATAAAATGGTGTTAAATCGTTATCAAGATCAAACCATTCATGAATATATTTTACAATTTCCTCCCGTTTCCACTTTTCAATAGGTCTAGAATCATTTAAGAATTTGACAACCATTTGTTTATTATTGATTACGCTTACCTGCACTAAGGACCGAATTTCCCCTATGGCAATAACTTTTGTAATGATATCGTTCTCTATTTCGTACATGCATTCATTTTTTTCCCTAGTTAGATAGCCTAGGTTCGCATTCATGTCGAAAATTTCAGGTAATGTAATTACAATAACGTCATTGACTTCATGCCATATCACTTATTCATTCTCCTTATCTTAAATAATTATAAGAAAACTCACACTGATTGAAATTTTACTTTATCACATAATAAGCTTTACTCATTTTGTTATCTTGCTATTACATTCTAACCACCTTATTTTTTTCTATTTATGAGGTTATAGTGTTAGTTATCAAGAATGCTAAACGGGAGTGGATTAAAATGGCCCAAGATATAAAAACGCGTGTCGAAAACTTAAACGGGGATTCAATTCAAAATGAATTAGATGAGCATTGTAAGGAGAGGTGAGATAAATGCCGGATAGTATCAATAACGGACATAAAGAGAGCCATGATCATAGAACTTTAAATGATGTAGAAATGCTAACAGATGAAAAGTGGCAAGCCATTATAAATAATGACACAGCGTACAATAATCAATTTTTCTATGCTGTAAAGTCGACAGGGATATTTTGTAAACCATCCTGTAAATCTCGCGTTCCGAAAAAAGAAAATGTATGCATTTTTCCAAACGCAGAACAAGCTCTCCGCGCAAATTTTCGCCCCTGTAAACGCTGTAAGCCTACTAATGAAAAAATGCCTGATAGCGAGTGGGTTGATCTAATTACTGAATACATTGATAAAAATTTCACAGAAAAATTAACTCTAGAATCGTTAGCTGATATTTGCCATGGGAGTCCGTATCATATGCATCGAACATTTAAAAAGATTAAAGGTATTACGCTGGTTGAGTATATACAACAAGTTAGAGTCGAGGCGGCTAAAAAGTATTTGATTCAGACAAATAAAGCGATTGGAGATATCGCTATATGTGTGGGTATGGCTAATGCATCTTATTTTATTACTTTATTTAAAAAGAAAACTGGACAGACACCAGCACAATTTCGCCAAATGAGTGAAATGGAGGAAACGTTCAATGGAAACAAAGAATAAGCCAACTCTTTATTGGTCTTTACTGATGTTTAAGGATTGGAACTTTTATATTGCTTCCACTTCAAAGGGGCTTGTGTTTGTAGGTTCACAGAACAAGCCATTTGAGGAATTGTTCGAATGGGCTAAGAAACACTTTCCAGGAAGTCCTCTTGTAGAAGATGATGATAAGCTTGAACCCTATGTTGTTGAAATCACTCAGTATCTAGAAGGAAAGCGTAAAAACTTTACTGTTCCATTTGAGTACGTGGGTACGCCATTTCAGCTAGCAGTCTGGAATGCACTTTGTGAAATTCCTTATGGTCAGACGAAATCCTATTCCGACATTGCACATGATATAAATAAACCAGCAGCTGTTCGTGCTGTAGGCAGGGCTATTGGGGCTAATCCGGTATTAATTACTGTACCGTGCCATCGTGTAATAGGAAAGAATGGCTCGTTAACTGGCTATCGGGGCGGGTTTGAAATGAAGACACTGCTCCTCGATCTGGAAAAACGAGCTTCATTTAGCAATGAGTAATTTTGCCGGACAATGTTTGTGAAGTATTTTTGACTTTTGGTTACGGATCTCATTTGACAATGATGAGGACAGCTGTTCTATAAGGTGCAAAAATGAAATATTTTATAACCGACCAGAACAAAAGGCATCAGAGTTCGCTAAATAAAAGTGGAAAATGTAAAAAAACGAGACTCAAATGAATGCAGTTTGTGAAGCTGATATTAAACCAGCATGCAAGGGGTTCTTGGATTTCTGAAAAAAATGGAATGTGTTTTCGAAGGGAAAGAAGGGGTTGATATGTCTTTCTCTGTAATCCAACATCTTGACAATGTTTAAGATTTAGCATATCTTATACTTAACTTAAAAATCGCAACCAGATGTTTATTTTCGTTTGTAAATTATTAGGCCTTTAGCATTCTTTCAACTCATCTTGACAGGATGAAAAAGTATCCTAATTTAAATGAAAGAGAAACATAAGTCGATTTATTTATAACCAAGCACTATATTAAAGTGTAGCGGTGATTTCATTCCTTTAGAATGAACTTAAAATATTGTATAAAGTAAAATGACCAATAATAAGGTAGCTCTTCAAAAAACTTCGCTGAAGTTAGTTGAAGTGAAGCCGACAATTTTCAAGATTCAATGATCTAAAATCATCATTGAAATTTTGAGGTTGTCGGTTTTTTTGTTGGAAAAAATAGAGGCACATAAAATTTGTATTCATTATAGAAAAATATGATCTGATTTAAAGGTCGTATGAGCAATAACGACATTTAAAAAGGGAGAATTTGAAATGTTAGTTTCGCTGAGTTTGTCATCATTATTAACATTATTTTTTATTATGCTTATTGCTTCTGGGATAAGTGGACTTTTGTTTTTACATCCGCGAGTGCCCTTGAGTTTTGTTCGCATTCATATTGGGATCTTGGCTTTGCCACTTTTGGTTTCCTTACTGATCCTTGCCAATAGTAGCGTGAGTGGAAACGTTGGCCCTTGGCACTTAGATACCTTAGCTTGTTTAATGACTTTCTTTGTTCTTGCAATTGGATTCATCATTCAGCGTTTTTCTGTACGTTACTTAATGGGGGATCGATCTTATCGTAAATATTTTGCGCTTTTTACTTTTACAACAGGTGCTGCTTCAATGACGTGGTTAAGTGGCGATCTCCGCTTGATGGTTCTATTTTGGGGAGCAACTCTTGTTGGTTTAACTTTACTTATAAGGTTAAACAGTGCTTGGCAAGTGGCTAGTGAAGCAGCCAAGATTTCTGGCCGGTTATTTTTGTTAAGTTGGTTTTCTTTGTTTTTTGCGATGATGTGGCTTTTTCATGCCACAGGTCAATGGCAGTTATCATTGGCTGTAACAAATGAAAGTTTAGCTGAGCTGGGAGAATGGGAGAGAACAGGGATTCAGCTATTGATTGTACTGGCAGTGATCATTCCTGCAGCTCAATGGCCATTCCAAAGATGGTTGGTTGAGTCTATTGTTGCTCCAACCCCTGTTTCTGCAATTATGCATGCAGGTTTAGTAAATGCAGGAGGAATAATACTAACTCGATTTTCACCTCTATTTCATGGTGGTATCGCTTCGATTATCTTACTTCTGCTTGCTGGCATTTCTGTATTGATTGGAACTGGTATTAGTTTAGTCCAGGTTGATTATAAACGCCAATTAGTAGGCTCCACGATTGGGCAAATGGGGTTTATGCTCATTCAGTGTGCACTAGGGGCTTATATAGCAGCTATTATTCATCTTATTTTACATGGTTTATTTAAAGCTACGTTGTTTTTACAGGCTGGTTCAGCAGTACAGCGCCATGAAGTATCGACTCGTGTTAAGGAGAGATCATCCTATTTATGGCTCGTGGCTGGTCGTACGTTAGCCTTAGTTATAGGCGTTGCTTTTTGGCTCACTGCTCCTGGAGACGGGTATCAATTAATGAGTGCGCTGATCTTAGGGTGGTCATTGTCGGTTTCCTGGACTCAGCTTGTAGCTTTTGGAGAGGGGCGAATTGGCCGAATTGCCGGCTTAATCGTTTTAGGAGGAGCAGCCTTCATATATTTTATCATTCATAACCTTTTCTATGAGTGGCTGCATGCAGCCGTTTCTCAAACTGTTCAGCCTCCAATGCCAGCTGTCATCATTGTCGTATGTCTTTTCCTTTTTGGCAGTGCTTTAGGTTCGTGGGTTGCTCGTCATCGTTCTTCCGTTTTCTTCACGATACTCTATCTTTGGCTAGTTCGGTTAGGTGAAGCAAAACCAAAGTCAGTGGAGAGTCACCCAAACTACCTTAAACAATATTTATCATAAGGAGCTAATCTGAGATGGGCATTACATCCGTATTAACGAAAGAAAATGTAAAAAAGATAGATACAGATATTGATGTTCAAGAAAGGGATCTTAACGTTTTCATTACATCTGCCAGCCGAGTGATTGCGCCACTTTGGCCTATTTCTACATTTGCTGCACGCAATCCGTGGATGGGACTTGAAAACCAGCCTTTTGATCAGGTAGCAAGCTGGTTGAAACATACTCGTGACGTTGATATATACCCAAGTGCGTCTATGATCCGTTCAGCAAAGAATAAAGGTGAGATTGATGAAGATTTTGTGGAAATGGGGCTGCAGCGTTGGCTTGATTCACATTCCTTTCAAATCCCACGGGACGTGGCAGAAAGATTTTGTCATGCGGGATTACAATTAGATCCATTACCTTCTGACCTTTTATCATCACATGAGCTGGATAAATTAGTAAGTGAATGTAGTGGATTGGATCATATCGGTAATGTTTTTATGGAACCACTAAGTTCGTATATAGAGAATCAAAATGGTGAAAGGCTAGTCACAATACTAGATCATCATGTCATTAAGTGGAGTAAATTATATCTTGATGACTCTCAAGCCGGTTGGACAATGCCTAATCGGGAGGAAGGTTTCTATCGTGCCTGGCAGCATCTCATTCAATATGATCCAGCACTTAGCAAAAAGCAGCGTGAAAGGTTAAAAGGTTTGCCGCAAGAGGCACATTTGGCTTTACAAGAAGCCTTATTCGCACTAGGAATCCCTGAATCAGAAATACAGGCTTATCTTGAAGGTCATTTGCTTTCCTTACCTGGATGGGCAGGGATGATGCTTTGGCGCTCGCAACAATCGAGCCATGAACATGCACTCCTAACAGAATATTTAGCGGTTCGATTATCCATGGAGTGGGCTCTGATAAAGCCATATTTGCCTTTGACTAATGAACGAGCTGAGAAAAAAATTCCGATTGCTCCTCTTATAGCAGCTTGGATTCATTGGGGTGGGCTTACATTAGAGGAATGGTCACAGATGTCGGCCAGTGAACAAAACGAATATTTATCATTTGCCTACAGCTTTGATGAGAAACTTCGCAGGAAACTTTGGTTAGAAGCTTGGGAACAAACTTACACTGATCGATTAAGCCAGAAGATCATCTCGAAACAACGTGAAACTGGTAAAAAATCTGCATTAGCTCAATTAGCATTCTGCATCGATGTACGATCAGAACCTTTTCGTCGTCATCTAGAAAAAGAAGGTCCGTTTGAAACGATTGGCATCGCAGGTTTCTTCGGGGTGCCGATTGCAACTTGTGAACTTGGCAGTAAACACAGTCATGCCTCCTTGCCGATCATACAAAAACCGCAAAATAGAATAAAAGAGTTCGCGGATGAGGATGTATTCAACAAATACAATCAACGGAAGCAAGCAGTTCATTCGTTAAGCTATACATTTAAAACGATGAAACAGAATGTGCTTTCAAGCTTACTTTTGCCTGAGCTAAGCGGACCTTGGCTTACTGTGCAAATGGCAGCACGTAGCTTTGTGCCAAGAAAAGCGGGTCGTTTCATTCGTAATCTCCGTGAGGCTTGGCTGCGCAAACCTGATACAAAACTCTCGCTTCATCATGATGATACAGAGGCGGAAATACCTGTGGGTTTTACTGAAGATGAAAAAGTGAACTATGCTCGCCAAGCGTTAAAAATGATGGGGTTAACAGATAATATCGCACCATTGGTTGTGATATGCGGACACGGCAGCCAAAGTACCAATAATCCTTATTCCGCAGCCCTTGACTGTGGTGCCTGCGGTGGAGCGGCCGGTGGATTCAATGCAAGAGTTTTAGCTGCTTTATGTAATCTTTCAGAAGTAAGAGAAGCTCTTTTAACTGAAGGAATTAAAATCCCTGAGGATACGGTGTTTGCAGCAGCTGAACATAATACAACGGTGGATGAATTACATTGGCTTTATGTACCGGAGCTTTCTGAAGCTGCACAAGAAGCATTTGAACAAATTGAAGCTGTTATGCCGAAAGTGAGACACCATGTAAACGCAGAACGTCTAGCCCAATTACCGAATTTCCAATCAAAACTTAAAAATCCGAAGGCTGAGGCAGACCGATTTGCGGAGGATTGGAGTGAGATACGTCCGGAATGGGGGCTGGCTCGTAATGCTGCTTTTATTATCGGCCAACGTGAATTAACCCAGGATTGTGATTTGGAAGGAAGAACCTTTCTCCATAATTATGATTGGAAGCAGGATGAAAGCGGCGAAATCCTAGCAAATATTATTGCAGGACCTGGAACTGTGGCCCAATGGATTAATTTACAATATTACGCATCAACGGTAGCACCTCATTATTATGGCAGCGGAAATAAAGCAACTCAAACCGTTACAGCAGGTCTCGGCGTTATGCAGGGGAATGCAAGTGACTTGTTAGCCGGACTGCCTTGGCAATCCGTCATGAAATCAGATCACGAGGCCTATCATTCTCCTCTTCGTTTATTGATACTCATTCAAGCACCTAAAGAATATGTGGAACGGTTATTAAATAATGACTCAGCATTTCTGCAAAAAGTTCAAAATGGATGGGTCCGGCTGGCTAGTATTGATCCAGAAGGATGTTGGGAAAGCTGGTAATTATGAATCTAAATATTTATCAAATGGATTTGTTACTCAATACTAAACATAAAGAAGAGGTGTGCTAAATGAATGGAAATCAAAATAAAAAAGTATTATTTTTGACGGACATTGAAAACGGCTTGGAGCCTATTTTACAAGAAGTGACTAACACTCCTGCAGAAAGTATGTTGACTATACAAAGCTATGGTGCCAGTATTTCACATCCTTATGGAGAAATCATGAGGTCTGTTATTTTTGCGATTTACCAGGAAGATGTTGAAGAGATATTTGTAGTAGGAACAAAAGATAAGAGGACTTCCACAGATAATAGACTAACTCAACTTGAAGCAATGAAAGATAAAATACAAACATTGGATTATCTCTTTCAAAATTGCAAACCTGAATTTTTAGGTGGCACGGTCGATGAATGGCTAAATGAAAATAGCAGTGACACCATTGAAAAAAGTGTTGATATCATTCGTCATCATCCATTAGTGCCGTCATATGTTAAAGTTCGAGGTTTAATCGTTAATCATGAGGATGGAACATCATCAATTGTGGAGGTTCCTACTATGAAAACAGGTCAAGCCTTACCTGATCATTGCTTGTCATGATGAAATGGAAGAACTTCTATGCACCTATATATGAAAAAAACAGCTCTAAGGAGAAGATATGGACTCTAATTTAACTGATTTTGTCACGAAAACAATAGAGGACATGAACTCGTTTGATCGTGAAAATACGGAATGTATGAAAAAAGTAATAAGAAAAGCAATCGATTTTTATCATCTAAAATCTTATGAAGAAGTTGAGGAAACCCGTTTAGGAAGCATTCGATTTTTGCATATACACTCTATTATGGAGGAAAATATGTTATCCAAAATGATAGTGGTCATAAGAAACGGTAATACTGATTTGGATATTGAAGGTGTATATGAAGGACATGTTGTAAGAGAATATTAATGAGACGAAATTACAAATAGAATATGCCAATTTTTTGCTCAGGAGATGTATGATATATGAAAAAATCGAAAGGTTCTATTGAATCAGAGATCAGTAAGTCCATTACTCAATGGGAGAAAGATTATCTTGGGCGTGGGTCTGTATCTGTTAAAACTGATATACTGCGGGATATGATCATCGTCAATTTAAAAGGGATTTTAACACCAGCTGAATATGTAGTTTGTGGATCAAAAGAGGGTATGTTATCTATCAAACAAACTCGCTCGGAGTTAGTCGAATCAGGTATAGAAGGTCTTAAGGATATTATCCTAAAAATAACCGGAGAAAAAGTGAAAAGTTTTCATACTGATTTAAGCTCCCGGACAGGTGAACGAGTGATGGTATTTAAATTATGTAATGATCTAGAGAAAAATCTTTAATGTAAATATTTTATGATCACTGCTATTCAAGCCAAGCAGAGGGCATAATGCTTTTAAATTATTAGCTGCTGCTTCTTTTGTTTTACAATTATGTCATCATTAATATTTTTTATTCATAACCTAAGCGGACATAAAGAGATATCAATTCATAACACACTGTCTTGTTATTCCTGCCGAAAGATCTAACATCCGCTTTTGTTACGAGCGGATGTTTTTTTACATCTAATTAAAATGCATGAATGTGATGCTGGTGCTTAGTCAATGCTAAATTCATTTTAACTGGAAGTCATGAAAAACATCCAAAATACCCGAACACAAACATCCGTGAAACGTAGGCCTCGTAACCTTGCGAATAGTGTTGTTTACCCCCTTAGCCAAAGGGTTTTATTGATTTAAATTAGAAGCTTTGCTTCGATTAACAAAGTCACCGCCGGGTTCCCCCAAGAATAATATGAATATGAGACCCATTCGAAAGTGTAGGGTTTTTGATATGCTGTCTTCAGTTTCATTTCTCAGAATTAGTCTGAAAAAAGCTGAGTACCAAAAAACGAATTGACATATCGAAATATAACGATATAATATTTGATATGGAGCCAATTGAAGTATTTAAAGCTTTATCAAATGAATCAAGGCTGCAAATTTTACAATGGCTGAAGGAGCCCGATCGTCATTTTGCACCCCATGAAGGGATTGATATGAACACAATCGGGGTATGTGTCAGTCAAATAACAGACAAATTGAAAATGACGCAATCGACAGCTTCTCAATATCTTACCATCCTTTTAAGAGCCGGCTTGATTAAGGCGGAGCGTATTGGAAAGTACACATATTACAAAAGAGATGAAGAAGCCATTGGGAAACTTGCTGACTTTCTTAAAACAGAGATATAAAAATAAACATCAAAAGATGTTTATTTTTACACCATACATATCGACATATTACGATGTGTTTATTTTTTGTAATAACATATCGATATTTCGTGATATGTTTATTAATGATTAAGGAGTGAATGCTTTATGTCTAATACTTGGAAAATTTATATTTTAGCCATTGTCAGCTTTTTAGTTGGAACCTCAGAGTACATCATTTCGGGAATTTTGGATCACATTGCTCATACACTCGGGATAACCTTGGCCGCCGCGGGCCAGCTTATTACCATTTTTTCACTTGTATATGCTCTTTCCACACCCGTACTTATGGCGTTGACAGCAAGTATGGATAGACGCAAATTGATGAAGTATGCCCTAGGTTTGTTTGTGTTCGGTAATGTCCTGGCTTTTGTGCTCCCTGGTTATGGATGGTTTATTGCAGCGCGGATCATTATGGCGATGGGAGCAGGTGTGGTCGTTGTTACCGCATTAACGATTGCGGCTAAGATTGCATCAGAAGGGAAGCAGGGCAGTGCCATCGCTACTGTCGTGATGGGATTTACCGCTTCTTTAATCATTGGTGTTCCACTTGGAAGAATGATAGCAGTTGCACTAGGCTGGAAGTCTGTATTTGGAGCAATTGCTTTGTTGGGATTGATCGCAATGGCAGTTATATTCTTTACTCTTCCGCATACTGAAGGGGATAAACCTGTGCCTTTGCTTCAACAGCTTGCTCTTTTCAAAAAACGGAAAGTGGCTATGGGATTATCAATCACTTTCTTCTGGCTCGGGGGATATTCTGTTGCTTACACTTATTTGTCACCGTATCTCTTGAACATCTCAGGTATAAACGGCAAGCTGCTTAGCGGTGTTTTGCTTATATTTGGAATTGCCAGTTTGGTTGGATCGAAGTTTGGGGGATATAGCACCGACAAATGGGGAGTGCCCTTTACACTTGTTGGCGGGATGACATTGCATATCGTCACACTGATTCTTCTGTCATTTGTTACTGATTCCTATATCGGAGTGTTGGTGATTCTCATATTATGGTCGTTTGCCGCATGGTCCACCGGTCCGACACAGCAATTTCACTTAGCTACAATAGAACCGGAAATGTCAGGTGTTTTGCTCAGCATGAATCAGTCCATGATGCAACTCGCCATGGCAGTTGGCGCAGGGATAGGAGGGGTTTTTGTAGAAAACGTATCATTAGCCTCGATTACCTGGATTGGTGCATTAGGGGTTATGATTGCCATTATTGCATCATTGCTGATTTTCCATTCACAACCGAAACAGACGCTAAAAGATATCAATCATTAATTTCGAAAGATCTAACATCCGCTCGTTATACAAGCGGGTGTTTTTTTATAACCCCAAGTAGAAGACACACTGAAGCTGAAAGAGATTTTTGCCGACGGAGATCATCTGAGGTACAACAAGTTATAATATACTAGGAATGGAAATAACGGATGGCGGAAAGGTTCTAACGCTTCTCGCCTGTAAGAACATTACTTTGAGGATGTGTCATCGTGAATCAAAAGACGTACATTGAAATGAGCAGAACATCGCAGTACATCAACAAATTGAGAGGGTATTCAGTGTTAATTGATGGGGCTGAGATGGGAAATATCAAAGATGGAGGGAGGCTGCGAATTGATTTGCCGCCTGGTGAACATGTTATTCAAGTGAAGATTGCTTGGTGTACAAGCCCAACTTTGAGGTTTACTTTAGCGGAAGGAGAAGTGTTGAAGTTTAGATGCGGAAGTCCGATCCGGGGATGGAAGTTGCTTTTGGCGCTTTTTTCTGTTTTGGGCCGTCCTGAAAATCATCTGTTTATCGAGCAGGAAGAAGAGAAAAAGGCTTTGTGTGAATACATGAATTGAATACCGCTGAATTACGTTTTGTATTTAAGTAGCAGCCCTCTCCTTGCTGCGATAAGAGATTCTTTTTCTTTCTCTTATAAAATTTATATAATAGGGAGAAAGAAATGGGGTGGACAGCATATGTTTAAAAAAATCATCAAAACGATTAAGTACCTCTCAAGCAGTTCTAGTGACCGATATCGCAGACACCGGCATTACAGCAGCAGCCGGCGCAGACATTATCGCAGCTACAGCAGCAGCTCGGGCAAAAGAAGACACTACGACCGTTATGGCGGGAGTCATCGTTACAAACGCCGGAGCTACAGCAGCAGTTGATCCGAAAAAAGTTCTTGTTCCGCTTTTGGGACAAGGGTTTTTTTATGTGACCGATTGAATGGCCCGGTTTAGATCCTCGCGAATGGAAGCGGTGTGCTGATACTCTTCATCAATGCCCAATAATTTTTTCAGCAGCAGGGTTACTTCTTTTGTCAGCGTTAATTCCTCCAGCCAAGTGCCGTTTTTCTTCTTTTTCTCTTTATATTGAGAGTACAGCAGAAATAACAGCGTTTCTCCGAGATCGAAGAAGTCATCCTGTTTTCGCACCTTTATTTCCTCCGTTTCTTCAGGAGTCAATTGCTTTGCAAGGCCGAAATCGATGAGGCAGAGCCTGCCGTTATTGATGATGATATTAGGTGTTCTGATATCGCTGTGAAAGATAAGGCGATCATGCAGGTATTCTATAATCTCAAGCAGCTGCGAAATCATCTGTAATGCCATAAGATCTGTAAACGGCTGTTTTCGAAAAAATAATAATTCTTCTATATTCTCTCCCTCAATGAGCTGCATGACATAATAAGCCTGTCCGTCTATGATGAAATCGTCTATGAAGTCCGGAATTTGCGGGTGGTGAATGCTTTTGAGCAGTTTTATTTCCTGTTGGAACCGGACTTTCTCTTTTTCCTTTTTGGCTTTTGTCGGCCGAAGCTTTTTTAAGACATAAGGTGTTTGAGTTAGGATATCGGTGCACAAATAAACCAAACCGTAGCCGCCCATGCCGAGGCATTCTTCAATTCTGTATTGATGATTTAAGATAATGCCGTTCTTTAGAGGGCGGTCAAATAGCAGTTTTTTTAGAAGTTTTAATGCCATGTCTGCACTTCCCTTGGTTGTACTGACTATAGTTTACCTTCTAGACTGAGAATAAAAAAGAGCCGGATAACCGGCTCGGTATAAGTTAAAACTGCTTTGTCACGTCGTATTCATAATCTATTTTTGCTTTGACATTGCTCATCGTCGATCTGGCAGTCGCTAATGTATTATATTTAAAACTCCATACCTTTGCCACACTGAGTTGATCTGACAAAGAGATATCATAAGACCCAGAAGTCGAGCTGTTTACAAGGGCACGGCGCCATTCGTTATTTTCGCTTGTCATGATCAGGTGTCGTGTATTTCCCTGGCTTGGTGTTTGAGTGGCGGTTGTTTGCACTCTGGTTACAATGGCATCACGCGGTATCCCAGATTGGTTTGTTACATCAACCTTGATCACGCTGGAGTCTGAACCTGAGGGGCTAAGGCTTGTATTTCCTTTATTTTCAGCAATGCCGCTGAATTGGAATGTTCCGCTGCCTGATTTGATTCGGTCTTCAATTGAAAGCGTAAAGTACATGTTTCCAGTATAGGTGCCTCGTGACACTTTCACATAGAAGGTATCCGTCGTGTTTTGGGCGTCTGCATTTGCATAAATAAAAGAAGAGAACGTATTGGGGTTAATGACTTCTGTGCCTTGAGAAACAGGTATTCTGTTCTTATCGTAAATTTCAATTTTCATCCCTGTATACGCGCTCTGGTATGTACTTCTCACGTATACCTTTTCTCCCTTATTAGCCGTAAAAGTGAAATAGGCTTCATCTTGACCGGCTTCCAGTATCGTTGTATCGATATTTTTATATTTCCAATAACCGATTGGCATTGCGGTATCAAATGAATTGTTTCCTGTGATAGCAGTGATGCCGGCAGCTGATGCCGAATACGTAAAGGTGAATAAGACAGACAGCATAATAGCAAATGGAATAAGCCATTTTTTCGCCATGTAAACAACCTCCTTTTATTTCCATCATACATAATAACGGTTTTTGTGTAAATAAATGTTTTTTGAGGTTAATATATACATCATAACCACCGATAAAAAAGAGTAAGAGAGAATACTCGGGAGGGAATTCAATGCGTCTGAATCGGCAATTTATCCGCACTCAGCTGATGGCACAGAATATATTAAGCAAGAATGCGCCTGCCAAACGGGAGAATTTGACTGAAAGGACAGCGGCAGTTCTAGAAAAGGCATACAGCAGGCTTGAGCCACGATCTTCAACTGTGGGAATCAATCAGTTCAATTATTCTAAAACCAGTGTGTCGGGAAACAGCGGGACGTTCAGCAAAGTGTATCAATCAGCGAATGACCGAACAGTGACAGACACAGGGAAAGAAACAGTGATAGAATCCAATAACGCCTATGACTCTGAGAGTGAAATCAGAATCAAAATACTAGATGAAAAATACAGCAGGATGAATGCCATAAACAAATCAAAGCCTGATCCATTAGGCTATATTAAGGATAAGTACCAAAATTCAAAGTCTCCTTATTTCAGAAGTGACCTGTCTGCCGCAGAAAGACAGGCTGCTTACGATAATGAAACAGAATGGCTATTCAAAGGCAAGGCCCAAAACTATAACCTCCAGGATGCTGCGTTTCGCAATGTTACATTTAATGGAGAAGTGGAAGCTGAGAATGAAAAGGTGTATCAGCGGAGCCAGGTTAACCAGCAGTTGCAAGTGCTTTTGAATCGGAGCCATATTCACATTCCGGAGGGGACAGAGCTGACGTTTACGATTACGCCGATTGATTATCAGGTGCGGGTGAGCGGGACAGACGATCAGGATCTGATCAAGCAAATTGAGCAAGCGCTGCAATCTGGAGACAACAGCAAAGAACTATTTTTGCACATCATGAAAAGCCAAAGCAGTGATTCAACACAATTTTCCAAAGAGGCCTATAAAAAGTATCAGGCTGCTCGTGAGATGTACGAAGTCACAGGCTACCATTTGAAGGATTTAGAAGTGATTGATGGGCGGTATGTAACGCCTGATGGACGTGACTTATTAGACGTCTATAAAGAAGAGCTTGAAAAAGATCCTGCGCAAAAAGAGACGGCCTCTTATGCTATATCTCACTATCGTTCAGAGCTTAGTGAAATTGCGGAAGCTGGGTATGATGCCATTCCGGATTTCATCTTATCAATTGATTACAGCAATGGATCTCTGAGAGATGTGGGACAAAGCAAGAGCTATGGAACCGGAGATACCGGGTGGCTTGAAGCATTAAAGCGTCAAACGGGCGTAAATTATTAGGTAAGCTGTTCATTTAGAACAGCTTATTTTTTATTTGAATAATAAAATTATAATTTTAATATTCAAATAATTTTATTATTTTTATATAGAAGATTTTAAATGAAGTGAATGATTCAAAACTCAGCGCAAAGGTGTTTGTCTGAAAAAAACAATTGTATTTTCCAGAGAAATTTATTATGATGAAATAAGTAATTTAGGAGATTATATAACAATTTTTAGTTTGAATTTTCTGATTGTTATCACTGAGTGATGTGGGGGCAAGCAGATCTGCTGTTTGTTTTCTCATTTGTGATTATTTTTGTTAGGAGGAGGAAGAGGAGTGGCAAATAAAGAATTAAAGAGGGGCCTGGGCGCGCGTCATATTCAGATGATCGCCTTGGGCGGTACGATCGGTGTTGGCTTGTTTATGGGGTCTGCCAGCACGATTTCATGGACTGGCCCATCTGTCCTTCTGGCTTATGCAATATGCGGAATTTTTATCTTTTTTATTATGCGTGCGATGGGTGAAATGCTGTATGTCGAGCCGAGTACAGGTTCTTTTGCAACATTCGGCCATCAATATATTCATCCGCTGGCAGGTTATATAACAGCATGGAGCAACTGGTTCCAGTGGATTATCGTCGGCATGTCAGAAATTATCGCTGTCGGTTCTTATATGAAGTATTGGTTCCCGGACTTGCCTGCTTGGATACCTGGTATCGTGGCAATGGTGATTCTTGGCGCGGCGAACTTAATTTCTGTTAAGTCGTTTGGTGAATTTGAATTTTGGTTTGCGATGATTAAAATCGTGACGATTATCTTGATGATTATTGCGGGGATCGGAATTATTTTCTTCGGTTTTGGCAACGGCGGAGATGCGATCGGATTGTCGAATCTGTGGTCTCACGGGGGCTTCTTTGCAGGAGGTTTCTCAGGTTTCTTCTTTGCGCTGTCGCTTGTCATTGCGGCTTATCAAGGAGTTGAGCTGATCGGGATTACAGCGGGCGAAGCGAAGGACCCGCAAAACACGCTAAGAAACGCGATTCAAAGTATTATCTGGCGTATTTTGATTTTCTACATTGGCGCTATTTTTGTGATTGTGACGGTGTATCCTTGGGATGAGCTCAATTCACTCGGAAGTCCGTTCGTGTCAACGTTCTCGAAAATCGGAATTACGGCAGCGGCCGGCATTATTAACTTTGTTGTGATTACAGCGGCAATGTCGGGCTGTAACAGCGGAATTTTCAGTGCGGGCCGCATGCTGTATACACTGGGTGTAAATGGACAAGCACCGAAATTCTTTACGAAGATTTCACGCAACGGTGTGCCGCTGTATGGCACAATTGCGGTGCTGATCGGTTTGGCTGTCGGTGTTGTACTAAACTATATCGCACCGCCGAAGATCTTTGTCTATGTATACAGCGCAAGTGTGCTTCCTGGGATGATTCCTTGGTTTATCATTTTGATCAGCCATATCGGATTCAGAAAAGCGAAGGGCGCCGCATTAGATAAACATCCATTTAAAATGCCATTTGCTCCTTTTACAAACTATTTGACGATTGCTTTCTTGCTGATGGTCCTAGTCGGCATGTGGTTTAACGATGATACTCGTCTCTCTCTGATTGTAGGCGTGATTTTCTTAGCACTTGTGGTCATTAGTTATTATGTGTTTGGGATAGGTAAACGCACACAAGCCAATTTGACAAAAAGCCAACAAGCAGCTGAATAACGATAAAAAGAGACATTTACGGATGTCTCTTTTTTTATTTTTCGCGTATGGATTTTCCCTATTTTAGCAAGCTATAGGGTAAAGATAGCAGAAGGAAAGGTGTTCATAAAATGGATGTTACACTCGGTTATTTGCGTGAATCACTTTCAAATCATCTTGAGAATGAGGTCTGCCAGCGGATTTGCAAGAAGATGCTTGCGAAGCGGTATGCGAATGAAGAGGAATTTGTAAAAGACTTAGATGATAATGAAATGTCTTTTTTGAACCATGTATTAGAAAAAGAAATTAAGTATGCGCAGAATGAACAGGATCAAAAACGGGCCAAGGAATTAAACGAGGTGTATGAATTACTGCTTTGAGAAAGGCGGGTTAAGGAATGGGAGCAATTGAACGAAGCGGATATACATTTCAGCCGGAGTTTAGCGTTGTCCGTCAAAACGGAGCCATCCATGTGTACCATCAAGGAGAATTTGTGGAAGAAATCGAATTTGAATTTAACGGGAAATATCCCGATCATGATTTGATTGAAGAGCTTGTGAATCATTATTGTTTTGAGCATGAGATTTAGAGCCCTGCCATGCAGGGCTCTTTCACTTATGATGTGATCAAGCCATACTTTTTCAGGATATCCACGGTGATGTTTTTGGCTTTTGTACCAGAATCATCGACATTGGTGACAAAGACATAAGAGCCATGCTCTGTTTTGATGAATCCGACAAACCAGCCTAATCCCATATCAGTCAGGCGGGTTCCGGTTTTCCCGTAAAGCGTATAATGATCGCCTTCCTCTTGAATCATCATGCGCTTGACGGTTTTCATCACCGGCTTGTCAAATGGAAGCTCCTCTTTAAATAGCTTCTCCAAAAAGGCTTCTTGTTCCAGCGGAGATATTGTCAGAGAGCTTTGCAGCCAAAACTGGTCGATTCCACCGCTGATATCCTCGTTGCCGTAAGATAGTATGTGAAGCCATGTTTTCATTCTTTCCTCGCCGATATCCCGCGCTAACGCTTGATAATACCAGATTGCGGATTCGCGCATGGCCGAGCCAAGCGTATGGTCGCGGTTCCATGATTCGAATTCACGCTTGACCCCGTCCCATCGTTTAACATCGTATTCATCTCTTACAGCTTTGACCTGCAAACCAATTAAGGCGTTCACGACTTTATAGGTGGACTGCGGGGTTTGTCTTTGATTTGCCCGTTCTCTGTTGTAGACAAATGTCTGATCCTTTTGCAAATCGTGGAGTATGAAGGTTCCATCCGTATCCTTGAATTCATCATCGACATTCATTCTGCTGACATTCAAGTGCTTTTCATGAGCAGATGATGCTGCGTGGACGGAGAAGCCGCCGATCCCTGCAATACTCAGCACAAGCACAACATATATCCATTTCTTCATTTTGTTCTCCCCTTTATTTTGATTAACTATCTTTTCTCTCTTTCGTTTGTTCTTCCTTTAAAAAATAATCAAAAGCGCGTAAATTTGGTTTTACAAACAAATACTGTTACTGGGTTTATATTCGGAAGATAACGTGAAAATAGAGGGTAAAAAGAAAGGCAGGGTAAGCGGATGAATGAGCAGATTCCACATGACAAAAGTCTTGATAACAGCCTGACGCTGCTACAGGAAGGATATTTATTTATTAAAAACAGAGCAGAGCGCTACAATTCAGATCTGTTTCAGGCCCGTTTATTGGGAAAAAACTTTATTTGCATGACTGGCGCTGAGGCGGCGAAGGTGTTTTATGATACGGATCGGTTCCAGCGGCAGGGCGCTTTGCCGAAGCGCGTGCAGAAAACGCTGTTTGGCGTCAATGCGATCCAGGGAATGGATGGCAGTGCGCATATCCATCGGAAGATGCTTTTTCTGTCATTGATGACACCGCCGCATCAAAAACGTTTGGCTGAGTTGATGACAGAGGAGTGGAAAGCAGCAGTCACAAGATGGGAGAAGGCAGATCAGGTTGTGTTATTTGAAGAAGCAAAAGAAATTCTGTGCCGGGTAGCGTGCTATTGGGCAGGTGTTCCGCTGAAGGAAACGGAAGTCAAAGAGAGAGCGGATGACTTCATTGACATGGTCGACGCGTTCGGTGCTGTGGGACCGCGGCATTGGAAGGGAAGAAGAGCAAGGCCTCGTGCGGAAGAGTGGATTGAAGTCATGATTGAAGATGTACGCGCCGGCTTGCTCAAAACACCTGCCGGAACAGCGCTGCATGAAATGGCGTTTCACAAACAAGAAGATGGAAGCGAGTTGGATTCCCGGATAGCAGCCATTGAACTGATTAATGTACTGCGGCCTATTGTTGCCATTTCTTACTTTCTTGTGTTTTCAGCTTTGGCGCTTCATGAGCATCCGAAGTATAAGAAATGGCTGCGGTCGGGTAGCAGCCGGGAAAGAGAAATGTTTGTGCAGGAGGTTCGCAGATATTATCCGTTCGGCCCGTTTTTAGGGGCGCTTGTCAAAAAGGACTTTGTATGGAATAACTGTGAGTTTAAGAAGGGAACATCGGTATTACTTGATGTATATGGAACGAATCACGATCCTCGTCTATGGAATCATCCCGATGAATTCCGGCCGGAACGATTTGCGGAGCGGGAGGAAAATCCGTTTGATTTGATTCCTCAAGGCGGAGGGCACGCCGAGAAAGGCCATCGCTGTCCAGGGGAGGGCATTACAATTGAAGTCATGAAAGCGAGCCTGGATTTTCTCGTCAATCAGATTGAATACGACGTTCCGGAACAATCACTTCATTACAGTCTCGCCAGAATGCCGTCGTTGCCTGATAGCGGCTTTGTAATGAGCGGAATCAGACGGAAAAGGTAAATCAAAAAAGCTCTCTTCCTTATCGAAGAGAGCTTTTTAATTACTTCTTTTTTTCATCGTAGTATTGGACGGGATACATGGAGCCTTCTGATACCATTTTGTTGTCCTCGATATCTTGTGGGTCCGGGTGGCCGGCTTTATCGACTGGGAACGTTTCCATGTCTGGCTGTTTTGTTATTTTCATCTTCATGCTGTGAATGAATTCTCTTGCTTTTTGGCGATTTGACGGGTCTTTTAATAGATAAGAAGTGATGCCGACAGTTGAAACAGCGAGACCTGAAAGTAACAGTTTTTGTTTCATGGTGATACTCCTTTCTATTTTAAGAGTAGTGTTTCCTGTATCATTCCCGTTTTGGTTATAGCTAAACCTATTATGTTTTTATCATTCGAATTTTCAGTAAATTCCATTTTTGAAAAACTAGTGACTTCATTCCTGTATTGGAAGGTAATATACATTGATTTATTATTATTTTTAGACAAAATTCGATAAATATTGACAAACTAAAGTAATCAGAATAATAATATAATTAGCAAGAGAATGCCATCATACATGAAAGGTGTTTACGATATGAATCAATTGCATCGAAGAATGGGAACGTTTTCCCTCATGATGGTCGGGCTCGGGTCAATGATTGGCTCAGGCTGGCTGTTCGGGGCGTGGCGTGCGGCCCAAATAGCAGGACCAGCTGCTATTATTTCATGGATTATTGGAATGGTCGTCATTTTATTTATTGCTCTTTCTTATAGTGAATTAGGATCTATGTTCCCTGAAGCCGGGGGAATGGTAAAATATACGCAATATTCACACGGTTCGTTTATCGGTTTTATTGCAGGCTGGGCCAACTGGATTGCGATTGTGTCTGTTATTCCGGTTGAAGCGGTGGCCTCTGTTCAATATATGAGCTCTTGGCCTTGGGAATGGGCGAAATGGACAAGCAGTTTGGTGAAGAATGGAACACTGACTGGGGAGGGACTGGCATTTGCCTCTGTATTGCTTCTCATTTATTTCCTGCTGAACTACTGGACAGTCAATCTATTTTCTAAAGCGAATTCATTCATTACAATTTTTAAAATTATTATTCCGGGTCTGACGATTGGAGCTTTGCTGTTTGTCGGATTCCACGGAGAAAACTTTACTGACGGTCAAAGCATTGCGCCGAATGGCTGGGCGAGTGTGCTGACAGCGGTGGCCACTTCCGGTATCGTTTTTGCGTTTAATGGTTTCCAAAGCCCGATTAATATGGCGGGTGAAGCAAAAAATCCGGGAAAATCAATTCCGATTGCAGTTGTCGGCTCTCTTTTCGTTGCAACAGTCATTTATGTCCTGCTGCAGATCGCCTTCATCGGAGCGGTGAATCCTTCTGATATTGCTCACGGCTGGAGCCATCTGAACTTTAATTCTCCTTTTGCTGATTTGGCGATCGCGCTGAATATTAACTGGCTGGTGATTGTGTTATATGCGGATGCATTTGTATCACCGTCTGGAACTGGGATTACGTATACGGCGACAACGTCCCGAATGATTTACGGAATGGAAAAAAACAAATATATGCCGAGTATATTCGGGAAGCTTCACCCGATTTACGGCGTGCCGCGACAAGCAATGTTCTTTAACTTGATTGTTTCGTTCATCTTTTTGTTCCTGTTCAGAGGGTGGGGCGTGTTAGCAGAAATTATTTCTGTTGCTACGTTAATTTCTTATATCACCGGCCCGGTTACAGTGATGACATTGAGACGGACGGGGAAAGACCTGTACAGGCCTCTTCGTTTAAAAGGCTTAAACGTGATTGCGCCGCTTGGATTTATCTTTGCGTCGCTAGTGCTGTATTGGGCCCGCTGGCCGTTAACAGGACAGGTTCTGTTTATTATTCTGATCGGTCTGCCGATTTACTTCTATTATCAGGCGAAGGCGAAATGGAAAGGGTTTGGCCGAAACTTCAAAGCCGGCGTCTGGATGGTGTTTTATCTGCTGGCCATGATGGTCATTTCTTATTTGGGCAGTGATAAATTCGGCGGCCTGAATGTCATTCATTATGGCTGGGATATGGTTCTGATTGCGATGGTATCACTTGTATTCTATGTGTGGGCGCTGAAGAGCGGCTATCAGACAGAATACTTAAAGGATGCGAAAGAGATAAATTCTCAGCTGCTTAATGGACAGTCAGAAGCTGCTGCCGGAAAAGAATAAATGAAAACCTTGCGCAGAGGGCGCAAGGTTTTTTTGTTGATAGCCATATCGGTTCAAAATGTTACACCATTGTAAATTCAATTTAGGTTTTAAAGGCCCATTGTTAAGTTAGTGTAAATTTGTTAGGAGATTCATTTACATTCATATGAACTTGAAACATAATCATAGGGAGTTTTGCTGATATATGTCGAGACAGAGGTGAAAGCGTTGACGATTGATATCCAAACATTACTGTTCGAATTTTTCGGGGGTCTCGGTATTTTCCTAATTGGAATTAAGTTCATGGGAGACGGACTTCAGAAATCGGCTGGGGATAGATTGAGAAATATATTAGACCGTTTTACAAGCAATCCGCTGATGGGCGTATTGGCGGGCATCATTGTGACGGTTTTGATTCAAAGCAGCTCGGGAACGACGGTTATTACCGTCGGGCTTGTCAGTGCGGGCTTTATGACGCTTCGTCAGGCCATTGGTGTTATTATGGGAGCCAATATTGGAACAACGGTTACCGCGTTTATTATCGGGATTGACATAGGGGCTTATGCTTTGCCGATTATTGCTGTCGGCGGATTTTTACTGTTTTTCTTTAAGCATAAACATGTGCAAAATGCCGGTCAGATTGTGTTTGGGTTTGGGGCTCTGTTTTATGGGCTGGAGTTAATGAGCGGCGGCATGAAACCGCTCCGTTCACTTGAGGCATTTCATGATTTAACTGTCAGTATGAGCTCTAATCCGGTTCTAGGTGCTGTCATTGGGACTTTGTTTACGGTTCTTGTGCAAAGCTCCAGCGCCACGATCGGCATCTTGCAAGGTTTATTCTCAGATGGGCTGATTGATATTAACGGTGCGCTGCCAGTGTTATTCGGTGATAATATCGGGACGACGATCACCGCGGTTCTTGCGTCTTTAGGTGCATCTGTTGCGGCGAGACGTGCTGCTGCTACTCATGTGCTGTTTAACCTAATCGGGACAGCGATTTTCCTGATTTTTCTTAAGCCGTTTACAGCATTGATTTTGTCTCTTCAGGCTTCGATGGGGCTTGATCCGAAAATGACAATTGCATTCGCACATGGAATCTTTAATACGACCAACACGATTATACAGCTTCCTTTTGTCGGGATATTGGCTTTGATCGTAACAAAACTGATTCCGGGCAAGGATTCTATGGTCGAATATAAGTCGCATCTTGATCCGATTTTTATTGAACAATCGCCATCTATTGCTCTCGGACAGGCAAAAGAAGAAGTGATCCAAATGGGGAATTTTGCGGTGCAGGGGCTGGAAGTCACAAAGCAGTTTTTGGTGACAAAGCAGCCAAAATATGCGGCCAATGCATATCAGATAGAGGATGCGGTTAACAATCTCGACCGGAAAATTACCGATTATTTGATCGAACTTTCTTCAAGTTCTCTCTCAGAGCACGAGTCTGAGGAGCATCATATGTTGATGGATACGGTCAGAGACATTGAAAGAATCGGAGATCACTTCGAAAATGTGATTGAATTGATAGAATATCAGCAGTCGCATCGTGTGGTTATTACTGAATCTGCCATGGCGGATTTAATTGAAATGATGGATTTGACGATTTCTACTGTGAAGGCGTCCATAGAAGCTTTGCACCACGCTGATGCAAAGATAGCTGAACAAGTCATTGAAAAAGAAGATGACATTGACAAAATGGAACGGAAGCTTCGCAAAAAGCATATTATCCGTTTGAATGAAGGGCTGTGTACTGGACAAGCGGGCATCGTCTTTGTTGATATGATCAGCAACTTGGAGCGTATCGGCGATCATGCGGTAAATATTGCTGAAGCTGTTATTGGTGAAAATTAATGAGGAAAAAGCATAGAATCCTAGGATTCTATGCTTTTTTGTAGTCTTTTTTCACTTTCTGGAAGACATCAGGGTAATTTGTGAACACTCCTGTCACGCCCCAATCAAGCAGGCGGTGCATATCTGCTTCTGTATTGACTGTGTAAGGGTGCAGCAGGAGGCCGTGGCTGCGGATCATACGGACGTTTTCTTGATTCAAAGCTTTATAATCCGGGCCTGCACCGACAGCGTATGTTTTGATTTCTTCCAGTTCAGCATCTGTCATTGACGCCATTTGTTTGGCTTCCAGCAATTGAACAGTTGGCAGTTTTGGCTGTAATTGATGGACTTTTAACAGGCTTTCTTTGCTGAACGATTGAATGATCACCTGGCCGGGCTTAGAATGTTTGCCCAGTAATTTATGTTTCTGCAAAGAAGCGATCAGTTTTTCCTCCATACCAGGGTAGGTGTCAGGCGATTTTGTTTCAATGTAGTAGTTCGCGTGCTTTCCGAAACGGTCTAATACTTCTTCTAATGTAGGAACTTTAAGGCCGGCGTACTGCGGCTTCGCTTTTTCAGGATAAGCTTTATTAAACCAAGAACCGGCGTCCAGCTTCTTAATGTCTGCGAGCGTATGATCTTTCACCCAGCCCGTTCCGTTTGTGGTGCGGTCCAGTTTTTCGTCGTGCATGACAATCAATTTCCCGTCTTTTGTCATTTGCAGATCCAATTCAATATAATCTGCTTTCATTTTTTGAGCGGTTTCGTAAGACAGAATCGTGTGCTCAGGCACATATCCAGAAGCCCCTCTGTGTGCGACAGTCAGGATACGGTCAGGTGACAGCAGGTTTCCTTTTGACGCTGCTGACACTGGCGTTGTCATAAATGCGAGTAAGCCCAGCGACAGAACAACCAAGGCAAGTATTCTATTTTTTCTCATGATTTCTCCTCCTTATTGATAAAGACTACTTGTCTTTCATATTAAAAAATGGATGTAAACGGCGTGTTGGAAAATGATTAATCTTTTATGTGTCTTTCTTAAACGTGCTCTGCCCGTTTTCCTGTATTCCACGTCAAAGCCAAGAAGACGATGGCAAGAATGCAGGAAGAGATCAGCATGATAAAGCCGCCGTTCCAATCAAACCGGTCAACGACAAAGCCCATAATGGCGTTTGCAAAGGCGGATCCGCCGATGTATCCGAAAAATCCAGTCAAACCGGCTGCAGTACCGGCTGCTTTTTTCGGTGCTAGATCGATCGCTTGCAGGCCGATCAGCATAACAGGTCCGTAGATTAAGAAGCCGATGCTGATCAAGGCGATATTGTCTACGAGCGGATTGCCGGCCGGATTCAGCCAGTACACCAGTACGGCAATGAAAACGCCCGCCATAAACAAAACGCCTGCCGGTGCCCGGCGGCTTTTGAAGAATCGGTCACTGATCCAGCCGCATAAAATGGTTCCCGGTATGCCGGCATATTCGTAAAGAAAATAGGACCAGCGCGAGTCTTCAGGAGAAAAGCCTTTGGCTTCTGTTAAGTAAGTAGGCGCCCAGTCAACCACGCCGTATCGCACGAAATAAACAAATACATTGGCAAACGCGATATACCAAAGAAATTTGTTATTCAGCACATATTGAAAAAGGATTTCTTTTGTTGTTAATTCCTTTTCCTGATTTTTAAAAGCGTGTTTTGGATAGTCATTCCGATACTCTTCAATTGGCGGGAGTCCGCAGGATTGAGGCGTATCACGAACCAATAAAACAATTAAAAATGAAATGATAATGGCGATGATGGCAGGGAAGAAAAACACGCTTTTCCAAGTGACGAACATCGCGATGCCAAGAGTGACAAGCGGAGCAAGAATACCGCCGCCTATGTTATGTGCGACATTCCAGATCGACATTTTTGTGCCGCGTTCACTTATAGAAAACCAATGGGCCATTGTCCTGCCGCATGGCGGCCAGCCCATTCCTTGAAACCATCCGTTGATAAACATAAAGATAAACATGATGGTGACGCTCGAAGTCACCCACGGCATTGAAACGAATAGAATATTAACGATTGCTGATAAAAATAGGCCTGTTGCGAGAAAATATCTCGGATTACAGCGGTCAGACACCATTCCCATGATGAATTTGCTGAAGCCGTACGCAATGGACACAGCGGCCAGCACCAAACCCAGTTCTGTTTTGGAAAATCCCTGTTCCTGCAGATAAGGAATGGCAAAGGCAAAGTTTTTCCGCAGCAGGTAGTAGCCTGCGTAGCCAATGAAAATACCAATGAATACTTGCAGCCTGAGCCGTTTATAAGCCGCATCCATCTTTGAATCATCCAGTCTCTCAATGTGTGGAGCCGGTTTAAATATATGAAGCATTAAAAATTATCCCCCTTTGCTGTTTGTGCTGGATGTGTGGAGTTCCTCCTTTCTGAAAAACAAAAAGAGCCAGAAAACACCCCTTGTCAAAAGGGGTTGGATTCCTGGCTCTCCTCATCTCCATCCAAGCTATTAACTTATTATGATAGCGCTTTCTTAAGTTATCATAGTCTAGAGCGAATGTAAACGGGTAATTTCAAATTGGTATTAAGAAAGTAAATATTATCCTTTTACTAAATGGAGTTATGTTTTTTTACTGGCAGCATAAAAATCTGGAGGGAGGCTGTTGCAGGTGGATGAATTAGATATCGCATTCGGTATTTTACCGTTAGGAATTATGTTGTTGTCGATTGTCGGGACTTGTATTTGTAAAAACGCGTATCTGATGCCAATGCTTAGTTTGGTGATTTCTCTAGTGCTCACCTTTACCACTTTTAATGAATCATTTTTGGGATGGGCTGTAGTCTATAGCTTGATTTCCCTGGCTTTATCCTATATCACATTGATTGTGGTAAGGAAAAGGAAAGCATCAGGAAAATAAAAATGCCTTACTTTCTCCTGTATCGTTGACTTAGGCAACTATATAAGAATATAATTGACTTAATCAACGATATGAGAAGGTGGGATTGATTTGAAAACAAGTGAATCATCTGTCGGATTAAAATTCAGAAAGTTCAATCGATTTTATACGAAGGTCCTTGGTTTTCTTAATGAGCACATTTACGACAGTCCGTTTTCCTTAACGGAAACACGGATATTATTTGAAATTTATAATACGCCCAATTGTACGGCAAAAGCCCTTCAGGATAAGCTGGAGCTTGACCGGGGATATGTCAGCAGGATTTTAAAGCAATTTGAAAAAGAAGATTTAATCTATAAACAGAAGAGCAAAGAGGACGCCCGTCACCATTATATTTTTGTTACAGAAACCGGAAAATCGATTTATAAAAAGCTGGAGGAGAAAGCCAACGAACAAGTAGAACTGATGCTGAAGGAAATCAACCAAAAGGACCAGCACAAGCTTGCCGAGGCGATGGCAGAGATTGAAGCGATCCTTTCACAGTCGCTTTCTGCCAGAACATCAGAGATATCGATTAGAGATTATTTTCTGTCGGATGATCTTCAACTCCTTATTGAGAAACAAAGACAATTTTATGCGGAGGCTCACGGTTGGGACGACACGTTTTTAGCTTACCTTCAGGAGACATTTGACGCTGACATCGAAAAAATATGGATTGCGGAAAGCGGCGGGAAATTTGCCGGCTCTGTCGGGTTGGTCAAGCATGATGATAAGACAGTCCAGCTCAGATGGTTTCTGGTTGATGCGGCTTTTAGGGGCAGGGGGCTCGGCACTCAATTGCTGGAGCATCTGGTTGCATACTGCCAAGACATGAAGTTTGACCGCATTTTCCTTTGGACGGTGAGCACCATGGCTGAGGCTCGTCCGCTCTACGAAAAATTTGGATTCAGGATAAGTGAAGTGAAACAAGAAGCGCCATTATGGGGACAGCAGCTTACAGAAGAACGGTGGGATTTGGAGCTGTCATGAAAAGACTGCACTATGCTTGGATCATCGTCTCCGTCACCTTTTTGATCTTATTGGCGGTTCAGGGGGTGCGGCTGTCGTTTGGTGCGTTTGTGGAGCCGTGGGAACGGCAATTTTCAATGGATAGAAGCACGATCTCGTTGATTTCGACGATGAGCTTTATTGTTTATGGCATATCACAGCCTGTGATCGGTCGGCTTGTAGACAAATGGGGTGCTCGGGCTGTTTTGGCATGGAGTGCGTTACTGACAGGCGTCAGCATTTTCTTAACATACCTTGTTACTTCGCCTTGGCAGCTGTTTTTGCTTTATGGGCTGGGTGTCTCGCTTGGAGTTGGCGGAGCATCGAATGTGGCAGCAAGTGTATTGGTCGTCAATTGGTTCAGTAAAAAGCGGGGACTAGCCTTTGGGATCATGGAAGCAGGATTTGGCGCGGGGCAAATGCTTCTCGTTCCTGGCTCACTCATGCTGATCCATTGGTTTAGCTGGAAGCTGACGGTTGTGGTGTTAGGGCTGCTGTTAATCGTGATTGTCTTTCCGGCTGCGCTGCTGATGCTGAGAAACAAGCCTTCAGAGAAGAATGCGGAGCCGATAGGCGGACTGGCTGCTGCGGAAAAAGAAACAGCGCCCAACACAACTGCTCTTTCAGTGACTGGGATGTTTCGGATGAGGCAATTCTGGTTTTTGATTTTGCCGTTTTTGATTTGCGGATTTACGACCGTGGGGCTGATGGATACCCATTTGATTCCCTTTTCTCACGATCACGGCTTTTCAACGACAGTCACGAGTGCCGCTGTCAGTCTGCTGGCAGGCTTTAATATTGCCGGCATCTTACTGTCGGGAATTGTAGCGGACCGGTGGAGCAGCCGGAAAATCCTATGCTTTTTATATGCGGTGCGCGCGATGTCGATCGTGATTCTCTTATACAGCCACGAGCCCTACTTGCTTTTAGCCTTTGCGATTCTGTTTGGATTAGTGGACTTTGCAACGGTAGCACCGACTCAAATGCTCGCCACCCAGTACTTTCAAAACTACTCAATCGGCCTCATGATTGGCTGGCTGTCACTCGCCCACCAGATCGGATCGGCACTTGGCGCGTACGTGCCTGGCGTCATCTATACGATAACAGGTGAGTATACACTGGCTTTTTATTTGTCGATTGGAATGCTCGTGCTGGCGAGCGTGATGAATGTGATACTGAGGGAGCCCGCGGCGGTCACGCGTGACAGTGCGGCTGTGATAGAGAAGTGATAAGGGCAGAGGGGGAGCATCTCATTCAGAGATGCTTTTTTTGTATTTTTGTTCTAATACGAAGTCGATCATACCGACTATGCGGGCGTTTTGGGATTTTTGTTTGAAGCGCTCAGAGATTTGAACTTTTCTTGAAAATGGGGAAACAATAAAAACCCAAAAAAGGCCGATCAAGGCAAAAAACATTTGTACAGCTAATTCTATTAATTCATTAAAACGAGTGCTGAAAAAATAAATATATAAAGTTATGAATGTCACGAAACAAACGATTTTGACGGTGTGTTTGAATGTGAGTTGCGGTTCAGTTAAGCATACTTTCATTTGGTTGAGTGTGAGTGAGTCTTGTTGCATTAAGTATAAAAGTAAATCTCTTTCATTTTGGCTTCTTGGGTACAATTCGGTTTCTATTTTTTTTATGATTTCCTGATATGTATGTATATTGTTTTTCATATAGAATCCCCCCTTAAGAATAACTCCATGAACCCTCTAAAAGGACCCATGGAGATCAAGACTATTAATAATATACGGAAGAGTACTGCAACTGCTTCTGCTTCAGGGCCTATTTTAAATGTAATCGAAGTCTTAAGTCCAGAAGTAGCGTTGTTATATATTGCAACGTCAAAATGGTAAAGTGTAAATTTAAGTATTCAATGTTTGAGTTATTGAATTACATAAAGTTCAGTCGGTAAGCCAAGACTGTTAGATAGATTTTGATAAAGTCGATTTGGAACGCAGTGAGCGCCGTTCCTGTGATATAGATGCCGTTAAGCATCCATTTTAGATCCGTTATCCATCAGTTTCGCTTTCGGTTTCAGCTCTGAAATGTAGAGGCCTAAAAGTGTAAGTGCACCTCCTAGAAGAGCGATCCATGTCATGTTTTCGTGCAGAATCAGGACGGAAGCGGCGATTGTGATAACCGGGACCATGTAAATATACGCACTGGATTTGACGGCTCCGAGAACGCCAACTGAATAATTCCAAGTGGCGAAACACAGGGCAGAAGCGCCAATGCCTAGGAAAAGCATGTTAAGTGCATTCGAAGCAGATGAAAATCGGCTCAGGCCAAAATGGAAGTCGAACAAAAATAAGGCGGGAACCATAAACAATAAGCCGTACAAAAATACTCTCTGTGTCAGCTCGATGATGTGGTATTCGTAAGCGCTTAATTTTTTCATGAATATCGAGTAGCCTCCAAACACGAGAGCGGCTCCGGCTGCCATGATGTCTCCGAGCGGATTTAGACGCAGTACCACATTACCGTTAAACGTAATCAATAAAAGCCCGATCAGTGCCGAGACAAATCCAATCAAAAAAGTCAGACGCAGTTTTTCGCCTTCGAGCAGAAAATGGGCCAAAACCGCAGTGATCATCGGTATAATGGACACGATCATGCCGACATTGGATGCGTATGTATAGGTGAGAGCTATATTTTCTAATAGAAAGTATAAGGTTACGCCAAATAAACCAGCCCCGGCAAACAACAGCTCCTGCCGCCAATTTCTGAACGGGATTATGTTGGGACGGACGAGGATAAGAGCGATAAAGCCCATCAAAAACCGATAAAATAATATTTCCATTGGAGAGAAGTCAGCCAGCAGAACCTTTGTCGAAATAAAGGTCGTCCCCCAAATCAGAATGGTCACAATGGCTGCGATATGCCCGGATGTTTCTCTTTGTATGCTCATCTCTGAAGCTCCTTTTCAAAAATCTTCATGTATTGCTTCGGCGTCAGCCCCACCTGCCGTTTGAAAAACTTTGTCATATGGCTCTGATCACTGAACCCTGTCTGAAATGCTGCATCAATCGGTCTTACCCCTTGTTCAAGAAGTTTTTTCGCTTGATTAATCCGGATTGTTTCCATATAGCTATTAGGGGTAATGCCTTTTTGTTTTGTAAATGAACGCAATAAATGATACTTGCTCCATCCTGTTAATTCACTCAAATCATTGAGCGTGACGTTTTCGGCATAATGCTCTTCTAAAAATTCGCAAACCAATTTGACTTCGTCGGATGGTTCGGGAACGCTGTTAAGGAACGTGACATCTGAATAATGGCGGATCAGCTCTTCTATTAGATGAAGAAACAGCTCCTCCTTACGCAAAGCTTGTTTTTCCTCGGATATCAAAATATGCAATTCCTGCAGGCTGGCTGTCAGCTCATGGCGGAATAGCACATGCTGGGAGAAGTAAGGGAGATGTCCGGCGCCGGTAATTTCCTTCACCGCCTTCTCCATGATGTCCGGCATGACATTGATACAACGATAATCAAGCGTCCGGCCGTCAATCTGTTCACAGCTATGCGTGTCACGGGGGTTAAAGAGGAGAAGATCACCTGGATTGATGATATATTCTTGATCCTGACAGGCCAGATACCGTTGCCCTTTTTCGATAAATCCAATCACATAATAATCGTGAAAGTGGTTCGGGAACTTTTGCATAATCCCCTTGAAGCGGTAGGCTTCTATATGAAGATGTGGGTCAAGCTGCAGTGTGCGGGTTTCGTTTTGCATGGGATGCCTCCTGTCGGTATGGTGGTCTTGGATTAAGTGTAGCATGGTTTTGGGGGATTTCTTGTATGATGTTGCTGTTTAAAAAGTTAACCTTTATTGGTCTGCTTTCGTTTAGGAATCAAAAAATTTCATGTTTTCATAATGATATTTTCTATTTTAATAAAAATTTATTTTTTGAATATTTCAGTTATAATGGTTTGGAACAGATAGGAGGGGCAAAGATGTATCAATCAAAGAAGGTTTTATTGTTAGGTTCAGGTGAGTTAGGTAAAGAGGTAGTGATTGAAGCCCAGCGTCTTGGGGTACAGACGGTGGCAGTTGACAGTTATGAGCATGCTCCGGCGATGCAGGTTGCGCATAATAGCTATGTCGTTGATATGCTGGACCGCGAGCAGATCAGAACCATCATTGAGAAAGAAAAGCCGGATTTGATTGTGCCTGAGGTTGAGGCGATTGCGACGGATGAATTGCTGAAGCTTGAAGAAGAAGGATTTCACGTCATCCCGAATGCCCGTGCGGCCAAGCTGACGATGGATCGGGAAGGCATCAGACGGCTTGCGGCGGAAACGCTTGGACTTGCGACGGCTGGCTATGAATTTGCGAATACATATGATGAATTTATACAAGCGGCAGCTCAGATCGGTTTTCCTTGTGTCGTTAAGCCATTGATGAGTTCTTCTGGAAAAGGCCAAAGTGTGTGCCGCTCTGAAGCGGATTTAGAGAGCTGCTGGGAGACGGCGATGGAAGGCGGACGGGTGAAAAACGGCCGCGTGATCGTTGAGGAGTTTATCCCTTTCGAATCAGAAATCACACTCTTAACCGTACGTGCGGTTAACGGTACGACATTTTGTGAGCCGATCGGTCATGTGCAAAAGGACGGGGATTATATCGAATCGTGGCAGCCGCATCATATGACAGAGCAGCAAATGGAAGAAGCGAAGCATATTGCAAAAGCGATCACGGATGAGCTTGGCGGATACGGCCTGTTTGGTGTTGAACTGTTCCTTGCGAAAGATAAGGTATATTTCAGTGAGGTATCTCCCCGCCCGCATGATACAGGCCTTGTCACGCTGGTGACGCAAAATTTGTCAGAATTCGCGCTGCATGTCCGGGCGATTCTCGGCTTTCCGATTACAGAAATCACCCAGCTTTCACCTGGCGCCAGCAGGCCCCTCAAAGCACCGGAAGAATTAGCAGATTATACTGTTGAAGGACTGGAAAACGCACTGGCAGTCCCACAGACACAAGTGCGTGTCTTTGGAAAGCCAATAACGAAAACCGGACGGCGTATGGCAGTTGCGCTTTCTGCTGCTGATACAGTCGAAACGGCGAGAGAGAATGCAAAGAAAGCATTGGATCAGCTAACGATAAAATAGAGTTTGAGCAGGCCTTGTCATAGTACAAGGCCTGATTTTTTTCTTTCTCCATAAAAGTTTTATCATAAGAATCCGAAACCTGATTATAATGTAAAAGTCTTCCATCGATATGGGTGGTTGACACTAAAGGAGGGAGATGACAAAATGAAATTAGTTCCAACATTCAGAAAACAATGGTTCGCTTACTTAACGGTTTTGTGTTTGGCTTTGGCAGCAGCGGTATCTTTCGGCGCACCGGCAAAAGCGGCAGAGAACCCGCAAACTTCTGTATCGAATACCGGTAAAGAAGCTGATGCCACGAAAAACCAAACGTCAAAAGCAGAACAGGTTTCCGCACCTTATGAGGGAACTGGAAAAACAAGTAAATCATTATACGGCGGCCAAACGGAACTGGAAAAAAACATTCAAACCTTACAGCCTTCGAGCATTATCGGAACTGATGAACGCACCAGAATCTCCAGCACGACTTCTTTTCCATATAGAGCAACTGTTCAGCTGTCAATCAAGTATCCCAACACTTCAAGCACTTATGGATGTACCGGATTTTTAGTCAATCCAAATACAGTCGTCACGGCTGGACATTGTGTGTACAGCCAGGATCATGGATGGGCTTCAACGATAACCGCCGCGCCGGGACGCAATGATTCGTCATATCCATACGGAACTTATTCCGGCACGATGTTTTACTCAGTCAAAGGATGGACGGAAAGCAAAGACACCAATTATGATTACGGAGCTATTAAGTTAAACGGTTCTCCTGGAAACACGGTTGGCTGGTACGGCTATCGGACAACAAACAGCAGCAGTCCCGTGGGCCTTTCCTCGTCAGTGACAGGATACCCGTGTGACAAGGTATTTGGCACGATGTGGTCTGATACAAAGCCGATTCGCTCTGCTGAAACGTATAAGCTGACCTATACAACCGATACGTACGGCTGCCAAAGCGGCTCGCCTGTATATCGAAACTACAGTGATACAGGGCAGACAGCTATTGCAATTCACACGAACGGGGGATCGTCATATAACTTGGGAACAAGGGTGACGAACGATGTATTCAACAATATTCAATATTGGGCAAATCAATAAATACAGCAAACTAGCTATATTCATAATTATTTTGTTTTTATGCGGATGCAGTTCGCAGACGCATTCTTCTCAAAAAGAAATGGCGATTCCTGTCACTCTTCATGTGGAGGATGCTAAGGGGCTTCCGGTCGAAGGAGTTCAAGTGACGATTGTCAAAGCGCCTGCGTCAGATGAGGAGCCGAGTAAAGAGATCGGCGAGATACTCGGTAAAACAGACAAAAACGGAGACATCAAATGGGATACCGGTCAAAAAGGCGATTATTCAGTCGCGTTGACGAAGGGTGAAACATCAGTAACCCATCAAATTTCATTAACAGAGGATAAAAAAGATCAAATCATTCCATTAGTCTTCAAAGAATAGCAGTTTCCCTGATTTTAAGGGAAACTGCTTTTTTTATTTATCACAGGAAGCCAAACTATATACTGGAAATTTATAATATGAGATAATAAGAAATAGGTATATTTTCTTACGAGACAAAAGGGGCGCTATCCTTTAATTTATATCAATCAAACCCGGAGGAAAAAGAAGAAGATGACACAAGATTCAATGCAGCTTGCCGCGGTTGAAAGCGGTCTTCGCTTTTACAAGGCGTATAATCAAAGCCTTTCTTTGTGGCCGATTGAGTCGGAAGCATTCTATGTTTCTACTCGTTTTGGAAAAACACATATCATTGCAAGTGGGCCAAAGGGCGCGCCTTCGCTCATTTTGCTTCACGGAGGCCTTTTTAGCTCTGCGATGTGGTATCCGAATATCGCGGCTTGGAGCAGTCAATTTCGTACATATGCGGTCGATATAATAGGAGACAAAAATAAAAGTATACCATCAGCAGCGATGGAAACAAGAGCTGATTTTGCAGAATGGATGAAAGATGTCTTTGATTCTCTTGGACTTGAGACAGCACACATGGCCGGTCTTTCGCTTGGCAGCTCCCATATCGTGAATTTCTTGCTTCAAGTGCCTGAAAGAGTAGAGCGGGCGGTTGTTATGAGTCCCGCTGAAGCGTTTATTTCATTTCATCCGGATGTCTATAAATACGCTGCGGCGCTTACAGGGTCAAGGGGAGCTGAAGCATATATCAAGTGGATCACAGATAACAGATATGATCTTCATCCTTTACTGCAAAGCCAAATTGTGGAGGGCGCGGCGTGGCAGGATGAACAAAGGAGCCTGAAGCCGACAGAAAATGGCTTTCCGTACGTGTTCACAGACCAGGAATTGAAATCAATACAAGTCCCGGTACTGCTGATGTTCGGTGAGCACGAGGTCATGTACCATCAGCAAATGGCTTATGAGCGGGCTTCAGTACTGGTGCCGGGAATTCAGGCTGAAATCGTAAAGGGCGCTGGACACCTGTTATCTCTGGAGCAGCCAGAGTACGTCAATCAACGCGTCTTGTCCTTTTTGGGCGGAGAATAAATTACTAAAAATATGAAAAGATTGGCGTTCATTTTTCAAATGGTAACAAATGTTGTATAATAATAGAATTTGAATGCTGCTTTTTTGGGGGCATTCTATGTTATCATGCTTATTGGAGAAAATTTTTCCTGTAACGCTATTCGATTACTATCGTCGAATAATATAGATGGTTTTACAATTGGAGGTTTGGTTACACTGTGAATTACATCCCCTGTATGATTACGATAGGAAATTTCATTTGCGGATTGCTGGCGATTCATTCCTTGCTATATCACAACATTCATTCAGCAGTGCTATTCATTTTTACCGGCATGTTCCTTGATTTCTTTGACGGTTTGGCTGCACGTAAGCTGAATGCCGTTTCTGATATGGGAAAAGAATTAGATTCGTTTGCCGACTTGGTTACGTTTGGGGTGGCTCCCTCTATGCTTGCTTACAGTGTCGCGTTGTATACCCTTCCATTTATCGGGATCTTATGCGCATTGACGTACAGCATTTGCGGAATGCTTCGCCTCTCTAAATTTAACATTGAACAAAGCAAGCTCCCAACATTTATTGGTATGCCGATTCCATTTGCGGGCATGTGTCTTGTTATTCTAAGCTTCACCTATAACCCGATCCTTCTGGCAATCGGCACTTGCGGACTTTCATATTTAATGGTGAGTAAAATAAAATTCCCTCATTTTAAAAAACATGCGGCAGAAAACCTGGAGTCCGGGAGATGGAATTAGTTCAGCAGCTCATAGCGGATTACGGTTATCTCGCTATTTTTTTGATGCTTGTATTAGGGATTGTAGGGTTGCCGATTCCAGATGAAGTGATGATGACCGTTGTTGGCTATTTCACGCATACCGATGTATTGAATTATGAGCTTTCGATATTGATCAGCTTTGTCGGGGCTTTGTTAGGTATGCTGATCAGCTACATGATTGGCAGAAAAGCCGGACGCCCGTTTATCGATAAGTACGGCAAGTGGGTCGGCTTAAAAGAAAAAAGAATGATGAAAGTGGAGAAATGGATGAAGAAATACGGTCCATATTCTCTTATTTTAGGTTATTTTATTCCCGGCGTCAGACATGTGACATGCTACTTTTCGGGGATCGGCAAAATGGATTTGAAAACGTATATTGCGTTTGCGGCAATCGGCGCCTTTTTGTGGTGCTTTGTTTTTATTACAATCGGAAGGGTTATAGGGATTATTCATGTTTAATACGGCTGTAAAGATTCTGTATCGATCATTGATAGAGCTGACGAATCATCGTCTGTCATCCTATCTGATTAAAGGATTTTGCGAGTCGAAAATCAGCAAACCGGTCATTCCGCTTTTCTCAAAACATTTTCGGCTGAATTGGGATGATGTGGACGGGACGGCTGCTGATTACGGATCGCTGTCCGAATTGTTCATTCGACAAATTAATCTGGAGCGGCGCCCTGTTTCAAAAGAGGCGCATGCGGTGGTCAGCCCTGTTGACGGTGTGGTTCAGACGGTAGGAATCATCAACCCGAATCAAACCTTTACGGTAAAGGGAAAAGATTACTCATTCGCTGAGCTGACAGGCTGTAAAAGCGCGGACCATCAATACAATGGCGGATACTTCGTCGTGCTGTATCTAAGCCCGCGCCATTATCACCGTTTCCATTCTCCGATCAGCTGCAGGTATCAAAAGCTGGCCGAGCTCGGAAATCGCTCATATCCGGTAAATCAATTAGGCTTAAAATACGGAAAAGATGTGCTGTCGAAAAATTATCGGTTTGTGTACGAACTGAGTGGCGGCAGTCGGAAAGTCCTGATGATTCCTGTCGGTGCGATGAATATTAATTCTATCGTGCAGACAAATACCCGTGCTGAATTGGAGATCGGCGAGGAGCTAGGATACTTTTCATTTGGATCAACCGTCATTTTGATTTTTGAAAAAGACGCGTTCCAGCCGTCCGCCAATTTAACAGAAGGCCAAGAAGTTCAAGTTGGAGAACTGATAGGTTACGAAGAGTAAAAAGAGGAGCTTGCATAGACGCAGCGCCTCTTTTTTTGAAGAAAGGTGAGACTCATGGAGAAACAAATCATCAGCTGGATTACAGATTATCAGAACACCGGAGATGAAGCTGTCCTGCGGCATTTGCGGGAAGCGTGCTGGCCGATCATTGAAGCGGTTTTGCAAGAGAAGGCAATGGATGATGAACAAGCGAACAATTTGCGCGAAAAAGGAATCGAGCGGTTTCCCTTTATCATCAGCAAATACCAAGCGGATGTGCAGCTTCCGGTTGAGACATTTTTACGAAATACATATCGGTTTTACTTTCATCAGGTGATGAGAGAATCCAGCTAAAGCTTCTTTCAACAGAGAAGCTTTTTCTGTTGGAGGAAAAAGGAAACTTTTTCAATAGCTATCTTGTAACGACTAGAGAACCTAGCAGAAAAGGAGAGATAGAATTGAAACGAATGATAGTGAGAATGACCCTGCCGCTGCTAATCGTTTGTCTGGCGTTTTCTTCTTTTTCAGCCTCTGCCCGTGCTGCTTCTGAAGAAAAACATTGGGATTCATGGATTGAACGACATGTACAGCCACTGGATGCTTCCAATGCTTCAAACAAAGACCTTCGATTTCTAAAAAAGGTGCTGAAAGGGAAACGAATCGTTCAGTTAGGGGAAACGACACATGGCGCTGGCGAAATCAATGCCACAAAGGTCAGAATGATCAAATACCTCCACGAAGAGCTGGGATACGATGTATTGGCCTTTGAATCTGGCTTCCCTGATACAAATGCATCCTACCTAAATATGGACCAATTAACCCCAAAAAGCACGATGAAAAACTCCATTTACGCTGTATGGCACACAGAAGATGTCGTTGAATTGTTTGATTACATGAAAGAACAAAAAGAGAAAGGCGATCCGCTGATCCTTACCGGTTTTGATATTCAAAGCATGAAGAATTCATTCAATGATGCTGCGGCTCAATGGGTAAAAGCGGTGAACCCGGAAAAATCAGAGCTGCTTTCCCAATCAGAAAATGATTTCTCAACATTAGTGACAGACAGCAATACGTTTGATGAATTTTCGCAAAAGAAGGAAAAGCTTGTGAAAAACTATCAGGGGCTGATCAAATTCGCTGAAACAAATGCCTCAGAGCTAATAGCTCACCTTCCGAAAGAGCCGAACGCTTATGAGATGTTTATGCATTCCCTTCAGCTGAGAATTGACGTCATGGAAACGTATATGTTGGAAGAAATGAAAGAAAAACTAGAGGATTATCCCAAGAATATTGAAGATTTTTCATTCTTTATGAGAGACCGCATGATGGCTGAACAATTTCAGTGGGTAGCCGAAACTCTTTATCCGAAAAAGAAAATCATTGTCTGGGGCCACAATTACCATCTTCGCAAACAGAATACGAAAATGATAAAGGACTGGGTACAGCTAAACGGCCGTAACATGGGTGATTATTTGCCGGAGCGGCTGAAGAAACAAACATATACGATTGGCATTTATGCTTACTCAGGTGCGAGTCTGGATAGTTCCGATAATAAGACGGTTATGCCGGTTACAAGCCCGCCGCCGTCTGGAAGTCTTGAAGCTTTGCTGAAAGCTGCGGACCATCCAGCTGTCTTTGTTGATTTTCTCCATACAAAAAACAAGAAAGGCACTTCGTGGATGTATACCCCGCGGACTGCGCTCTATTGGGGGTACATGGAAGAGCAGATGATCCTGAAGGAACAATATGACGGTGTCATTTGGCTGGAGCATATCACGCCGTCAGTCATTATCAAGTGACCGGTATCCCCTGTGGTAAACAGGGGATTTTTACATATCGCAAAAATAATCAAAACATATAATCCGTGATCCATTATTCTAAAACAGAAAGGGGATTGGAGCGTGCAATGTATTATGAAAAAGCGGTTCAGAAAACAATCAATTGGATTGAATCACATTTGCATGAGCAAATATCAAACGAGGATATTGTGAACGTTTCAAGCTTTTCAAAATTCCATTTTCATCGGATTTTTCAAAAAGAAGTCGGTATGTCGGTTGCTTCTTATATTCGGTTAAGACGTCTTGCAAATGCAGCGGCAGCTTTGCTTTATACAGATCATCGTATTATCGATATTGCTTTGTATTATCAGTTTGAATCTCAAGAAGCATTTACGAGGACCTTCAAAAAGATGTATCACATGCCGCCAGGAGCATACCGAACATTTATGAAACGCTTTACTTCAAAAAAGGAGGAATCTTACATGGAGAAAAAAATGAAAGGCTGGGTATTGAGCGGGAGCCATCCGTTCCAATTCGAAATGGGGATTGACCGGGAAAATGTACATCAGGGAAAAGCTTCAGGGTATTTAAAGTCAAAGATGGTGCAGGATATCGGTGAATTTGCGACGATGATGCAGCAATTCAAAGCAGGCTGCTATCTTGGAAAAAGGCTTCGTTTATCAAGTTTTATCAAAACAAAAGGAGTGCAGCATTTTGCCTCACTTTGGATGAGGGTTGACAGTGCCGCTGATGATGTTCTCCAATTTGATAATATGAGCAACAGACCTATTACCGGAACAACCAATTGGAATCATTATGCTATCGTTTTAGATGTTCCTGAAAATAGCGCAGTGATATCTTTTGGTGTTCAATTATCTGGACCGGGGCAGGTGTGGATGGATCATGTTGTTTTTGAAGAGGTAGATAAGAGCGTTCCTTCAACAAACCTTGAAATGCCGGGAGAACTTTTAGATGAGCCGGTAAATTTATCTTTTGAAGAGGAATTATAATAATAGTTTTCAGATAACTATATTAATTAGTAATTTAATGGAAAATACTATACGTTATTCATAAACCCTTGTGCCGCATAGGTTTGTAAGAGGCTGGATATTTTTATCAGTCTGGGCGGATCTGTTCATCTTTGCGGCATTTTCCTGTATGATATAGTAAGAGTGTGCATAGCAACTAACTATAATTGAACAGGGTGTTTAAAACATGGAAAAACAATACAGAGTATTACTTTACTATAAATATGTTCCGATTGAAGATCCAGAGGCGTTTAGAGAGCAGCATCTGGCTTTTTGTAAGGAGCTTGGTTTGTTAGGCCGTATCCTTGTTTCTTCTGAAGGAATTAACGGTACGGTGTCAGGTACGGTTGAACAGACTGAAAAATATATGGAAACAATGAAAGCTGATCCTCGTTTTGCGGATATGGTATTTAAAATTGATGAAGCAGAAGGCCATGCCTTCAAAAAAATCTTCGTGCGCCATAAAAAAGAGCTTGTCACGCTTCGTCTTGAAGATGACGTCGATCCGAATGAAACAACAGGTCAGCATTTGAAGCCAGCAGAATTTTATGAGAAGATGCAGGATCCAAATACAATCGTAATCGACGCGCGTAATGATTACGAGTATGACCTTGGCCATTTCAGAGGTGCAGTCCGTCCTGACATCGAAGCCTTCCGCGAATTACCGGAATGGATCGAAGAACACAAAGATATGCTTGAAGGCAAAAAGATTTTAACGTACTGTACAGGCGGCGTACGCTGTGAAAAGTTCTCAGGATGGCTGGTGAAGCAAGGCTTTGAAGATGTAGCCCAGCTTGACGGCGGAATTGTGACATACGGAAAAGATCCTGAGGTGCAAGGCAAGCTTTGGGACGGCCAGTGCTACGTATTTGATGAAAGAATCAGCGTGCCTGTCAACCGTGTCGAGCATGTGATCGTCGGAAAAGACTACTTTACAGGAGAACCGTGTGAGCGTTATGTGAACTGCGCAAATCCATCTTGCAATAAAAAAATGATATGCACACCGGAAAATGAGTATAAATATATGCGCAGCTGCAGCCACGAATGCCGCACGAACCCAAGAAACCTGTATGTGAAAGAGCATAATATGACAGAAGAAGAAGTAAACGCAAGACTGGCAGCGATTGAAACAGAAGAACACGCTTCTGTTGAATAATGGAAAGAACACCTCGGAATGAGGTGTTCTTTTTTTATAAGCTTTCGGTTTGGCCGTTTGCGGAAACCCATTCTTTTTGGCGGAAGGCTTTTTCCCATTTTGACACCACGATGCAGGCGATCGCATGTCCCGGAACGTTCACGCCTGTTCGCGCCATGTCCATGACACGGTCAACACCCGCGATAATGGCAACGCCTTCAGCCGGCAGTCCTACAGCATTGGCAGTTGCCAGAAGCACAACAAGCGAGCCAGAGGGAACGGCTGCAATGCCTTTACTGGTCATCACAAGCACAAGCATCATGAGGAGCTGCTGGGACAATGTCATGTCTACATGAAAGGCCTGTGCCAGAAAGATACAAGAAATCGATAAATATAAGCTGGAGCCGTCACAGTTCAATGACAAGCCGGAGGGAATGACAAATGATACCACTCGTTTGGGACAGCCGTATTTCTCCATTCTATCCATCAGCTGAGGGAGAATGGTTTCAGTGCTGGTGGTGGAAAATGCAATTAAAAACAGATCCCATATCATTTTCAATACTTCGAAATACTTAATCTGAAAGATAAGACCGACAAGCGGAAAGAGGGCAAAGAGGATTAGGAACAGGCCAAGGAATACCGTGCCAACCAGCTTAAACATAGGGAGAAGGAGCTCGATGCCATATTGGCCTACAGAGGCCGCCATCAGGGCTAATACGCCAATAGGAGCAGTCACCATGACGATTTGCGTGAGTTTGAACATAATTTGAGCGGCGGATTCAAAGAAATTCATCACGGGTTCAGAGGCTTTGCCGATGCCGGCAGCGGCGACACCGAATAAAATCGCAAAGAAAATCACGGCAAGCAAATCATTTCTGGCCATCACATCAATAATGTTTGTAGGAATAATATCGAGAATCATTTGTTTAAAATCAACAACTTTTTCAGTGTAGCCTGACAGTTCATTGATATCTTTTTTCGCCAAATGGGAGAGGTTAAGCCCGACACCCGGTTTTAAGACATTCGCTAATAAAAGTCCGAGCGCTAATACAAGCGTGGTAATCACTTCGAACCAAATGATCGTCTTGAAACCGAGGCTGCCCATTTTTTTCATGCTTCCGCTTCCTGCGGCTCCGATGACAATGGTAGAAAACACAATCGGCACAACAATCATTTTAATCAAGCGGATAAATCCATCTCCGACAGGCCTCAGTGCCATCCCGAAATCAGGAAAAAAGTGGCCGATCACCGCACCGACAGCCAAAGCGATTAAAATTTGAAACGCGATTAATTTTTTCAAATGAATCCCCCTTTAGAACGATAGAATGTAGGCATATTCATATCATTCGTGATTCTAAAGCAAACCCCTTTTTTCAAGTTATTTTATTTTGATAGCGCTTTCATTATGTTGGCGAAAAAGTCCCCCGCAGCAGGGGGGACTTTTTTACTTCATTTGAATGTGCTTCATATCATCTTCAGAGATATTTGTGAAAATAACCGGTGTGACTGCTGAAGCGGCATGCTGCTTGATGTAATCAAGATCAAAAGTGAGAAGCAGTTCGCCTTGTTTGACGGCTTGTCCGCTCGTGACATGTGCTTCAAAGCCTTCCCCATTCAATTTGACGGTATCAATGCCGACATGAATCAGGATTTCGGTGCCGTCGGCGCTCATAAAGCCGATGGCGTGTTTTGTTGGAAAGATCGAGACGATCTCGCCGTCCGCAGGTGCGACGACTTTTCCTTCTGATGGATTAATCGCAAGTCCCTCGCCCATCATTTTTTCTGAAAAAACTTGATCAGGAACGTCCGCCAGAGAGACTGTTTCTCCTTTGAGCGGATAAATAAAGGCCTCGTCGGAAACAGGCTTTTGCTGCTTGTCCGTTTCCGTGTCCAGCGCGGCGGCGGTGTCAGGGACGCCCCCGGCCATAATCGTTTTGATGTCGTCTTTTAAGGCATCGGATTTTGTTCCGAATATCGCCTGAAAGTTGTTGTTGATTTCGAGCACACCTACTGCGCCAAGCCGTTTTAATTCATCTTTGCTGACTTGGCTTGGGTGATGAACGGTCACGCGAAGCCTTGTGATACACGCATCCAGATTAGCGATATTTTGCTGTCCGCCCAAGGCCTGCAGCACGTGAAAGGCAAGCTGGTCTTTTGAGACTGGAGCTTTCTCCTCATTCTGACCGTCTTCATCTGTTTCACGGCCGGGCGTTTTCAAATTCCATTTCTGAATCGCAAATCGGAACAAATAATAATAAATGAAAGCAAACACGATCCCGACAGGAATGACAACCCAGCCGTTTGTTGACAGTCCGTAGTTCAAGACGTAGTCAATTCCGCCTCCTGAGAACGTATAGCCGTGGCGGACATGGAATAAATCACAAACGACAAAGATGACGCCGGCAAGAATAGAGTTTATCAAATAGAGCACAGGTGCAACGAATAAGAAAGAAAACTCAACCGGTTCTGTAATTCCGGTCAGCATAGATGTGAGCGCCGCAGAAATCATAACGCCGGAGATCATTTTTTTCTTTTCCGGACGCGCGGTATGGATAATGGCAAGAGCAACTGCTGGCAGACAGAAAATCATGTAAGGGAAATCCCCCATCATAAAGCGCCCGGCTGTCGGGTCTCCCGCGAAAAACCTTGTCAGGTCGCCGGTTACGGTGTTGCCTGTTGATGGGTCTGTGTATTCTCCCATCATAAAATAGAAAGGTGTATAAAAAATATGATGCAGGCCGAAAGGAATCAGCAAACGATAGATCGTTGCATAAAAGAACAGGCCGACTGTTGAATCGGCAATTAAACTGCTGGCTGCGTTAATTCCATTTTGGATCAGCGGCCAAACGAATGAGAAAATGACACCGATCACCAATGAACTGACGGAAGTAATAATCGGGACAAAGCGTTTTCCAGAGAAAAATCCAAGGACCGGATGCAGCTCGATTGATGAAAACCGCTTATATAAATAGGCGGCGAGAAGCCCGATGATGATTCCTCCGAAAACTCCCATATCAATCAGGTGCTCGGCTCCTTCATACGGAAGCTGAAGGCCGAGTAATTTTCCCATATTGTCGAGGGTAACGGTTAAAATTAAGTATCCAATGACAGCGGCAAGTCCGGCTACACCTTCGCCGCCGGCTAATCCGATTGCGACCCCAACAGCGAAAATCAGCGGAAGATTATCGAATACAACGCCGCCCGCATCCTTTATAATAGGGATGTTCAGTAAGTCCTTGTCTCCGAAACGGAGCAAAAGACCCGCTGCCGGCAGGACGGCAACCGGAGTCATCAACGCGCGGCCAAGCTGCTGCAGAATTTGAAATGCCTTTTTAAACATGACAGTCTCCTTTTATTGTGTTATGAGTATGGTGCACTCTTTAATTTTTGAGCTGCTTTATTATCGACGATAACGGTTACATGACTGTGTTTTTGGAGAATGGAGGCCGGTACATCTGTCGTGACAGGACCTTCAGCCATCTTTTGAATGGCGTCTGCTTTTTCCTCGCCGCTTGCTAAAAGCACAATATGTTTGCTGAATTCCATGATGGTTTTAATGCCCATTGAAATCGCGAGCCTCGGCACCAGCACTGGATCACCGCCGAAGAATCTGGCATTTGCCTGTATCGTGCTTTCCGAGAGCTTCACAATACGTGTCCGGTCCTCAAAATCAGATCCCGGTTCATTGAAACCGATATGGCCATTGGCGCCGATGCCGAGAATTTGGACATCAATGCCTCCCGCCTGGCGGATGAGATCTTCGTATACCTTGCATTGAGCCTCAAGCTGCGGATTGTCTCCTTGCGGGATATGAATATGATCAGGCTGCATATTGATATGCTGAAAAAGATGCTCATGCATAAATTTGTTATAGCTTTGCGGATGAGATGGAGAGAGACCAGCGTACTCATCCAAATTAAATGTAGTAACCTTTGAAAAATCAATTTCGTCTGCCTGATAGTCTGAAATCAGCTGCTTGTACAAGCCGATCGGCGTGCTTCCGGTTGCCAGGCCAAGAACAGAATCTTTCTTAGCTTGTATTTGCTCTTTAATAATGGTAGCGCTTAACTTACAGAGTTCATCGTAGTGCTCAGCAATCAGAATCTTCATGTGACACCCCCTCAAAGAGATAGACAAGCACCAAATTTGTTATGACCAATTTATGATACTTGTCATTACGAATTTAGCACCACCGTTATCAAACTGTCAATATTAATTTCTGAAAATTTGTTATAAAAGAAGGATACAAATCTTTCATATTGGGATGGCAAATGGTATTATGGTCTCAATGAAAAAGAACGGATTGCATACAGAATGGGGAGAATGAAATGACAGCTTTATATTCTGTTATCAAGTTTAAAATCATTGAATTAATTAAGTCTGGCAAATATCAGGCGAATGACCAGCTGCCGACGGAGAGTGAGTTTTGCGAACAATATGATGTCAGCAGAACAACTGTGAGACTGGCCCTGCAGCAGTTAGAGCTTGAGGGATATATTAAGAGAATTCAGGGGAAAGGGACGTTTGTATCGGCGGCAAAAATACAAACGCCGATTCCGCATAAGATTACGAGCTTTGCAGAACAAATGAGAGGCCTGCGTTCCGAATCAAAAGTGCTTGAGCTTGTGGTGATTCCCGCTGATCACTCCATTGCCGAACTTTTGAAAATGAAAGAGAATGAACCTGTCAACAAGCTTGTCAGAGTCAGATACGCTGAGGGGGAGCCTTTGCAGTATCATACCTCGTATATTCCCTGGAAGGCTGCACCGGGGCTGGCGCAGGAGGAATGCACCGGCTCGCTGTTTGAATTGTTAAGGACAAAATACAATATTGAAATCAGCAGGGGAACGGAATCGATCGAACCGATTTTAACGGATGAAACGATCAGCGGCCACCTATTAACCAATGTCGGAGCGCCTGCGTTTTTATCAGAATCCCTTACCTATGATAAAAATGAAGAAGTGGTGGAATATGCGCAAATTATTACGCGGGGAGACCGAACGAAATTCACCGTAGAACAGTCATATCATTCATAAAGAAATACGTGATAAGAAGGGAATGGTCGTTCTATGTTTCTATTGACGAATGGAAAAGTGCTGTGGGGAGCTGTGATTGCTGCATTCATCCTTTCAATCGTGTTTTACCCTTTTCTGCCGGCGCAGATGCCGATTCATTATGATGTAGCGAACAGCCCGGATCTGACAGTTAACAAGCTGGCGGGGACTGTGATGCTGCCTGTTTTGATGGTGGTGTTTGCATGGGCGCGGAAGATCAATTGGCAATTAGTGTTCGCAGTGTATATTTTGCTGATTTGCCACATTGTCATCCTTTGTTTAGCGGTCTAAATCAAACAGCCAGAATAAAACTGGCTGTTTTTCTTTAATTTCAGCTTCATCTGACAATGAATGTGGTGTATAATAGCTGATAATCCTAAAGAATATTCTGAAATTTAGCGGTGTGGAGCGGCGTATCATGAAAGGAAGGGCTTTATGTTTTTTGCAGCCTTAAAAAGACTGAATATTTAAACAATTATATGAAAGGTGTGCTGGTCAGATTGAATAAGCTTATTGAACGAGAAAAAACTGTATATTATAAGGAAAAGCCCGACCCGTCTTCCTTGGGGTTTGGACAATACTTTACAGATTATATGTTTGTGATGGACTATGAAGAGGGAATTGGATGGCATCATCCGAGAATTGCACCGTACGCACCGCTTACACTCGATCCGTCTTCATCTGTTTTTCATTACGGCCAGGCTGTTTTTGAAGGATTAAAAGCATACAGAACAGAGGATGGCAGGGTGCTCCTGTTCCGTCCGGATCAAAATATCAAACGGCTGAACAGATCGTGTGAGCGCATGAGCATGCCCCCTTTAGACGAAGAGCTGGTGCTTGAGGCATTGACGCAATTAGTTGAGCTGGAGAAAGATTGGGTTCCAAAGGAAAAAGGAACGTCACTGTATATTCGTCCTTTTGTCATTGCCACAGAACCGAGTCTCGGTGTGAAGGCATCCAGGAGCTATACATTTATGATCGTGCTTTCGCCTGTCGGCTCCTATTATGGCGACGATCAGCTGAAGCCGGTTAGAATTTATGTTGAAGATGAGTATGTGCGGGCGGTCAACGGCGGAGTCGGATTTGCAAAAACGGCTGGAAACTATGCCGCCAGTCTTCAGGCACAGCGGAAAGCGAATGAACTGGGCTATGACCAGGTACTGTGGCTGGACGCCATCGAAAAGAAATATGTAGAAGAAGTAGGGAGCATGAACATCTTTTTCGTCATAAACGGTGAAGCTGTCACACCTCATTTAAGCGGAAGCATTTTAAGCGGGGTGACACGCGCGTCTGCGATTGAACTGATTCGAAGCTGGGGCATTCCGGTTCGTGAAGAGAGAATATCAATTGATGAGGTGTATGCAGCCTCTGCACGCGGAGAATTGACAGAGGTCTTCGGCACGGGCACAGCAGCCGTCGTTACGCCTGTCGGTGAACTCAACATTCATGGAAAAACGGTGGTTGTAGGCGATGGGCAAATCGGGGACATCTCGAAAAAGCTGTATGAAACGATAACAGATATTCAGCTTGGCAAGGTAAAAGGCCCGTTTAACTGGACAGTGGAAGTGTAAAAATGGAAAAAGAACCTGCCCGAAGGCAGGTTCTTTTTATTTTGAATGAGGCATATCAGCAGCCGGCAGGCTTTTGCGGTTTTTCACATAATACATTGCATAGCAAATGGCCATAAACGGAACGCCGCAATACAGTGCGATTCTTTGATTCGGATCAAAGGCAATGCCAATGACGGAAGCCAGGCATAACAGAAACGCTGCAATCGGCACGATCGGATACAAAGGCGTTCTGTATTTCAAATCAGTTACTTTGTTTCCCGCTTCGATATAACGTTTTCTGAACATGAATTGAGATGCAGCGATTCCCATCCACACGACAACGACAGCAAAACCGGAAATCGACACGAGCACAACGTATACAGTGTCTGGTGCAAATACACTGGACAGCAGCGACAGAATGCCTCCGATCATGCTGAACACCAGCGCGTTAAACGGGGTTCCTTTTGATGTCAGCTTTGCAAATGTCGGATGAAGCGTTTTTTCTTTAGATAAAGACCACAGCATCCGGGAAGAAGCGTAGAGTCCGGAATTAGCCGCTGACAGGATCGCTGTCAGGATAACAAAGTTCATGAGATCGGCCGCGTATGGTACACCGACTCTGTCAAAGACAGCGACAAACGGGCTTTTGATGACACCTGCATCTTGAATCGGAATCAGCCCTGACAGCACAAAAATTGTTCCGACAAAGAAGAGTGAGAGACGCCAGACCGTTGTTTTAATCGCTTTTGGTATCGTCTTGTCAGGATCAACGCTTTCACCGGCTGCGATTCCGATCAGTTCCGTTCCCGAAAAGGCGAAATTGACGGACAGCATCGTCATCAATATCGGAACAAATCCATTGGGAAAGAGCCCGCCTTCCGCCGTGAAGTTGGACAGCATCGGAGCGGCTTCTCCGCCTTTGATCGGGATGAGGCCGAACATGGCAGAACCGCCTAAAAGAATAAATAATATGATGGCTAATACTTTGATGCTGGAAAACCAAAATTCTGATTCAGCGAAAAACCTGACCGAAAATGCGTTAAGCAAGAAAATGAACAGCGCAAAGACGGCACTCCACATCCAAACCGATGTATGGGGAAACCAGCGCTGCATTAACAGGCCGGCTGCTGTGAATTCTGATCCCAATGCCACGGTCCATGTCAGCCAGTACAGCCAAGCGACCGTAAATCCGGTGCCGGGCCCTATGTATTTGGCCGCATAGGTGTGAAAGGCGCCGGTCACAGGCATGGCGACTGACAGCTCACCGAGGCATAGCATGACCAGATAGACAATTCCGGCCCCGACTAAGTAGGCAAGTATCGTTCCAGCCGGGCCTGCCTGCTGAATGGTATAGCCAGAGCTTAAAAACAGTCCTGTTCCGATGACACCTCCTAAGGAAAGCATAAAGAGGTGCCGGCTTTTCATGCTTCTCTGAAAGTTTGTCTCATTCTTGTTGTGAGCAGAGTTCATCTTTTTCCAACTTTCTATCGGCGATTTATTTCCTTCCTAATAAAAAATCTCATGTCAGGAAGTGACACGAGACTCCGGCGAACCGGCTTTAAGTTAGAATATACAAACAATTCCGATAAGTCAAGTTGTTTTTAAAGAGCGGACCCAAGCCGCCATTTCTTGAATATCTTCGGGTTTTGTCCGGCAGCAGCCGCCGATCAGCTTCGCACCTTTTTCATGCCAGATGCGGGCGCTCGCCCCGTAAGATTCTGCGCATGCTGCGCCGTTCCACATTTTAGTTTCCGGATCATATTGCTCACCTGAATTCGGGTAGACGATGATCGGCTTTGACGTGTTCTTTTTTATCTCCTCTATCAAGGAAGAAATATGCTGAAGCGGCGTACAGTTGATGCCGAGCGCTGCAATTTGGCGATGTTCATCAAGCAAAGCTGCGCAGTCAGCGGCTGGTGTTCCGTCACTGATATGCAGGCCGTCTTTGGCACTGAAGCTGATCCACGCATACGTTTCGGGAAATTCCTTCAACAGCCGCACAATCGCTTTTGCTTCAGTCAGACACGGGATCGTTTCGCATGCCAAAACATCAGCTCCGGCTTCAATCAGTGCTTTCATCCGGGGACGATGAAATTCAATCAGTTCATCTTCTGATATTGCATAGTTGCCGCGATACTCAGAACCATCTGCAAGATAAGCGCCATAAGGGCCTACAGAAGCCGCAATGATCGGTTTCGGCCGATTCAAACGGTTCTTTTCAAGCGACCAAAATTCATCACGAGCTTCAGCTGCGATGCTGACGGACAACTCGATGAGCCGGCGTGCTTCCGCTTCGCTCAGCCCGCGTGCGGCAAAGCCTTCGAATGTGGACTGATAGCTGGCGGTAATCGCACAATCGGCGCCTGCCGCGAAATAATCAGTATGAACTTGTTTAATCAGGTCCGGCTCTTCCATCAGGATTTTTGCCGACCACAGACTGTCGTTCAAATCACAGCCCTTGCGTTCAAGCTCGGTCGCCATGGCGCCGTCTAGCACAATAAGCGGGAATGTATCTAGTATGTGTTGGATAGGATTCATAGAATGTACCGATGCCTTCTTTCAGATTTTTTAAAAAGATATGAAAATCGTAATGGAGGCTTACGTGTTTGTCAATAAACGCAAATAGAGAAAGGTGTTCAGCCCGTATGTCTGAACACCTCTTTTTTATGATATTTGTTTGTTGTGTGTGTCTGCCGTTGTGTCAGAAAGCGGCCAGCATTCAATGCCGTTGTGGTTTTTGAGCACATCTTTATAGAAGACCGGATCTTTGCCAGCTTTTTTCTGGCGTGTATAGTCTTTCAGCGCTGTAAAAACGACCTTTGATAATAAGAAAATCGCGATTAAATTCACGACGACCATCAAGCCCATGAACAAATCAGCAAGATCCCAGACGAGCTGGACTTTGGCAACACAGCCAAACACAATCATCGCCAGCACGCCGATACGGTAAACGAATATCAGTTTTTTACTTTTGTTTAAAAAGCCAATATTGGTTTCGCCATAATAATAGTTTCCGATTAAAGCACAGAATCCGAATAACAGAATCAGAATGGCCAGAAAGCCTGATGCCCATGATCCGACATGGGAGCTTAGAGAGGCTTGTGTCAAGGCGATTCCGCTCAGACCCGGAGTATGATAGGCATCCGAAAACAGAATGATAAAGGCGGTGCTTGTACAAATGACCAGTGTATCAGTAAGCACACCAAAAGCTTGGATCAGGCCCTGTTTGACGGGATGGCTTGTTGTGGCGGTGGCAGCGGCATTCGGTGCGCTCCCCATTCCCGCTTCGTTTGAAAAGATTCCCCGTCTGACGCCTTGCATGAGTGCCGCGCCCAAAGCTCCGCCGGCGGCCTGGTCAAAACCAAACGCATTTTTCACGATTAGCGCAAGCACATCTGGCAGCTGCGTAATGTTGGTGAAAATGACGAAAAACGCAACTCCGATATACAGGACAGCTAATACGACGACAATGGATTCAGCCAATTTTGCAATGCGCTTGACTCCGCCAAAAATAATCGTGCCGAATACAGCAATTAAAATGAGTCCCAATGTCAGGCGGTTTGTGCCGAACGCGTTTTCAAAGGCAAGGCTGACTGTATTGGATTGAACCGAGTTGAAGACGATACCGAACGATAAGGTGATTAACACAGCGAACAGCGCGCCCATCCACCTTTTGTTCAGCCCTTTTTCCATGTAATAAGCCGGCCCGCCGCGGAAGCCGTTTACATCTTTTACTTTATAAATCTGAGCCAGTGTGCTTTCCACAAAGCTGGATGCTGATCCGATAATGGCGATAATCCACATCCAGAAGATTGCACCGGGCCCGCCGAGTGCAATGGCGATGGCAATGCCCGTAATATTTCCCGTTCCGACACGGGCCGCCATGCTGATGCAAAAGGCTTGAAACGGAGAAATGCTGTTTTTTGACCGGGAAGCAGCACCTTCTCTTAATACCCTGACCATTTCTTTCAGCATGCGAACCTGTAAAAACTTCAGCCTGAACGTAAAATAGATTCCAAGAGAAAGAAGCAAAACAATTAATAGCTTTGACCACAAAAGATCATTTGCGATACCGACGATATGTTCCAGGATTTGCTGCATACAATCACCTCTTTTTTATGTTTAAAAAATACTGAGCTCCCACTCCTGTGCCATATGCTTCAGCAGCATACCCCCGGTGAGGCTGTTGCCGTATTCGTCAATGGCAGGCCCGTAAATGCCGATACCGCATCCGGACTGAAAAGGCTGTTCTCTTCTGGCGCTTGGAGGCACCAGTGCCATGATGCCGCCGGAGACGCCGCTTTTGGCCGGCACGCCGACAAATGCCGCATATTTGCCTGAAGCATTGTACATGCCGCACGTCAGCATTAACGCCTTGGCCAATTTTGCCACATCTTTTGGAATCACCTGCTCGCGTCGAATCGGATGATACCCGTCATGGGCAAGGATCAAGCCGATCAACGCGATGTCTTCTGTGGTGCTCTCCATGGCGCATTGCTTCAAGTACACCTCAAGTGTTTCTTCTACGTCAGCTTCTAAAAAGTTTGTTTCTTTTAAATAGTAGGCCAGCGCTCTGTTGCGGTGGGCGGTTTCCCATTCAGAACGGAACACTTCCTCATGAATTCTCGGCCGTTTTCCTATTAAGGTTTCCAACACTGAGTATAGAAACTCGAGTTTTTTGTATGCCGATTCACCGGGAAGAATCGAGGCGATGGTAAGGGCACCCGCGTTAATCATGGGATTAAACGGCTTTCCCGGCTTGTTGATTTCGAGCCGAATGATTGAATTAAAGGCATCACCTGTCGGTTCGACATCTACGCGGTCCAGCACATAGGGAATGCCGCGGCTCATGCAGGCGGCGATAAAGCTGATCACTTTGGAAATGCTTTGCAGGGTAAAAGGGACGTTCCAATCGCCGGCATGTATCATCGTTCCGTCAGGCTCCAATATACAAATGCCGAGCTGTGAGTCATTGACTTTTCCTAAGGCGGGGATATAGTTTGCACTTTGTCCATTGGCGGCAAAGGGGCGATAATGCTCAACCCAATGATGCAGCTGTGACGCCGGGTTTATTTCTTTCAGAGTCTCTTTTATCAATTCTTTCATCGAATTCCTCCTCACTGATTTTCTTCTTTAAGGACTGAGGTTTATCAAAGCGAAGGCTGAAGGGGCGTTAAACGCTTTCATAAAAAGCGGATGGTATATTTACTTTATAATGGCGACTACAGAATCATACAAAATACGACAAAAACATTTTGAAAATAAGCAGTAAGATTTATAAAAACCTGATTTTCTGGGTCAAAAGCAATTTGCAGGTTTTCTCCCGTTTCTCCAAAATAAAAAGCGAGGATGTGATCATCATAAAACTGGAACGTTTTATCGAAAAAGACGGTTATATACTGGCTCTCATGCTGATTACGGTGCCGCTGGCCGGTGAACTGAAATTTTATCCCCTCAATGAAGAATTCCGGGTCAGTTTTGGCGCACCGGTTTTTTTCTTCTTTTTATCGTTGTTGCGGCATGTGCCCGCTGTGCTGCCGGGTTTTCTGACTGGAGCGGCTGTTTTTATCTTTCGCGTCTTTCTGGAATTATGGGGCGGAGGACACAACGGATTGACTCCGATTCTGTATGACCAAGCGTCTGGCTTTTTCTTTTATATGACTTACGCCTGCCTGTTTTACATACTAAAGGCCAATCGTTTCCGTGAACGGCCGATTATGCTCGGTTTCATCGGGTTTATGATTGAAGTTGTGTCAGATTGTGTCGAGCTGACTGTGCAATTTCTCATTTTTCATACGGTTGTCACGCCTGAGAAAATCACTGACATTGCGGTGATTGCGATTTCTCACACATTTATCGTAATGAGCTTTTATAGTGTGCTGAAGCTGTATGAAACACAATCGAGAGAAAAACAGACAAGGCATCAGCATGAGCACATGCTGATGATCGTTTCTAATTTATATGAAGAAACGGTGCATCTAAAAAAGACTTTGAAAACGACAGAGAAAGTGACAAACGATTCGTATCAGCTCTATCGGGAAATGAAGGGCAAGGATCATCAGCTCAGCGGCAGAATCCTGAGACTGGCCGGGGAGATTCATGAAGTGAAAAAGGACAACCAACGGATATTCGCTGGGCTTTCAAAACTGATTTCGAATGAGAGTTTGAGAGATTATATGAGGGCCTCTGATTTGCTGCAGCTCGTGATTCGAATGAATGAAAAGTACGCTGAAGCACTGGGAAAGCAGATTGATTTTTACTGCTCCATAGAGGGAGAGCATGACGAATATCACGTATTTATTGTGCTTTCGATCATTAATAATCTAACGGCAAATGCGGTAGAGGCTATGGATGAAGAGGGAAGGATCAGCCTGAGGCTCCGTAAGCTAAATGAGAGTATGGTAGAATTTCAGGTGGAAGACAATGGTCCCGGTATATCTGAAAAAATAGGGGAGATTGTGTTCGACCCGGGCTTTACTTCAAAATATGACGAATTCGGCACGCCTTCTACGGGAATCGGACTTTCCTATGTGAAGGAAATGGTGACTGAACTAGATGGGGATATTACGTTTGATAATCAGCAGCGGGGAGTGGTGTTTGCCATCAGGCTGCCTGTCCGGCATTTGATTCAGAAAGGGTGAACCGAAAGCTATGCGTTTTTTTATCGCTGATGATGACCGTGCGGTGCGGTCGATTTTAAGGCAGATCATTGAGGACGAGGATCTTGGGGAAGCTGCTGGTGAAGCAGACGACGGAAGCCAAGTGGAAGGGCATATGCTGCAGTTCAAACAGATTGATATTTTATTAATCGATCTGTTAATGCCCGGAAGAGACGGCATTGAGACAATTCGTGAGATCCAGCATACGTACTCCGGCAAAATCGTAATGATCTCTCAAGTGGAGGCGAAGGAAATGGTCGGAGAAGCGTACTCGCTCGGCATCGAATATTTTATTCATAAGCCGATTAACCGCATTGAAATTGTTACGGTTCTCCAAAAGGTGAAGGAGCGGATTGAGCTTGAACACTCGATTGGAGCCATTCAGCATTCTCTAAGTCGGCTTGTCAATCGGACTGATCGGAAAGCGCGTCCCCAGCAGAAGAGTGACAGCGGTTTAAAAGAGGCGGGAGCATTTCTGTTGTCCGAGCTGGGCATGATGGGAGAAGGCGGCGCGCAGGATCTCATGGCGGTCCTGCAGTATTTAGCAGAATACGAGCAATCCGAGCCACACGAAAAACAAAGCCCTTCGCTAAAACAAATATTTACCCAAGTAGCGGAACGGAAGCTGGGGACAGGGGCCTCTCAGACGGAGGTCAATCGAGAAATGAAAGCCTCAGAGCAGCGTATCCGCAGAGCGATTATCCATTCGCTGCACCATTTCGCATCACTGGGGACAACTGATTTTTCGAATCCAAAGTTTGAAACCTATGCGTCAAAATTTTTTGATTTTCCGGTAGTCAGCCAGAAAATGAAAGAACTCCAATCCAAGGATGCAAAACCTCTCGCCCCTGCTAGAATAAATATGAAAAAATTCATCCACGTGTTTTTTTTGGAAGCGAAGCTTTTGCACGAGACGATGAAACAAAGAAGGATATAAACCAAACAGCCGGCTGATCCGGCTGTTTTTTTGCTGCGCAGAATCCCGGCGGGACAGCGGTTTACTGTTTATTTATAAAATATCAGAAAATAAAGATATTGACTTATTGTTTATTTGTCTTACAATTAAACAAAAGGAAATATGGGAAGGAGCGGATGTGAAAGAAAGATTTATAAAGCGCTTTCAGTTAGGGGCTGTATACACAAATAACAGGAGGTTATGTTGATGAGCCGTATCAGAAAAGCACCCGCTGGAATTTTAGGTTTTCCGGTTGCTCCTTTTAACACACAAGGAAAACTGGAGGAAGAAGCTCTTTTTCAAAACATTGAGTTTTTACTGAAAGAGGGCTTGGAAGCGATATTTATCGCTTGCGGGTCTGGTGAATTTCAATCTCTCAGCCAGAAGGAATATGAGCAAATGGTGGAAGTCGCAGTCTCGGCAGCCGGGGGAAAGGTGCCGGTTTACACGGGGGTGGGCGGCAACCTCAGCACAGCGCTTGAATGGGCGCAGCTGTCGGAGAAAAAAGGCGCCGACGGCTACTTGATCCTGCCCCCGTATTTGGTGCATGGCGAACAGGAGGGACTGTATCAGTATGCGAAAACGATTATTGAAAGCACTGACTTGAATGCGATTCTCTATCAGCGTGATAACGCCATTCTCGCTGTAGAACAGATCAAACGCTTGACCGAATGTGAACAGCTTGTCGGTGTCAAAGACGGGGTAGGGAATATGGATTTAAATATTAACCTCGTCTATACGATCGGCGACCGCTTAGGATGGCTCAATGGAATGCCGATGGCTGAAGTGACGATGCCGGCTTACCTGCCGATCGGGTTCCACTCTTACTCTTCAGCGATTTCAAATTATATCCCGCATATTTCGCGAATGTTCTATGATGCATTGAAAAACGGAAATGCCGAGCTGGTGAAGGAAATCTATCAGCATGTGATTCTCCCAATCAACGACATTCGCAAACAACGAAAAGGCTACGCTGTATCCTTGATTAAAGCGGGGATGGAGATTATGGGGCTGAATGTAAGAAATACAGCCAGACCGCCTGTCGGCCCGGTTGAAAAAGATCATTATCAGCAATTGGAAGCGATTTTGAAGCAGGCGGCTGACCGTTTTCCGAAAAAAGCCGCGACGGTTTGACCAGAAAAAACACGAAAGGGGCAATGGGCATGTCTGTGATCACGGAACAAAACACGTATCTCAACTTTATTAACGGGGAGTGGGTTCAGTCTCAATCAGGCGATATGGTCAAGATCGAAAACCCTGCCGATGTGAATGATATTGTCGGTTATGTACAGAATTCAACAGCTGAGGATGTGGAACGTGCCGTCGCCGCCGCCAATAAAGCCAAAACGGCTTGGAGAAAGCTGACGGGTGCCGAGCGGGGCCAATACTTATACAAAACAGCGGATATCATGGAGCGGCACTTGGAGGAAATCGCCGCCTGTGCAACGCGTGAAATGGGCAAAACACTGCCGGAAGCGAAGGGAGAAACAGCCCGGGGGATTGCCATTCTGCGCTATTACGCCGGAGAGGGCATGCGCAAAACAGGTGACGTCATTCCGTCTACTGACAAAGACGCGCTCATGTTCACCACCCGTGTTCCGCTCGGTGTGGTCGGTGTGATTTCTCCGTGGAATTTCCCGGTGGCGATTCCGATTTGGAAAATGGCGCCGGCATTGGTATACGGCAATACCGTTGTCATCAAACCAGCGACAGAAACAGCTGTGACATGCGCGAAGATCATTGCCTGCTTTGAGGAAGCGGGGCTGCCGGCAGGGGTCATTAATTTGGTGACAGGCCCGGGCTCTGTTGTCGGGCAGGGGCTTGCTGAGCATGACGGTGTAAATGCCGTTACGTTTACCGGTTCAAATCAAGTCGGAAAAATCATCGGGCAAGCCGCTTTAGCGAGAGGAGCTAAATATCAGCTTGAAATGGGCGGCAAAAATCCTGTCATCGTAGCTGATGACGCTGACCTTGAAGCTGCGGCTGAAGCTATTATTACGGGGGCCTTCCGTTCAACCGGACAGAAATGCACCGCGACAAGCCGTGTCATCGTGCAAAGCGGAATTTATGAGCGTTTGAAAGAAAACCTTCTCCAGCGCACAAAGGATATTACAATCGGAGACAGCTTAAAAGAGGATGTCTGGATGGGACCGATCGCCAGCAAGAATCAGCTTGATAACTGCCTGTCATACATTGAGAAAGGCAAGCGGGAGGGCGCTTCCCTTTTAATTGGAGGAGAAAAGCTGGAGAACGGAAAATATCAAAACGGCTATTATGTTCAGCCCGCCATCTTTGACAATGTGACATCTGAGATGACGATTGCCCAGGAGGAAATTTTCGGTCCGGTGATTGCCTTAATCAAGGTTGATTCGATGAAGGAGGCGTTGGACATCGCCAATGATGTGAAGTTCGGTTTAAGTGCATCCATCTTCACGGAAAACATCGGCAAAATGCTTTCTTTCATTGATGAAATCGACGCCGGGCTGGTTCGTGTTAATGCAGAAAGCGCAGGTGTTGAGCTGCAGGCGCCTTTTGGCGGCATGAAGCAGTCGAGCTCCCACTCCCGTGAACAGGGGGAGGCAGCGAAGGACTTTTTCACAGCGATCAAAACCGTTTTTGTGAAGCCGTAATGGTGCTGGAAAGAGGCTTACGTCTCTTTCCCAGCTTTATCACAGCCAGCATATGATTCTCTACTTTGAAAAGGAGAAGATACTATGAAAAAAGACTTTGCGAGTGTTACACCGGCGGGCAATAAAACGTCTGTACGCTGGTTCATCGTGTTTATGCTGTTTCTTGTGACCTCTATTAACTACGCGGATCGAGCAACGCTTTCCATCACCGGAGATTCTGTCCAGCATGATTTGGGATTGGACTCGGTCGCCATGGGATATGTCTTTTCTGCCTTTGGCTGGGCCTATGTCATCGGGCAGCTTCCGGGCGGCTGGCTGCTGGACCGTTTTGGTTCAAAGACAGTCATTGCGTTAAGCATCTTTTTCTGGTCATTTTTTACGCTGCTGCAAGGGGCGATTGGCTTTTTCTCAGCCGGCACAGCGATTATCCTGCTGTTTGCACTGCGTTTTCTGGTAGGCTTATCAGAAGCGCCTTCATTTCCCGGAAACGGCAGAGTTGTTGCCTCATGGTTTCCAAGTTCCGAGCGCGGGACAGCTTCAGCCTTTTTTAATTCAGCACAATATTTCGCAATCGTCATTTTTTCTCCTTTAATGGGCTGGCTCACCCACTCTTTCGGCTGGCATTCCGTCTTCGTTGTCATGGGTGCTGCGGGGATTCTTCTGGCTGTCATCTGGCTAAAAACGGTGTATGAACCGAAAAAACACCCAAAGGTTAACGAAGCTGAGCTTGCGTACATCGAACAGGGCGGCGGACTGATTTCCATGGATGACAGTAAAAGCAAACAAGAAACAGAATCGAAATGGCCGTATATCAAACAGCTGTTAACGAACCGCATGCTGATTGGCGTGTACATCGCGCAATATTGCATTACGACTCTCACTTATTTCTTTCTCACATGGTTTCCGGTATATTTGGTTCAGGCCCGCGGCATGTCTATTCTAGAAGCTGGGTTTGTCGCCTCCCTGCCGGCGCTGTGCGGATTTGCCGGCGGCGTGCTTGGGGGTATCGTGTCAGACATCTTACTCAAAAAAGGCCGTTCACTGACCTTTGCTAGAAAAGTGCCAATCATTGCCGGCATGCTGCTGTCTTGCAGTATGATTGTCTGCAACTATACAGATTCAGCGTGGCTCGTCGTTGTTATTATGTCGCTCGCGTTTTTTGGCAAAGGCTTCGGCGCACTGGGCTGGGCTGTCGTGTCGGACACGTCTCCGAAAGAGTGTGCAGGATTAAGCGGCGGTTTGTTCAACACCTTCGGAAATATTGCCTCGATTACAACGCCGATTATTATCGGTTACATCGTCAATGCTACAGGATCATTTAATGGCGCGCTCGTGTTTGTCGGCGCTAACGCGATTGTTGCGATCCTCAGCTATTTGCTGCTGGTCGGCCCGATCAAACGGGTCGTGTTAAAGAAACAAGAACAAGACCCCGATCAATCATTGCCTGTTTAATATTTATGAAAGCGCTTTATAAAAAGGAGGAAAAAGCATGGGTTCATCCATACAAGAGCAGGTTCAAAAAGAAAAAAGATCGAATATTCCTTCAATTTCAGAAATGAAGGTGATTCCGGTTGCGGGACATGACAGCATGCTGCTGAATCTAAGCGGAGCGCACAGCCCGTTTTTTACCCGGAATATCGTAATCTTAACAGACAGCAGCGGAAATCAGGGAGTCGGCGAGGTGCCAGGCGGAGAGCGTATTCGCCGCACACTGGAGCTGGCAGAGCCGCTTGTTGTCGGAACATCCATTGGTGCGTACCAGGCGATATTGCAAAGGGTCAGAAAGCAGTTTGGCGATCAGGACAGGGGAGGACGCGGAATCCAGACCTTTGATTTGCGCACCACTGTGCACGCCGTCACCGCATTGGAAGCGGCTTTGTTGGATTTACTTGGAAAGTTTCTTCAGGAACCTGTCGCAGCTTTGCTTGGCGAAGGGAAGCAGCGCGATGAAGTGAAAATGCTTGGTTACCTTTTTTACATCGGTGACCGAAAGCGGACGGCCTTGCCGTATCAAAGCGATGAGCAGACAGATTGTGCGTGGTTCCGTCTGCGTCATGAGGAAGCGCTGACGCCGGAGGCTATTGTGCGTCTTGCCGAATCCGCGCAGGAGCGCTATGGCTTTCAGGATTTCAAACTCAAAGGCGGGGTGCTGCGGGGAGAAGAAGAAATCGAGGCTGTTACCGCATTATCGAAACGTTTTCCTGAGGCAAGAATCACTCTTGATCCGAACGGGGCGTGGTCATTAGAGGAAGCTATTGCATTATGCAAAGGAAAGCAAGATGTGCTCGCGTACGCGGAAGATCCGTGCGGGGATGAGAACGGCTACTCCGCTCGTGAAGTGATGGCTGAATTCCGCCGCGCGACAGGGCTTCCGACTGCGACAAATATGATTGCGACCGACTGGCGGGAAATGGGTCACGCGATTCAGCTTCACGCGGTGGATATTCCGCTGGCTGATCCTCATTTTTGGACGATGCAGGGCTCCGTGCGGGTTGCGCAAATGTGCCATGATTGGGGTTTGACATGGGGCTCGCACTCCAACAACCACTTTGATATTTCCCTTGCGATGTTTACCCATGTGGCTGCGGCAGCTCCGGGTCGAATCACGGCGATCGATACCCATTGGATCTGGCAGGACGGGCAGCGATTAACGAAACAGCCTTTTGAGATTACCGCTGGCTGTGTCAAGGTCCCGGATAAACCTGGGCTAGGCGTCGACATTGATATGGAACAAGTGGAAAAAGCGCACGAGATCTATCGGAAAATGAATGTAGGCGCACGGAATGACGCGATCCCTATGCAGTTCCTGATCAACAACTGGGAATTTGACCGGAAGCGCCCGTGCCTTGTGCGATAAGTTTTATTGTAAATATTGTCATATCGGCTATTTTGTCTTACAATTGAACAACTGAAGGGAGAGTTGTTCGTGTACGAAGGTTTAGAGGATTTGAAAGTCGATACAGTCAATCGGAAAACATTAGCCAAACAGGTCATCGAACGGATTGTCCATTTATTATCGAGCGGACAGTTGAGGGCCGGAGACAAATTGCCGACAGAAATGGAACTGATGGACATTTTGCATGTCAGCAGGCCGGTGCTTCGGGAGGCGCTCAGTTCACTTGAAACGCTGGGCGTCATTACGAGAAAAACCCGCGGAGGCACATATTTCAACGATAAAATCGGCATGCAGCCATTTTCCGTCATGCTTGCCTTGGCGACTGATAATCTTCCGGCAATCATTGAAGCGCGGATGGCGTTAGAACTCGGACTCGTGACGATTGCTGCGGAAAAAATCAATGAGGATGAGCTTCAGCGTTTGCAGAAGACAATCGACGATATTGCCAACAGCACTGACAATCTTTATGGTGAAGCGGATAAAGAATTCCATCGAATTATAGCGTTAAGTGCAAATAATCCCGTTGTAGAGGGGATGATTCAATCCCTCTTAATCACCCATGCGAAAATTGACAGCCAAATTCCGTACAGGGAGAGAGATATAACGGTCGAATATCACAAAAAAATCTACGACGCCCTTGCCAAAAGAGATCCTTACAAAGCGCATTACCACATGTATGAGCATCTGAAATTTGTCCGTGACAAAATTCTAAAAGGACTTGATGGAAAATAATGGTGAGATAACCGCAGTTGAAACGTAGGAGCTGCGGTTTTTTTAAAACCAATTAAGAAAACGCTTACTAAGATATGAGGAGTGATTTTCATATGGCGATGAACCTCAGGCAAAACCAGGCGCCTCTTTACATCAAAGTTAACGACACAGATAACACGGCAATTATTGTAAATGATGGAGGACTGCCAAAGGGCACTGTTTTTTCATGTGGACTCGTCCTTGAAGAGGATGTTCCTCAAGGCCATAAGGTGGCCTTAACCGATCTCAATCAAGGGGATGAGATCGTGCGTTACGGAGAGGTGATCGGATTTGCTGATGAGACGATCAAACGCGGGAGCTGGGTACGGGAAGCCCTCGTGAGAATGCCCGATCCTCCGGCGTTAGACGATCTTCCTCTCGCAAACAGAGTGACGAAGCCGCTGCCCCCTCTTGAAGGATATACATTTGAAGGCTACCGGAATGCGGACGGCAGTGCGGGGACAAAAAATATCCTCGGTATCACCACAAGTGTTCAATGTGTCGTTGGCGTTTTGGATTATGCGGTCAAACGGATCAAAGAAGAGCTGCTGCCGAAATATCCAAACGTCGATGACGTTGTACCGCTGCATCATCAATACGGATGCGGCGTGGCGATCAATGCGCCCGACGCCGTCATTCCGATCCGCACGATTCAAAATCTCGCGAAGCATCCGAACTTCGGCGGAGAAGTGATGGTAATTGGATTGGGATGTGAAAAGCTCCTTCCGGCAAGAATTGCCTCTGAGAATGATGATGACATTCTATCGCTCCAGGATCATCAAGGTTTTGCGGCGATGATCCAATCCATTTTGGAAATGGCGGAGGAGCGGTTAATCAGGCTGAACAGCAGAACCCGTGTGACATGCCCTGTTTCAGATCTGGTTATCGGCCTGCAATGCGGCGGCAGTGATGCGTTTTCCGGCGTGACGGCGAACCCTGCCGTGGGGTATGCGGCTGATTTATTGGTTCGCGCAGGTGCGACGGTTTTGTTTTCTGAAGTGACAGAGGTACGTGATGCCATTCATTTATTAACGCCGCGGGCTGTCAGTGAAGAGGTCGGACAATCGCTGATCAAAGAGATGAAGTGGTATGACAGCTATCTTCGGCGGGGAGACGCAGATCGAAGCGCGAACCCGTCACCAGGCAATAAAAAAGGCGGATTATCAAATGTGGTGGAGAAAGCATTAGGCTCAGTGGCGAAATCAGGCACTAGCCCCATCTCCGGCGTGCTCGGCCCAGGTGAAAGGGCAGAGCAAAAAGGCCTGCTGTTCGCAGCCACACCGGCAAGCGATTTTGTGTGCGGAACCCTGCAGCTGGCTGCGGGTATGAATCTGCAGGTGTTTACGACAGGGAGGGGAACACCGTACGGCTTGGCGGCTGCACCGGTGCTGAAAGTATCGACGCGGCATTCATTATCAGAGCATTGGGCGGATTTAATCGATATCAATGCCGGCCGAATCGCGACAGGAGAGGCCAGTATCGAAGATGTAGGCTGGGAAATCTTCAGGACGATTTTGGATGTGGCAAGCGGCCGCAAACAAACGTGGGCTGACCGTTGGGGCCTTCATAATGATTTGTGCTTGTTCAATCCTGCTCCAGTGACTTGATTCATTTTTTTATAGCGATTAGAGAATATGCTGTAAAATACAATTAACGCATAGGAAACGAAGGGGTTACAGCATGGCATTCATTAGATTCCGAGTGACACGAATTCAATAGTGAACAACTCTCGCCTGAATGCGGGAGAATCGGGATGAATCCGCCTATGTATGAGCCCTTATATGGTTATCAAAAAAGAGGGTGGCGATGCCTGCCTTCTTTTTTGTACCTTCGAATATACTCATAGCAGCAGTTTTCTTTGGGCTGAACTCGATCTACCATTTCATACCGGGAGAGTTAACTTCGGAAATCATTTCTCAGCAGGCGGTAAAAATGGCGGTTTTCACTTTTGGCGCCGCTGGAACGAGTTTAGTGCCCATCTTTTTTGGGATGCGTAAGCACTCCGTTCCGGCAACCATCATTTCCTCTGTAGTGATTGTAACGCTCACTAGTCAAACAAGTCCGGGCTTCTCGATTTCATCTGTTGTGTATATCCCATTATTTCTGGCGGCCCTCGGTATCATCTTTTCCTGCATGGCGATCATGAATGTAGACAAACAGGATGCTTGAAATAAGGCGCCCGCTATTCACAAAAGGCCGATGCTGTCAGCACCGGCCTTTCTATTATGAGTCTGTTCTTGTTTCAAGATAATGCTTCTTGCCAATCTCTTTGCTCATCATATAGAAATGGAAGCAATATTCACCGATTGCCATGACGATCGCGCCGAATAAAGCCGCCAACGCAACTTCACCGCCAGTCATCCCCAGAGAAAGCGGCATGCCCATCAGCCAGATAACGAGAAAGGCCAAGCCAAAGTCAGCCAAAGTTGCAATCATATTATTCCATCTCGGCAATACATACAGATCCCCAAGCAAATAAGAAATAACCCCTAACACTATCGTCATTAAAAGCGTATCTCCAAACGTGAAACCAAAGCCCAGACCAAGCACCAGATACAACACAATAATCGTCATAATACCTTTAATCGCGAGCGCTTTCACATGTGTCATTACAATTCCTCCTTTTGTCAGTTGATTTGTTATGTATAATTCCTCAAATGTAAAAACTTAAACCTTATTTTGAGTTTTTTCGGATCCATATATAGGCGGAGATCACAGTGCTGCTGATGTTTATGCTTTTCGGAGCGGGTGCAAAAGCCCCATACATTTATTAAGGGGGATGGATCAGGAATTGAGTCTCCGGCTGCTTCGTCAGCGGAAATTGCAGAGTCCGTCTCGCACCAGACGATGCCTTGACGGCCAACCAGCCATTTTTCTTTTTAGGAAACAAAATGTTTGGTGCTTTTAGATGAATTAATTTAAAAACTTCACCTGTCCCTCCGTCATCACTTCTGAAGTAATGAAATATGATGAAAAGAGATCAAGGGGAGGTGACGTGATGGCGGTCGTGAGAGCAACGAGTGCGGATGTCGATTTGATGGCAAGGCTGCTCAGAGCGGAAGCGGAAGGCGAAGGCAAGCAGGGGATGCTGCTTGTCGGCAACGTTGGAATTAATCGGCTGCGGGCGAATTGCTCGGACTTTAAAGGCCTCCGCACCATTAGGCAGATGGTGTTTCAACCACACGCGTTTGAGGCTGTGACTCATGGATATTTTTATCAAAGAGCACGGGATAGCGAGCGTGCTCTTGCACGCCGGTCGATTAATGGTGAAAGGCGCTGGCCTGCAAAATTTAGTTTATGGTATTTCAGGCCGGAGGGGGACTGTCCCGCCCAGTGGTATAACCAGCCGTTTGTGGCCAGATTTAAGTCACACTGCTTTTATCAGCCGACGGCGGAGACGTGTGAAAATGTATATAACACATTTTAGAGACAGGACACCGTTCAAATTGAACGGTGTTTTTCTTTGAAAAGAAATGAAATGGAAAATATTCCTGTGAGATAATCGGAGAAAAAAGAACTGACGGAGATGACAGAATGGCAACCATCGACCTGCAAAAGAAAAGTGTAAAGATCGTACTGGAGAAAAAGCAATTAACGAAGGTGATGGCTCGTGTCGGACTGGTTCTTGATATTACGGGCTCGATGAGAACGCTCTACAAAAACGGGACGGTTCAAAATGTGGTGGAGCGGATTTTGGCAGTGGCTGATCAGTTTGATGATAACGGTTTGCTGGATGTATGGGTGTATGATAATGAATATTCCCGATTAAAGCCAGTTTCAGAAAAGGATTTTTCGGGCTATGTGGAGCGTGAAATTTTAAATAATGACCGCTTGCATAAATTCGGCAGAAATGATGAGCCGCCAGTCATGAAGGACGTGCTGCGCAAATATGTTGCGGAGGAACCGAGCTCGTATCCTTCTTTCATTGTTTTTATCAATGACGGGGGCTGTAAAAAGTCAATCAAACCGATTATTGAAGCTTCTACTGATAAACCGGTGTTCTGGCAGTTTGTCGGCATCGGAAACGGAAACTTTGATTTTCTCAATAAACTGGATACGTTAGAAGGGCGTGTCGTTGATAACACGAACTTCCTCCATATCGAAGAGATTGACCGTATTTCTGATGATGAGCTCTATGATGCTCTGCTTGCTGAATTTCCATTTTGGCTGAAAGAAGCGAAGGAAAAAGGAATTGTAAGAGATCAAGAGCCCCCTGCTGAAAAGCCGAAAAAGAAGGGCTTTTTCAGCAGATTGTTTTCGAAATAACTGATAAGGCACTGAGTCATTCTGCGAAATGGCTCGGTGTTTTTGTTTTTTTAAGATCATGTGAAGAAAAATAGGCCGAATGGGCGGCTTGCAAACGACAGGATATGCAGGAAACGCGTCATTCAGCCAGCTTTCGGCATGTTTCAGCGGCAGGCTTATGAGGGAAGACCTGTTTTTGATGTTCAGCGCTTACAATCGGTTCACACTTCTTCACAGTCGTTTAACAATGATTTCCTATAATGGAGACGATCAATGAGAAGAGAGGGGATCTTGAATGGCATACGACAGTCGTTTTGATGAATGGGTACAGAAACTGAAAGAGGAAAGCTTTCAAAACAATACGTTTGACCGCCGCAAATTTATTCAAGGAGCGGGGAAGATTGCAGGACTTTCTCTTGGATTAACCATTGCCCAGTCGGTTGGGGCCTTTGAAGTAAATGCTGCGCCTAAATTCTCAAGCTATCCGTTTACATTAGGGGTAGCGTCAGGTGATCCGCTTTCTGACAGTGTCGTGCTTTGGACACGCCTGGCACCAGATCCGCTGAACGGCGGGGGGATGCCGAAGCAAGCAGTCCCTGTCAAATGGGAGGTCGCAAAGGATGAGCATTTCCGTAAAATCGTAAGAAAAGGCACTGAAATGGCTAAACCGAGTCTGGCCCATTCCGTTCACGTGGAAGCGGACGGGCTTGAGCCGAACAAAGTGTACTATTACCGTTTCAAAACCGGACACGAACTAAGCCCTGTCGGAAAAACAAAAACACTGCCTGCCCCTGGCGCCAATGTGCCGCAAATGACCTTTGCATTTGCTTCCTGCCAGCAATATGAGCACGGATATTATACGGCCTACAAGCATATGGCAAAGGAAAAGCTTGATCTTGTCTTCCATCTCGGTGATTACATATATGAATACGGTCCAAATGAGTATGTGTCAAAAACAGGAAATGTCCGCACGCACAACAGCGCGGAAATCTATACGCTGCAAGACTATCGGAACCGTCACGCTCAATACCGTTCTGACGCCAATCTGAAAGCTGCACATGCGGCTTTCCCTTGGGTTGTAACCTGGGATGACCATGAAGTTGAAAACAACTATGCCAATAAAATACCGGAAAAAGGACAGTCGGTTGAAGCCTTCGTGCTCCGCCGCGCGGCAGCATATCAGGCATACTATGAACATATGCCGCTCCGCATTTCCTCTTTGCCGAATGGCCCGGATATGCAGCTGTACCGGCACTTTACGTACGGAAACCTGGCGTCCTTCAATGTGCTTGATACCCGCCAGTACAGGGACGACCAAGCCAATAACGACGGCAATAAGCCGCCTTCTGATGAATCGCGAAATCCAAATCGGACCCTGCTAGGAAAAGAACAGGAGCAGTGGCTCTTCAACAATTTGAGCAGCTCGACAGCCCACTGGAATGTGCTGGCGCAGCAGATTTTCTTTGCAAAATGGAATTTCGGGACAAGCGCAAGCCCGATCTACAGCATGGATTCGTGGGACGGCTACCCGGCTCAGCGCGAACGGGTTATCAATTTCATTAAAAGCAAAAATCTAAATAATGTTGTCGTCCTGACAGGTGATGTACACGCAAGCTGGGCATCGAATTTGCATGTCGATTTCGAGAAGACAAGTTCAAAAATATTCGGAGCCGAATTTGTCGGAACCTCGATTACTTCAGGAGGGAACGGAGCGGATAAGCGGGCGGATACAGACCAAATTTTAAAAGAAAATCCGCACATCAAGTTCTTTAACGACTATCGCGGATATGTCCGCTGTACAGTGACACCTCACCAGTGGAAAGCCGATTATCGGGTGATGCCGTTTGTGACCGAGCCGGGCGCAGCCATTTCAACAAGGGCTTCATTCGTTTACCAGAAAGACCAAACCGGGTTGAGAAAGGTGTCATCCACAACGATCCAAGGCGGGGTGAAGCAATCCGATGAGGTCGAAGAGGATCGTTTCTTTGCGCACAACAAAGCCCACGAAAAACAAATGATTAAGAAGCGGGCAAAAATCACGAATTAAGGAGTGAAAATTATGTTTTCAAACATTGGAATACCGGGCTTGATTCTGATCTTCGTCATCGCCCTCATTATTTTTGGCCCTTCCAAGCTGCCGGAAATCGGACGAGCCGCCGGACGGACACTGCTGGAATTTAAAAGTGCCACAAAATCACTTGTGTCTGGTGATGAAAAAGAAGAAAAATCAGCTGAGCTGACAGCGGTAAAGCAGGACAAAAACGCGGGCTGAGTGCTGATGAGGCAGACACCGGGTCTGCCTCTTTTTTATGAAAGGGAGGGCTTTTTTGAATGGATAAAAAAGAAACCCATCTGATCGGGCATTTAGAAGAGCTTCGCCGCCGGATTATTGTCACCCTCGCGGCATTTTTTCTATTTCTCGTCACGGCTTTTTTGTTCGTACAGGACATTTATGACTGGCTGATCAGGGATTTGGATGGAAAGCTGGCTGTGCTTGGGCCGAGCGAAATCCTCTGGGTGTATATGATGCTTTCCGGCATTTGTGCCATTGCGGCTTCTATCCCTGTTGCCGCGTACCAGCTGTGGCGTTTCGTTGCACCGGCGCTGACGAAAACGGAGCGCAAGGTGACGCTCATGTACATACCAGGTTTATTTGCGTTGTTTTTGGCGGGCATCTCCTTCGGATACTTTGTCTTGTTTCCGATCGTGCTCAGCTTTTTGACTCATTTATCCTCCGGCCACTTTGAAACGATGTTTACGGCTGACCGCTACTTTAGGTTTATGGTGAATTTGAGCCTGCCGTTCGGCTTCTTGTTTGAGATGCCCTTGGTGGTGATGTTTTTAACAAGGCTGGGCATCTTAAATCCTTACAGACTGGCCAAAGCGAGAAAGCTGTCCTATTTTCTGCTGATTGTCGTGTCCATATTGATTACACCGCCTGATTTTATTTCTGATTTTCTCGTGATGATCCCGCTTCTTGTCCTGTTTGAAGTGAGTGTCACCCTATCGGCGTTTGTCTACAAAAAGAGGCTGAGGGACGAAACGGCGGCGGCCGCTTAGTGCAGCGTACCGCCCGGTGACTTCAAATCCTCATCATATTGTGCGGCCGTAACAGCGGCGGCCGCTTAGTGCAGCGTACCGCCCGGTGACTTCAAATCCTCATCATATTGTGCGGCCGTAACAGCGGCGATTCTCAATGCCCGGATAATCGTGTCGAGGCTGAGGCTCGGCGCTGTTTTGTCGATTGTTTGCTGCGGAATGTAAGGAATATGAATAAACCCGCCGCGAATGTGTGGAGCTGTCCGGCTAATGTGATCCATTAACCCGTAGAACAAATAGTTGCATACAAAGGTCCCCGCTGTGTAGGAAACCGCAGCTGGAATGCCGTGTTCCTTCATCTTAGCAGTCATTCGTTTCACGGGAAGTCCTGTCCAGTAAGCGGCGGGCCCATCTGGAGAAATCTCCTCATCAATTGGCTGCTGTCCTTCGTTATCGGGGATCCGCGCATCTGCAAGGTTGATCGCCACTCGTTCCGGTGTGACCTGCATTCGTCCTCCAGCTTGGCCGACACAAATCACGATTTCTGGCTGATGTTTTTGAATGGCTTGGCGCAGAGTGTCCAGAGCGGTTCTAAAGACGGTTGGAATTTGTTCCGCTGTAATGATTGCCTCATCCGTCTTGAAGCCATGAAGACGTTTCGCCGCTTCCCATGATGGATTGACGGTTTCTTTGTCAAAAGGGTCAAAGCCCGTGATCAGCACTTTTTTTCTCATCTTCTCAACTCCTTTTCTTTTATTCTATTGTTTATTTATGGGTTTTTCATCAAAATAATGTAAAGGAGTGAATCATAATGGAACATTTGCCGGAGCAGTATCGCCAGTTATTTCCAACCTTGCAGACACATACAATGCTTGCCAGCTGTTCTCAGAGCGCGTTGGCAGAGCCTGTATCAAGGGCGATCCAGGATTATCATGACAGCCTGCTGCATAGGGGGACGAATTGGAAAGAAGCGATCGAAAAAACAGAGAGTGCGAGAAACGAGTTTGCTAAGCTAATCGGGGCTGAACCGGATGAAGTGGCGATTGTGGCGTCAGTTTCTGATGCGCTGGTTTCTGTAGCATCGGCCTTATCTGTTTTTAGAAAGAAACATGTTGTGTATACGGAGATGGATTTTCCGGCAGTGTCTCATGTCTGGCAGGCACAATGCGACAATCACGTATCTGTCATTCCATCAATAGACGGTGTGATGCCGCTCGAACAGTATGAAACACATATTTCAGAAGAAACAGTGCTGACGTGTGTTCCTCACGTTCATTATCGTGACGGCTATGTTCAGGATATAAAAGCGATCGCCGAGATTTCTCAGAGAAAAGGCTCTTTGTTATTTGTGGATGCTTATCAATCAGCGGGACACATTCCCATTGATGTGAAGGAGTGGGGTGTAGATATGCTGGCGGCAGGCACCCGGAAGTATTTGCTCGGCATACCGGGCGTGGCGTTTCTTTATGTGAGAAAGGAGCTGGCAGACGCACTGAAGCCGAAAGGATCAGCCTGGTTTGGCCGTGAGAACGGATTTGATGCGGCTTATGCAAAAGGCACGCGCCGTTTTCAAACAGGCACCCCAGCTTTTATCAGCATATATGCAGCTGCAGCGGCTTTGTCGCTGTTGAATCATATCGGGGTTTCTCATATCCGGAATCATGTAAAAACGATCTGTGCCGATGCATGTCAATATGCAGCTGCAAAAGGCCTGCAACTGGCGTCGGCACAAGGCGGGGTTCAGCCGGGCATGGTTGCGATCCGGGATGAGCGGGCATCGGAAACGGCGGAATTGCTGAAGAAGAAAAAAGTGATTTGCGCGCCGCGGGGCGAAGTCATCCGTCTTGCTCCCCACTTTTATAATACGAAGGAGGAAATGCGGCACGCGATTGATGAAATCGCGGCGAAAATGATCTATAAGTTAACATAAAAAAAGCCCCTGAACACTAGGTCAGGGGCTTTTCATATTAATGATCTACCTTAACGCGCTTCATAAAGAAAGCGCCAATTAAACCGATAATGGCAACAATCATTGCAAACACAAACGCGTGCTGCACACCCGCTGTCAACGCTTGCGGGATGACTGCCGGATCGGCAGGGTTTTTAACTGTGCTCATATAATCATGCTGGCCTGCAGCCATAATGCTGACCGCAACCGCTGTGCCGATAGCGCCCGCCATTTGCTGAAGTGTGTTCATAATGGCGGTGCCGTCAGGATAAAACTCACGCGGCAGCTGGTTTAAACCATTTGTCTGCGCAGGCATCATGATCATAGAAATCCCGATCATCAAGCAGGTGTGTAGGATGATAATCAGCACAGCCGTTGAAGTGGTTGTGACATTTGAGAAGAACCAAAGAACAACAGTGACAATCACAAATCCAGGAATGACAAGCCATTTCGGCCCGTATTTGTCGAACAAACGGCCTGTAACTGGGGACATAAATCCATTTAAAATACCTCCTGGCAAGAGAACAAGACCAGATGCAAATGCCGTCAGGACTAAGCCGCCTTGCAGGTACATCGGCAGAAGCAGCATAGATGACAGAATGACCATCATGCAAATGAACACCATGATCACACCCAAAATAAACATTGGGTATTTGAACGCACGGAGGTTCATCATCGGCTGCCTCATTGTCAGCTGGCGGATTGAAAATAGGATAAGGCCGACAACGCCGACAATCAGCGACACGATAACGGTCGGGCTGGACCATCCTCCGGAGCCTTCACCCGCGTTGCTGAATCCGAACACAATGCCGCCGAAGCCAATCGTCGACAGGATGATAGACAATACATCGATTTTAGGCTTTGTCGTTTCAGATACATTCTGCATATATGCGATACCGAAAATAAGCGCCAGCACAAGGAACGGAAGAGAGATCCAGAAAATCCAGTGCCAGTTGAGATGCTCCAGAACCAATCCTGAGAAAGTTGGCCCGATGGCGGGCGCGAACATAATGACAAGCCCGATCGTTCCCATTGCGGCGCCCCGTTTATGAGGCGGGAAAATCACCAAGATTGTGTTAAACATCAGCGGCAGTAAAAGACCGGTTCCAAGTGCCTGAACGATCCTTGCCGCTAATAAAAACGGGAAGCTTGGCGCAAGCGCCGCGATCAACGTCCCTAAAATTGAAAAGATAAGTGACACGGTAAAAAGCTGTCTAGTAGTGAACCACTGCAACAGCAGTCCTGAAACAGGAACCAGGATACCGAGTACAAGCAGGTAGCCCGTCGTTAACCATTGGACGGTTGCCGCTGTAATGTTCAATTCCTTCATAAGGTCGGTTAACGCAATATTCAGCGCTGTTTCACTGAACATGCCGATAAAACCGGCCAACAGCAAGGAAATCATAATCGGCATCACTTTGTATTGCTGAGATGCTTTAGCTGTTGTTTCCAAAATCATTTCCCCTCTCTATCAACTGCATGTAGGATGTCGTTTTTTATCTCTTCAGCAAGTCAGGAATGCAGCTGGAGATATGAAGGAGCGGCGTACTGTTTTTTGCCGTCAAAGATAAAAGAATGCCGCCTTCAATCATCGCGTTAACTACAGTGCTGGCTTCTTTTGCATGACTCTCGCTGCAGCCAGCCTGCCGCAGTTTTTCCTCATATACAGAGGCCCATTCTTTGTAGGCTTCATGGCAGGCTTCACGCAACGGTTCGCTTTTCAATGACGTCTCAGCCGCTAGCAAGCCCACAGGCAAGCCTTCAATGTCTTCCGTACATGAAAACTGGCAGGAGAGCTCCTTCAAAAAGGCTTGAATGCCTTCCGCTGGATCGGTGTAGGCTTCCATACAGTCAGCGATTTTCTGACGGATATACTCTTTCATCTCATTCACGGCTTCGATCGCAAGCTGTTCTTTACCGCCGGGAAAGTGGTAGTAAAGAGAGCCTTTAGGCGCGCCGCTTTCCTTTATAATCTGGTTCAGCCCCGTGCCGTAATACCCTTGCAGCTGAAAAAGCCGGGTAGCTGCCGAAAGGATTTTCTCACGGGAATCTCCATAACTCATAACATTCCCACCTTACTGAATTGCAATCAAAAATATAGTGACTGGTCTATTATCTTGATTCATTCATCAATTGTCAAGAGAAATTCATTGTATGAAAAGACAAAAAAAGAAGTATATTACAACAAAAAAAGTGAGAGAAAAGCTGACTGGCCTTTTGACTGAATAGATAAAATATTCAATGATTAATCATCATAAGGATGTAAGGAGAGAAAGAGATGAAAAAACAACGACTGCTTGTACTTTTTACAGCACTACTGTTTGTTTTTGCCGGATGTTCGCATTCTCCTGAAACAAAAGAACCTCCGAAAGAAAAAACAAAGACACAAAAAGTCTCTTCGGCGTCCGCCTCTGACAAAAAGGACCTGCCAAACGTTAAAATTTTAGCGACAGGAGGCACGATTGCAGGAGCCGATCAATCCAAAACCTCAACAACTGAATATAAAGCAGGTGTTGTCGGCGTAGAATCACTGATCGAGGCAGTCCCGGAAATGAAGGATATCGCGAACGTCAGCGGCGAGCAGATTGTCAACGTCGGCAGCACAAACATTGATAATAAAATATTGCTGAAGCTGGCGAAACGCATCAACCACTTGCTCGCTTCAGATGATGTAGACGGAATCGTCGTGACCCATGGAACTGACACGTTGGAAGAAACAGCTTATTTTTTGAACCTCACTGTGAAAAGCGATAAACCGGTTGTTGTCGTCGGTTCGATGAGGCCATCCACAGCGATTAGCGCTGACGGGCCGTCTAATCTGTACAATGCAGTGAAAGTGGCAGGCACACCTGAGGCAAAAGGAAAAGGTGCGCTCGTCGTTCTTAACGACCGGATTGCCTCAGCCCGCTATGTCACCAAAACAAACACTACCACAACAGATACATTTAAATCAGATGAAATGGGCTTTGTCGGAACGATTGCTGATGATATCTATTTTAATAATGAGATTAGCCGTAAGCATACGAAGGATACGGATTTTTCGGTTTCTAATCTTGATGAGCTGCCGCAAGTAGACATTATCTATGGATACCAAAATGATGGAAGCTACCTGTTTGACGCAGCTGTAAAAGCCGGAGCAAAAGGGATTGTTTTTGCCGGTTCTGGGAACGGGTCTTTATCTGACGCAGCCGAAAAAGGAGCGGGCAGCGCAGTCAAAAAAGGCGTCACTGTAGTGCGTTCAAGCCGTACGGGAAATGGTGTCGTGACGCCAAACCAAGACTATGAGGAAAAGGACCTCCTGGCATCGAACTCTTTAAACCCCCAAAAAGCACGGATATTGCTGATCCTTGCGCTTACCAAAACAAACGATCCTCAAAAGATCCAAGCTTATTTCAATAAGTATTGAAGAAAAGAAGGCGAATAAGCCTTCTTTTTTTGCTTTTTAGGACCAAAAATGACCTCTGAATCTTAAAATTTCTTTAAAATAAGCCAAAATTACCCTTTACTTAATTAATTTGGTAACGTAATATATTTGAAGAATTTGTTACAAAAAAGGAGGATACTATGAAATTTGTAAAAAGTAAGGTCATTGCAGTTGTAACAATTTTGATGCTGGCTGTTACATCGCTGTTTGCGTTGCAGCCGTCAGCAAAAGCCGCTGAACATAACCCAGTCGTTATGGTTCACGGTATTGGAGGGGCATCATTCAATTTTGCGGGAATTAAGAGCTATCTCGTATCTCAAGGCTGGTCACGGGACAAGCTGTATGCGGTTGATTTTTGGGACAAGACAGGTACGAATTATAACAATGGCCCGGTATTATCACGATTTGTGCAAAAGGTTTTAGATGAAACGGGTGCGAAAAAAGTGGATATTGTCGCTCACAGCATGGGGGGCGCGAACACACTTTACTACATAAAAAATCTGGACGGCGGAAATAAAGTTGAAAACGTCGTGACGCTTGGCGGCGCGAACCGTTTGACGACAGGCAAGGCGCTTCCGGGAACAGATCCCAATCAAAAGATTTTATACACATCTATTTACAGCAGTGCCGATATGATTGTCATGAATTACTTATCAAGATTAGATGGTGCCAAAAACGTTCAAATTCATGGCGTGGGACACATCGGTTTATTGATGAACAGCCAAGTCAACAGCCTGATCAAAGAAGGGCTGAACGGCGGGGGCCAGAATACGAACTAATGAAAAACAAAACCTTGAAGAATGCTATTCTTCAAGGTTATTCTGCTTTCAGCACAATGGTTTTCGCAGCCATATCATGAACGGTTTGTTTTTTCTTCGTAAATGCGGCAGTCAAATAGATCAGGCGGGAGAACACGTGCACCCACGCTATGATGTAGCGGACAATCGCCTGTAGGAGAGAAATTTTCTCGTGTGTTTCATCTCTTACAATTTGCAATCCGATGATTTTTTTGCCCAGTGTGCCCTTCCAATTTGTCAGCGGCATCAGCAAAGGGTACACAATCAGCATCAATATGGCGACAATAATGACACCGGCGGACCCATCGCCAAACGTAAATCCGGCTGCCAAAATCACTGCTGCGGCAATGATCACGTCAAGTACAAGAGCGCAGGCACGCAGCATAAAACCAGCTAGTTCCAATAGAAACACTCCTTAAAATGTTAAATAAATACCTAATGATTGTAAAAAAGAAGGGCCTAAAGTGGGAATAGGTGATAAGCCTTAAATCACAAAAGTTGGTGAATATATCATAGGTAAATTGGCATAATCAGCCAGCTTATCACATTACCAAATTCTTTTTTAGCCCGAAACCAAGCCCTCAGAAGTTATTTTTGTTAAAATAGAAAAGTTACAACAGAATTCGGAGGGTTTATTGTGGGAAAAGTGAAACGAAATGCCCCTTGCCCGTGCGGCAGCGGCAAGAAATATAAAAAATGCTGCGGAAGTAAAGTTGTCGACTTCCCGGCAGAACTAGCGGCAAAAGAAGCGAAACAAATTCAGGAAGACTTAGTGGAGTATGCCTTCACAGTACATAGAGAAAGCATTTCAGGCTTTATCAACCAGCATGATTTTCTTTCTGCTATGGACAGACAGACGAAAGACATCAGCGTATTTAATTTAGGAATCTGGGGAATCTTCTTCCACCCGCTTGCTGGTGAGAAGACAATCTTCGAAGAGTACCTGCAGAAAAAAGGTGATTCGATCACTCGTCCGAAAACGCGTGAGATCGTTGAATCATGGAACAGCATGACGCCTGCTTTATTGCTGCTGAAGGACCTGAAGGAAGGCATCATTCACTTTGAAGATGTGATTACGGCAAAACAATTCGAAGTGGAAATGGACGCCAGCAATCAAGACCTTCCTCCAGTGGGAAGCCTGATTCTTGGATATCCAATCCACGAAGCGGAAAAAGCAGAATTCTTCATGCAGTTCACGATCTTCCCGGTGAAGAGAACGGAAGCGCTGATCAGCAAGGTGAAGAAATATGCGGATGCCGCTGTGAAGAACGGCAAAACGCCGGAGGACTTCATGAAGCAGGAATTCAACAACGTTCTGTTCGCACTGTTAGCTGAAAAGGATGAAGAGCCGCAAGCAGAGAAAGCGGAGGAAAGCTCTGTTGAATGGGCAAACGACTTGGAGAAAGAAACCGCTGCGGCTATCGAAGAAGGCATGAGCGGGGATGAGTATCCGGCTGAGTTGATTCCGGCTGTAATTGACATCTGGAAAACATTCTGTGAGAAAAAATCACCTGTCATCCGAAAGCCGGAAGCTTTTGCGGCGGCAGTTGAATATTATGTGAACGCGATTTCTCTTAACGGCGCGTCCGTTTCCCAGGCTAAACTGGCGAAAAAATACGGCGTCAGCGCATCAACCATTTCCAGCCGTTACAAAGAAATTGAAAGCACGCTGCAGGACGAAGCGGATCGTTTTGCTCAAGCGTTATCCTCATAATGAAAAAAACCTTGAAAAGCCCGGCTTTTCAAGGTTTTTTTATTTCTGAAACGGAATTTTGATTTCTAACCGGAAGACGGGGTGGCGGTAGGTAAAATCCAGCCTGCCAAAAGCGCTCTTCACCAGTTTTTTTATGATATATGTGCCCATGCCTTCATGAGCACCGCCTTTTGTTGAGCGGCCAAACGATTGATACAGTTTATCGAGCACTTTTGGATCCATGCCGGGCGTGCTGTTTTCACAAATCAGCACATAAAGCCCGCTTCGCAGCGAAGTCTCCAGTTTAATTTCTGCTTTTTCTCGGGCCTCCGCCGCGCTGTCAAGCGCATTTTCCAATATGTTGCCAACCAAGCTGACCTGATCAGCAGCTGAGAACGGAAGTGAAGAAAGCGGTGTATGCATATGAAGTGAAACACTCACATTCGAGGCGCGGGCTTTTTCTAGAAAATCATAAAGCACCCCTGCAACGTACGCATTCTCTCCCTTTAAAAAACGGTCATATTGACTGTATTGGTCCACCCAGTTTTGAATATATGCTTTTGTATCCGCCTTGGGCTGAGCTGATTTGATTGCTGTGATATGTTTCATTGTGTCATGATTCCGGCTTCTGACATCGATCAGCATTTGATTGGCGTGCTGTTCAGCTTGTGTCAGCTTATCAATTTGATCAGAAAGCCTTGCTTGCAGGGCAGACTGTCCGATACGAAGCCCTTCACACCCTGCAAATATCACGATTACACATAATGCCGGCTTGATGTCTGTTCCGATCAGTACCATACCCGCCGACATTACTTGAATCACGGCAATCCACGCACAAAGCCCTGAGGAGCAGCGTTTCCATACCCGCTTCGTTTTCCATAGGTACAATCCTGCTGCCGCCGCGCCTAAAGCAGCGGCGAGCCAAGAGACGGCCGTACTGGGCCAAAGGGCAGCAGCCCCCTGATAACATATGAAACTAAATAAAAACAGATAAAGACATTGAAAAAGGGTAATCACGTACTAAACTCCTCAAAAATAGTAGTTTTGAAAATAATCAAGCTGTTGCTTGGTGATCATCGCTTTTTTAGATGTTCCCTCAAAGGAAACTGTGAATGAATGCTTGGTATAAGCGGAAAAGTGCTTTATGTAATGAATGTTGATAATAAAGGAACGATGCGAACGGAGAAAATCCTTTTCGGGCAGGTCGCCTTTAATATCATTTAATGTTTGATACGTTTGCACCTCTTCAGTGGTTGTCACAATCGTTGTAGAACGTCCCGTCCGTTCAGCGAAAATGATATCCTTCTTTTGCAGGACGTGCATTTCAGATTTTTGCTTGATCAATATACGTCCATTCAAACTTGTTTCCGTTTTCTTTTTCAAGTAACGGTCGAAGGAAGCGGTCAGACGGTCAGCATAGTAAGGCTTCATAATATAATCGTGGACGTTCAGGTCAAAGGCGTGAACCGCATAACCGCTGTGACCGGTAACAAAAATCACATCCACATCAAGTGAATGGGATCTGATCAAATCAGCAAGCTCGTAGCCAGACATATGAGGCATCTCGATATCAGCAAGCAGCAGATCAATGTCTCCATTCTTTACCCGGCTGTAGGCTTCCTCCGCTGAATCGGTGGAAAAGACAATTTCGACATTTTGCATTCTGGAGACGATCGCTTCCAGCTTCTCTAAATCTACTCGATAATCATCGACAAGTCCGACTTTTACCATTATCATTCTCCTAGTTACATAGAATCATCTTTATTCTATCCCATTTCGCGACATAAAAAGAACTCTTCGCGACAACTTTATCCAACAAATCCAGCATTTCATATATAGTCATTATTAGAAATAAAGAAAAGGGAGATTATGACATGATTACACTGACCGATTGCAGCCGCAGGTTTCAGGATAAGAAAAAAGTAGTCAAAGCGGTGCGAGATGTAAGCTTAACAATTCAAAAAGGAGAAGTCGTCGGCATTCTCGGAGAAAATGGTGCGGGCAAAACGACGATGCTGAGAATGATTGCTGCCTTGCTTGAACCGTCACAAGGGGCAATCACGGTAGACGGCTTTGACACGGTCAAGCAGCCGGCTGAGGTCAAAAAAAGAATCGGTGTCTTATTCGGAGGAGAAACCGGGCTTTACGACAGGATGACCGCTAAAGAAAATCTCCAATACTTCGGCAGGCTGTATGGGCTGAACCGCCACGAGATCAAAGCAAGAATTGAAGATTTATCGAAACGGTTTGGCATGCGCGATTATATGAACCGCAGAGTGGGCGGGTTTTCGAAAGGGATGAGGCAGAAAGTCGCCATTGCCAGAGCGCTGATACATGATCCGGACATCATTTTATTTGATGAACCAACTACAGGGCTTGATATTACATCCAGCAATATCTTTCGCGAATTCATCCAGCAGCTGAAAAGAGAACAGAAAACCATTCTTTTTTCCAGCCACATCATGGAGGAAGTGCAGGCGCTCTGTGACAGTGTCATCATGATTCACAGCGGAGAGGTGATTTACCGGGGAGCGCTTGAATCATTATACGAGAGCGAGCGCAGTGAGGATTTGAATTACATCTTTATGTCTAAGCTTGTCAGGGGGATTTCTTAAATGCTGAGCCATATTTATAAAAAAGAAATGATCGATGCTTTGCGTGACAGAAAAACCATATTACTCACAATCTTAGTGCCGATGATTATGATGCTTGGACTTGTATTCTTTTATGAAAGCATGCTGTCCGACAAAGAGGAGCAATACACATTGGCTGTCGGACATTCTCTGCCGCCCGCACTGGAAAGTAAGCTTAATGCGATTGACGAGATCAGCGTAAAAACGTTTGCTAAGCCTAAAGAAGCGGTTGATGAAGGGAAAGCAGATGCCTATCTGAACGTCCCGAAAGAGTTCGATTCATATGTTAACAGCATGACGCCTTTTAAGATTGATGTGTACGGCAATTCAGTCGATCAAGGGTCGTCAAATGCCATGCAGCTTGTGCAGTCTGCCTTAGATCAGTACAAAAATGAAATTGTGCAGGAACGTTTAACAAATAAGCGCATTGATTACTCGGTCATCCAGCCATTTACGATTCAGCAAAAGGAAGCGGATGAGGAGAAAGGGGTTTCCGCTATTATGCTTTCCGCCATTCTGCCCATGCTGATTCTGACTTCCATTGTTTCCGGCGCAATGCCGATTGCTCTTGATATCATGGCCGGGGAAAAGGACCGGAAATCAATTGAGGCGCTGTTGTTAACGCCAGTCAGCAGAAACAAAATGCTGGTCGGCAAGTGGCTTGCGGTTTCTACTTTTGGCGTTGCTTCAGGTGTATTGGCTTTGATGTTTTTAATTTTGTCCACCGTGTTATTTACTGAGAATTTAAAAACGGCCTTCCAGCTGGGAGATCATATGTGGAGTGTAATCGGCGCTTCAGCTTTAATCATCGTGCTTTCTGCATTGCTGATCTCTGCGATGGAGCTTTTCATCAGCATCATTTCCAGCTCGGTAAAGGAAGCGCAAAGCTATATGTCTCTTGTCGTCTTTCTGCCTATGTTTCCGATGTTTTTCATCTTCAGCAAGGCACCGAATCAATTTGACTTATCGTACTTTCTTATCCCGTTTCTAAACCTGCATGCGTTATTCAAACAGCTTTTATTCGGGATGGTTGACCCGGCTGCCATTTTGTCCACGGCAGGAACCATCGCCGTGCTCATCGCCATTTTCTTTTTACTGGCCAGAGCCTGCTTCCTGAAAGACAAATGGGTTCTTCCTAAATAAACTTTGCAAAAGGAGAAATACACTTTCTCCTTTTTGTATATCCTGAAAAATGAAGGGAAATAGAAAAAGGATATCTAATACAAAAAGTGAACCTGCACTATTTTTCAACAAAAATGGTTTCGAAGGAGAAGGAACAATGGATCACACACGTACACTTGGCAAAACGAAGCTGAAGGTGAAGCGGATCGGACTCGGCGCGAATGCGGTCGGCGGGCATAATCTATTTCCGAATCTGAATGATGAAACAGGGAAAGATTTGGTGCGCACGGCATTGGATGGAGGCGTGAACTTTATCGACACTGCCTTTATATACGGACTAGGGCGTTCTGAGGAATTAATCGGCGAAGTTGTGCAGGAGCGCGGCGTGCGGAGTGAGCTCATTATTGCCACCAAAGGGGCTCATAAAGAAGTGAACGGCAGCATTGAATTAGACAACAGCCGGGAGTTTCTTCGAAGCGAGGTGGAAAAGAGCCTGAAGCGGCTGAAAACTGATTACATTGATTTGTATTATGTTCATTTTCCGGATGGAAAAACGCCTCTCACTGAAGTGGCGGGCACTTTGAAAGAGCTGAAGGAAGAGGGGAAAATCAAAGCGATCGGCGCATCGAACCTTGATTATCAGCAATTGCAGGAATTTAATGCTGACGGCTATTTGGAGGTCTTCCAAGCCGAATACTCTCTCATTCAGCGTGATGCCGAGAAGGAGCTTCTTCCATACTGTGAAAAACACGGCATTTCCTTTATTCCTTACTTTCCGCTTGCGTCTGGACTGCTGACAGGAAAATTCTCGCAAGACACAGTCTTTGATGACTTCAGAAAGGATAAACCGCAATTTCAGGGTGAAACGTTTATCCACAATCTCAAAAAAGTAGATAAACTGAAAGCAGTAGCGGAGGAAAAACAAGCCGAGACAGCACATGTCGCCTTGGCGTGGCTGTTAACGAGACCGGCGATTGATGCCATTATTCCGGGAGCTAAACGACCTGGGCAATTACAGGATAACCTGAAAACCTTAAACATTGATCTGACCGAAGATGAAGTGAATTTCATCAGCGACATTTTCAAATAAAAAAGGAAATAGCCGTCAAGGCTATTTCCTTTTGGTGTTTTATTCTTTGATGAATGCTTCGACTAATTCTGCTGCTCTGTAATCGTCCATATCAAGCTGCCATTGATCGATGTCATTTTTCTTCATTTTCACTTCAACCGTTTTTTCAGATGAAGCCGGTCCAAGCTTTTTGAATTCCTCAGGATAGACTTGAAGCGCGTATTTCACAGCTTCTTCATAGCTGGCATTAGAGTTTTTACTATAGTAGTCTTTCACTTTGTCTTCGATACGGTCTGAAAGAGAAGATGCATCTACAGGTTTCACTGTGGCTTCAACAATGGCTTCGTCCTTAGAGATTGAAGTCGTTTTTGCCTGAATGGAAGAGTTTTTGCTTAATCCCTCTTTAATGCCGTTTACGATATTATCAAGCGCTTTGCTGTCCGCATATGTGCTGGAAAGGCCGGAAGCTGAGAGATAACCGTCTTTGGCTGATTCATTAAAATCATTTACAATTTCATTTTTGTTAGCACCGGTGATTTTTTCAAAATCAGCGTTATCTTTGCCGAAAAGAAGGACATCAATATAAGCCGATAACGCTTTTGCAGAATCTTGGAGCTTATCTGCCGTCGCCAGGATTTTTTTGTCTTTTCCGTCAATTTTAAAAGTAACTGATTTTGGCTTTTTATCACCGTAAGACTCCGGCGTATAATTAAGCTCGTATTGTTTGCCTTTATCTACAACGAAGAACAGATTTCCTTCAACGGATTTGTCAGCGTTAATCGTGCTGCCTTGAAGCTTTTCACTATAGTCTTCAGGATCTGTGTCAGACATTTTCGTATCACCTTGATACAAAGTGAAATCCATGCTGTCTACATTCAGCGGGTCTTTTCCTGTGTTTTTCACAGCGACATTCACTTTTAACACAAGCTGGTCATCTGAAGTGGACTTATCATATTTAGACGGAAGCGTGTAAGAGACATCCTTGATTTTGACTTGAGCTATATCTGAGCTTTTTTCTGTTTCTGATTCTTTTTTCTCCGCGCTTGTTTTGCTGCCGGAACAAGCAGCTGTAAACATCATCAGCAGAAGAATTAGGAAAACAGCGTACGTTTTTTTCTGAAACATTCATTTTTCCTCCTCAAATGGTTTAGGGAAAGGGAGTCTTTTGTCTTTGAGAAATGGATCTTTTTGAATGGATTAGCATCATATAACCAAAAAAATCAGTTCTTTTCTCACGGTTTTCACCGGATTTTCTGGAAACTCCGCCCTCCTTTGTCATGAATGGACCTATAAAAAGTTACAACGGAATTAATTTTAAGATTATTAGCTTTTATATTGAATAGGTTCATCATCCTATTTTTGGTGAAAAATGTTCTGGTAAAACTGGTAAACTCAGAAAACTGTGTATTTTAGACTATTACTTTTTAACCTGTTGGAGGGGACATTAGAAGGATGAAAGGGGCTGTCTTTGTGAAGAAAATGGAATTAAAACAAAAAGCACTGGAAATTGGCAGGGTGCCGACACACTTAAAACTGGAAATTGAAGATTATGGCGGTGATGACAAAAGAGCCTATTTTTGTTGGGCAGATCCTCAGGATGAGAATATGGGCATCATCGTGGAACTTGGTCCGGACGGGGAGCTGGAATCCCTTTCCCGTGATATGGAGCCTGAAAGCGGAGAAAGGCTGTCTGAAGAGAAACTAGAGGATATCATGCGCCAATTTGTCGAGACCCATCATCCGGGAGCACTCTCTGCCTTTGTTCGTGAAGAAAATGACCGTACATACGGCGATAAAGTGAGATTTTCATATGTTCAAATGGAGGCTGGGCTTCCTCTCCCCATGAGCGGATTTATGGCTGAAGTTTCCTTTTCAGGTGAGATCGTTCACTTCCGCTATTATGGCAAAGCGGGCAGCATCATCAAGCCAAAGCGGGTCGCGGATGTTGAAGAGGCACTTGCCTTTATCAAGAAGGACGTGGAGTTCGATCTTTTGTTTGAGGTTCTCCAACGTTCTGTTTACGAAAACGGAGATGATCAGCCGCATTTGGTGTATGAGCCTGAATGTAGGGCCATTACCGTACCTGCGGATTTGGTTGAAGAAGCAATTGATGACGACGATGATTACAGGGAGCCGGAGAGCTTTCCTCTCCCTTTATTTGAGGAGATTCACGAAAAGGCTGATCCTGACAGCATGATTGGAATCGAAAAAGGATTTGTCAAAGAACGGGAAGTGGTTTTGGAAGATGGGAGAATCGGGATCGTTTGGCGGAATCCGAATGATCCTATGTATCAGCCGGCGGATAAAAGTATGGACAGCTGGTTTAAGGGACGGACTCATCAAGTGCTGAAAACTATCTACAACAAAGAAACCGGAAAACTCGAAGGCGTCATGTCATTTATGGAGAAAAAAGGGCCGTTGACAGTAAGTGAGGCAGAGTGCGAAAAAATCGCGCTGCGCTTTCTGTTTGCTTTATTTCCAACTGCCGATCAATATTTTAGGATCAGATACGACGAAAAGGATGAAGAAGAAAACGAAGTCGTTGGTTTTACGTTTGAAGCGCATTGTCACGGAGTTCCGCTCCGATTTGGGCAGGTCAGAATTTGCGTCAGCCGCCAGACAGGGGATATCACCGTTTATATGGGTCCGGATATTGACCCAAATGAGCTGGCAGCCATTGATCCCGTTCCGGCCATTTCAGCTGAAAAAGCCAAGTCTATCTTTTGGCAGCATTTTAAAGTTGAGCTTGGCTGGGAAAGAGAGTACGGGGATGATGAAGGACACAGCTACCGGCTCGTTTATAAGCAGGTGTATCCGCGTTTTATCGAAGCCCATACAGGAGAGCCTGTCTTTAGTTCATGGTAAAACAGCCAAAAGTCACACAATTGCCTCAGATTTATAAAGGGATATGTGATGAAAGTAACAGGAGGAATATCAAAAAACAATGATAATAATAGAAAAGGACCTTTCTTCACTTTAAAAGAAGAAAGGTCCTTTTATATAATAAACTGGATTCTCTTTGTCGTAGACTCTTTGAAAGGATGACTTCATTGGTAAATAAACAGCTGAAAAAGAAGGCGCAAGAGATCGGGAATGTACCGCCGCATTTTGAGCTTGAGATAGAAGATTATGATCAAAAACAAAAGAAGAAGGGGCGGGCATACTTCATCTGGAGGAACCCTGAAGATCCGGAAAAGTACATTACAGTGGAACTCGGAAATGATGGTGCTTTGCTCACCTTTTCAACATCCATCCGCTCCGAGACAGACAAACAACTTCCAGACGCCGAGCTGAAGCTGACGGCTCTTCAGTTCGCCGCTGCTAACCATCCCGGCACATTTATGAATTTTCATTTTCAAAGCAAGGAAGAACGGAGGCAGCACATTCGTTTTATGTATACCAAAATGGAATTAGGGCTTCCGCTTCCCAATTCAGGCTTTTTAATTGATGTGACACGCAGCGGACAGATCATCCATTTTTTATATTACGGAGAAGGGCATAAAGCCGAAGTTCCAAAAGAATTTGTAGCAAAAGAGAAGGTTGTGTCCCATTACTTAAATACAATGTCTTTTCAGCTGATGTACGATGTCATTGATGGCGATCAGGCACCCAGGCTTGTATATGAACCGATTCTGCCGGGATACAGCTATCCCGCGGGTATAGACGAAATTGTGCCTGACCAGCATATCGGAGATGAAAGAATAGAAAACGCGGCGCCATTGCCGCCGCTTCGGAACAACGAAGAAGTCGATATATTTGCCTTGCTGGGTCTTACCCCTGATATGCAGAAAGTCAGTGAAAAAGACTTTGGGGAACAAATAGGAAGCACGTGGCGCAGGGGCACTGCGCCGGAGCGTAAGGATCTGAGCATAGGAAGCTATTTTGAAACGAGAAATAAAAACACCATCAAAATGAAGACGGATAAAAGAACCGGAAAATTAAAAGCAGCGCTTTCTTTTATCGAGCGGCGCAACAACCGCCAATGCTCAATAGAAGAATGCCAGACAATAGCGCTCCAATTTTTGTATGCTCTCTATCCGAGAGCAGCCGAGTTTTTCAAATTGAATCCCGTCCGAATTGATGAAAGAGGGAGAATCCGCAATCATTTTTCTGTCTGGTATAAAGGAGTTCCGCTGCGGTTCGGCGCTGCCCGTATCATTGTCAATCCGGAAACGGGATTGATTGATGCTTTTATGGCGCCTGATATTGAACCTGAACAATTGGAAGCAATAAATCACAGGCCGGATATTTCCGCTGAAGAAGCGAGAGAAGCGTTTTTAGCCGCTTTTGATGTGAAGCTGGAATGGCAGCCTGATTTTACAGCAGGAAGTGAACAGCACTGCAAACTTGTCTATAAGCCGGTTTACCCTCCCTATATTGATGCGCACATAAGGAAAAAGAAAAGGCTGTGAGGGGTGTCTAGTTAGGAATCATCTCCAAGTGGGGGTAGTCCTTGAATCGTTTCCAATCCCCGCCCCATTCAAAACCGAGTGTCTTAGCGATCTCGACAACCTCCAGCCAATCTGATTTTCCATTTTGATTGCCGTCATATTCCATATCCCATATGATCCTGCCATCCTTTTTTTGAAGGGCGAAATCAATAGCTAAACCATAGTTGTGATACGACTCCCCTCCTCTTGCATAGGTGACAATATTCCCTTTTTTTGTACGTCCCTGTTTATATAATTCGTCTTGTTCCTTAAAGGATCTGAATCCTTCAGTAATGACGACGGTAATGCCTTTATTCGCTGCTGCGGCTTTGAGTGCATCGGCATTTTGCTTCACAATCGGATGAAGATCCGAAGGGACAGGCATGTGCTGCAAGGCGTTTTGAGAATGCCATTCATGCCGAATATAACTAAAACAAAGATTTAGAAAAAATAGAATACATAAGATAACAGATGTTTTTGCGGCTAACTTCATATCGTTCTCACTTTCTCAAGATGTGCTGAGTGTTAACGCTTTTAAGTGATTGACTCTCTCTAAAAGCGGACAGCTATGATAAAATATAACATAAATAGTAGCAGGAGGAAGGAGGCAGACCGATGAGAGCAAAGATTCCATCTGAAGAAGTAGCAGTAAAGCTAAATGAATGGTACAAGCTCATTCGCGCATTTGAAGCAGATCAAGCAGAAGCGTTAAAGCAGGAGATTGAATACGATTTAGAAGATATGGAAGAGAACCAAGACTTGCTTTTATATTTTTCTTTGATGGAATTCCGGCATCGAATCATGCTTGATAAGCTGATGCCGGTGAAAGACAGCGACACCAAGCCTCCGTTCTCTGATATGCTGAACGAAATTGAAAGCAATCAGCAAAAACTCACGGGCTTATTGGAATACTACTTTTATTATTTTAGAGGAATGTACGAATTCAAGCAGAAAAATTTCATATTAGCGATTGACCATTATAAACATGCCGAGGAAAAGCTCGAGTATGTCGAGGATGAGATCGAAAAAGCTGAGTTTCTTTTTAAGGTTGCAGAAGTGTATTATCATATCAAGCAAACGTATTTTTCCATGAACTATGCGAGCCAGGCGCTTGATATCTATACGAAATATGAACTGTACGGTCGCCGCCGCGTGCAGTGTGAATTTATCATCGCCGGAAATTTGACCGATGTGTATCATCATGAAAAAGCACTGACCCACTTGTGCAGCGCTTTAGATCATGCCAGGCAGCTGGAAGAAGCGTATATGATCGCCGCTGCCTATTATAATGTCGGCCACTGTAAATACAGTCTGGGCGATTACAAAGAAGCGGAGGGCTATTTCAAAACAGCCGCCGCTATTTTTGAGGAGCATAACTTTCAGCAGGCTGTTCAAGCTGTTTTTTCACTGACTCATATCTACTGTAAAGAAGGAAAATACGACAAAGCAGCAGAGACATATGACCGCGGGATAAAGAGCGCGGCTGAATGGAAAGATGACATGTACTTGACGAAATTCCGCCTCATTCATGAGCTGTATCTTGGAAGCGGCGACCGGACCGTGCTTACAGCATGCTTTGACCTGCTGGAATCCCGGCAGCTTCTTGCCGATGCCGAAGATCTGCTGCATGATACAGCGGAACGCTTTAATCAGCAGGAACGTTACGAGTCCGCGGCTTTCTTTTACCGCAGGCTGATGAATATTAAAAAGAAGCTTGCCGAGCAGCGCTTCCAATAGAAAAAAGCAGAGAACTACAGGTTCTCTGCTTTTTTTTGCTGTTTTCAACTCGAGAAAACAGGGTATTTTCCACTGCATAATGGGAAATCAGAGGAGGATATCATGTATGTATAAAGATTTAACTGGAAAAACAGCGATTGTGACAGGTTCTTCAAAAGGAATCGGGAAAGCCATTGCTGAGCGATTTGGACAGGAGAAAATGAATGTTGTCGTGAATTACCACAGCGATCCATCTGGAGCCGATGAAACTGTGGACATCATTAAGCAAAACGGAGGGAAAGCAGTCGCGGTTGAGGCGGATGTGTCCAAAGAAGCAGGGATTCAGGCGCTCTTAGACACCGCTTTAGAGCACTTTGGCACGCTCGATGTCATGGTGAACAACTCCGGCTTTAACGGCACGGAAGCCATGCCGCACGAGATGAGTCTTGAAGATTGGCAGAGAGTGATTGATGTCAATGTCACTGGAACCTTTATGGGAGCGAAAGCGGCACTTAACCACATGATGAAAAACAATATCAAAGGCAATGTGCTGAATATCTCGAGTGTTCACCAGCAGATTCCGCGCCCAGTCAACGTTCAGTATTCCACATCCAAAGGCGGCATCAAGATGATGACGGAAACGCTGGCGCTCAATTATGCGGATAAGGGAATCCGCGTCAATGCGATAGCGCCCGGCACCATTGCCACAGAATCAAATGTTGATACAAAAAAGGAAGAGAGCAGGCAAAAACAATTGAAAAAAATCCCGATGAAAGCCTTCGGAAAACCGGAAGAGGTGGCGGCAGCAGCAGCTTGGCTCGTATCTGAGGAAGCAAGCTATGTGACCGGGACTACACTTTTCGTCGACGGCGGAATGACACTTTATCCGTCTCAGCTTGAATAGATCATCAAATACAGGGGGATTACGGGATGAAAACAGACTGGTGGAAGGATGCGGTGGTGTACCAAATTTATCCGAGAAGCTTTCAGGACAGCAATGGAGATGGAATTGGGGACTTGCGGGGGATCATTTCCCGTCTTGACTACATAAAGGAGCTCGGGGCAGATGTCATTTGGGTTTGCCCAATCTATCCTTCTCCGAATGTTGATTACGGCTATGATGTGACAGACCATAGGGCAATCATGGATTCATACGGAACAATGGACGATTTTCACGAGCTGCTGGAGCAGGTGCATCAGCGGGGATTAAAGCTGGTGATGGACTTTGTGTTAAATCACACCTCGGTCGAGCATCCGTGGTTTAAAGAAGCGGAGCTGGACAAAGACAGCAAATACCGCAGCTATTATTATTGGCGTCCCGGCACAAAGAACGGCCCGCCGACAGACTGGCTCTCAAACTATGGCTGCCCGGTCTGGCAATACGAGGAGCATACCGGAGAATATTATCTCCATATGAATGCCGTCAAACAAGCTGATTTAAACTGGGAAAACCCCGAAGTTCGCCAAGCGGTGTATGACATGATGAAGTTTTGGCTCGATAAAGGGGTCGACGGCTTGCGCATTGATCAGCTCCATCTCATTTCTAAGAAAGAATATCTTCCTTCGTATGAGGACTATATCAATCAGCAGGCAGAGCCGAAGCCCTTTCAGCCAAATGGCGATCGAATCCATCACTATTTAAAAGAAATGACAGATGAGGTGTTTTCTCAGTATGATGTCATGTCTGTCGGAGAGGTCGGCAATGTCACACCGGAAGAAGGCCTAAAATATACGGGAACAGATAAGCATGAGCTGAATATGATTTTTCACTTTCAGCATATGGAGCTTGATCAGCAGCCTGGAAAAGAACATTGGGATTTGAAGCCCCCTGAGCTTTCTGATTTAAAATCGGTTTTGACAAAATGGCAAAAAAAGCTTGAACATCAAGGCTGGAATACATTGTTTTGGAGCAATCACGACCAGCCCCGGATTGTATCCAGGTTCGGGGACGATGGGGAATACCGCAAAGCATCTGCGAAAATGCTGGCTACCGTACTTTATTTTATGAAGGGCACGCCGTATATTTATCAGGGAGAAGAAATCGGGATGACAAACGCGCCGTTCACCCGGATTGAAGACTACAAAGATATCCAAACGATTAATATGTATCATAAACGGGTGTTTGAAAAAGGCTATGATCCAAATGATGTGATGAGATCGATTTTAGCCAAAAGCCGGGATCACGCCCGGACCCCGATGCAGTGGAACAGCGGCAAAAATGCCGGATTTACTGACGGCACGCCATGGTTGAAGGTCAATCCGAACTTCACCTCCATCAATGTGGAGGAAGCGCAGAGGGACCCTGATTCGGTCTTACTCTATTACAAAAAGCTGATCAGACTGAGAAAGCGGTACGCTGATCTTATAAAAGGAAGCTATAATCTTTTGCATCCGGATGATCCGCAGTTGTTTGTATATATGAGAGAAAACGGTAAACAGCAGCTTTTGTCAGTCAATAATTTTTCAAAAGAGCAGGCTGTTTTCCCATGGCCTAAGAACTGCTGCAAAGCTCAGGCATCTCTGCTTCTCAGCAATTATAACAACAACGGCGACCTTGCTGACGAAATGGTGTTCCAGCCTTATGAAAGCAGGGTGTACCTTCTGGACAAAACAACCTAATGATTTAGCAGCCCGGAATTCAGCCGGGTTTTTTTAGTACATATATTCGCTCTGCAGGCGGGAAGAATAAAATGAAAATGAAATTTATTCTTGCAAAACGTAATGACTTCGGTTTATTATGATATAGGATTACAAAATCGTTATCATTTTGATTTAAAGCTACCGAAAAAGAGGGGATATACGATATGTTTAAAAAATGGAGCGGTTTGTTTGTGATTGCAGCGTGCTTTTTATTGGTTGCAGCATGCGGCAACTCTTCAACAAAAGGGTCGGCGGATTCAAAGGGTGATAAACTGCACGTTGTCACAACGTTTTACCCGATGTATGAATTCACCAAACAAATTGTAAAAGACAAAGGCGATGTGGATCTGTTAATCCCATCTTCCGTTGAACCGCATGATTGGGAACCGACACCGAAAGACATTGCCAACATCCAGGATGCTGATCTGTTCGTTTATAATAGTGAATACATGGAGACATGGGTTCCGTCAGCGGAAAAAAGCATGGGCCAAGGCCACGCCGTTTTCGTTAACGCAAGCAAAGGCATTGATTTAATGGAAGGCTCTGAAGATGAACACGAAGACCACGATCATGGGGAGCATGAGCACAGTCATGCAATGGACCCTCACGTATGGCTAAGCCCTGTTCTGGCGCAAAAGGAAGTTAAAAATATTACGGCGCAAATCGTAAAGCAAGACCCGGATAACAAAGAATACTATGAGAAAAATAGTAAAGAATATATTGCAAAACTGCAGGATCTTGATAAACTATATCGTACAACCGCAAAAAAGGCGGAGAAAAAAGAATTTATCACGCAGCATACTGCTTTTGGCTATCTGGCAAAAGAATATGGCCTGACGCAGGTTCCGATTGCAGGGCTTTCTCCTGATCAAGAACCGAGCGCAGCCAGCTTGGCAAAGCTGAAAACCTATGCCAAAGAACATAATGTAAAAGTCATTTACTTTGAAGAAATTGCATCCTCGAAGGTCGCAGATACGCTCGCCAGTGAAATCGGCGCGAAGACAGAAGTGCTGAATACACTGGAAGGCTTAAGCAAAGAAGAACAGGATAAAGGTTTAGGGTATATCGACATTATGAAACAAAACCTCGATGCCCTGAAAGATTCACTATTGGTTAAATCATAAGATAGTGTGCGCCGGAGGGGTGCACACTATTTCTTTGTGAGAAAGGAAGATTAACATGAATCTCGTCTCATTGAAAGATATCGTATTCGGCTATTCCCATACGCCTGTTTTAGATAAAGTATCACTTGATATTGAAAGCGGTGAGTTTGTCGGCATCACTGGACCCAACGGCGCCTCTAAATCGACGCTCATAAAGGTAATGCTCGGCATGCTGAAACCGTGGGAAGGCACAGTGACGATCAGTAAAAGAAATACAGAAGGGAAACGCCTGACCATAGGGTACGTCCCGCAGCAAATTTCTTCATTTAACGCCGGCTTTCCGAGTACGGTGCTGGAGCTTGTTCAGTCAGGCCGCTACACAAAAGGGAAATGGTTTAAACGTTTAAATGAAGAAGATCATCTTGAAGTAGAAAAAGCACTGAAAATGGTGGAAATGTGGGAGCTCCGCCATCGCAAAATCGGTGATTTATCAGGCGGACAAAAGCAGAAAATCTGTATCGCCAGAATGCTGGCCAGCAACCCGGATCTCCTGATGCTGGACGAACCGACAACAGCTGTTGACTACGACAGCAGAAAAGGATTTTACGAATTTATGCATCACCTCGTGAAAAATCACAACCGCACAGTTGTGATGGTTACTCACGAACAAAACGAAGTACAGCAATTTTTAGATAAAGTGATTCGGTTAGAGAGAGGAGAAAAAGGCGGATGGAAATGTTTGACTTGGAATTCATGCGACGAGCTTTTCTAGCAGGCGGCATGATTGCCATCATGGCTCCGATACTAGGAGTGTATCTCGTTCTCAGAAGACAGGCCTTAATGGCTGACACACTTTCACATATCTCGTTGTCAGGTGTTGCCATCGGCTTTTTTCTCAGCACCAATATTACCGCAGCGAGCATAGTCGTCGTGACCATCGGCGCGATCGGAATTGAATATATGCGGCGGGCGTATCGGACTTATTCAGAAGTGTCCATTGCCATCTTAATGGCAGCTGGTTTGTCCTTCGCGATGTTTTTAATCAGCCTTTCCAAGGGCACAGCCAATATGAGCATCGATCAATACCTATTTGGATCGCTTGTGACAGTCAACCAGCAGCAGGTCTATATTATCGGTATTATCACACTGCTGATCCTGCTTTACTTTATCGTATTGAGAAGGCCGCTCTATCTGCTGACGTTTGATGAAGCAACAGCCAAAACATCGGGAATCAATACAAACGTTCTCTCGTTGTCATTCAGTATTGTCACAGGCCTTGCGATTTCAGTCATTATTCCGATCATCGGGGTCCTTCTTGTATCAGCCCTGCTCGTATTGCCGGCAGCATTCGCCATTAGAATTGCAAAAGGCTTTAACATGGTCTTCATCACAGCTATACTCATTTCGTTATTCAGCGTATTTGCGGGACTGACATCATCCTATCAGCTCGGGACGCCGCCAGGACCGTCTATTACCCTGCTATTGATCGTTCTGCTTTTGCTCGGATTTGCAGTTCAGGGAGTTTGGATGTTTATCAAAAAAGAAGCTCAGCGCAAAAAAGGGCGCCAATAACAAAAAAAGCAGTTTCCCCAGGGGAAACTGCTTTTTTTATAGAAACAATCCAGCAAGGCGCTCATATGATTCTTTTTTCGCTTCAAAATCAAACACATTGCACAGAGCCATGATTTCATTTGTTTCATAGCGGTCTGTGAGGTCTAACAGCTGCTGTTTGACAGTGCTTGGAGAACCGATCACCATCCGCTTTCTGTTTTCTGCTATGAGTTTTTTATCGGACTCAGTGTAGGGATGCGCTTTCGCTTCCTCGATGCTCGGCACGCGGCTGTCCAAGCCTTTTCCGACGCGAAGAAGCCATAAATCCTGGCTTAATGCGAGTTTTTCTGCCTCTTCATCTGATTTTGCGCAAATGACAAAAATCGTAAAAAGGGCGGCCGGATTTGAGAAATGGGCTGAGGGCCGAAAGCTTTCTTGGTAGATACGGAACGCATTTTCTCCTCGTTCTGGATTAATGAAATGCCCAAATACATATCCAATCCCCTGGTGCGCTGCGCGTCTTGCACTGTTTTCACCAAGGCCGAGCACCCATAGCTCTGGTGCAGTGTCAATAAGGGGTGCCGCTTTGATTCCGGCATACGGATGGTCGGGAGGAAGGGAATCTGTGAGAAAATAAGAGACATCCTGCAGCTGTCTGTTAAATTCGGTTAAGCTTCTTTTCACCCCGTCCGTTAGCGCAAGCCGGGTTTTTGTCGTGCCGCCGGGGGAACGACCGACGCCGAGGTCAATCCGGTTTGGATACAGGGCCTCAAGCTGGCGAAAGGTTTCAGCCACTTTAAACGGGCTGTATTGGGGCAGGAGCACGCCGCCTGATCCGACACGAATCGTTTTTGTCTGTGCTGCGATGCGGGCAATCATGATTTCTGGCGCTGTGCTTGCCAGTCCTTTCGTGCTGTGGTGCTCGGCAAACCAATAACGCTTATAGCCCCACTGTTCGCTTAATTGAGCAAGCTCAACCGAATGCTGAAGAGTTGTCACAGGGCTTTCTCCTTTAGAAACAGGTGCCTGATCAAGTATGCTTAAATGAATCAAAAGGCCGCTTCCTTTCTGTCTGTTTTTACAATGTGACACAAGAATAGGCAAAATGACTCGCTCACGTCAAATGGTTTGTTTAAGAAGTACACTTTATAGCATTTGCAAATCATATATCAAATATGGAAGTTTTTTTTCGAGGTTTTTCGTCAATTATTCTTAACTTTTACGAAACTTTGATATAATAACAAACGTATATATTAGTAATTTACGGCTTATTTTCCTTGTGAGCGTAAAAATAAATGTGACTATCTTCACGTTTTGATGAGTAGGAGTGAATCGTGTGGCAATTTCTTTAGAAAAAGGTCAACGAATTGATTTAACAAAAGGAAAAGCCGGTCTGTCAAAATTGATGGTCGGTCTCGGCTGGGACCCAGTGTCCTCAGGCGGAGGATTCTTCAGCAAACTGCTTGGCGGAGGCGGTCCGAATATCGACTGTGACGCTTCAGTGCTGATGTTGGAAAACGGAAAATTCACCGATAAGAAAAATCTGATTTATTTCGGAAACCTGAAAAGCCGCTGCGGCGGTGTACAGCATACAGGCGACAACCTGACGGGTGACGGTGCGGGCGATGACGAGCAAATTATGATAGATTTAGATAAAGTGCCTGGAAACATCGATAAGCTTGTATTTGTAGTGAATATTTACGATTGTGTCAGAAGAAAACAAGATTTCGGCATGATTCAAAATGCGTTTATCCGCGTAGTTGATCAATCTAATCATGAGGAAATGCTCAAGTACAATTTGAGGGACAATTATGCCGGCAGAACAAGCCTGATTACAGCAGAAATCTACCGCAGCGGCAGTGAGTGGAAGTTTGCGGCGATCGGTGAAGGCACAAATGATACGAGATTAGAAGATATTATCAGCAGATACGTATAAAAGAAAAGGAGTGGATGAAACATGACAATTTCATTGGCAAAAGGACAAAAAGTAGATTTAACAAAAACAAATCCGGGTCTTTCAAAGGTTGTTGTCGGTTTAGGATGGGATACGAACAAGTATGACGGCGGGCACGACTTTGATCTTGACTCAAGTGTGTTTCTGTTAGACGCTGCAGGCAAATGCGCATCTCCAAACGACTTTATTTTCTACAACCAGCTTGAAGGCGGCAACGGTTCAGTCGTTCATTCAGGCGATAACCTGACTGGTGCTGGCGAAGGCGATGATGAGAATGTAAAAGTAAATCTCAGCGCTGTACCGGCAAATATTGATAAAATCTCATTTGTTATTACCATTCACGAAGCAGAGGCGCGCAGCCAAAACTTTGGACAAGTATCAAACGCGTTCGTCCGCATCGTAAATGAAGAAACAAATGAAGAGCTCATCCGTTACGATCTTGCGGAAGATTTCTCTATTGAAACGGCAATCATTGCAGGGGAGCTTTACAGACATAACGGCGAGTGGAAATTCTCCGCAATCGGCTCTGGCTACCAAGGCGGCCTTGCCCGCATTGCAACAGACTACGGTTTGCAAGTCGGTTAAGACAAATACGAAGAGCAGAAAGGAGAGAGGCAGTATGGCCATTCAATTATCAAAAGGACAGCGCATTGATTTAACGAAAACAAATCCGGGACTGACAAAAGCGGTGATCGGCTTAGGCTGGGATACAAACAAGTACTCCGGCGGACACGATTTTGACCTGGATGCTTCAGCCTTTTTAGTTGATGCGCATGATAACTGCGTGAATGATCTCGATTTCGTCTTCTATAATAACCTTGAACATCCGAGCGGCGGTGTCATCCATACGGGTGACAACCGCACGGGTGAGGGCGATGGAGATGATGAGCAGATTATCGTTGATTTCTCAAAAATCCCTGCTCACATTGAGAAAATCGGCATCACAGTGACCATTCACGACGCTGAAGCACGCAGCCAAAACTTTGGACAAGTTTCCAATGCATTTGTCCGCGTTGTGGATGAAGAAACGCAGAATGAGCTTCTTCGCTTCGATTTGGGAGAAGACTTCTCCATAGAAACAGCTGTTGTCGTTTGTGAGCTATACAGACACGGCGGCGAATGGAAATTTAATGCGATCGGCAGCGGTTTTTCCGGCGGGCTGGCTGCATTGTGCCGAAACTACGGTTTGCAAGTGTAAACGAGTGACAAATAGAGAAGTCGCCGTTTCAAATTAATAGGAGGAAAAAACTTGGACTTTTTACATCATATCATGTCTACGTATGCTTCATTTTTCGATTGGAAAATGTGGGGGGAAGTTCTGACTGATCCTGTTTCCTGGGGTCTGATCGGTTCCCTTGTTGTTCTGGAAGGCCTTTTATCGGCCGATAACGCGCTTGTTCTTGCGGTCATGGTCAAACACCTGCCGGAAAAACAGCGGAAAAAAGCGTTAACGTATGGTTTGTTTGGAGCTTATATTTTCAGGTTTATTTTCATCGGGCTCGGTATGCTCCTCATTAAATTCTGGTGGATCAAGGTGCTTGGCGCACTTTACCTGGCTTGGCTCGTCATTAAGCACTTCTGGATAGGCGAAAAAGAAGAAGAAGCGGACGGCATGAAGAAAAACTCTTGGATGGTCCGCACGTTCGGGATCTTCTGGGCGACTGTCGTTTCAGTAGAACTAATGGATCTTGCCTTCTCTGTGGACAGCATCCTGGCCGCGTTTGCGGTATCTGAAAAAGTATGGGTGCTTCTGATCGGCGGTATGCTTGGTATTTTAATGATGCGTACAGTTGCAAAAGTGTTCCTTGTTCTGATTGATAAAATTCCTGAGCTGGAAAACACAGCATTCGTGTTAATCGGCATTATCGCGCTCAAAATGGCGGCGAGTGCTTTCCATTACGAAATGCCGCACTCTGTATTCTTCATGATCATTATCGCTGCATTTGCGGTGACATTGATCATTCACTACATCAACAAACAAAAGCAGGTGCGCGAACAAACAGCTGCCTCAAAAGAAGAATAAAACAAAACAAGGAGGGAGGTTCAATGTCCTTCCTTTTTTGTTACCGAAATATCGTTCAATGACAAACCGGAAAGGAGGATATGATGAGACAAGAAGAAGTAATCATTCATAAAGCACTTCCGGCTGATGGGGATTGGAAAAGCCTGCTGTTTCAGCCATTGCCGGAGCGGGATCACTATGAAACAGAACAAGGCCTTTCGTTTTCTCGCCTTGCCGGACAGATATTAGGCACGCCTATTGATGAGACGGACTACTATAACGAGCTGTATGAGCTGTCTGTAAATGGCCGCATGACTATTTTGAGTGAAACGCTTGATAAAACAATCGAACCGGAAACATTTCAAAAGCTTCAGCATATTCATTCCATCAATCAGAAAGAAAAAGGGCTGTCAGTTAGCCGCTTTGTTGCCTTTCTGGACGGGGAAAAGCTGATTGCGAAGCACTCAAATCCCTTGATGCACCGCCATTTAAGAAAAGCGCTGATGACGCTTTTACATACCTTTGCGGACAGTCATGAGAAGGGGCTCAATCATCCTGATTTTCGCAGAGTGCTGCTTGATGTCTCGAAGTTTTCTTTAAATCACCTGAATCCGTGGCTGGAAAAAACCGATATAGAGCGTGAGATGCCAAAGGTTGTTTGGTATGGAGATGCGACGAAAAGCCAGCTCTATTTCTTATATTATCTGATGCTAGTCGGCTGTGATGTTCTACTGTTCCATCCGGCGGGAACCGATCAGCTGGCGCTTGTCGATCCAAAGCAGGAACTCAGTTTTACGGAAAAGCTCCCGGATGTTTCGGAGCTTCAGCCGTTTCCGAAAGAAAAACCAGACCGTAAATCAACAGTGGCTTACCGCTCAACAAAAGAAATTGAACATGTGCTGAATCACGAGGAGTCCATGCTCTACAAGCCATGGCAGTTCAGAGATCACACGCCGGTGTCTATTACGCTGAAAACGACCTATGATGAACTGTTTTTAATCACGAAAGAGCGCGCCTTTATTCGGCCGAATTTCAAAGCAGATAAACACTCCATTGAGATTCCGAATGTATTCGCCAAAATTATGGGCGTGTCGAAAGACAATAAGGAATATTGGAACAGGCTTCATACTCTAGCGGATTATCAGGAAACAGAAATGGTCAGAAGCTTTCCGTTTACAGAGGAAATAAAATCGAACTATCAATTTCATTACAGCCATGCACTTGACCACGAAGGAAACATCGATCCGGACAAGCTGATGGCAAGCAATGTGTGGCAGTACAAACAGCTGCCGGCGGGCGTTCAGGCCGCCATTGCCAAAACGATTTCGAGAATGTGCAGGCACCCTCGGCTTAAGGCTTTGCATCAGGAACAAGTCAAGGATGTTCAAATCTATTTGTTTAAGCAAACAACAAATCTGCCTGCTAATCTGCTGAAATTGATTCAAATGTTCGACTATGCGCAAACCGTTCCGAAACTCGTTTTATATCATACGGAAATGAGCGGCGGACTCACGCGTTCGGATGCCGCCGCCCTGCTGTTCCTGAATGAAATCGGAATCGATATCATCATTTATAATCCGCCCGGACACCAAGATATTGAGCAGTTTATTGAAGAGGATCAGTATGATATCCACTGGCTGGACGACATGGTGTTTCAGCAGGACTACAAAGAGCCTTCGCTTGTGAAAAGGCTCTTCAGAACCATTACCCAAAAATAAGGAGAGAAGAAAAGCATGACAACAGAAAATCAAAATCCGCTTGTTCTCGATAAAAATGAAGAGATTTCCCAGCAAAAAGCTGACGATATCCGTCTTCAGCTCCGTCAGGAACCAGAGGTAAAGCGGCTTGCTCAACAAATTGACGTTAAAAACCAAATGGAGCTGCTTGAGTACGGCAAGGAGCCGGCCGTTGAAATATCCAAGTTCTCTGACCGCATCTTGGGGATGATGAAAACAACAAGTGTGACAGACTCTGGCACAATGCTGACCCAGCTTGGAAAAATCATGGACCGCTTCGACAAAAATGATTTTGATGAGCCTAAGGGATTAATGGCGAAAATTTTCAAACGCGGCGGCAGCATGATTGAAAAAATCTTTAAAAAGTATCAGACACTTGGCGGAGAGATTGAAAAAATCCATGTTGAGATTTCGAAATACAAAGATGAAATGACGAAGACAAACTACACGCTCGATGAAATGTATGAAAACAATATCAAATACTATATGGAGCTTGAAAAATACGTCGTTGCCGGGCAGATGAAACTGGAAGAGATGCAGTCGATCCTTCCTTCATATGAGGAAAAAGCGGCAAGCGGAAACCAGCTGGCGCAAATGCAGCTCGATACACTGCGCAACGGCATTCAGGCGCTTGAGGAACGGGTGTATGATCTGGATATGGCACGGATGGTGGCTCTTCAAACCGCACCACAAATCCGTCTCCTGCAGCGCGGAAATGCAAAGCTAATCGGGAAAATTAACTCCGCGTTTATTATTACCATTCCGATTTTCAAAAACGGCATTATTCAGGCTGTTACGGTGAAACGGCAAAAGCTTGTGGCTGATTCAATGAGCGAGCTTGACCGCCGGACAAACGAGATGCTGAAACGAAATGCTGAAAACATCTCGAGCCAAAGTGTTGAAATTGCGAGAATGGCCGGCAGACCGAGCATAGATATCGAAACGATCGAATCGTCTTGGAACACCATTGTCAGCGGCATGCAGGAAACAAAACAAATCGAAGAAGAAAACAAACGCCTCCGCGAAGACGGTGCGAGACGTATTGCCCAGCTTCAGGATAATATTAAAAAAGCAGCATTGCAGCAATAATAAGAACCCCGCTTATGGAACATAAGCGGGGTTTTTCATTTACATCATTTAGTTAATGACAATGTGTAAAGACAGGTGTAAACTTAAACGGTAATCATTTTGCATATCAGAGGTGTTGGCAATGGGAAAACAACAGCCTATATCCCAGCGTAAACTGCTGGGCGTCGCCGGTTTGGGGTGGCTGTTTGATGCAATGGATGTCGGAATATTATCGTTTATTATCGCCGCGCTTCATGTAGAGTGGAATCTGTCGCCCGAGGAAATGAAATGGATCGGAAGCGTCAATTCCATCGGCATGGCTGCGGGTGCGTTTTTGTTTGGGCTGCTGGCTGATCGAATCGGCCGAAAAAAAGTATTTATTATTACCCTTCTATGCTTTTCCATCGGAAGCGGCATTTCCGCTTTTGTGACGAGCTTATCGGCATTTCTAATCCTTCGTTTTGTGATCGGTATGGGACTTGGCGGAGAGCTTCCAGTCGCTTCGACACTCGTTTCGGAAGCGGTTGTGCCTGAAAAGCGAGGCAGAGTGATTGTGCTTCTGGAGAGCTTTTGGGCCGTGGGCTGGCTCGCAGCCGCACTGATTTCTTACTTTGTGATACCAAGCTTCGGCTGGCAGGCTGCCCTGCTGTTAACCGCACTGACTGCTTTTTATGCGCTATACCTGCGGACGAGTCTGCCTGATTCACCAAAATATGAATCGCTTTCTGCCAAAAAGAAATCTGTGTGGGAGAATGTAAAAAGCGTCTGGGCAAGACAGTATATACGGCCGACCGTAATGCTGTCGATCGTTTGGTTCTGTGTGGTGTTTTCTTATTACGGCATGTTCCTATGGCTCCCGAGTGTCATGCTGCTGAAAGGCTTCAGCATGATTCAAAGCTTTGAATATGTCCTGCTGATGACGCTTGCTCAGCTACCGGGCTATTTCTCTGCCGCATGGCTGATTGAAAAAGCGGGCCGGAAGTGGATACTCGTCATTTACCTGATTGGTACAGCAGGAAGCGCCTATTTCTTTGGAACGGCTGATTCTTTAGGCCTCCTGCTTACAGCTGGAATGCTGTTATCGTTTTTCAATCTCGGTGCGTGGGGCGTGCTGTATGCGTATACCCCGGAACAATATCCGACTGCGATTCGCGCAACAGGTTCAGGAACGACGGCGGCGTTTGGAAGGATCGGCGGCATCTTCGGGCCTTTGCTCGTTGGAACTCTCGCAGCCCGTCATATTTCGTTTTCGGTCATCTTCTCAATCTTTTGCATTGCAATCTTACTCGCGGTTGCTTGTATTTTGATTATGGGGAAAGAGACGAAACAAACTGAGCTGGAATAGGAAAAGCACCTCTTGAAAGAGGTGCTATTTTTACATTTGCACCCGGGCTGCGGATTGGCGTTTTCCGGTTTTACTGATTGTCTGGTAGAGCGCCATTGACAGCATGAATAGTATGGCAGTAAATCCTGTGACAGCTCCGAAATGCTGTGTGCTTTGATATAAAAAACCTGCAATGCCTGTGCCGACAGTGGTTCCTGCATACATAGCGGCATTGGAAAGGGAAGCGATGGTTCCTCGCGCGTTTGGTGAAATGGATTGAGAGATACCCATCATTAAAGGAAAGATAATGCCAGCTGTAAAGAACGTGAGAAAAAAGCTCGTTTCGACTAAAAATAAGTTCGGAAAGAACGGAAGAGCGAAATAGAGAGCGCCCATCAGCAGCATCCCGCCGATCAATGGCTTAAACATGCCCAGCTTTGCTGAAATCCGGCTGCCGATAAGGCTTCCGAGCATATTTCCCAGTCCGAGAACAAGCATAGCGGCTCCAATTTGTGACACGGTTAAATGATAATCCGCAGCAAGCCAAGTGCCTAGAAAGCTGAATGAAGCGAAGTTTCCGGTTTGAAAGAGAAAATAGGCAAGCAGAATGACCGATGTTTTAGGCAATGAAAAAAGCTCCCGATATGGGTTGATTAATGATGGGCGCGCCAATGGTTCAGAAGGCCGGATATCAGGCATAACCACCGCCAGAATCAATAGAAGAATAATCGAGCACGCTGACAAAACAAAAAATGGCGTATGCCATGTAAAGGAAGCGAAAAACCCTCCGATCGGCAGTCCGAGCATTTGTGAAGCGGCCAATCCTGCTGTTGCAATCCCCATGCTTTTTATAATCTGAGAAGGCTTCACAATGATTGGGATGGACGCCCAAATTTGAGGCGTCACAAACGCAGCGCTAACGCCTGCGGCAAAACGGAACAGGCACATGGCGGCAAAAGAGGGAGCGATGCCGCATAAAAACGTGGATACGCTGAAGCCCGCAAGTCCCCACAGCATGACTGTTTTTCTGTTTAGCCGGTCTGAGATTGGGCCCGCAATGAAAGCGAAGAGCGCATAACCGAGTGCATAAGCACTAACCATCCAGCCTGACAAATCAGTAGAGACATGAAACTGCTCCTGTAAAAGGGGGAGAAGCGGGGAAAGCAAAAAGGTATCCGTGCCAATGACAAACATGACACTGAAGAAAAGCCAAATACGATTCAAATTTTGTCACTCCTATTGTTTTATAACTTTGAAACCATGAAACAAATATGTATAGAGAAAACCCTTTGTTAGAGGGTTTCCAAAAAGCCAGGCAGGTATGTTTGAAATGTGTCTTCACGGAGACTGACATATTTTGTCCGCGAATCTTTCCGGGTTGCCGTCAATCCCGCTTCACGCAGCGTTTTAAAATGATAAGATGCCGTGGTTTTGACAATATTGCACTTTTCACCTACTTCGCCGCAGCTGAGTTCTTTTCCGCTGGCATAAAGCGTACGAATAATAGCAAGCCTTGATTCATCAGACAGTGCTTTAAAAATTTGCGCTCTGATTTGATCATCTGATTGTTTCATAGTCATGAAACTATAATACATAATTGAAGCTGGGAAAGCAACTTATTTTTCCAGTAAAGGAGCAGGAAGTCATCATAGGCAGGAGGAATTCAATTCCAATAAAAGCGTTTTCATCTTTAGATAGGAGAAAAATCACCCGTAAAATACAATTATATAGGAGGATTACAGAGTATTTAGAAGCATAAATAAGATCATGTGGTCACATGGATGTTTATAAAGAAATGGTACAGAATAAAAGAGAATATGCTGTTTGTGTGGGAAGTTACATAAATGTTACGGTTATTAGGATTGCTTAATATGGAGGGAAAATATGAGTGTAGATGAGAAACCAATTAAGATAAAAGTCGAGAAAGTCTCTAAAATTTTCGGGAAACAAACAAAGAAGGCAGTTCAATTGCTTGCCAACGGAAAGTCCAAAAAAGAGATCTTAAAAGCGACCGGATCAACCGTTGGGGTTAATCAGGCAGATTTTGAAGTATATGATGGTGAGATATTTGTCATCATGGGTCTATCAGGGAGCGGTAAATCAACTTTAGTACGGATGTTAAACCGGCTTATTGAACCGACTGCCGGAAGTATTTACATTGATGGTGACATGATAACAAATATGTCAAAAGACCAGCTCCGGGAAGTCCGCCGGAAGAAAATCAGCATGGTCTTTCAAAAGTTCGCTCTGTTTCCGCACAGAACGATACTTGAAAACACAGAATACGGACTGGAGCTGCAAGGCGTAGACAAACAAGAGCGGCAGCAAAAAGCGCTTGAGTCATTAAAGCTCGTCGGCCTTGAAGGATTTGAACACCAATATCCTGACCAGCTTTCCGGCGGGATGCAGCAGCGTGTCGGCCTTGCCCGCGCGTTGACAAATGATCCGGACATCCTTCTGATGGACGAAGCGTTCAGTGCGCTCGATCCACTGATTCGTAAAGATATGCAGGATGAGCTTCTTGATCTTCACGATAATGTCGGAAAAACAATTATCTTTATTACGCACGACTTGGACGAAGCGTTGCGGATCGGTGACAGAATTGTCCTAATGAAGGACGGCAACATCGTTCAAATCGGCACGCCTGAAGAAATCCTGATGAATCCATCTAACGAATATGTTGAGAAATTCGTCGAAGATGTTGATTTGTCTAAAGTCCTCACAGCAGGCCACATTATGAAACGCGCTGAAACAGTGCGGATTGATAAAGGGCCTCGCGTAGCATTGACACTGATGAAAAACCTTGGAATTTCTTCAATTTATGCAGTGGATAAACAAAAGAAATTGTTAGGTGTTATCTATGCGTCTGATGCGAAAAAAGCGGCTGAGTCTGATTTGTCACTTCAAGACATCTTGAATACAGAATTTACGACTGTACCAGAGAATACGTATCTGACTGAGATTTTTGACGTTGTGTCCGATGCGAATATTCCAATTGCGGTTGTGGATGAGAAGCAAAGAATGAAAGGGATTGTGGTAAGAGGCGCGCTGATTGGCGCACTTGCCGGCAATAACGAGTATATCAATGCTGAAGGCACTGACGAACAAACACAAGATCCTTCTGCACAGGAGGTGAAATAAGATGGATAGACTCCCTAGAATACCTTTAGCAGATATCATTGACCGTTTTGTTGACTGGATTACGATGACGTTTGGCGGATTCTTCGACGGAATTGCTAACGGTTTGGCTGCTTTTGTAAATGGAATTGTCAGCGGACTTGGATTTATCCCATCTATTTTGTTAACGATTATTTTCGCCGCACTTGCGTGGTGGATCAGCACAAGGGGAATTGCGTTATTTACGCTGATTGGTTTCCTCGTGATCGATTATTTAGGATATTGGGACCCAATGCTGCAAACATTGGCGCTTGTTCTGACATCCGTGATTATTTCGATTGTGGTCGGGGTTCCGATCGGAATTTGGGCGTCCCAGAAAGAAATGGTTCGCCGTATTGTAACGCCTATTCTTGATTTAATGCAGACAATGCCTGCTTTCGTATATCTATTGCCGGCAATTTTCTTCTTCAACATCGGTGTTGTGCCGGGTGTTGTTGCATCGGTTATTTTCGCGATGCCGCCGACAATCCGCATGACTGTTCTCGGTATTAAACAAGTGCCGGCGGATCTGATTGAGGCGACTGAGGCGTTCGGTTCTACAACAGCTCAGCGTTTGTTTAAAGTTCAGCTTCCGCTTGCGACAAAAACTATTCTGGCTGGAATCAACCAAAGCATCATGCTCGCGTTATCAATGGTTGTTATCGCCGCAATGGTCGGTGCACCAGGACTTGGTTCTGAAGTATACAGCGCCGTTACACAGCTGAAAACAGGGGTCGGCGTAGAGGCCGGTATCGCCATCGTTATCGTTGCCATTACCCTGGACCGTATTACTCAAAATATTAAAGTGAAGAAGAAAAGCAGGGGGAATGCCTGATGCTTAAGAAAATCATCGGCATCGGCGTTTCCGCCATGCTGGCGCTCTCACTTGCGGCTTGCGGTTCAGAACACGATGAAAATGCAACCGCAGCAGAACAGGTGAATAAGACCATCATCGGGATCGACCCCGGTTCAGGGATTATGTCCCTGACTGACAAAGCGATGAAGGATTATGACCTGAATGACTGGACATTGATTTCAGCGTCAAGTGCTGCGATGACCGCTACGCTTAAAAAGTCATACGACCGTAAGAAACCGATTATCATTACAGGATGGACACCGCACTGGATGTTCTCCAGATATAAGCTGAAATATCTCGATGATCCGAAACAATCTTATGGCAGCGCGGAGGAAATCCATACGATCACACGCAAAGGCTTCAGCAAAGAACAGCCGAATGCCGCAAAGCTTCTGAGCCAGTTTAAATGGACGCAAGACGAAATGGGCGAAATCATGATCAAGGTGGAAGAAGGCGAGAAACCTGCCAAAGTCGCTGCTGAGTATGTAAAGAAACACAAGGATCAGATTGCCGAATGGACAAAAGGCGTTCAAAAGGTGAAGGGGGACAAAATCAACCTTGCCTATGTGGCGTGGGACAGTGAAATTGCAAGTACAAACGTGATCGGCAAAGTCTTAGAAGACTTAGGCTATGAGGTGACGCTTACTCAGGTAGAGGCCGGTCCGATGTGGACTGCAATCGCGACGGGAAGCGCGGATGCATCCCTTTCCGCATGGCTGCCGAATACCCATAAAGCATACGCCGCCAAATATAAAGGCAAATATGACGATATTGGCACCAGTATGACGGGTGTGAAAATGGGTCTTGTTGTTCCTCAATATATGAAAAACGTCAACTCAATTGAAGATTTGAAGAAATAATGAAGAAAGCAGCCTGTAGTCAGGCTGCTTTTTTTGCGTTAAGAAGCGTTAGCGGCAGCAAGTGATTCTGCCTTCTGAAATGTTTTGAGCACGGCGTTCGCTAAAATATGAATGCCGGTAAACATCGCGTTTCGGTCAAAGGTCATGTGCGGATGATGGAGTCCCGGCTGGAGTCCGCACCCAAGACCGAGCATCGTTGTTTTGAGGTTCGGCACCTTCACGGCGTAAAAATGGAAATCCTCGCCGCCGGTGGTGACAAGCGGGTCATCAAGCTGCTCAGCCCCGATGATTTCCGTAATGGCTTCTGCCATGATCGTTTCAGCTTCTTTGTTTTGTGTTGCCGCAGGAAGGCTGTGCTCTTTTTGCAGCTCGATCTTTGCGCCAAATGCGGCGGCGGCCGCTTCACAGGCTCTTTCTGTTTCGGCAATTAACGACTCCATGGCTTCATTCGTCTGTGCGCGTAAATCAAGGCTGAACGATGCTTTTCCTGGAATGATGTTAGAGCTATCTCCGCCGGCTTGAAGTTTTGTCATTTTGACAGTATGCGGGATTTGCGGGTCAATATGAATGAGTCCGAGCTTATGTACGAGAAATGCCGCAATTTCAATGCTGTTTTTCCCGAGGTGCGGGCGGGCACCATGAGCTTCCTCTCCGATAATCGTTCCCTCGATGTGCTGGCTTGATCCGTGCAGAATAGACGGGGCGCAGCGGCCGTTTTGTGTTTCCTGAATCGGACGGACGTGAACACCGTACAAATAGTCGACATCATCAAGCACGCCTTCTTCTATCATTTTCAAGGCACCGCCGCCTTTTTCCTCAGCCGGCTGAAAGATAAAACGGATTGTGCCCTTCGGAAGCTCAGGTTGTTTTCTCAGCAGCATTAACGTGCCTAATGCCATTGTCATATGTGAATCGTGTCCGCAGGAATGGTTGGCGCGAAATGTGCCGTTAACTTCCTGCCATAGCGCGTCAATATCAGCGCGCACAGCTACAACAGGTGAGCCTGATCCAACTTCACCGACAACCCCGGTGCAGTCTGAAAACGTGCGAGTCCGGCACCCTAACTCCTCAAGCTTTTGTTTGAGAAATGCAGTCGTCTCATATTCCTTCCAGCTGACCTCAGGGTTCGCGTGCAGATGCTCGAAGATGTCCATAATGGTTTGTTTCATGTCTTCTGAAAGCTTTTGCATGGTGAGAATTGCCTCCTTCTATCAGAGTGAATTTTATCTTCTTTCCTTTATTTATATTGAAACAGGAAGATAAGCTGTATATAATATAGCACATATTTCTACTTTTCAGAATAATTAATATTTTCAAACAGAGGGGATGGATCGAAATATGAGTATACCAGCAGCCGAAACACAGCCTAAGAAAAAACGAATGACATTTAAAATGCCTGACGCTTATGTCCTCTTATTTATTATTGCTTTTATTTGCGCAATTGCTTCATATATTGTGCCGGCAGGTGAATTTGACCGCGTGACAAAGGGGGATGTCACGACTGCTGTTCCGGGAAGCTATCATTCCATTGAACAGTCACCAGTCAGCCTGATCAGCTTTTTTACTTCTCTTCAGGATGGAATGGTCGGATCAGCACCAATCATCTTTCTGATTTTATTCACAGGCGGCACCATTGCCATCTTAGAAAAAACGGGTGCCATCAATGGCCTGATTTACAATGTCATCAGCAAATTCCGCACCAAGCAATTATTATTCATTTGTATTGTCGGCGCGTTGTTCTCCATTCTCGGAACAACCGGGATTGTCGTGAATTCAGTTATCGGTTTTATCCCCATCGGCCTCATTGTGGCACGATCCTTAAAATGGGACGCAGTCGCGGGAGCCGCTGTCATTTACATCGGCTGTTACGCTGGATTTAACTCCACCATACTATCACCGTCCCCGCTCGGTTTATCACAATCAATTGCGGAGCTCCCTCTTTTTTCAGGAATCGGCCTGCGAGTTGTGATATACATTTGCTTTTTGCTGTCTTCTATTATTTATATCTATTTGTATACGAGAAAATTAAAAAAATCAAAAGATGCCAGTGTGTTAGGAACAGATTGGTTCCCTGGAGCAGGAATGGGCGAAGCAGGTAAAGAAGAGGATCAGTCAGTGTCATTTACTGTTCGCCATAAGCTGATTTTGACTGTGGCGGGACTCTCACTGGTCGGATTTTTATACGGCGCTTTGAAGCTTGGCTGGTCGGATTCCCAAATGGCTGCGACATTTATTTTTATTTCTGTCCTTGCCGGCTTAATAGGAGGACTTGCGGCGAACGATATTGCCAAAACCTTCATTACGGGCTGCCAAAGTCTTGTATACGGGGCGCTGATTGTCGGGATGGCACGAAGCATTTCCGTCATCCTTGAAAATGGAAAGTTACTCGATACAGTCGTCAATGCTTTGGCTTCACTGTTGGACGGATTCAGCCCGATTGCCGGGGCAATCGGCATGTATATCGCCAGTGCGCTGCTTCATTTTCTCATCTCTTCTGGGTCTGGGGAAGCCGTTGTATTTATTCCAATCCTGGCGCCGCTCGCTGATTTGATGGGAATCACGAGACAGGTTGCGGTGGAGGCGGTTATGCTTGGAGAAGGGGTCGTCAACTGTGTCAACCCGACATCCGGCGTTCTTATGGCGGTACTTGCCGCCAGCGGCATTCCGTACGTCAAGTGGCTGCGGTTTATGGTGCCGCTTGCTCTGATTTGGTTCTTGATCGGGCTTATTTTTATTGTGATCGGCGTCATGATCAATTGGGGGCCGTTTTAACAATTGCTGCCCGCCGGCTTGTATGGCGGGCTTTTAAGTTATTCATTGCAGAAGCGCAGGCTGTTATTGTAACATGTAAGCCATAAGCCATTCGTAAAAGTGCGGGAGGAAGGTCATGAATAATCTGCGTAATAGACTTTCAGGCGTGAATGGGAAAAATAAGAGAGTAAAAGAAAAAGAACAGAAAATCTGGTCGGAGATTGGGATGATAGCGGGAGCGTTTGCGTTGCTTGATGTGATTATCCGCGGCATTATGTTTGAATTTCCGTTTAAAGAATGGGCTGCAAGCCTTGTGTTTTTGTTCATCATTATCTTATATTACTGCATCAGGGCTGCAGCATCTGGAATGCTCATGCCGAGAATAGACACCAAAGAAGAACTGCAAAAACGGGTGAAGCAGCAGCGAATAGAATCAATTGCGGTCGCCTTTGCGGTAGTGGTGCTTACGATGTACGACAGGGGGATTCCCCATACATTCTTCGCTTGGCTGAAAATGATCCTTCTTTTTATCGTCTGCGGCGGCGTTCTGTTTCTGCTTCGATATGTGATTGTGAAGCTGGCTTACAGAAGAGCGATAAAAGAAGAGGTAAAGAAGAAATCATCTTAGATCATAGATGGTTTCTTTTTTTGTTTAAAAAGCGGTGAAACGCTCACAGTTTCGCGCAGCTTTTTCTATAGGAACATTGATTTGTATTCACTCTGCCAAGTTGTTTTGATAGAGTGATTGTGATAATTTAAAATGTAAGCATTAACAAAATTCTCCAGTCTTCACACCAGTTTGAAAGGAGGAAGAATAAAGTAAGAGGGATTTTTGACTCCGAAGTAAGTCTTCTCAAAAATCAAATAAGGAGTGTCAAGAATGTTTGTAAAACGTTTCAAAACCTCTTTACTGCCGTTATTCGCTGGATTTTTGTTGCTGTTTCATATGGTTCTGGCAGGACCGGCGGCAGCAAATGCTGAATCACAGAACACATCAAATGAACTGGCAGCGCCATCGATTAAAAGCGGTACCATTCTTCATGCTTGGAATTGGTCGTTCAATACGTTAAAACACAATATGAAGGACATTCATGATGCAGGATATACAGCCATTCAGACGTCTCCGATTAACCAAGTAAAGGAAGGGAACCAAGGAAATAAAAGCATGTCGAACTGGTACTGGCTCTATCAGCCGACATCGTACCAAATTGGCAACCGTTACTTAGGCACTGAACAAGAATTTAAAGAAATGTGTGCAGCCGCTGAAGAATATGGCATAAAAGTCATTGTTGACGCGGTCATCAATCATACCACCAGTGACTATGCCGCCATTTCCAATGAGATTAAGAGTATTCCAAACTGGACACACGGAAACACACAAATTAAAAACTGGTCGGATCGATGGGATGTCACGCAGAATTCATTGCTCGGGCTGTATGACTGGAATACACAAAATACACAAGTACAGTCCTATCTGAAACGTTTCTTAGAAAGAGCATTGAATGACGGGGCAGATGGATTTCGCTTTGATGCCGCCAAACATATAGAGCTTCCGGATGATGGGAATTACGGCAGTCAATTTTGGCCGAATATCACAAACACATCTGCAGAGTTTCAATACGGAGAAATCCTGCAGGATAGTGCTTCCAGGGATGCTGCATATGCGAATTATATGAATGTGACAGCGTCTAACTATGGGCATTCCATAAGGTCCGCTTTAAAGAATCGCAATCTGAGTGTGTCGAATCTCTCCCGCTATGCTTCTGATGTGTCTGCGGACAAGTTAGTGACATGGGTGGAGTCGCATGATACGTATGCCAATGATGATGAAGAGTCGACATGGATGAACGATGATGATATCCGTTTAGGCTGGGCGGTGATAGCTTCTCGTTCAGGCAGTACGCCTCTTTTCTTTTCCAGACCTGAGGGAGGCGGAAATGGTGTGAGATTCCCGGGGAAAAGCCAAATAGGCGATCGCGGGAGTGCTTTATTTGAAGATCAGGCTATCACTGCGGTCAATAGATTTCACAATGTGATGGCTGGACAGCCTGAGGAACTCTCGAACCCGAATGGAAACAACCAGATCTTTATGAATCAGCGAGGCTCATATGGCGTTGTGCTGGCAAATGCAGGTTCATCCTCTGTTTCTATCAATACGCCAACAAAATTGCCTAATGGCAGGTATGACAATAAAGCTGGGGCGGGTTCATTTCAAGTGAACGATGGTAAACTGACAGGCACGATCAATGCCAGATCTGTGGCTGTGCTTTACCCTGACGATATTGCAAATGCGCCTCATGTTTTCCTTGAGAATTACAAAGCAGGTGTAACACATTCTTTCAATGATCAACTGACGATTACCCTGCGTGCAGATGCGAACACAACAAAAGCTGTTTATCAAATCAATAATGGACAAGAGACAGCGTTTAAAGATGGAGATCAATTCACATTCGGAAAAGGAGATCCATTTGGCAAAACATACACCATCATGTTAAAAGGAACGAACAGTGATGGTGTAACGAGGACCGAGGAATACAGTTTTGTTAAAAGAGATCCAGCTTCGGCCAAAACCATCGGCTATCAAAATCCGAATCATTGGAGCCAGGTAAATGCTTATATCTATAAACATGATGGGGGCCGGGCAATTGAATTGACCGGATCTTGGCCTGGAAAACCAATGACTAAAAATGCAGACGGAATTTACACGCTGACGCTGCCTGCGGATACGGATACAACCAACGCCAAAGTGATTTTTAATAATGGCAGCGCCCAAGTGCCCGGCCAGAATCAGCCTGGCTTTGATTACGTGCAAAATGGTTTATATAATGACGCGGGCTTAAGCGGTTCTCTTCCTCATTGAGGACAAGGCTAGACGGGACTTACCGAAAGAAACCATCTATGATGGTTTCTTTTTTGTTCATAAATCAGACAAAACTTTTCTCTTGCAAAAGTTTGTGAAGTGTTGCACAATATAAATGTGAAATACTTCACAAACAAAAAACACCAAAGAGAAACATACCCTGGAAGGATGATTAATGATGAACAAACATGTAAATAAAGTAGCTTTAATCGGAGCGGGTTTTGTTGGAAGCAGTTATGCATTTGCGTTAATTAACCAAGGGATCACAGATGAGCTTGTGGTCATTGATGTAAATAAAGAAAAAGCAATGGGCGATGTGATGGATTTAAACCATGGAAAGGCGTTTGCGCCGCAACCGGTCAAAACATCTTTCGGAACATATGAAGACTGCAAGGATGCTGATATTGTCTGCATTTGCGCAGGAGCAAACCAAAAACCTGGTGAGACACGCCTTGAATTAGTAGAAAAGAACTTAAAGATTTTCAAAGGCATCGTCGGTGAAGTCATGGCGAGCGGATTTGACGGCATTTTCTTAATCGCTACAAATCCGGTTGATATCCTGACTTACGCTACATGGAAATTCAGCGGCCTGCCAAAAGAGCGGGTGATCGGAAGCGGCACAACACTAGATTCTGCGAGATTCCGTTACATGCTGAGCGAATACTTTGGCGTAGCTCCTCAAAACGTGCACGCGCATATTATCGGAGAGCACGGTGATACGGAGCTTCCTGTCTGGAGCCATGCGAATGTCGGCGGTGTACCGGTTAGTGAACTCGTTGAGAAAAACGATGCGTACAAACAAGAGGAGCTGGACCAAATCGTAGATGACGTGAAAAACGCAGCTTACCATATCATTGAGAAAAAAGGAGCGACTTATTATGGAGTTGCGATGAGTCTTGCCCGCATTACAAAAGCGATTCTTCATAATGAAAACAGCATATTAACTGTCAGCACATATGTGGACGGGCAATACGGTGCAGATGACGTGTACATCGGTGTTCCGGCTGTCGTGAACCGTGGAGGGATCGCAGGTATCACTGAGCTGAACTTGAATGAGAAAGAAAAAGAACAGTTCCTTCACAGCGCCGGCGTCCTTAAAAACATCTTAAAGCCTTATTTTGCAGAACAAAAAGTCAACTAACCGCAACTTTAGAGTAAAGGGCTGATTGTCAATGTGGGAGCAGTTGTATGATCCGTTTGGAAACGAGTATGTGAGCGCACTTGTGGCGCTCACTCCGATTCTCTTTTTTCTCTTGGCTTTAACTGTTTTGAAAATGAAAGGCATACTTGCGGCGTTTCTTACCCTAGCCGTCAGTTTCTTCGTCTCCGTTTTGGCATTTCATATGCCGGTTGAAAAAGCGATTTCTTCTGTTTTGCTAGGAATCGGGAGCGGGCTGTGGCCCATTGGCTACATCGTCCTGATGGCGGTGTGGCTGTATAAAATCGCGGTGAAAACCGGGAAATTTACTATTATTCGGTCGAGCATTGCCGGCATTTCGCCTGACCAACGATTACAGCTATTATTAATTGGTTTTTGTTTTAACGCGTTTTTGGAAGGCGCGGCCGGTTTTGGTGTTCCGATTGCGATTAGTGCGGCGCTGCTCGTCGAACTTGGTTTTAAACCGTTAAAAGCGGCAGCGCTCTGCTTGATTGCAAATGCAGCCTCCGGAGCTTTTGGAGCGATCGGAATTCCTGTCATCACAGGGGCGCAGATTGGTGATTTGTCAGCTCTTGAGCTGTCACGGACATTGATGTGGACACTGCCGATGATCTCATTTTTCATACCGTTCCTGCTTGTATTCCTATTAGACCGAATGAAAGGAATCAAACAGACATGGCCTGCCCTCCTGGTTGTGAGCGGTGGGTATACAGCGGTTCAGACACTGACAATGGCGGTGCTCGGGCCGGAATTAGCTAACATTTTGGCGGCCTTGTTCAGCATGGGCGGGCTTGCCCTCTTCCTCCGCAAATGGCAGCCGAAAGAGATTTACCGGGAGGAAGGAGCCGGCGATGCTGATGAGCAAAAGACATACCGTGCCGTTGACATTGCGAAAGCATGGTCTCCTTTCTACATTTTAACTGCGGCGATCACCATCTGGAGCCTTCCCGCCTTCAAAGCGCTTTTCCAAGAAGGCGGACTGTTATATCAAACAACGCTCCTGTTTAAAATGCCTTTTCTGCACCAGCAAATTATGAAAATGCCGCCGATTGCGTCATCTGCCATGCCGTTAGATGCAGTCTTGAAAGTTGATCTGCTGTCAGCGACTGGTACAGCGATTTTAGCCGCAGTCATCGTGACAGGACTGTTCAGCAAAAATTTCTCCTCTCGAGATGCTTTTGCTTCCTTGAAGGAGACAGGAAAAGAGCTGTGGGTGCCGATTATGACGATCTGCTTCGTGATGGGGTTTGCCAATCTGGCCAACTTCGCAGGGCTCAGCTCTTCAATTGGGTTAGCACTGGCGAAAACAGGAGACCTGTTCCCATTTGTCAGTCCCGTGCTCGGCTGGATCGGCGTGTTCATTACCGGTTCTGTTGTCAGCAATAACGCTTTGTTCGGACATTTGCAGGTTGTCACCGGAGCGCAGATCGGTGCGGGTTCTGACTTGCTGTTAGCCGCAAATACGGCGGGCGGTGTCATGGCGAAACTTGTTTCTCCTCAATCTATCGCCATCGCTGCCGCAGCGGTCGGCCAAACAGGCAAGGAATCTAAACTGTTTAAACGGACAGTGGCGTACAGCCTGATTCTGTTATTGGGCATATGTATATGGACGTTTATTCTTGCAAGATTAGGAGTGTAATAGAAAAAAGCAGTACATGCCCAGCATGTACTGCTTTTTTATGTTAATTTGCTTTCTTTGTCATTTCGGCCGTTGTCTTCACTCTGGCTTTTCCCATAAACAAAATGGTAATCGCCGCGAGGACAATTGGAATCAAAGCGAGCAAAAAGACATACGTGATACTTGATGACATCGCGTCAATAATGCGATTCAGGATCGCGTCAGGAATTTGGGAACGCGTTCCCGCTTGGAAAATCTCCTGCGGGTCGCCGATATTTTGCGCAGCGCCTGATCCCGCAGAGCCTTTCATGCCGCTGAAGGCGTCGCTCAGCTTGTTTGTGAATACGTTTGTTTGCACCGTTCCAAAAATGGTGACGCCCAGGGTCATGCCCAATGATCGCAAAAACGAATTTGTAGAGTTTGCAGTTCCCCGAAAGCGAGGTTCAAGATCATTCATCGATGCCGCCGGCAGCAGGGAGAAGTTAAAGCCTACACCAAAGCCTGAAATCATCATAAAGACTGTCAGCCATACCCGTGCTGTGTCAGGCGTCATATTGGAAAGAAGCAGCATGCCGATAAAGAAAGCTATAACAGATATCAGCATCAAATTGCGGAAGCTTGCCTTCGTTTGGAAGATCCCGCCGATCATGCTTCCGATGACTGATCCAATCATCATCGGCGTCAGAATGAAGCCCGCGCTTGTCGCTGAGCTGCCGTAGACCGCCTGAACGAAAATCGGAATAAATACCGCTAAAATAATAAATGTTCCGCCATACAGGAAAGCGAGAATCTGTGCTGTGGCAAACAAGCGGTTCTTAAACATCCAGAAAGAAATAATCGGCTCTTCCGCTTTTCTCTCCACAATAAAAAAGGCAATGAAGAAAACGGCGAATACAATAAACAGCCCAATGATCTGAATGGAGTTCCAATCGTATGTTTTGCCGCCAAGCTCAAGGGCGAACATCAGACATACAATGGATACGACTAATGTAATCGCGCCGCCCCAGTCTATTTTCTGCTTTCTGTGCTCCAGAGATTCTTTGTAGTAGCGAATAATGAAAAACAATGACAATGCGCCGATCGGCACATTGATGTAAAACACCCAGTGCCAGCTGATCGAATCTGTAATGATTGCGCCTAAAAGCGGACCAAGAACACTGGATAATCCGAATACGGCGCCGAACATGCCGGACATTTTTCCGCGTTTTTCCGGCGGAAACAAATCAAAGATAATGGTAAAGGCAATCGGCAGAAGCGCGCCGCCTCCGATTCCTTGAATTGCCCGGAAGATGATCAGCTGATTCATCGTCTGGGCAATTCCGCATAAAGCCGAACCGATTAAGAAAAAAATGAGTCCAAACAGGAAAAAACGTTTTCGGCCGTACATATCGGAAAGCTTGCCGTAAATCGGCATGCCAGCCATAACCGCCACCATATAAGATGCCGTTACCCAGGCAAATTTATCGAAGCTTCCAAGGTCGGCTACGATGTTGCCCATTGCGGTGGCAACAATCGTATTGTCCATCGCGGACATCAAGATGCCCAGCAGGAGACCGAGCACAACAAATTTGGTGGAAGCCTGTTTTGCTGTTGTTGTGTCCATTTGTTCTACCTCCTCTTACTTTTCTATGTAAGTTCTGATATCATGATAATAGTTTGATCATTGAATATCTCGATTATCAAGATAAACTCGATTTTATAGGGAGGACTGTCAGTTGTCAACAAGAAATTCCAGAAGTGAGTTGGAAAAGACTGCTGTTCAGCTTTTTCGAAAACTGGGCACAAGAACGGTCCTGTTTCATCAGGCAGCCGCTCAAGCTCTCGGTCTGTTTCCCACCGATTTGAAATCAGCTGACATCTTAAATGAAGCAGGTCCGATGACGGCCGGGGAACTGGGAAAAAAAACCGGACTCAGCACGGGGTCAGTCACGGCGCTTGTTGACCGGCTGGAAAAAGCGGGGTATGTGGCTCGTGAAAAGGACCCGAACGATCGCAGGAGAGTCGTAATCGTCCCTTTGACTGCTTCGAAAAAACATATAAAGGATTTGTTCCGTCCTCTGTCTGAGTCGACGATGGATTTGTGCTGCGAATATACGGAAGAGGAGCTGGAACTCATTTTCAGTTTTGTAGGCAAAGCCGCCGATATTATGGAGGAAGAGCTTGAACGTCTGAAACAGTAAGTGAATTTGTGCATAGCTTGGCCCGTTCCCGAATAAATTGTACAAGTTACATAAGAGAAGGGAGTACGGGCCGGTGAACATTTTTTTGAGCTATATTGTGCTGGGATTGTCCTTGTCTGCGCCTGTGGGGCCAGTGAATGCGGCGCAAATAGACAAAGGAATTAAAAACGGTTTTTGGCATGCATGGATATTCGGTTTAGGCGCCATGACAGCGGATGGGCTATACATGCTTTTTATCTATTTCGGGCTGTCACAGTTTTTGACCGCCCCATTTGTGAAAACGTTTTTGTGGCTCTTCGGCTTTTTTGTGCTGACCTATACTGGAATTGAAACGCTGAAAAACGTCAGAGAGCCGATGGATGTGCGAAGCTCGCGGGGGAAACCGTCATACAGGAAAACGTTCGCTTCAGGTTTTCTCATTTCACTCTCAAATCCATTGAGCATCCTTTTTTGGCTTGGAATTTACGGAAGCATTCTTGCGAAAACAGCAGAGGCCTACAATATGAATCAGCTCCTGATCTATAGCTCCGGCATCATGATCGGCATTTTAATCTGGGATTTCTGCATGGCGATTACAGCCAGTACATTCAGAAACCTGCTTCATGAAAAGCTATTGAGAGGATTGACCGGAATTGCCGGTGTATCACTCCTCGTGTTTGGCCTTTACTTTGGTTATCAGGGCATCAAACAGTTATTGGGCTGATTCATAAAGGACAGTCACCCGCCGCTTCCAGTTTTAATATAGTATCCAGATGATACTGGAGGTGGATCAATGGTGAGTGGGATTTACACCAAAAGTTTTCTGGAACGTATTCAAGAAGAGCTTCCTGAATGGCAAAGAATCGCTTTTGAGCTGCTGGCAGAAACTGTGGCGGATGATGCGGATACGTTTCCGTGCATTCCCGGACGCCAGGCGTTTCTGACTGATCAGCTTCGCATTGCTTTTGCCGGAGATCCGCGGGAAAGCCGTACAGCGGAGGAACTGGCTCCGTTGCTTGCGGAGTACGGAAAGATATCGCGGGACACTGGAAAATACGCATCTCTCGTTGTGTTGTTTGATACACCGGAAGATTTGGCGGAGCATTATTCGATTGAAGCGTATGAAGAGCTGTTTTGGCGCTTTTTAAATAGACTGGGTCATCAAGACGAAAAAGAATGGCCGGAAGACATTCCGGCCGATCCCGAGCATTATAAATGGGAGTTTTGTTTTGACGGCGAGCCGTATTTCATTCTGTGCGCTACACCGGGGCACGAGGCAAGAAGAAGCCGGAGCTTTCCTTTTTTTATGATCACGTTTCAGCCAAGGTGGGTGTTTGATGACCTAAATGGATCAACTGCATTTGGCCGTAACATGAGCAGGCTGATCCGATCTCGTTTAGAGGCCTATGATCAGGCTCCGATTCACCCGCAATTAGGCTGGTACGGAGGAAAGGATAATCGTGAATGGAAGCAGTATTTCCTCCGTGATGACGAAAAACAGGTATCAAAGTGCCCATTTTCTTATTTAAAGAACATGTTCAACAAAATGAAATAAATCACGGACTTGCAGGGCGGTCTTTATGACCCTGCTTTTTTTGATAGATCATGGTCACGATGGCGATGATCACAAGAAAACCTATGCTCACAAAAAAACCGGGCCGGCTTGATTTTTCAAACAATGTTCCGGACACAGCCGCAGCAATCAGAATCATCGCTAAATAAATTTGCGTTTTTCCCATGCCCTCAGGATCAGTCAGCTTTTTACTGGAGAACAGGATAAACAGCCAAGTGTATAAAAGCATAAGCCCCGCAGCTGTTGTCATATGCTCATAAATGTTTTTAGGCAGCACTAACGACAAAATAATGGAGAGGACAAGCCCCGCAAACGTAAGCCCCAGTGCCGGCCAGCATATTTTTTTGCCTTCCTTTAGAGTAAAGCATTTCGGCGCGTCACCGTCATCAGCCATCGTACAAAGCAATGTCGTAACCGCAAAAAGCGAAGCGACAAGGGTCGAGAACCCGGCGATGATGAAAATCCCGTTAAATATATCAAGGATGATCTCAAGGTTATATCCTTTTAATGACGTAATGAACGGACTGTCCTGTTCAGTAAACGCGTGTAACGGAACCAAAAGCAGAGCCAGCCCGATTGAAATGATATAAACAATCGCCAGTGTCGCCAGCATCAGTTTCCCTGATTTAGACGCTTCCTCAGGTTTTTTTAAGTGAACCGCCATCAACCCCATGACTTCAATTCCGCCAAAGGCGTAAAACGCGTAGATTAAACCTGTCCACAGCCCCATGGCGCCATATGGGAAAAACTCACTCGTCTTATTTGGAACATGTATGCCATGATTTCCGCCTGACAGGATACCGCATAAAGCCAGAATGGCAATGACAATAAACATAAAAATAGCGGCTGTTTTAATCACTGCCAGCACGTTTTCTGTTTTTTCAAAGACAGACAGGCCGGTGAAAATAATAAGAAGCCCCAGTACCGCGTAGATTGAGGCAAACACCCATAGCGGCACTTGAGGAAACCAATGCTTCGTAAATAACGAAATGGCTGTCAGCTGGCTACCGGTAATCAGCATTTCTGACGACCAGTACACCCAGCCGTTGCTGAAGCCAGCCCATTTGCCGAATGCTTTTCGGGCATACGCACAGAACGAGCCCTTTTCCGGCTGCTTCGCCGACAGCTTGGCGAGCTGTTCAAAGACAAAATACGTACCGATCCCTGCGATCAGAAATGAAAGGAGAACGGAAAAACCGCTTTTTACAATTGCGATGCTGGAACCGAGAAAAAAGCCTGTTCCAATCGTGCAGCCGACTCCGATCAGTGACAGCTGCCACCAAGCCAGATTCCCTTTTGGCTGGTCTTTTTTTGTTTGGCTCATTATTTATTCAACCCCTTTTATCTAAGGTTAGATTGCGACCTGTCCGAAGCTTATATACATCGGATTTTTGCCTCTTTTTACATGGAGAAGGAAGCGGACGTTCATACTAATGAAAAAAGGAGCAAACCAATGACACAGCAATATATTGTGGAGCCGAAGAAAGGGCTTGGGCTGAAGCTGAAGAAGGGGCAGATTTTGAAGGTGGTTGATGTAGAAGGGCAGCAGGTGGCTGACTTTGTCGCATACCATGCCAAGGATTTTTATGAACACCTTGATCAGGGAGCGACGATAGACGCCAATCATTCCATTCATGTGAAGGTCAACGACCATCTGTACTCCAACCTGTATAAGCCGATGTTAACCCTGATTGAAGATACGGTCGGCAAGCATGATCTGCTGCTGCCCGCCTGCCGTCCTGATATGAACAGGCTCTTATATGGGAAGCAAAAGGATGAGTTTCAGGATACGTGCTATGACAATATGAACCGTGCGCTTGAGCAGTTTGGCGTGCCGAAGCCTCACATGCATTACCCATTTGCGATTTTTATGAATACTGTCCTTGATGAGAAAGGGAATCTGTCTGTGGAAACGCCGCTTTCGAATGCCGGAGATTATGTAAGGCTCAGGGCGGAGATGGATTTAATTGTCGCGTTTTCTTCCTGCCCGATTGAAAAAGGGAAATGCAATGGCGACAGTGTGACATCCATACGGGTTGAAGTCAGCTGATCTCTCTTGTTCACTGTGAATGAAGACCTGTGCTATATTTAAGAGGGATACATAACAGTCATGATTCATTTTCATTGATTTGGGGAAATGATCAGTAACAAGGGAAAATGTACAGGAGGAATGATTGGGATGAGCATGCAGGAAAAGATTATGCGTGAGTTACATGTGAAGCCCTCAATTGATCCAAAGCAAGAAATTGAGGACCGAGTCAATTTTTTAAAACAATATGTAAAGAAAACCGGTGCTAAAGGATTTGTATTGGGAATCAGCGGCGGACAGGATTCAACGCTTGCGGGAAGACTCGCTCAGCTTGCGGTGGAGAGCATTCGCGAGGAGGGCGGAGACGCTCAATTTATCGCGGTCCGTCTTCCGCATGGCACACAGCAGGATGAAGATGATGCCCAGCTTGCTTTGAAGTTTATTAAACCGGATAAATCATGGAAGTTTGATATTAAATCGACAGTCAGCGCGTTTTCGGATCAGTATCAGCAGGAAACCGGCGACCAGCTGACTGACTTTAATAAAGGAAACGTAAAAGCAAGAACAAGAATGATTGCGCAATACGCGATCGGCGGCCAGGAAGGCCTTCTTGTGTTAGGAACAGACCATGCTGCTGAAGCAGTGACTGGTTTCTTTACGAAGTACGGTGACGGCGGAGCAGACCTCCTGCCGCTGACAGGCTTGACGAAGCGCCAGGGGAGAAGCCTGCTGAAAGAGCTGGGTGCACCGGAACGCTTATACTTAAAAGAACCAACTGCCGATCTGCTCGATGAAAAACCGCAGCAGTCGGATGAAACAGAGCTTGGCATTTCCTACGAGGAGATTGACGATTATCTCGAAGGAAAACAAGTATCAGCGAAAGTATCAGAAGCATTGGAAAAACGCTACAGCATGACTGAACATAAACGTCAGGTTCCGGCGTCAATGTTTGATGACTGGTGGAAATAAGTTGAAGAAAGCCCGCTCTTGGAGCGGGCTTTTGTCGTGAACAGGCGCTTTATTTGATGCGGATATGGTTCAGCTTAACCCTTAATCTGTCGGTGAACCTTCGGAGACTGCCTCTTGTATCAGGCTCTAATGGAAGATTGGCTCTCGCGGCAATGGTTTCTGCCACATCCTGAATCGACAGGTTGTCTGTTTGAATGTGGCCCTCAAAAAATGGTGATGATAATCCTTCAATGCAGCGGTCGATTTGTTTGGCGGCCCATGAGTTTTTTCCCTCTGCTCTGGTACGCAGCCGTTTTAACAAGGTTTCCTTTGAAGCCATTAGTGTAAAGTGGTGAACGATCCTGCCTTCATGTCTGAGCCTGCCGATGATCTCATTGAAGTATTCAGGATGTACAATCGTCATAGGCACAATAATGATGCCGTGGTATGTATCTGTCAGAGAAGCTAGCAAACTGTAATTGAACGCCCGCCATAAGGGATAGCTTTGAAAATCGTCCTTTGCGATCTCCTGCGGCACCATTGAGCGGAGCGCAAAGCCCATTTTCTCGGGATCATACACGTAAGATGGGTTCAGCCTTCTGTGCAGTTCGAAGGCTGTTTGTGTTTTTCCGGAACCGAATGCCCCGTTTATCCAAATGATCATCGCCATTTCTCCCTTCTTATTTATCATACAAAAAAAGACCCTTCGATCGAAGAATCAGCTGGAAAAACACAGAAGGTTTTAATGCTTTTTTGCGTCGAAGTATTAAAATATCTGCAGAAATGGTGTACAATGAATGTCATTCAGGCAAAAACGTTTGAACGGAAAAGGACGGGCAAGCCGGCATCTATATAAATATTCGCTAAATAAGCATATAATGAAAATAAAATTTCATTCCTTAGGAGGATTTCGCCGAAGATGAACGCTAAACGAGCCATCCCAGTAAGAGAAAGAAATATCGTCCTGATCGGATTCATGGGTGTAGGAAAAACAACAATCGGCCAATTGGTCGCTAAAAAATTATATAGAGATTTTATCGATATTGACCAAGAGATCGAAAAGGATTTCAACATGTCAATCCCTGAGATGTTTGAGGAAAAGGGAGAAGACTTTTTCCGGAAAACGGAGAAGGAATATATTTTAGACATCTGCCAAAATAAACGGTTCAAAATCGTTTCTTTGGGCGGGGGGTCTTTTAAACAAGAGGAAATCAGAAATTGCTGTCTGGAAAACTGTCTCGTGCTCCATTTGGACCTGTCATGGGAGAACTGGAAGCAGCGCGCGGATTTATTGATCGAAAGCCGCCCGGTGCTGCATAACCGTTCAATGGATGAAATGGAACAGCTGTTTAACGAGAGAAAAGTCATTTATGACAAGCACAATTCAAAAGTGGCAACAGACAACCTTTCCCCGGAAGAGGTTGCCGATTACATTGTAGAGACATTAAAAATTGGCTGGGATCTTTATCAGCCGATGTAAAAAGCCGTGCACTGCGCACGGCTTTTTTTATCGTTTTATCCCTTGTATCAAAATCGCTTTTAAACAAAAGGAGTCGGGCTGTCCGTTTTGGTTTAATGTAATACAGAACGTGTCTTGTGCTTCGTCTGTTGCGTGATTCAAGTGGCTAATGATTTGTTTTTCCCGGTCGGCGGGGGTTCCGCCTCGTTTGATCCAGCTATCATATTGAATCGGCAAATTCCATTTTTTGATGTCTTGATAGGCGAGTTGGTTGGCGCTGAACATCGCCTGCCATTCTGATAATGAGCTTTCTCGAACATGGGAAGGGTCTCGAAGCCGGTTCAAATGATTGACAAACTCATCAAGAACGGGATCTTCAGGCGCGTAATGATCCACTAAAAGAAAATGTCCGCCCTGTTTCAGTACGCGTGCAACTTCGCTGACGGCTTTGCGGACATAAGAAAAATGGTGGGCTGCGTATCGGCAGGTGATGATATCAAATGAATCGTCAGGGAAGGGAAGTGACTCTGCCGTTCCTAGCTGAAAGCGTACGTTTTCAGCTCCTTTTTCTTGCGCGAAGGAGGACGCAACTTCTACCATCTCTTTCGTCGCATCAATACCGACGCACTCCTGTACATAAGGAGAAAATGCCAGCGCCGTATGGCCGGCACCCGCTCCGATATCCAGCACCCGATGCTCTGCCCGGCATTCCGCCGTTTTGATCATCAGTCCCAAATCTTCCCCCTCGGCAAATACCTTCTCATCCCGATACATCTCGGCGTTTGTAGAAAACGGTGTTTCATTTGTCATTTGAACCATCTCCTTCTTTTGTTTAATCATGATATGGATTATGTTAGCAATTTCTGTTATGATTCGTCCAAGATATAAAAATGATAAAAACGATAGGTTCAACCTATGGAGGCTGAAATGGATATTAAAGTGATGGAATACGCAGCGGAAATCGCCCGGCGCCAAAGCTTTACAAAAGCGGCGGAGCATCTTCATATCGCTCAGCCGTCTCTCAGCCAGCAAATCAAAAAGCTTGAGGCTGAGCTGGGGCTTACTCTTTTTCACAGATCCCATGGCTCTGTTACACTGACACCCCACGGCAGGCGTTTCATTGAAAAAGCCGAGGACATCATTCGTTCCAGAGATGACTTGCTCCGGGAGATGCAAGAGCGCTCGCAAGGACTGGGGCAAAAGCTTTCGATTGGGATTCCTGCTGTAACAGGGAGATATCTCTTTCCCCCACTGCTGAAGCAGTTTTTGGCGCGCTATCCTCATGTGAAGGTTCAGCTTGTTGAAAAAGATCCGGTGTCATTAGAGGAGATGACGGCAAAGGGAGAAGTTGACCTTTCTGTTTTATCTTTGCCGATCGAAGATGAACGGCTCTCCATTACACCTTTGCTTACGGAACCGATTGTTCTCGCAGTGCCGAAGGAAAAACAAAGATGGATGCCGCCGGAAATGATCGCGCTGATTGAGAAAGCGCTGGAAGGTAAGGAGGGCCGCCAGCCGTGTGTGCCGCTTGACATGGTAAGGAACGTGCCCTTTATTCTGTTAAAAGAAGGCTTCGGCTTTCGCAGGACAGTTCTCGATCTCTGTGCGGAAAGTGGCTTTAAGCCGAATGCTGCCTTTAAGACGAGCCATATTGAAACCGCCCAATCTCTTGTGGCTAACGGATTAGGTGTGACAATGGCACCGAATATGGTCAGAAGGGATAAAGATCCGGGTGTGATCTATTTATCGATTCAATCCGCGCCATCACGAACCCTCGTCTTTGTCTTTTTAAAGAACCGCTATGTCAGTCTGACCGCCCGGGCCTTTATGGAACTGAGCAGGGAAGGCCTTAAACAAACGTTTGATGAAGGCTGTCTGGGAAACAAAGATGAAAATATTTAGAAAACAAATCCGAAACGTGGTAGTATAGGAATACAAACTAAATCTTATAAAACAAAGGGGAATAATCGGAAATGCAACTATTCGACCTGCCGCTCGACCAATTGCAAACATATAAGCCTGAAAAAACAGCACCGAAAGATTTTTCTGAGTTTTGGAAATTGTCTTTGGATGAACTTGCAAAAGTCCAAGCTGAACCTGATTTACAGCCGGTTGACTATCCTGCTGACGGAGTAAAAGTGTACCGTCTCACATATAAAAGCTTCGGAAACGCCCGCATTGCCGGATGGTACGCGGTGCCTGACAAGGAAGGCCCGCATCCGGCGATCGTGAAATATCATGGCTACAATGCAAGCTATGACGGTGAAATTCACGAAATGGTAAACTGGGCACTTCATGGCTACGCCGCATTCGGCATGCTTGTCCGCGGCCAGCAGAGCAGCGAGGATACGAGTATTTCACCGCACGGTCATGCTTTGGGCTGGATGACGAAAGGCATTCTTGATAAAGATACATACTATTACCGCGGTGTTTATTTGGACGCCGTCCGCGCGCTTGAAGTGATCAGCAGCTTTGACGAGGTTGACGAAACAAGGATCGGCGTGACAGGCGGAAGCCAAGGCGGAGGATTAACCATTGCCGCCGCAGCTCTGTCAGACATTCCAAAAGCCGCCGTTGCCGATTATCCTTATTTAAGCAACTTCGAACGGGCCATTGATGTGGCGCTTGAACAGCCGTACCTTGAAATCAATTCTTTCTTTAGAAGAAATGGCAGCCCGGAAACAGAAGTGCAGGCGATGAAGACACTTTCATATTTCGATATTATGAATCTCGCTGACCGAGTAAAGGTGCCTGTCCTGATGTCGATCGGTCTGATTGACAAGGTCACGCCGCCCTCCACCGTATTTGCCGCCTACAATCATTTGGAAACAGAGAAAGAGCTGAAGGTGTACCGTTACTTCGGACATGAGTATATCCCTGCTTTTCAAACGGAAAAACTCGCTTTCTTTAAGCAGCATCTTAAAGGCTGATAAATGTGAAAAGCCGCCAAATATTTTCAGGCGGTTTTTTTCTGTAAACTGCCGGAATGAGAACAGACTGGAGACGAATAGATATGAAACAAAGAATCATTGATGAATTAAAACGAATCGAGCAGTCATACGGGGTTAAAATCGTGTATGCCGTCGAGTCAGGAAGCCGCGCATGGGGATTCCCGTCGCAGGATAGTGATTACGATGTCCGCTTTATTTATGTGCCGAAAAAGGAGTGGTATTTTTCAATTGAGCAGGAGCGTGATGTCATTGAGGAACCGATTCACGATTTGCTGGATATCAGCGGCTGGGAGCTGAGAAAGACGCTTCGGCTTTTCAAAAAGTCAAACCCGCCGCTCCTCGAATGGCTGTCCTCAGACATTGTGTATTACGAAGCATTTACGACCGCAGAGCAGTTAAGAAAACTGCGCACGGAGGCATTTAAGCCTGAAGCAAGCGTGTATCACTATATCAATATGGCGAGAAGGAACGTCAAGGATTATCTACAAGGACAAGAGGTCAAAATCAAAAAGTACTTCTACGTGCTTCGGCCTATTTTGGCCTGCAAGTGGATTGAAAAGCACGGAACCATTCCGCCAATGGACTTTACTGTTTTGATGAATGAGCTTGTCCGTGAACCCGAGCTGAAGGCTGAAATGGAGACCTTGCTTGAACGGAAAAAAAGAGGGGAAGAACTTGATCTCGAAGCAAGAATCGATGTTATTCACCAATTCATTGAAACGGAAATCGAAAGAATCATGGAAGCGGCAAAAACGCTGAAAGCAGAGCAAAAGGATATCACACCTGAATTGAACCGTTTGCTTTTGAATACGGTTGAAGAAGTGTGGAAGGATGGAGGAAGCTGATGTTTTTTGTCGCTTCCTTTTCCCCTTTATTCGACAGAATGTCCCCCGACTTTCTAACTATCTGATTGTGGCAAACCCACAAAAATAATCAGAATCTTTGTATTTTGAGAATATTGTGAACGACGGTTTTGTCCATTTACAATAAACTCATACAAATACTTCTTAGATTGCGGGGTGTTGAGGTTGGAAGTGATCACAAGAGATTTTTTCTTATTTTTATCCAAAAGCGGCTTTCTCAATAAAATGGCAAAGAACTGGGGAAGCAGAGTAGCAGCGGGTAAAATTATCGGCGGGAATGACTTTAACAGTTCAATCCCGACCATTCGACAGCTTAACAGCCAAGGTTTGTCAGTTACTGTCGATCATTTAGGCGAGTTTGTGAACAGTGCTGAGGTTGCACGGGAGCGTACGGAAGAGTGCATTCAAACCATTGCGACCATTGCGGATCAGGAGCTGAACTCACACGTTTCTTTAAAAATGACGTCTTTAGGTCTGGATATAGATATGGATCTGGTGTATGAAAATATGACGAAAATCCTTCAGACGGCTGAGAAGCATAAAATCATGGTCACCATCGACATGGAAGATGAAGTCAGATGCCAGAAAACGCTTGATATTTTCAAAGATTTCAGAAGGAAATACGAGTATGTAAGCACAGTGCTGCAAGCCTATCTGTACCGGACGGAAAAAGACATTGACGATTTAGATTCTTTAAACCCGTTCCTTCGCCTTGTAAAAGGAGCTTATAAAGAATCGGAAAAAGTAGCTTACCCGGAGAAAAGCGATGTCGATGAAAATTACAAAAAAATCATCCGAAAGCAGCTCTTAAACGGTCACTATACAGCGATTGCCACACATGACGACAAAATGATCGACTTTACAAAGCAGCTTGCCAAGGAACATGGCATTGCCAATGACAAGTTTGAATTTCAGATGCTGTACGGCATGCGGTCGCAAACCCAGCTCAGCCTTGTAAAAGAAGGTTATAACATGAGAGTCTACCTGCCATACGGCGAGGATTGGTACGGCTACTTTATGAGACGCCTTGCAGAACGTCCGTCAAACATTGCATTCGCTTTCAAAGGAATGACAAAGAAGTAAAAAAGGAGAGATTATCATGACAACACCTTACAAACACGAGCCATTCACAAATTTCCAAGACCAAAACAACGTGGAGGCGTTTAAAAAAGCGCTTGCGACAGTAAGCGAATATTTAGGAAAAGACTATCCGCTTGTCATTAACGGCGAGAGGGTAGAAACAGAAGCGAAAATCGTTTCAATCAACCCGGCTGATAAAGAAGAAGTCGTCGGCCGAGTGTCAAAAGCTTCTCAAGAGCACGCTGAGCAAGCGATTCAAGCGGCTGCGAAAGCATTCGAAGAGTGGAGATACACATCCCCTGAAGAGAGAGCGGCTGTCCTGTTCCGCGCTGCTGCCAAAGTCCGCAGAAGAAAACATGAATTTTCCGCTTTGCTTGTAAAAGAAGCAGGAAAGCCTTGGAACGAGGCGGATGCAGATACGGCTGAAGCGATTGACTTCATGGAGTATTATGCACGCCAAATGATCGAACTGGCAAAAGGCAAACCGGTCAACAGCCGTGAAGGCGAGAAAAACCAATATGTATACACGCCGACTGGAGTGACAGTTGTTATTCCGCCGTGGAACTTCTTGTTTGCGATCATGGCAGGAACAACAGTGGCACCGATCGTTACTGGAAACACAGTGGTTCTAAAACCTGCGAGTGCTACACCTGTTATTGCAGCAAAATTTGTTGAGGTGCTTGAAGAGTCCGGATTGCCAAAAGGCGTAGTCAACTTTGTTCCAGGAAGCGGAGCAGAAGTAGGCGACTATCTTGTTGACCATCCGAAAACAAGCCTTATCACATTTACGGGATCAAGAGAAGTTGGTACGAGAATTTTCGAACGCGCGGCGAAGGTTCAGCCGGGCCAGCAGCATTTAAAACGTGTCATCGCTGAAATGGGCGGTAAAGATACGGTTGTTGTCGACGAGGATGCGGACATTGAATTAGCGGCTCAATCGATCTTCACATCTGCATTCGGCTTTGCCGGACAAAAATGTTCTGCAGGTTCACGTGCAGTTGTCCATGAAAAAGTGTATGATCAAGTGTTAGAGCGTGTCATTGAAATTACGGAATCAAAAGTAACTGCTAAACCTGACAGTGCAGATGTTTATATGGGACCTGTCATTGACCAAGGTTCTTATGATAAAATTATGAGCTATATTGAGATCGGAAAACAGGAAGGGCGTTTAGTAAGCGGCGGCACTGGTGATGATTCGAAAGGATACTTCATCAAACCGACGATCTTCGCTGACCTTGATCCGAAAGCAAGACTCATGCAGGAAGAAATTTTCGGACCTGTCGTTGCATTTTGTAAAGTGTCAGACTTTGATGAAGCTTTAGAAGTGGCAAACAATACTGAATATGGTTTGACAGGCGCGGTGATCACAAACAACCGCAAGCACATTGAGCGTGCGAAACAGGAATTCCATGTTGGAAACCTATACTTCAACCGCAACTGTACAGGTGCTATCGTCGGCTACCATCCGTTTGGCGGCTTCAAAATGTCCGGAACGGATTCAAAAGCAGGCGGACCGGATTACTTGGCACTGCATATGCAAGCAAAAACAATCAGTGAAATGTTCTAAAGCGGGACTAAATGGGCATCCTCCCTGCGGGGATGTCCATTTCATCCATATACCATAAAAAAGAGGAGGAAGTGCCATAGAAAACACACAGCTGATTATTTCGATTTGTATTTATATGGCGGGGATGATGCTGATCGGCTACTTTGCTTACAAGCGCACGTCGAATCTGACGGATTACATGCTTGGAGGACGCTCTTTGGGTCCGGCCGTAACGGCTCTCAGTGCCGGCGCTGCCGATATGAGTGGCTGGCTGCTGATGGGTCTCCCGGGCGCCATGTTTTCAACAGGTCTGAGCGGTATTTGGATTGTGTTCGGACTTTGCCTTGGGGCATGGGCGAACTGGCTTTACGTTGCGCCACGGCTGAGAACCTATACTGAACAAGCGGGGAATTCCATCACAATTCCCGGGTTCCTTGAAAATCGCTTCGGAGACCATTCGAAGCTGCTGAGACTATTTTCAGGGATTGTGATTTTAGTCTTCTTCACATTTTATGTTTCGTCTGGAATGGTATCCGGCGGCGTTTTATTTAACAGTATTTTGGGGATGGATTATCATACAGGCTTGTGGGTTGTGACTGGTGTTGTTGTGGCGTATACCCTGTTTGGCGGCTTTTTGGCAGTCAGCTGGACAGATTTTGTTCAGGGGATCATTATGTTTGCCGCACTCATCCTTGTTCCGATCGTTACGTTTTTCCATACGGGAGGAGCAAGTGAAACAGTTACTGAAATCCGCTCTGTTGATCCAGATATGTTTAATATTTTCAAAGGAACAAGCGTCCTTGGCATTATTTCTTTGTTTGCCTGGGGTTTGGGCTACTTTGGTCAGCCGCATATCATTGTGCGTTTTATGGCGATAACGTCCGTAAAAGAGATCAAAAGAGCGCGCAGAATCGGGATGGGCTGGATGATTTTGTCGGCAGTCGGCGCTGTGCTGACCGGTTTGGGCGGAATCGCTTATTACCATCAGAATGGCATGACACTGAAGGATCCTGAGACAATTTTTATTCAATTAGGGAATATTTTGTTCCATCCGATTATCACAGGTTTTCTGATTTCAGCTATTTTGGCCGCGATTATGAGTACAATTTCTTCCCAGCTGCTTGTGACATCGAGCTCTCTGGTAGAAGATTTGTATAAGTCGATGTTCAGACGCTCAGCTTCTGATAAAGAGCTGGTGTTTTTGGGCCGTATGGCTGTGCTTGTGATTTCTGTCATCGCATTATTCCTGGCTTGGGAGAAAAATAATACAATCCTTGGATTGGTAAGCTATGCGTGGGCGGGCTTCGGTGCATCATTCGGGCCGGTTGTGCTGCTCAGTCTGTTTTGGAAACGAATGACCAAATGGGGGGCACTCGCCGGCATGATTGTGGGAGCAGCAACTGTAATCATTTGGGCGAATGCCGGTCTTTCGGACTTTCTGTATGAAATCATACCTGGTTTTGCTGCGAGTCTATTATCTGTCTTTATCGTCAGTGTATTGACGCAGGCTCCGTCACAAACTGTCGAAGACCAGTTTAAAGACTACCAAGATACAATGTCACAATAAAGATCGAAAGGAGGAGGAAGGGGCTGTCCCTTTTTCCTCTTTTCTCCTTTTAAGCGGCCATTTTTTTCTTTTGGAAACAAACGTATTTTTTTCTATACAAAAAGCCCCCGTATGGATATGATTAAAGTAAAAAAAGTATAGGAGAAAAAGGTATGGAAGAGCTTTTAGAGAGAGTTTTTTCATTTTCAGATGTTGATAAGCTGATTGATTTTATCAGTTATGAACTGCAAAAACCAGTCATCCTGGAAAGCGCGGATTTCTTTTTATTAGCCTATAATTCTTACTATATTAACCATTTTGACTCTGCCAACCAGCAGACTATTTTTTCAAAAAAATGTCCGGTTCAGATTTTTGAGAGGTTTTTGAAGGACGGAATCATTGAAAAACTGAAAACAGAACCTGAGCCTTTTCGCGTCAACAAAATTGAAAGCATTGGGTTAAACCAGAGGGTGGTCGTGAGTGCAAAGCACAAAGGGGAAGTCATGGGCTACATCTGGGTCCAGGAGCTGGACCAAAATCTGACGGAAGAAGAGCTCGACTTTTTGTATGAGACCTCTTTTCATGTCGGGAAAATCATTTATAAAACGAACAAATTGAAACAGGAAAAGGAAGAAAAAGCAGAGGATCTCATCAAACGGGCGATCTATCAGCAATTCACCTCTGAGAAGGAACTCAGACGAGAAGCTGAAAAAATCAACACAGTGCTGCCTTCCATGTTTTCAGTTGTTATCCTGCACGCCGCAAATGGGGATGGGGAAGCGGTTGAGGATTTAAAGGAAAATATCAGGTCGTACCTGAATTTACGGGATAAAGTCAGTCATGTCTTAACGATCGAATCAAATATTGTCATCGTCGTAGCGAGTTTTTCCCAAAAAAGCTCCGTCTCCTCAGCAGCTTCTGAATTTATTAATAAGCTGTTAACACATTTTCACTTTCAAAAAATACCTACCCCTATTTATATCGGTATCGGAAACGAATATAATCACCTTTTAAAACTTGGCAAGAGCTACACAGAAGCACTCGAAGTCATCAAAGCCGCAGAAATCACTGGCAATCAGGAAAACATTCCATATGAATATGCCAAACTCGGCATTTATCGCTATTTAGAAAGCATTGAACAGAAAAACGAATTTTTAGAATACGAGAATAAGGATTTGGCTTTATTAAAAGCGAAAGACGAAGAAAGCAGCACTGAGCTGCTCAAAACCTTGGAAATCTATCTCCTCAACAACTGCAAAACAAAACCAGCGGCAGAACAGCTGTTTATTCACCAAAATACATTGAATTACCGCATCAAACAGATTACTGAGATGACGTCGATCGATTTAAGCGATTTCAGAACGCGATGCCAGCTCTATCTTGATTTGATGCTGATGAAAAAGAAATAAAAAAGAAACCAGTACTTGTACTGGTTTCGTCTTCATTTAAAATCCTCTGTAAACATACGGATCATCAGGTTTTTTAATGGTATTCCAGTCAGTTACTTTCACGACAGGGAGAGTTGACTTGAATGGCTGGTAATATTCTGAGGCCAGAGTGCCCTTAATGTGAATCCATTCATCATCCTTGATCTCCATGTCCTTCGGAAATTCCACAAGCATCCCGTACACACCGGAATCAGCGATACAGTGAATGATGCCAAACCTCAACACGAACAGCTGATTTTTGTTAATCGCGTTGCCTTTGTACGCAAATCCATGAAATTCAATCGTCCGTCCGAGAAATTCACCCGGATAGTTATAGATGGTTTCCATTCCTTTTAGGAAATCGTCATCGGTCAGAGAAATCTCTTTTTTGCTGGAATACTTATTAAACAGCTGTTTCATTTGTTTGTCATAGCTGTCTTGCGCGTAATAAAGGCTGGCATCAGGCCGCAAATACTGTGTTTGGGAGTAGTGATCTCCGCTCTCCATTGCCTTAAACGAGAACCCTTTTGTTTTGACAATCGATGAGTCAAGCGTTGCAATCGGGAAGAAAATGCCTGACACCAAAGGAAAAAGGAAAACTACATAAATCAAATAACGCTGATAAAATGGCTTGTTTTGTTCATGCTCATGTTCGTGATCATGGCCGCACCCGCAATCATGGTCATGGGGATGCCCGTCTTTTTCAGGCGACTTGATAAATAGATATGCTTGGACGGCGGTCAGAATGGCCAGCAGGAAGATCGCAATAAAGGAAAGATAGGCATATTTCATATTAATATATTTTGTTAGATTTCCCGAGGCATGCAGATGATAAAAGAAAAACGTAAATCCCATCAGCACCAATAGACGAAACATCCAATCACCCCTTTACCAGTAGTGAACCCGCTAAAACAATCACGACAATGTATGTAATCAGCAGGAAAACAAATCGTTTTTTGAAGGCCGCAAGCATCATCAATAGATTCTTAATATCCACCATTGCCCCAAAGACGAGAAAGGCGATTAACGATCCTAATGAAAATGTGCTGCTGAAGGAAGACGCGATGAATGCATCAACCTCTGAACAAAGCGACAAGACAAACGCAAGACCCATCATCACGAGGGAAGAGGATACATCATTCTGCCCGATCGCAAGCAAAGTGGATGTTTTGACATACGTCTGCATAGCGGCTGCGATAAAGGCGCCGATGATTAAATATTTCCCCACGGAGAAAAATTCATCAATGGCATGACGCAAGGTCCCGCCCAGCTTTTGGAGCAAGGTGCCGTGATGATGATGGTGTCCGGGTTCGTCAGTCTTTAAAAGCTGGTTATCCTTAAATTGATAGGATAAGATGACCCCGATGATCAGCGAAACGGCGAGAGCCAGTCCGCCTCTGTAAAAGACCACGCTCCATCTATTCCCGAACGCAATATAGGTCGAAAATAAAACGATAGGATTAATGATAGGCGCGGTCAGCATGAAAGCTACGCCCGCATGCAAAGGGACTCCCTTTAATAGAAGCCGCCTTGTAATCGGAATGATGCCGCATTCGCAGGCGGGAAATAAAACGCCGGCCAGCGCACCGAATAAAACGGCGAGAAAGCGGTTTTTCGGCATGATTCTTGCAATCATTTCTTCAGAAACAAACATTTGAATGATTCCGGAAAGTATGACGCCAATCAGAATAAACGGAATGGCTTCTATTAAAATACTGATAAAAATAGAATTCAGCTGAAGAAAAGATGATTGTGCTGTCACAATAAAACCTCCGCTCATGGTAAGCTGCCTCTCTTATGATACCAGAAAAAAAGGCACTGCTTGTTTGACGGAGGAGGGGAAAGGATCGTTTCACTTTGGTTAGGAATCCAAAAAGCCGAGTAGGATACTGTCTGTTTCAGCAGCTTCTTTTCCGAGCCAAATCAGGTGCCCCCATGAGTGAAGCAAACAGAGGGCGGCGCCATGAATGTGCTCTTTTGCATGATGTGCATGTGACAAGTCGACAAATCCATCATAAACACTTTGCATAATCAGCACGGGACATGAGATGGCCTGCAGTTCTTTCGAAGGGACAGCGGTTGTTTGTGACAAGTCAAGCAGAAATCCTTCACCAGAGCGCTGCCGGCTGTTCATTTTTCGAAAAGCTTCTATGTCGTTTTCATCCATTAAGGACTTGATTCGCTGAAACGGAAGCGTGCTGAATTGCGGGCTCATAGCTCGAAACATCAAACGCGGAAAGGCGTTATTCAAAGAAGAAATCAGCTTCCATATCCACTTTTCCAGCGGCGGGCGGAAGAGAATTCTCCCCATTTTATATTCAGTGTCTTTTGGGGTGAGCCACTCTTTGGTGACTGCGGATTGCAGGGTCAATGTATTTACTCTTTCCGGATAATGTGAGGCAAAGCATATGCCGCTCGTCCCTCCTGCTGAGATGGCGATCACATGGACACTGTCGATTTGTAAATGATCTAATAATTTCACATAGAAACAGCAGGCATTGGCAAGGCTTTTTCCAATCTCTTTTGACGTTCGTCCGTAGCCGGGCCTTGAAGGCGTAATGATGGAATACCCTTGCTCAATCAACGCTGTGTATCCGAATTCCTCGTAACAATTTGAATGCCCGCCATGCATGACAAGGATCGGAGTTCCCTTGCCTGTCACAGAATATTCTAGTGTGCTGCCATCGAAGGTGATCGTTTCGACTCGTCTTTTCATCTGTTTCACCCATTTGTTTTTTGCCTATTATAGGGTTTTCAGCAATTGACCACAAGGAGAAGAAATGAATAAACAAAGGCCCTTGAAATATGGTATACTTTTTATTGATATTCATTCTCAATTAAAGTTGTTGATATAGATGTGAACGGGAGGCAGGACGGATGGCTGAGAATCAAGAGGTATATGACGTTACGATTATAGGCGGGGGGCCGATTGGGCTGTTTACAGCTTTTTACTGCGGAATGCGGGAGCTGAAAACAAAGGTAATCGAATTTTTGCCGAAGCTCGGAGGGAAAGTGTCTTTATTTTTTCCTGAGAAAATCATCCGTGATATCGGCGGCATACCGGGGATTGCGGGAAAGCAGCTGATCGAGCAGCTGAAGGAGCAGGCGGCGACGTTTGATCCTGATATCGTGCTGAATCAGCGTGTGACCGGGTTAGAACGCCTGAATGACGGCACCATTGTATTGACAGGTTCTGAAGGGGAAAAGCACTATACAAGAACTGTGATTTTGGCTTGCGGCATGGGAACGCTTGAGGTCAATGAGTTTGACAGCGAGGATGCAACTCGGTACGCGGGCAAAAATCTTCATTATGGAGTGGAGAAGCTTGATGCGTTTAAAGGGAAGCGCGTGGTGATATCAGGCGGCGGAGATACTGCCGTCGATTGGGCCAATGAGCTGGAACCGATTGCGGCGTCTGTGACTGTCGTTCATCGCCGCGAGGAATTCGGCGGAATGGAAAGCAGTGTGACGAAAATGAAGCAATCATCGGTGCGGGTGTTTACGCCTTATCGTCTGGAGCAGCTGAGCGGCAATGAGGAGCGCATCCAAAAAGTGACGATTTGCCATACGGAGTCTGGCCAGAGGGAAGAGATAGCGGTTGATGAACTGATCATTAATCATGGCTTCAAAATTGATCTCGGGCCGATGAAGGAGTGGGGGCTAGAGATTGAAGAAGGCAGGGTGAAAGCGGACAGACACATGCGTACGAATCTTCCGGGCGTGTTTGTGGCGGGAGACGCGGCTTTTTATGAAAGCAAGCTGAGATTGATTGCCGGCGGCTTTACCGAAGGCCCGACAGCGGTCAACAGCGCGAAGGCTTATTTGGATCCTAAGGCTGAGAATATGGCGATGTATTCAACCCATCATAAAAAATTGGTACATAAATAAAACAGCCCTTGGGGGAAAGGGCTGTTTGCCATCAGCTGTGAAGGAGTTTTTTTTCCGCTTGTTGATTTTGGATGAAAGCAAACAATTCATCCTGTTCTTGGACGGCTGTGAATCCATAAGCCCCGGCAGCTGAGTCATCGCCTATACAGACGATAGGAGGCCGGCTTGCTGACGGTTCCGGCGAAATGCCAACTTGTTCGCCATCACTGATCAATTGCTGAACGGACAGCTTGTTCGGGCAAATGACCATGTGCAACGGGGATTCACTGATGGTACGCTGAATCATGTGGGTGAACCGGTCGTCTATAACGTTTTCATGAGTGATATAAAACGAACTGGACTCATGCTTCTGGACATTTTTCACTGCAGGGCGGCTCCCGACAACAAGGCGTTTTTCTGAATCAGGCTGAATGGCTGTGACAAGAAACCCCCGTTTTTCAAGCTCCGTCTTTGCTTGCTCAGTTGCTGCACTCAGTCGGGCTGTCAGCTGGCGGATGTCGATTTTCTGAGAAGCCAGTGCTCTGAAAAATTCACAAACCGCCCGGCGCGATGTGAAAAGTATGTCTTCAAAGCTGCCGATCTTTCGAAGAATTTTTTCATTGACGGGCATATTTTCAGTCCGCCACTTGGGCCATTCGATGACATCGGCGCCGGAATCGCGCAGCCTGTCTGCTAGCGGGTCTTCATCGTCGCCATGAGTGACTACCATCATATGCCGGCCGATAAGTGGTTTGCTTTCAAACCAGCTGTGTGTTTGAAAGTTAACGATATCTCCGATGACGATAATCGCAGGGTTTGTAATCTGGTGTTCCTGAACTTTTTGCTGAATGTTCTCAAGCGTTCCTTTCACACTTCGCTGGCGGCCCCACGTTCCCCATTGGATGACAATGACAGGGACAGAAGGCGATTTTCCGTATGAAATGAGCTGCTGGCAAATATAAGACAAGTTCTTGACACCCATGTAAAAAACAAGGGTTTGAACGCTTCGGGCAAGTCCTTCCCAGTCAAGGTTCGGCGTGCCTTTTAATGATTTATCATGCGCTGTAATCATGGCAAAAGATGATGCGAAATCCCGATGCGTGACGGGGATGCCTGCATATAGCGGCGCTGCAATTCCAGAGGTGATTCCCGGCACCATTTCATAGCGAATGCCGTGCTCATGAAGAGCATCTGCTTCCTCGCCGACTCTGCCGAATACACTCGGATCTCCGCCCTTCAAGCGAACGACGGTTGACCCATTTAATGCTTTTTCAACCAGCAGGGCGTTAATTTCTTTTTGTTTCATAAAATGGCGGTCCGGCAGTTTTCCGCAATAAATAAACTGGCAGTCCGGTGATGCAAATTCGAGCAGCTTCGGGTTGGCGAGCCGGTCATATAAAATCACATCTGCTTCCTCGAGCGCCTGTTTTCCTTTGATGGTGAGCAGCCCTGGGTCACCGGGTCCGGCTCCCACGAAATATACGATTCCGTTCTTCATAATCATGTCATCCTTCCGTCACTGTAAAAAATGAAGGACCACTAGAAAAGTGATCCGGTCTTTTGATCAATATACGAGATAAACATGTTCTCCTTCGATCAGCGTTTCATATGTTTTGACGCATCCGTGGTCAGGTTCTTGAACGATTCCGTCTTCTAAGGAGATTTTCCAGTCGTGCATTGGGCAAAAAACATATTCGCCGCTGACGATGCCTTCTGCCAGAACGCCGCCCTTATGCGGACAGCGGTTTTCGATGGCGCGGATGCTTCCGTTTGAAAGCTTGAAGACTGCAAGCTCCTTATCTTCAATATACACTGTTTTGCCTAATTGTTCAGGCAATTCTCCAATTTTTCCGATGCATACTTTTGTTACGTCTTTGTTTACCATGTCCATTCCTCCTTAATGTTTGTTTTTGTCATTATGATGTGGTTACAACATTTTCAAATAATTCTTTAGAGGTTTGTTTGTTTTCCAGGAAGCTCTTCCAAGGATCCTTGTGGACAGAGAGTGTTTCATTCATTCGGTCGTTCAGCTCCTGCCGCTTTTCCGGATCGTTTAACACGGACTGGACATGGGATAAACCGACGCGCTCAAGCCATGCGGATGTACGCTCCAGATAGTTTGCGGTTTCCCGGTAATATTGGAGGTAAGCGCCTGCGTATTCTAACACTTCTTCATTTGTTTTTACTTTCATCAGCAAATCGCCGGCGCGCAAATGGGTTCCGCCATTTCCGCCGACATAAAGCTCCCAGCCTCCGTCGATGCCAACTACACCAAGGTCCTTAATACCGGATTCCGCACAGTTTCGCGGGCAGGCAGACACGGCCATTTTGACTTTATGAGGCGTGTTCAGCCCTTCGAATTTTTTCTCAAGTGCAATGCCCAGTGCCATGGAGTCTTGTGTGCCGAAGCGGCAGAATTGCTCGCCTACGCATGTTTTTACTGTCCGAAGTGTCTTTCCGTACGCGTAGCCTGATGGCATATCAAGATCTTCCCATACCTTCAGAAGGTCTTCTTTTTTCACACCGATAAGATCAATTCGCTGGCCGCCTGTCATTTTCACGAGTGGGATCTCATATTTGTCGACAACATCGGCGATTTTGCGCAAATCTGTAGAGTTGGTCACGCCGCCGTACATCCGGGGAACGACTGAGTATGTTCCGTCTTTTTGAATATTGGCGTGCATTCGTTCATTAACAAAGCGGGATGTCCGTTCATCCTCGTATTTGGTTGGATTGATCATGCCTAAGTAGTAGTTCAGAGCCGGACGGCATTTGGAACAGCCTTCTGGCGTTTTCCAGCTGAGCACGTTCATGATTTCTTTTGTATGTGACAGCCCTTTGGCTTTGATTTCTTCTACGACCTCATCTCTTGACAATGTGGTGCAGCCGCAAATGGCTTCTTTTTGCGCTGACGCATCAAAGTCTGATCCGAGTGTATGCTGGAGGATTTCTTCTACGAGCGGCTTACAGCCTCCGCATGAACGGGATGCGCCGGTGCATGCTTTGATCTCGTCCGTTGACGAGCAGCCCTTTTCCTGTATGGCTTGAATAATCGCACCTTTTGACACGCCGTTGCAGCCGCAGATGATTTCATCGTCGCTCATCGCTGCGGTAATGCTTGTGCCTGCTTCTTGGTCGAGAGGCTGTAAGATTGATATTTTTGAGGTTTCAGAGATATCGGCTTCTTTTTGAATCATAGAAAACAGGCGGTTGCCCTCGCTGCTGTCGCCGAATAAAACAGCACCGACAATTTGGTTGCCTCTCAAGACGATTTTTTTATAGATGCCGTCCTGCTCATCGAAGACTTTAATCGCTTTTTTCTCCTCTGATTCGTTAAAGTCACCGGCAGAGAAGACCTCGACGCCTGATACCTTTAACTGTGTGGAGAGAACAGAACCTTCATACGGCTTTGTTTCGATGCCGCAAATATGCTTCGCCAGCACTTTTGCCTGTTCATAAAGCGGCGCCACAAGCCCGTAGGCGATTCCGCGGTGCTCGGCACATTCGCCGACCGCGTAAATGTGCGGGATTTCCGTCTGCATATAATCGTTGACGATGATGCCGCGGTTAACCGGAATGCCGCTCTCGGCTCCGAGCGTTGTGTTTGGGCGGATGCCGACAGCCATGACGACTAAATCAGCTTCAATGCTTGTGCCATCCTTGAAACGGAGGCCTTCGACACGACCGTCACCAACAATTTCTTCGGTTTGCTTTTCAAGTAAAAAGGTCATACCTTGTTTTTCTAACTCGTTTTGCAGCAGACGTCCTGCCGTTGCATCAAGCTGGCGCTCCATCAGGAATGGAGCGAGGTGGATGACGGATACTTCCATGCCGAGGTTCAGCAGTCCGCGAGCTGCTTCCAAACCAAGAAGTCCTCCGCCGATGACGGCTGCTTTTTTATATTGTTTTGACGCGGCGAGCATTGTGTCTGTATCTTTTATATCCCGGAAAGCTGTGACGCCTTTTTTGTCTGCGCCCGGAATCGGAAGGATAAAAGGGACCGAGCCTGTCGCCAGGATCAATTCGTCGTAAGGCTGGATTCTGTCTGCGTCTGTGAAGACTGTTTTGTTTTCCGTATCCACTTTGATGACTGTTTCATTTGTATACAATTGAATGTTGTTTTCTTCGTACCAGTTCCAATCGTTTAACGTAATATCTTTAATATCTGTATCGCCTTGAAGCACTTTTGACAAAAGGATTCGATTATAGTTGGGATGCGGTTCGGCACCGAAAATTGTGATCTGAAACTCGTCTTTAGCAACACTCAGTATCTCTTCAATGGCCCTTACCCCGGCCATTCCATTACCAACAAGAACTAGCTGTTTTTTTCCCATCAGATGATCCGCTCCTTATCAATGTTTTTTCCAGCGTAGCACAGCAAAAAGGAATATTTAAGATACATGTTATAAAATGTAACAAAATATACGAAAAGTTCTAAAAATTTTATGAAAAATTTAAATAGGTCTGATTCGGACGGCGCATACCTTAAAACCGGGCATTTTACAGGCTGGATCTAAGGCTTCCCCGATTAAATCATTCACATTTTGAGCGTCTGCCCAATGGATGGGAACAAAAACGGTATCTTTTCTGATTTGTTTTGATAATTTGCTGCGGACGGTGATGCTTCCCCGCGGAGATTCTATTTTTACCAGTACACGGTCCTCAATATTGTAGGTCGCTGCTGTTTGCGGATGGATTTCCATAAACGATTCAAAATGTCTCGCGGCAAGGGCGGCGCTTTTTCTTGTTTGGACGCCTGTTAAGTAATGAGACATGACGCGGCCTGTCGTTAAATAAAGCGGATAATCGGCTGTCGGCTTCTCTTTTGGAACAGGCGGTTCATTTGGAATTACACTTAATGCCGCTTTTTGATCCGGATGAGCAAATGATTCTGTAAACAAGCGCCCAATTCCGGGATGATCAGATTCCGGACACGGCCAGTGAATGCCGCCTTCACGTCTTAGCCTCTCATATGTGATGCCTGAATAATCGGCAATCCCTCCTCGGCTCGCTTCTCTTAATTCATTAAAAATATCCTCCGCTGACGTGTAAGAAAAGTAGCGGCCCTTGCCGAGAACGGATGCGAGATCACAAATGATCTGCCAATCATGCTTTGCTTCGCCGGGACAGGGCCGGCTTGCTTCTCTTAGTGTCACGCGGCCTTCTACATTTGTCATGGTGCCTTCGTCTTCTAAATAAGAGGATGCGGGTAAAATCACATCTGCGTATGTCGCGGTCTCTGAAATAAACAAATCGATTGCGACAAAAAATGTTAGTTTTCTTAAGGCTTTTTTTACAAGATTCGCATTTGGGCTGGAGACAGCAGGATTGGAGCACATGAGGAACAGTCCTTTAATGTCGCCGTCATTGATTTTTTCCATCATTTCATAGGCTGACACACCTTTTCGCGGCAGATCATCCTGATGGATTCCCCACAATTTCGCAACATGTGCCCGGTGTTGTTCGTTTTCAATAGATCGATAGCCCGGAAGCTGATCGGCTTTTTGGCCATGCTCTCTTGCACCTTGCCCGTTGCCTTGTCCGGTGATCGCCCCGTATCCTGAGTAAGGCTTGCCGATTTTTCCTGTGATCAGCACCATGTTTAAGAAGCCTTTCACAGCCGCTGTTCCATCGGTTTGCTGTTCAATTCCGCGGGCTGTAAACAACATGCCGGACGTTTCCTTGGCAAACTTTACAGCAGCTTTTCTTATATGCGCCAGCGGGACACTCGTCTGTTCGGCGATGTCATTCAGGTTTAACGAGTCAGTATGCTGCTTCAGCTCCTTGAATCCATTTGTTCGTGATTGAATGAAATCCTCGTTTATGAGCTGCTCGTCAATGATGATTTTGACGAGGCCGTTGGCAAGGGCGGCGTCTGTGCCGGGTTTGATTTTCAGATGAAGATCGGCAATTTTTGTTGTCGCTGTTTCACGCGGATCAATGGCAATGATGTAAGCTCCATTTTCTTTCGCCTTTTCAAAATACGGCATAATTGTAGGCTGGCATTCCGCAATATTGGTGCCGGCCAGAATGATCACACGGGTGTGGGGAATGTCTGATAAGGGGTTCGTTAAGCCTCTGTCCGCGCCGAATGTTTGGTTGGCTGCGGTTGCGGCAGCGGACATACAAAGCCTCCCATTGTAGTCAATGTATTTTGTCTGTAAGCCCACTCGTGCGAATTTCCCCAACAAATACGCCTCTTCATTTGTTATCGAGGCGCTTCCGTATACAGCCATGGCGTCATGGCCGTGTTCTGCTTGGATCATCGTCACTTGGTCTTTGATGTAATTCAGTGCTTCTCCCCAAGAAACAGGCATAAACTCGCCGTTTTTCTTTAGCAGCGGGCGTGTGATGCGGGAGGAGTTCAATACATGTTGGTGAGCATTCATGCCCTTCATGCAGAGACGGCCCTGTGTCGTAGGATTGTCAATCCCAACCGCTGTGTACTTTTTCCGTGTGACGATGGTTTGTTCCACGAGCTGCATTTTGCACTGCATGCTGCAGAACGGGCATTGGGTGTGATACGTTTTTTCTGATTGGACGTCTTGTTGTTTATCACGAAAATATCTAAGCAGTCGTTCAGTCAAAATGTCTCATCCTTTCTTATATGAGCCCGCCTCTACAGTCGGGGTTTGATCAGCGACAGGTCTGTTTGGAGGCTTTCCAGCAGCTGTGTCCTTAGGTCTTCTTCGAATAGCACTTCTCTGACATGAACGATCTCGAGACGGTCTATCCACTGATGAACAGCTTCTAAGTAATGAGCCGTTTCCCGATAATACTGGATCAGTCCTTTGATCATGCCGGCAGTGCTGTCTTCGTTGTCAGTCACGCAAAACAGAGCTCCTGAACGGGCGTGGGTTCCCCGGACGCCGCCGATGTAAATGTCCCAGCCAGCTTGTGTCCGAATCGCGCCGACATCCTGCAGGGCGGCACCGGTGCAGTCTGTTTCACACGATAAGCTGATAGAAATGGGAGCGGGTAAGGAAAGCGTCTCAAGGTGTCTTTCGATTTGGGCTGCCAGCTGCTGAATCAATCGATTTTGCCCGCATGTACATGCTTTGATGCTTTGCAGCGTGTGCCGGTGTTCATTGGTGTAAACGGGCATTTTTAGGTCTTTTTTTATATTCGGGAGATCCGCAGGCTTGATCCCCGAAAGCTTCAGTCTTTGGCCGTGAGTGATGGATACGTCAGGGATGCTGTATGCTTCGATGGTGTTGGCGATGTTTCTTAGCTGCTCCGCGTTTGTCCGCCCGCCATACATTTGCGGGATCAGGATGCATGTGTCTTCAGCGGCTGGTTCAGGCTGGACAAACCCGGGGTACAGCATTTCCAGGTAGTATTGAATCGCAGGAAGACAAGTACCGCATCCGTTTTTCGTTTTCCAACCAAGCTTGTTCATTGCTTCTGCCGGATCAGTGAATGGCCTGCGCTGAAGCTCAGCGATGATGTCGTCTTCTGTAAAATCGGTGCAGCCACAAAATGAAGGTGTGCCTGCGGGCTCCGTATATTCACTGCTGGCCATATATCTCAAGAGTTCTTCAACGAGCGGTTTGCACCCTCCGCAGGAGCCTGATGCTTTGGTACAGTGCTTGATTTCCTCAAGAGTTGTTAATTTTTTCATATGCACCGCGCCTTCAATCGCGCCTTTTGTCACTGAGTTGCATTGGCAAATCGTTTCACTGGAAGGCATGGATTCAAATAAAGTGCCGCTTTTCTCCGGTTCGATGATCTGCTTTTTGACAATGGAGATGTCTCGTTGTTTCAGTAAGCTGTCGAGAAGCCGCTGCTTATCGCGGGCATCTCCGAATAAAATAATGCCGGCCAGCTTGTCATCCTCAAAAAGTGCTTTTTTGTAAATGCCTGCTTGTTTGTCGTAAATATTGATGCTCGTCGTGTGTTCATTCTCTTGAATTTTTCCTGCTGACCACACATCGATTCCAGCTATTTTTAATGCCGCAGCTGGGGCTGAGCCTTGATATCCCTCACATGGAACGCCGCAAATATGTTTGGCGATAACGTTTCCCTGCTCATAAAGCGGTGCCACCAATCCGTACACCGTTCCGTTATGCTCGGCGCATTCGCCAACGGCGTAGATATTCGGTTCGCTTGTCTGCATGCAGTCATTCACGATGATCCCGTGGTTCACATCAATTCCAGCGGATACAGCCAATTCAATATTCGGTCTAACGCCAGCCGCCATCACAATCAGGTCTGCTTTTAGTGAAGAGCCATCTTTAAAATGGATTCGGTCTGCCCGTGTGGTGCCGGAAATGGAGACGGTGTCTTTCTCCAAAAGAAAGGTTAGGCCTTTTTGTTCCAGCTCCGTTTGCAGCAGCCGCGACGCTGTTTGATCGAGCTGTTTTTGCATAATGCCGGCGGAGTGGTGAATGACGCTGACATCCATGCCGAGCCGCTGTAAACCGATTGCAGCTTCCAACCCTAATAAGCCGGCTCCGATCACCGCCGCCTTTTGATAGTGCTCGGCCATGCTCATCAGCGCTTGGCAGTCTTCTATTGTCCGAAATCCATAGACGCCTTCTTTGTCTGCCCCGGGGATAGGGAGAATATAAGGGGAGGAGCCTGTTGCGACAATGAGTTTGTCATAAGACAGGATGCGCTTGCGATCCGTGACGATGCGCTGCTGATCTTTATCAATTTGAATAACCGTTTCGCCTGTGTAAAGCGTAATCCCGTGCTTGTCGTACCAATCCTTGCTGTTCAGTGTAATGTCATCGAGTGACGCTTCACCCTGCAATACAGAGGATAAGAGAATGCGATTGTAGTTGGGATGCGTTTCGCTTCCGAAAATGACAATCTCAAACATTTGGCGATTCAGCTTTAATATTTCTTCAATACAGCGAATACCGGCCATGCCGTTTCCTGCTAACACCAATCTTTGTTTCTTCATGTATCAGACCTCCTTTGACGCAGCTTGTAAGTTTTCTCCTATTAAAAATTATGTCACAATGCATTGTAAACGCATTAAACGTGTCACAAAAACTAACACATGTCTTTTCCAGAAAATAATGGTCATATATCCTTGATTCAGAAAATGTAAAATAATGAGGGTCAAGAAAGGGGAATCTTATGAAGCTGTCGGAACTGAAAACTAGCGGTCATCCACTCACTTTGCTCTGTTCCTTTTTATATTTTGATGTCAGTTTTATGATATGGGTAATGCTTGGGGCGCTCGGTGTTTATATTTCTCAGGATTTTGGCCTGTCTCCTTTTGAGAAAGGGCTTGTCGTGGCTGTACCGATTTTATCTGGATCTGTGTTTCGTATCATACTGGGTATTCTAACGGACAGAATCGGACCGAAAAAAACGGCAGTGATCGGGATGCTGGTGACAATGATTCCGCTGCTGTGGGGGACATTTGGCGGCCGTTCGCTGACTGAGCTGTATGCCATCGGGATTCTGCTTGGCGTAGCCGGGGCAAGCTTTGCCGTTGCGCTGCCTATGGCAAGCCGCTGGTACCCGCCTCATTTGCAGGGACTTGCAATGGGGATCGCCGGAGCGGGGAACAGCGGCACGTTGTTTGCAACCCTGTTTGGCCCTCGTCTGGCAGAGCAGTTCGGCTGGCACATTGTCATGGGAATTGCGCTGATTCCATTATTGATCGTCTTTATTCTTTTTGTATCCATGGCAAAGGATTCTCCTGCACAGCCGGCTCCGCAGCCGCTCAAAAGCTATCTGCATGTGTTCGGGCAAAAGGAAACATGGTTTTTCTGCATGCTGTACAGCGTCACGTTTGGCGGATTTGTCGGGCTCTCAAGCTTTTTATCTATTTTCTTTGTTGATCAATACCAGCTGTCAAAAATTCACGCGGGCGACTTCGTTACATTATGTGTGGCGGCGGGGAGCTTTTTCCGGCCTGTCGGGGGCTTGATTTCGGATCGTGTCGGCGGCACGAAAGTTCTTTCTGTACTGTTTGTCATCGTGGCACTGTGTATGGCCGGAGTCAGCAGCCTGCCATCGCTTTCAATGGTTATTGTTCTATTGTTTGTCGGAATGATGGGGCTCGGAATGGGCAACGGTGCAGTATTCCAGCTCGTGCCGCAGCGTTTTCGCAAAGAAATTGGCATGGTGACGGGAATCGTCGGTGCGGCCGGAGGAATCGGAGGGTTTTTCCTGCCGAACATCCTAGGATCTCTCAAACAGATGACAGGCACATATGCTATCGGTTTTATCACGTTTTCCTGTATCGCGCTGCTGGCGTTTGCACTTGTGCTCGCCGCAGGTTATTACTGGAGAAAAAGCTGGAGCGCGGAAAGCAGCCCGGCGGATGTTTAGGTTTTTGACGGACACGCGCTTGTGCGTGTCTTTTTTATTTTCTCTTGATTTTCATCAGTGAACCGATCAAAATAAATAGTAATTATTACGATTTGTTAGTGAGAGGAGTTTTCTGAATGAATGAACATACGCTGCTCCCGAAAAAACCGGAGCGTCTTCAATACTTTGGATCGGTTAGTCCGGCTAAGGGTGAGAAACCTGTAGAAAAAGAGAAAATGAAGGATCTGCAAAATATCAGGAAGGATTATTTTTTTTGACATTCAGCATGTAGGTGTCGCTAATGTGTCCCATCCAGTCACAATCACTTCTGCCATGATGCCTGCCGAGCAAACAACGGCCGCGAACTTTATAATGACTTGTGATTTGCCGAGAAATCAGAAGGGGATTAACATGAGCCGGTTAACAGAGCTGCTGCAAGTCTATCATCAAAACGGCTGGAATCTCTCATTTTCCTCCCTTCAGCAATTTACGAAGGAGCTTGCAGAAAACATGGACTTATCCTCTGCTTCAGTCGAAGTACGGTTTCCATGGTTTTTCGAACGGAAAAGTCCGAAGCTTAAGAAAGCGGGGCTAATGCATGCTGACATATTCATGTCTGTCACGTATCGTGAAGATCAGCCGTTTAAACAGCGTGCCGGCATCTCAGCAAAGGTAACGACTCTGTGCCCCTGCTCCAAGGAAATCAGCGAATACAGTGCCCATAATCAGAGGGGAACGGTCAGCATTTGGGCGGATATTCACCCGGCTGTATCGCTGCCAAGTGATTTTAAAGCTGATTTGCTTCTCTCCGCAGAATCAAATGCCTCTGCGAGACTGCATCCGGTATTGAAGCGGCCAGATGAAAAAGATGTGACAGAAACGGCCTATGAAAACCCGAGATTTGTTGAGGATCTCGCCCGGCTGATTGCTGCGGATTTGTTTGAGCTTGAATGGGTGTCAGCCTTTGATATTGAATGTCGCAATGAAGAATCGATCCATCTCCACGATGCCTATGCGAAGCTGTGTTTTTCGAAGGAAGTGGATAGAATATGAAACTCTCATTATTCATTGTTGCCGTTCTTCTGCCAGCCAGCCTGATGTCAGCCTGCTCCGGTCATGCAGAAGAACACGCAAGTATCAATACAAAGAAAACAGTCGAGCGCATAACGGACGTTCGAAAAACAGCAAAAACAAGCATTGATTGGACAAAGCCTTCGGGCGGAGAATACCCGGATATTAAACAGAAGCATGTCTGGATTGATGTGAATGTGAAGGAGCAGAAGGCTTACATCAAAGAAGGAAGCAACACCATCTATACAATGTTGATCTCTTCTGGTCTTGATCAAACAAAAGATGATGATACGCCAAAGGGCACCTTTTATGTAGAGCCTGAACGGGGAGAATGGTTTTTCTCCGAAGGATACCAGGAAGGCGCAGAATACTGGGTATCATGGAAAAGTCACGGTGAATTTCTATTTCATAGTGTGCCAATGACAAAGGATCAAAAAGTCATCAAAACGGAAGCAGAAAAACTAGGAACGAAAGCATCTCACGGATGTATCAGGCTGACCATTCCAGATGCGAAATGGGTATATGAAAATATCCCTGAACATACAAAAGTGGTGATCAGCTGAATTGAAAGCCATTGACAAAAAGGAAAAAAGACCATACAATTCAAATCGTAACAATTACGTTTTGTGATAAATGGCTTATCATTGGCTGTGCATCTGTGAAAAGCGGAAAGGCTAAGGATCTTGCTGTCATTGATCCCCGTGAAGGGCTCTTGAGTGCTGGAAACGAAACACAAGCCTCTTTCTGATGAGATATTTGCGCTTTCCATCGGTTCAGCAACGCAAGTGGAGCAATTGCCCTATGAAGCTGCGGTTTTCCGATTGTCGGCAAGGATTTGCAATGGGGAAAAGGATTAAACGCGATTGAAGCCTTTGCTGATTTAGAAATCGGGCGGCAGCGAGAAATGTTTTTGGAGCGCGAAAAGCTGCTATACACCATTGTACATACGGCGAAGTATACAATTTAAATCGTAATCATTCTATTTTAATGGAGGCGTTAATATGAAAAAAATTCCGGTTACCGTACTGAGCGGTTATCTAGGTGCGGGAAAAACAACATTGCTGAACAGCATTCTGCAAAATCGTGAAGGCTTGAAAATAGCGGTTATCGTAAACGATATGAGCGAGGTGAACATTGACGCGGGCTTGGTTAAGCAGGAAGGGGGCCTTTCCAGAACAGATGAAAAGCTTGTGGAAATGTCAAACGGCTGCATTTGCTGCACGCTTCGCGAAGACTTATTAATTGAAGTTGAGAAGCTGGCAAAAGACGGACGGTTTGATTATATCGTCATCGAATCGACAGGAATCAGCGAACCGATCCCGGTGGCCCAGACTTTCTCTTATATCGATGAAGAGATGGGAATCGACCTTGCAAAATTCTGTCAGCTGGATACGATGGTGACAGTGGTGGATGCCAACCGTTTTTGGCATGATTATCAGTCAGGCGAAAGCCTTTTGGACCGCAAAGAAGCATTGGGGGAAGAGGACGAAAGAGAAATTGCCGACCTCTTGATCGATCAAATTGAGTTTTGCGATGTACTGATCTTAAATAAATGTGACTTGGTCAGCGAGCAAGAGCTTGAACAGCTTGAAAAAGTTCTTCGTAAACTGCAGCCAAGAGCCAAGTTCATTCGTTCCGTCAAAGGAAATGTAAAACCGCAGGAGATTTTGCATACAGGGTTATTTAACTTCGAGGAAGCGAGCGGATCGGCCGGCTGGATTCAAGAGCTGACGGCAGGCCATGCAGAACACACCCCGGAAACAGTAGAATACGGTATTTCTTCATTTGTATATAAGAGACGTTTGCCGTTTCATTCTACACGTTTTTATCGTTGGCTGGATCAAATGCCGAAGAACGTGGTACGTGCCAAAGGAATCGTCTGGTGCGCATCTCATAACAACCTTGCTTTACTGATGTCGCAAGCAGGTCCGTCGGTTACGATTGAGCCTGTATCATATTGGGTGGCGGCGCTGCCGAAGCTTGAGCAGGAGAAAGTCAAACAGCAGGAGCCGGAAATCCTGGAGGAGTGGGACCCGGAGTTCGGCGACCGCCTAACGCAGCTAGTGTTTATCGGAACTGACCTGGATGAAGAAACGATCACGAAAGAGCTTGATCATTGCCTGCTGACTGAGTATGAATTTGATTCCGACTGGTCGCTGTTTGAAGACCCGTTTAAATGGAAGCTGAATCAATAGAAAAAAAGCCGTCCCCTGGGGAGCGGCTTTTTTAATGAAACGTTTGTTTAAACATAATGAGCGTATTTTTTCTCAAGGATATTCTGAAAGGTTGCGGCAATAGAGCAGATGGCCCAATAAATTAGAGCGGTCAGAATATACATGGTCATGTAATCAAACTCTCTGCCCCCGATGATTTTCGCATGCTGGAGCAATTCCGGCACTGTAATCATCGCAGCGAGAGATGACGCTTTGATTAAGTCGAGCAATACATTGGCAAGCGGAGGCAGCGCAATACGTATCGATTGCGGCAAAATGATGCCCCTCATCGTCTGCCAATAGGAAAGGCCCAGCGAGGATGCGGCTTCCCACTGTCCTTTTTCGACGGATGAAATGGCTGAACGGTTAATTTCCGCAATGTAGGCGGCACTGTTAAGGCTAAAGCCGATTAAAGCAGCCGTGACAGCGGAAAATTCAATGCCGATGTATGGAAATCCAAAATAAAGGATAAACAAAATCACCAAAATCGGAACGCCCCGCATAAATGAGATATAGAGCTTCGCCGGCCATCTTAACAAAGCAAGCTTAGACATTCTGGCGAGTGATATGAACAGGCCGATCACAGTTCCCGCAAACATGCTTACAAAAGAGATGAGCAGTGTATACCCAATGCCTTTTATGACATAAGGAAACGATTCAATGGCCAGCTTCGTGTTGAAAATATATTCCCACTGAATGCTATTGATCATGGCGTCCGATTACAAATCAACGTCCTGAACGTCGGCATCAAGTTTTTTTGATACATCTGCTTTATTGAAGAATTGTTTCGACAGCTTTGTCAAAGTGCCATCCTTGCTCATTTCCTTCAATGTTTCATTCATCTTGTTCTGAAGTGCTGCATTGCTTTTTTTTATGACAAGCGCCTGTTTGTTCGGCATGTACTTGATGTCAGGATGAATTGTAATGTTGAGATCCGGGAATGCTGCGAGTGCGAGTGTCTGCAGGTAATAGTCGTTTAAAATGACATCAGTGCGTCCGTTGGCGACATCTTTTAAATATTGCTCATTCGTCGCATTATCATAAATCACTTCTTTGGCGCCGTATTTTCTCGCGACATCCATGTAGACGGTGGTAGCAGCGCCAGCCGCTTTCTTCCCTTTTAAATCCTTAAGCGTTTTAATCCCTGATAAATCGTCTTTACGGACGATTGCCGTGCCGTATGAATATTTATATGGAGTAGAAAATGCGAACTTCTTCTCGCGGTCCTTCGTCACATCGATGTCATTCGCGGCTGCGTCAACCTGTCCGCTGTTCACCGCTGTCAGCATCCCGTCAATGCCCATCTCCTTGAACTCAACCTTCAGTCCCAGGCGTTTTGCTGCTTCACGAACGACTTCAACCTCGTAGCCCGTCAGCTTATCGGAGCCAGAGTCGGTATCATGATAAGAAGTGGGATAAAGCGTGCCTGATGTAGCGACTACGATTTTCCCTTTACCCTTAATCTGCTCCCAGCCTGTATCCTTGGAATCGGCTTCATTTTTGCCGGAACAGGCTGCCAATATAAGAAAGAAAGCCATTGTGAAACTGAATATAACGGCTTTGGATTGCTTGAATGATTTCACCTATAGTTCCCCCAATCTGTTAATCAACTAAAAAGATAGCATTGAACATAAGGGGTTGCAATATGTTGATGACGTTTTCAAAAAGTTCGAATTGTGTATACAAAAGCGTGTGAGCGTTTAAAAGCGGCTATACAGGGAATCCAGTGACAATAAAGGAGTTGTCCAAGGATGAAAGCACTGACATATCAAGGAAAAGAGCATGTTGAGCTGATCCCAGATCCAGGATGCCATTACACCAGTGGGCCGGGTATTCGTTATTCATCTAATGCCAATGCTGTATGAAATGGTGGAAGAAGCATGAAATCGATCTATCACATAAATTAAGTCTTGCTGATGGCCCTAAGGCATATGATATATTCGTCAAGAAAGAAGATGGAAACATCAAAGTCATATTGAAGAAATATGGGGAGTCAAATGAATATTTATAAACCAGCCGGATTCTGGATTAGATTAGGAGTTTCATTGCTGGATTACATGATTGTCTCGGTGCATCTTTTGCTGCCTGGTTTTGGCGCGGCTACCTTATCGGAAAAAGAATCTGCGGAATCAGAATCGTAAAAAAAGACGGATCACAAGTCAGCCTGTTAACAATGTTTTTACGGGTTATTGTAGCCGGCCTGGTTTACGGTATAACCTTCGGACTCGGCTTGATCGCTAGCTTGATTCTGATTGCTGTACGAGAAGACAAACGAACCCTGCATGATTTAATCGCGGGAACATATGTCACGTTCGCGTCGCCCGATGAAGAAGAACTTTATACTGACGAAGCGATTAGAAAGAGCGAATAATGTTCGCTCTTTTTATTTTTATGCATAAAAAATACAATGCAGCAAAACATATGAAAAATTGGATTGGAGGAATAAACTGGATGAAAAGAATAACCATCAACATCATCACAATGTTCATTGCCGCGGCTGTCATTTCTCTGACCGGTATAGCTGAAGCCGCTGAAAAACAGCAGCAGCCTCCCGCAAATGTTACACTGACAGATCAGCAAAAGAAAGAGATTGAAAAAATGGAAGCAGATATTCTAAAAAAACGCAAAGACGTGATCTCAAAGTATGTACAATATGGCGTACTGCCTAAAGAAAGAGGAGAATATATCAAAAATCACATGGACAAACACTTTGAAATGATGAAACAAAACGGCTTTGTTCCAAAGCCCCATCCCCATCCGCATAAATTTGAAAAAAGACATTAAGACGGTAAGCATCCAATGGGAATTGGGTGCTTTTGCGTTATTTACATGTAGGCAATATTAGCCGAACTGTTCCGCGACTAAGATCCAGTTGATCTGAAACGCGTTTCATAGCCTATGATGGGTTTATCAAATCATTCAGGAGTGATAAACACTATGATCCACCAGCATCCAGAATCTTTTCCGAAACATTTTTTGTGGGGCTCTGCTTCTGCAGCGTACCAGATTGAAGGCGCTTGGAATGAAGATGGCAAAGGCCCTTCTGTTTGGGATGTGTTTACGAAAATACCGGGCAAAACGTTTAAAGGAACCAATGGAGACATTGCGGTTGACCATTATCACCGATATAAAGAAGATGTCGCTCTGATGGCTGAGATGGGATTAAAAGCGTATCGATTTTCCGTCAGCTGGCCGCGGATTTTTCCAAAAGGAAAAGGAGAGATCAATGAAGCAGGTCTAGCGTTTTACGACAACCTGATTGATGAATTGCTTTCTCATGACATCGAGCCGGTTTTGACTTTATATCACTGGGATTTGCCTCAAGCGCTTATGGACGAGTACGGCGGGTTTGAATCAAGAAAAATCATAGAGGATTTTAATCATTACTGTATTACTCTTTATAAACGTTTTGGAGACAGGGTGAAATATTGGGTTACGTTAAACGAACAGAACTACAATACTAATCACGGCTTTATTACAGCCATGCATCCGCCTGGAGTGAAAGACAGAAAACGATTTTACGAAGCAAACCATATAGCGTTCCTGGCTAATGCGAAGGCCATTGAATCTTTTAGGGAATATGTGCCTGAAGGCAAAATAGGTCCAAGCTTTGCTTATTCTCCGGCATATCCTTTATCTAGCCATCCAGAAGACATACTGGCTTTTGAAAATGCTGAAGAGTTTATGAACAATTGGTGGCTTGACATGTATTGCTGGGGAACCTACCCGCAAATTCCTTTCCGCTATTTAGAAAAACAGGGCTGGGCGCCGACAATCAAAGCGGGAGATATGGAGCTGCTTGCCAAAGGGAAGCCTGATTTTGTAGGTGTCAATTATTATCAGACCATCACCTACGAACGAAATCCGCTTGATGGTGTGTCAGAAGGAAAAATGAATACAACAGGCCAAAAGGGGACCAACCAGGAAACAGGGATACCCGGAGTATTTAAAACGAAAAAAAATCCGCATCTGACAACGAGCAACTGGGATTGGACAATTGACCCAATTGGATTGCGTATCGGCCTTCGACGAATTACAAGCCGCTATCAGCTTCCAGTGTTTATCACAGAAAACGGTTTGGGTGAGTTTGATAAGGTTGAAGACGGCACTGTACAGGATGATTATCGAATTGAATATTTGCGTTCGCATCTTGAGCAATGCAGACAAGCCATCAGCGACGGTGTCGATTTGATAGGCTATTGCAGCTGGTCGTTTACTGATCTGTTAAGCTGGCTGAATGGCTACCAAAAAAGATACGGATTTGTATATGTCAATCGCGATGAAGAAAATACACATGATTTAAAACGTTTGAAGAAAAAAAGCTTTTATTGGTATCAGGATGTCATCAAGACGAACGGAGAAAGTTTATAAAGAGTCCCTGAGAGTTATTCTCTCAGGGGTTTTTTCATTACACAGAAACAGCATCAATAATATAAGTGTCGGCGTGCAAATCTGACATTTCAGCCGGCACCGTCCAGCATGTCAATTGATAGTCTCCTTTAGGCAGATCAAAGGACAGTCTTTTAGACATGATGCTTTCAATTTGAATTCCGTTTTCTGTGACATGAAAAGGAACAGTCACTTTTTTTTCGAAGGAGTTTACTGTTTCTGAACTGTTCAGGCGCAAAAGAATAAAGGCCTTTGTATTTCGTTGTGCCTCAAAGGAAATGGCTCCGTCTGCCGCAGCATATCCTTTTTCAATTGCTTCGTTAGTCCAATCCATTACAGGAGGTGTAGAATCCTTTTGAAATACAGTAAATTGATGATATGAAATCGAAAGTTCTTGCGGCTTCCATGATTTGATCAATGTGCTGTTCCTCCTCTATGTACTGTTTACTGAATTGTGAATAAAACCTTTGTGCCGTCTGGGTAATCGGTAAGCTGATGCCCGACCCAAGAGCCTGCTCCGCGGTTGTCAGCGGGAGAAATGTATTCTACAGAAGCTCCCTCACCGCCTTCTTTGCACATGGCCATTGGCCATTCATCTCTGTCATACCCCTTTTTGGAAGGTACGTCCTTTAATGATTGCTCGCGGCGTTCCTCAGCTCCGTCTCTGTCGATAGTGCACACCTCTGAGTGCCCCTCATTTATCGCATCCTTAATATGCTTGGCTGTTTCGGGATAACGGTCAGAAGGGAAGGCGATTGTTTCATCATATTCTTTCGTTTGAGACGTTTTTTGATCAGCTGAGAAAAAGTCTCCTTTTATCAGGCCGACAGCTGCAGCTGCTATGACGACGATGACGAGAAGTATCGTTTTTATGATGTCCGTCGTGATGTTCACCTCCCGCTTTTAAAACTGACACAAGAGTAATCCAGAAAGCATTTGGTGTAAAGGTTTAAATTTTATGTTTTCCGTTCAGTTTATTGCAGAAATCGTAATTTTAGCAGGTCGAAATATTTGTTTTCATTAAAATACGATTGCCAATTTACAATAATGATAGTAAGTCATCAGCCTTTTTCGGCTTGATTAATCATTTTAAATTGGCTTATGATACCGGTAAGCTCCTCAGCTAATTGAGAAAGCGTTTCAGAAGCTGCGGTAATCTCCTCCATTGCAGCAAATTGCTCCTCTGTTAATGCAGCCGCTTGCCGGGTATTTTTAGTAGATTCTTTAATGTCGGCCGTATTGGCTGCAAAGGAATCATTTATTTGATGTGCACTGGCTGAAATGTTTGTTACGGATGCTGATAAATCACTAATCTCGGCGCTGATTTCACCTGTTGCAGTTGCAATTTCCTTAAATGCATCTCTGGTGCGCTGGATCATGGTGACCCCTTCTGCAGCTTCTGTTTTCACATGCTCAACAGATCTTGCAGATTGGTTCATATCATTTTGTATTTCTTTGATCAGTTTTGAAATCTGTCCAGCAGACTGTTGAGACTCTTCCGCTAATTTGCGTACCTCATCGGCAACAACAGCAAAGCCTTTTCCATGTTCACCGGCTCTGGCAGCTTCGATCGCTGCATTCAGCGCAAGCAAGTTTGTCTGATCGGCAATTTGGGTGATGACCGATAAAATTTGCTCAATTTGTTTAGAGCGGCCGTCTAACTGGTGTATGATTTCTCCGCTTTTCTGAATTGACTGGTGAATCGCATCCATTTGCGCCTGTACATTTGCAATTTCCTTTTGCCCAATGTCTGCTTTTGATTGCGCGAGCTGCCCTTTGTCAGCGATAGCGGCAGTATTTGCAGAAATATCCCGGATGTCTGCTGAAGCTTGTTTTAATGAGCTTTCACTGTTTTCAATTCGGGTGATCTGATCTTGGGCTCCATTTGCAATCTGCTGTACAGCTTCTGTAATCTTTTCTGAAGCTTGATTTGTTTCTTCAGCTCCGGCAGAGAGCTGCTGAGAGGCTGATGCAAGCTGAAGGGCTGATTGTTGTACGGTTTGGATGGTATCGTTCAGCTTCAGTCTCATCTTATTATAATAGACGCTTAGTTCTGATAGCTCGTCACCGGTTTTATCTGACACCTCTATTGTCATGTCTCCGTTTCCGGCACTTTCAAACGCGCTTTTTAAAGCGTTCAGCCGCTTATTGATTTTTTTGGTGAAAACCAGGACAAGGATGACTGATACAATAATGACGATAACAAGAACGATAGCGAATTGAGTGAAAAGCGAATGTGTAAGTGATGCTAAAATGTTTTGATTGGCCCCGGTATAAAGCATGCCGATGATGTTTCCGTTTTGATCTTTTAGCGGCATGTATGCCGTCTGATAAGAAGAGCCTGCAACATCTGCTTGTCCGTAGAACCGTTTTCCGTTCTTTAATACAGTGTCAGTAACTTCAGAAGAAGCCTGGGTGCCAACAGCTCTTTCTCCATTCTTCATGACATTGGTTGCAACACGAGTATCGCCTTGGAAAATGGTAATGGTGTCACCTGTTTTTTCGCCAAGCAAATCAACAATGTCTTCATTTCCATTGATTTGTGTTTGCCCTTTATAGAGCTTATTGTTTTTCACCTGCCAGTCCCCTGAAATGGCATCATCAATATAAGCACTGCTTAATGCGAGATCACCTTTCGCTTTTTCAGTTGCCATTTGTTTCATGTTTTCTGTAATTTCCTTAAGCATCACAGTGCCGACTGATGCAGAAAATAAAAGAATCACCACAAAAACCAGGAAAAGAATTTTAGTTCCTAGCTTCATTTTTAGTCGTTTTATCAACATAACTCCTCCTTTTGTGATTAGTAGGTCATATTACTTATCGGGTTTTTGGGTTTAAAGTTTTATTTTAGAAAAAATAAAACCGGCCTGATCTTCAGGCCGGTTGGTGAGGCTATTCAAGGTTCGCGTGGTGGGTGAACATGGTTTCAGAATCGAGATCTTTTTTCTCCATGAGTTTTAAAATTACTGCATCGTAGAATAGCAGCAACGTTTGTTCAAATAATGATCCCATTGGCTGAATGGTTTTATAGCTTCCGTTTGACTGGTCTTTAGGAGAACCAGGCATTCTAATGATCAGGTCTGCTTGTTTTCCGATACTTGATTCCGGATTGATAGTTAAAGTTGCAACAATTCCGTGTAAGCTTTTCGCTTTTGCTGCGGTATGAATCAAGCTCTTTGTCTCGCCTGAGCCTGAGCCGATAATAACTAGATCTCCTTCGGCGAGCGGCGGAGTGAGAACTTCACCGACTATATGGGCGTTAAAGCCCATGTGCATCAATCTCATCGCGAAGGATTTTGCCATCAGGCCAGACCGCCCCGCACCCGCGGTGAAAATTTGATTAGACGAAATAATGTGATCGGCAAGCTGGTCAGCTTCTTCATCAGAAATATAGGCTGCTGAACGGTGTAACTCATTGAGAATTTCCGTTACGTATTCAGTCGTTTTCATCTGATTTATCCTTGGGCAATTAGCTGTTTCATTTTTGAAGCTGTTTCGGCTTTGTCTGCCGCGCTTGTAATTCCGCCTCCAACAATGACAAGGTCAGGCTTTTGTTTAATTACTTCTGGCAGTGTATCAAGTTTGATGCCGCCCGCGATTGCGGTTTTTGCGTTTTTTACGGTATTTTTGATTGTCGTTAATTCTTCGAAAGAGTTTTTGCCCTCTGCTTGAAGATCATAGCCAGTATGGACGCAGATGTAGTCAACACCGAGTGCGTCGATTTCTTTCGCGCGGGATTCGATGTCTTTCACGTTAATCATGTCCACTAGGATTTTCTTCTTTTGTTTTTTGGCTTCTTCTACTGCGCCTTTAATCGTTGCATCGTCTGTAGCCCCTAAAACGGTGATGATGTCAGCGCCCGCTTCCGACGCTTTCATGATTTCGTAGCCCCCGGCATCCATGATTTTCAGGTCTGCAAGAACTTTCAATTGCGGAAATGTGTCTTTTATTTCTTTAACCGCTCTTAGGCCTTCATTAATGACGACCGGTGTTCCGATTTCAACCACGTCGATATATTGCTCCACTTCTTTGACAAGCTCAATGGCTTCTGGGATGTTGACGAGGTCTAATGCAAGCTGTAATTCCATTGTTGATCCACTCCCTTTTTCGAATTATTTTTCATTCTATAGGTTCCCTCTTTTGATGAGAAGTAGGCACTTTGAAGTCAACAAGTTACTTGGAGGATACTGTGAGGAGAGGCAATCAGATTTCTTTCTCTTAGTATTATGAGTGAGTATAATGAAAAAATAGTCTGCAAAAAAGTAAGTAAGTGACGATACGTATCTAACATATAAAAAGGTTACTAAGGGGGGATTTCTTTTGAGCCGGATGGACGGAAAAAGGTTTAATTGTGAGAAGGAATTAACGCTTGCAGTGATTGGCGGTAAATGGAAAATGCTCATTTTGTGGCATTTGGGAAAAGAGGGAACAAAACGGTTCAATGAATTAAAAACATTGATTCCTGATATTACGCAGAAGATCCTCGCGAATCAGCTGAGAGAGCTTGAGCAGGATATGATTGTTCACAGGGAAGTGTATCCGGTTGTCCCGCCGAGGGTTGAATATTCTCTGACCTCGCAAGGAGAAAGCCTCATGCCTATTCTTGATGCCATGTATGAGTGGGGGAAAGGCTATATGGAATTGATTGATATCGACAAAAATGTCATGAAAGAATCGTTGTAAGGCGCTCTTCGCAAGGGTGTCTTTTTTTTTGCCTGTTTTTCGGTTTTTGCGCGGTAAACATATATCATGTAAAGATTGTAAATCGCAGTCAACAATAAATAAGATTGAACGCAGTAATTCGTTTTAAAAATTTTTATTTTTCTGTAAATAATGTTTAGTGGAAATAATTGCGGCATCCCGCAAAAATATCCCTGTAAATAAACTGGAATCTTTCGGCATCCCGCATGAAACTTTTCACCCATTTTTCGGTGATAAAAACATTTTTTTCATTTAAAGTGAACGGTAGCAAGATAAAAAATATTGAAAACAATGAATAAATAGCCAAAATTGTTTCTTATTAGGGTGAGAGTCTTGCGGTCTTTATCCGCTTGTGTTAAACCCCGCAATGCTGACTGACGGCAGCCTGTTTTAATAGCGGTAGATTGGAAGTGATTGGAAGCACTGCTTTTTAAGTGTAGTACTTTGGGCTATTTCGGTTGTTAGTTCATAAGAATTAAAAACTGGTATGGATAAGAAAGAGAAAATGCGTTGCACATGTTCACTGCTTATAAAGATTAGGGGAGGTATGACAATATGGAAATAACTTTTTACCCTTTAACGGATGCACAAAAACGAATTTGGTACACAGAAAAATTTTATCCTCACACGAGCATTTCAAATCTTGCGGGGATTGGTAAGCTGGTTTCAGCTGATGCGATTGATTATGTGCTTGTTGAGCAGGCGATTCAAGAGTTTATTCGCAGAAATGACGCCATGCGCCTTCGGTTGCGGCTAGATGAAAACGGGGAGCCTATTCAATATATTAGCGAGTATCGGCCTGTTGATATAAAACATACTGACACTACTGAAGATCCGAATGCGATAGAGTTTATTTCACAATGGAGCCGGGAGGAAACGAAGAAACCTTTGCCGCTGTACGATTGTGATTTGTTCCGTTTTTCCTTGTTCACCATAAAGGAAAATGAAGTGTGGTTTTACGCAAATGTTCATCACGTGATTTCTGATGGTATCTCCATGAATATTCTCGGGAATGCGATCATGCACATTTATTTAGAATTAGCCAGCGGCTCAGAGACAGAAGAAGGAATCTCGCATTCATTTATCGATCATGTTTTATCTGAACAGGACTATGCTCAATCGAAGCGGTTTGAAAAGGACAAGGCGTTTTGGAACAAGCAATTTGAATCGGTGCCTGAACTTGTTTCCCTGAAACGGAATGCTTCCGCAGGAGGGAGTTTAGATGCTGAGAGGTACTCTAAAGATGTGTCTGAAGCGCTTCATCAACAGATTCTATCGTTTTGTGAGGCAAACAAAGTCAGTGTTCTTTCGGTGTTTCAATCGTTGCTTGCCGCCTATTTGTACAGGGTCAGTGGCCAGAATGATGTTGTGACGGGAACCTTTATGGGCAACCGGACGAATGCGAAAGAGAAGCAGATGTTAGGCATGTTTGTTTCTACGGTTCCGCTTCGGACAAAAATTGACGGCGGGCAAGCGTTTTTAGAATTTGTCAAAGACCGGATGAAGGATCTCATGAAGACACTTCGCCACCAAAAGTATCCGTATAATCTCCTGATCAACGATTTGCGTGAAACAAAGAGCTCTTTGACCAAGCTGTTCACGGTTTCTCTTGAATATCAAGTGATGCAGTGGCAGAAAGAAGAGGATCTTGCCTTTTTGACTGAGCCGATTTTCAGCGGCAGCGGATTAAATGATGTCTCGATTCATGTAAAGGATCGATGGGATACTGGGAAACTCACCATAGATTTTGATTACCGCACTGATTTATTTTCACGTGAAGAAATCAACATGATTTGTGAGCGCATGATTACCATGCTGGAGAACGCGTTAACGCATCCAGAACATACAATTGATGAATTAACGATGATTTCTGAAGCGGAGAAAGAGAAGCTACTTGCGAGGGCTGGCGGTAAATCCGTCAGCTACCGCAAGGACATGACGATCCCGGAGCTGTTCCAAGAAAAGGCTGAGCTGCTTTCAGATCATCCAGCGGTTGTATTTGAGGATCGCACATTGTCCTATCGAACGTTACATGAGCAATCTGCACGCATCGCCAATGTGCTGAAACAAAAAGGGGTTGGCCCGGACAGTCCTGTCGCGGTACTGATTGAACGCTCTGAACGGATGATTACATCTATCATGGGGATTTTAAAAGCCGGTGGAGCCTATGTGCCGATTGATCCCGCTTTTCCTGCTGAGCGGATTCAATATATTTTGGAGGATTGCGGGGCGGACTTCATCCTGACTGAATCGAAGGTTGCGGCGCCTGAAGTCGATGCTGAGCTGATTGACTTAGATCAGGCAATTGCAGAAGGTGCAGAAGAAAGCCTGAATGCAGATGTGGACGCACGGAATCTTGCCTACATTATTTACACATCGGGAACAACCGGACGTCCGAAAGGCGTTATGATCGAGCATCGCCAGGTTCATCACTTGGTTGAATCTCTGCAGCAGACGATTTATCAAAGCGGCTGCCAAACCCTGCGGATGGCATTGCTTGCGCCGTTCCACTTTGATGCGTCGGTGAAGCAGATTTTCGCGTCGCTTCTTTTGGGACAAACCCTTTATATCGTACCGAAGAAAACAGTGACGAACGGGGCCGCCCTTGCTGCGTATTATCGGAGAAATAGCATTGAGGCGACGGATGGTACACCTGCCCATCTGCAAATGCTGATAGCGGCGGGCGATCTTGGCGGACTTAAGCTGAAGCATATGCTGATCGGCGGAGAAGGCCTATCCTCTGTCGTTGCAGATAAACTGCTGAAGCTGTTTAAAGAAACAGGCGCGGCACCGCGTTTGACCAATGTGTACGGGCCGACTGAAACGTGTGTTGACGCCTCTGTTCATCCGGTTATCCCGGAGAGTCCCGTTCAATCAGCGTATGTGCCGATCGGGAAAGCGCTGGGAAATAATCGCTTATATATTTTGGATCAAAAAGGCCGGCTGCAGCCTGAAGGCGTGGCTGGCGAGCTTTATATCGCGGGAGACGGTGTGGGTCGAGGCTATTTGCATTTGCCTGAATTGACGGATGAGAAGTTTTTACAAGATCCGTTCATGCCGGGCGAGCGCATGTACCGAACCGGGGATGTGGTGCGCTGGCTTCCAGATGGAACAATCGAATATTTAGGCAGAGAGGATGACCAGGTCAAAGTCCGCGGCTACCGGATTGAGCTTGGGGAAATTGAAGCTGTGATTCAGCAGGCGCCCGACGTTGCGAAAGCCGTTGTTTTGGCACGCCCTGACGAACAGAGAAATCTTGAGGTTTGCGCATATGTTGTGCAGAAGCCTGGAAGCGAATTTGCACCTGCCAGCCTACGGGAGCAGGCGGCCAGACAGCTTCCTGACTATATGGTGCCGGTTTACTTTACAGACGTGACAGAAATTCCGCTTACGCCAAGCGGCAAAGTCGACCGCCGCAAGCTGTTTGCGCTAGAAGTGAAGGCTGTCAGCAGCACGGCCTATACAGCGCCGCGAAATGAGACTGAAAAAGCAATCGCAGCCATTTGGCAGGATGTGCTGAACGTTGAGAAGGCGGGAATCTTTGACAATTTCTTTGAAACGGGCGGACATTCATTGAAGGCCATGACCCTTTTAACGAAGATTCATAAGGAAACAGGCGCCGAGATTCCGCTTCAATATTTGTTTGAGCATCCGACGATTGCGGCTCTTGCACAGGAAGCCGATCACAGAGAAAGCAAAGCTTTTGCGGTGATTGAACCTGCTGAAAAACAGGAGCATTATCCGCTTTCTCTGGCACAGCAGCGAACATATATCGTCAGCCAGTTCGAGGATGCGGGAGTCGGCTACAACATGCCGGCAGCAGCAATTCTGGAAGGGCCCTTAGATATTCAAAAGCTGGAGCGCGCATTTCAGGGGTTAATCCGACGCCACGAGTCGTTGAGAACATCATTTGTTCTTGAAAACAGCACGCCGAGACAGAACATTCACGACAGCGTTGAATTCAACATTGAGATGATTGAAAGAGGCGGCCGCTCAGATGAGGCAATTATGGCTTCATTCGTTCGGAGATTTGACTTGGCGAAAGCACCGTTGTTCAGAATCGGTTTGCTGGAGCTTGAAGAGAACCGTCATATGCTGCTGTTTGACATGCACCACTTGATTTCTGACGGTGTATCCATTGGCATTATATTGGAGGAATTAGCACGCATTTATAAAGGCGAACAGCTTCCTGAGCTTCGTCTCCAGTATAAGGACTACGCCGTATGGCAAAGCAGGCAGGCTGCTGAAGGGTACAAGAAAGACCAAGCTTATTGGAAGGAAGTCTTTGCAGGCGAACTCCCGGTGCTTCAGCTTCTGTCCGATTACCCGAGACCGCCTGTTCAAAGCTTTGAAGGGGATCGGGTGTCAATCAAGCTGGATGCGGGGGTAAAGGATCGCCTCAATCGTTTGGCTGAACAAAACGGCGCCACTTTGTATATGGTGATGCTTTCCGCTTACTATACGCTTTTGTCAAAGTATACGGGACAGGACGACATCATTGTCGGGACGCCGTCAGCCGGCAGAAACCACTCCGATACAGAGGGCATTGTCGGGATGTTCGTCAATACGCTTGCGATTCGCAGTGAGGTCAAGCAGGATGAGACGTTTACCCAATTGATCTCGCGTGTCCGCAAACGGGTGCTGGATGCCTTTTCTCATCAGGACTATCCGTTTGAGTGGCTTGTTGAAGATTTGAACATCCCGCGTGATGTAAGCAGGCATCCGCTGTTTGACACGATGTTCAGCCTTCAAAACGCGACAGAGGGCATTCCGGCTGTCGGCGATCTGTCCTTGTCTCTTCATGAGACCAATTTCAAGATTGCCAAATTTGATTTGACGGTGCAGGCGAGAGAAACCGATGAAGGCATTGAGCTTGATTTGGATTACAGCACGAAACTATTTAAACAAAGCACGGCAAACAGGCTGCTTACGCATTTTGCGCGTTTGCTTGAAGATGCTGCGGCTGAGCCGGAACAGCGGATTTCCGAGTTTAAGCTTCTTTCTGAAGAGGAGGCTGCTTTGCAAATTCAGCAGTTTAACCCGGGCAGAACACTTTATCCGAAAGACAAAACAATTGTTCAGCTGTTTGAAGAGCAAGCGGTGAAAACACCAGACCATCCGGCGCTTCAATATGAAGGTGAAACACTCACTTATCGTGAGCTGAATGAACGGGCCAATCGTTTAGCCCACGGCATTCTTTCTCTTGGAGCTGGCGAAGGCAGAACTGCGGCTGTCTTATGCGAGCGGTCAATGGAGATGATTGTGTCGATCTTGGCAGTATTAAAATCAGGTTCGGCTTATGTTCCGATTGATCCGGAACACCCGATTCAGCGAATCCAGCATTTCTTCCGTGACAGCGGCGCAAAGGTGCTTCTCACACAGAGGAAATTAAAGACTTTAGCGGAAGAAGCGGAATTTGGCGGCGTTATCGTGCTCGCAGATGAGGAAGAAAGCTATCATGACGAAGCGCGAAATCTCGCACTGCCTCTTGATTCTGCGGCAATGGCCAACCTGACGTATACTTCCGGAACGACAGGAACACCAAAGGGGAATATCGTGACACATGCCAATATTCTCCGTACGGTGAAGAAAACGAATTTTCTCAGCATTACAGAACAGGATACGATTCTCGGACTTTCCAATTACGTGTTTGACGCGTTTATGTTCGATATGTTCGGCTCTTTGTTAAACGGTGCCAAGCTGGTGCTGATACCGAAGGAAACCGTCTTGGATATGGCTCGCCTGTCTCGCGTCATTGAACAAGAGAACATCAGCATTCTCATGATTACAACCGCTTTGTTCCACTTGCTTGTGGACTTGAATCCGGCGTGCTTGTCAACGCTGCGCAAGATTATGTTTGGCGGGGAACGGGCTTCGGTTGAGCATGTCAGAAAAGCTTTGCAAACGGTTGGAAAGGGGAAGCTCCTTCACATGTATGGGCCGTCTGAAAGCACGGTTTTCGCGACGTATCATCCGGTTGATGAGTTAGAGGAGCACACGCTGTCTGTTCCGATTGGTAAACCGGTCAGCAATACGGAAGTATATATTCTTGACCGTACGGGACACGTGCAGCCTGCCGGGATTGCCGGAGAGCTTTGCGTCAGCGGCGAAGGACTCGTGAAAGGCTATTACAACCGTCCAGAGCTGACTGAGGAGAAATTTGTTCCCCATCCGTTTGCATCCGGTGAACGCATGTATAAAACGGGAGACCTTGCCCGATGGCTGCCGAATGGCGACATCGAATTTATCGGGCGAATCGACCATCAGGTGAAGATTCGCGGACAGCGCATCGAGCTTGGAGAAATCGAACATCAGCTGCAAACCCATGATCGTGTTCAGGAGAGTGTTGTGCTTGCTGTTGAACAAGGAGCAGGAGATCAATTGCTTTGCGCTTACTATGTCGGAGAGGGAGACATCTCATCACAGGAGCTGAGAGAGCATGCTGCGAAGGACTTGCCGGCATATATGGTTCCTGCGGTGTTTATCCAAATGGATGAGCTGCCGCTGACAGGGAACGGAAAAATTGACCGGAGAGCGCTGCCGATTCCTGATGCCAACGTTTCAAGAGGTGTTTCATATGTTCCGCCACGCAATGAAACGGAACAAAAAGTCGCAGACATTTGGGCGCAGGTGCTTCAGGCTGAACAAGTTGGTGTTTATGACCACTTCTTTGACATTGGCGGACATTCATTAGCAGGCATGAAGATGCTTGCCTTGGTTCATCAGGAGCTGGGCGTTGAGCTGTCACTCAAGGATCTCTTCCAGTCACCGACGGTTGAGGGCTTAGCACAGGTGATTGCCTCTGCTGAAAAAGGGACAGCCGCCAGTATCAGCCCGGCAGAGAAACAAGATACGTATCCTGTTTCTTCACCGCAAAAACGGATGTATGTCCTTCAGCAGCTTGAAGATGCGCAAACGAGCTATAACATGCCGGCGGTTCTGCGCCTTACAGGTGAGCTTGATATTGAAAGGCTTAACAGCGTCATGCAGCAGTTAATGCAGCGTCATGAAGCCTTGAGAACCACGTTTGAAATAAAAGATGGAGAAACGGTGCAGCGGATCTGGGAAGAGGCTGAGTGTGAGATGGCCTATTTCGAAGCCCCGAAAGAAGAGACAGAGCGGATCGTTTCTGAGTTTATTAAGCCTTTCAAAATCGACCAACTTCCACTGTTCAGAATAGGGCTGATCAAGCATTCAGAAACTGAGCATGTGCTGCTGTTCGATATGCATCACATTATTTCTGACGGTGCGTCTGTCGGTGTGCTGATTGAAGAGCTTTCAAAGCTGTACGACGGAGAAGACCTTGAGCCGCTTCGTATTCAATATAAGGATTATGCTGTGTGGCAGCAGCAGTTTATTCAGTCTGAGCTTTACAAAAAGCAAGAGGAACATTGGCTGAAGGAGTTGAATGGAGAGCTGCCGGTACTGACGCTTCCGACTGATTACAGCCGGCCTGCCGTTCAAACATTTGAGGGAGACCGCATTGCATTTTCATTAGAAGCAGGCAAAGCTGATGCTCTGCGCAGGCTTGCAAAAGAAATGGATTCCACGCTTTACATGGTGCTTCTAGCTTCATACAGTGCGTTTTTATCAAAACTTAGCGGGCAAGACGATATCATCGTCGGTTCACCTGTCGCCGGACGATCTCAAGCGGACGTCAGCCGCGTCATCGGAATGTTCGTCAATACATTGGCGCTGCGCACGTATCCGAAGGGTGAAAAGACGTTTGCCAACTATCTTAACGAAGTGAAAGAAACGGCACTCAGCGCTTTTGATGCGCAGGATTACCCGCTTGAGGACTTGATCGGAAATGTTCAGGTTCAGCGTGACACAAGCAGAAATCCGTTATTCGATGCAGTTTTTTCAATGCAAAATGCGAACATAAAGGATTTAACAATGAAAGGGATTCAGCTTGAGCCGCATCCGTTTGAACGGAAAACAGCCAAGTTTGACCTCACGCTGACGGCTGACGAAACCGACGGCGGGCTTACATTCGTACTCGAATACAATACAGCTCTGTTTAAGCAGAAAACGATTGAACGATGGAAGCAATACTGGATGCAGCTTTTAGATGCTGTTATTGGCAACCCGAACCAGCCGCTTTCCAGCCTGTCACTCGTCACTGAAACAGAAAAACAAGCGCTTCTCGAGGCGTGGAAGGGCAAGACGCTGCCTGTGCCGACAGACAAAACGGTTCATCAGCTATTTGAAGAAACTGCTCAGCGCCACAAAGACCGCCCGGCTGTCACATACAACGGCCAATCTTGGACGTACGGCGAGCTGAATGCGAAGGCAAACCGTCTCGCGCGGATTCTGATGGACTGCGGCATCAGCCCGGATGAGCGCGTCGGCGTTCTCACGAAGCCGTCGCTTGAAATGTCCGCCGCGGTGCTCGGCGTCTTAAAGGCGGGAGCGGCGTTTGTGCCGATTGATCCTGACTACCCTGATCAGCGGATTGAATATATTTTACAGGACAGCGGCACGAAGCTTCTCTTGAAACAGGAAGGCATTTCAGTGCCGGACAGCTATACGGGAGATGTCATTCTTCTCGACGGAAACCGCACGATTCTAAGCCTGCCGCTTGATGAAAACGACGAGGAAAATCCAGAGACCGCTGTAACCGCGGAGAACTTGGCGTACATGATTTACACGTCTGGAACGACCGGACAGCCGAAGGGTGTCATGGTCGAGCACCGTGCGCTTGTGAACCTGTGCTTCTGGCACCACGACGCGTTCAGCATGACAGCGGAGGACCGCAGTGCGAAGTATGCGGGCTTTGGATTCGACGCTTCCATTTGGGAGATGTTCCCGACCTGGACGATCGGCGCCGAGCTTCATGTCATTGATGAAGCGATCCGCCTCGATATCGTCCGCCTAAATGATTACTTCGAAACGAACGGCGTAACGATCACGTTCCTGCCGACACAGCTTGCGGAACAGTTCATGGAGCTTGAGAACACATCACTACGCGTATTGCTCACAGGCGGAGACAAGCTGAAGCGCGCAGTCAAACAGCCATACACACTCGTCAACAACTACGGGCCGACAGAAAACACGGTTGTTGCCACAAGCACGGAAATCCATCCGGAGGAAGGCTCGCTTTCCATCGGACGGGCGATCGCCAATACGAGAGTGTACATTCTTGGCGAAGGCAATCAGGTGCAGCCGGAAGGCGTAGCCGGAGAGCTTTGCGTGGCGGGACGCGGATTGGCGCGAGGCTATCTGAATCGAGAAGACGAAACCGCGAAGCGGTTTGTCGCTGATCCGTTTGTGCCGGGTGAGCGCATGTACCGCACCGGCGACTTGGTGAAGTGGGTGAACGGCGGCATCGAATACATCGGCCGGATCGACCAGCAGGTCAAGGTCCGCGGCTACCGAATCGAGCTTTCAGAAATCGAAGTCCAGCTCGCCCAGCTTTCTG
>NZ_MOEO01000008.1:0-217417 GCF_001875785.1 Bacillus sp. FMQ74 | reverse complement strand
AAATCTTTGTAAAGAAATCATGAACTGAAGCATAAATCACTTGTTTGTTGTTCATTGAATAAGAAGAAAGGTTCAATGAATATTCAAAGGCATTAACATGTTGTCTGGTTATTTCCCCTAGTTCTAAATAACCAAATTGCTTTACAATGAATTTAAAAAACCGGGCAATACTTAAACATTTTTTATTTATCGTATTCACTTGATTATCACATAAGAGAGCATAATATTTCACCCAATTTTTATATTGAATTGGTATCTGATAAAAAGTTAAGGTGTAAGCGCCTTTAGGGAGGGAATCTTTGTGCCTCTTTTCCAAATACCAAGAATCATCAGAAAAATCAAAGTGTCCAAGTTGATCTATACGAAGAATTAAAAATTCTTTAAGATTTTTTGAATAATTCTCTCTTAAATCAAACTGTTATTTTATATTCATTAAAAATTCAAATCCCTCTCTTTCATAAATTTTTCTAGCTGTTCAATAGTATTCTTGTACAGATTAAGCAGATGATTCTCATGCTGGAAATCTCTATAGTCTTTATAATTTTCGATCCCCTGCCTTATCATTACCGAACGTAAATCGCAAACATATTTCTGTTGATCTCGATAAAGTTTTCTCCACATAGGAAGTTTTTGCGGTCCAGTTAACAGGAAAGAGCAACCCACACAGGACCTTTTTTTGCAGGGACCAAAAGAATCATGTTTTACGCAGCTACCATGACCTTCAGGCGTTTCCCGAGCACCTAACATAATTTCTTGCTTAAGCTGCTCAAAATCATGAGGATTATAGGACTCAACAGTTTTTTTATCAAGTGTATGGAATAACTCCTCAAAAAGTTTTTGATCAAGCTTAGCTATCTTTAATGAATCAACATCTTGATAATATTGTTGGGTTGTTTTTTCTACTAAATGTCCTAATATCTGAGAGACATCTGTGACAGAACTCCCCTCGCTCAATAAAGAAACAGCTAATGTTTTTCTGCATTGATGATTGGCATAGTGAAAAAGATTACCTGTATGATCTTTAATCTGATATTTTTTTATACATTTATTAATCTCATTGGAAACCATACTGCCAGTATAACGTTTTATAGAACTTCGGTGTTTATCGTCGATAAGAATAAAAATAAGATTTGTATTACATAAAGCCCTAAGGCCAGAGGTATTATCAATTTGTTCTCGAATTTTTGTTATAAGTTCCGCGTTAGTCAAAGGAATCGTATGGAAATCATCTAAACCTTTTTTACGACGTTCTTTTAAATTTTTTGAAGCTAAAAACTTTAGGAATAACGTTTTTTCATTTTGGTCGTAAACTAAGCAATCTTTTGTTAGATTTAATACCTCTGAAACTCTCATTCCCGTATTCATCATAATCAGCCAAATAAGTTGAATACTTCTGGAACATTCATGAATAACATTTGTTAACTGTTCAATTATTTCTTCAGGAATATACTTTGCATTCTTCACAAACGAATTTATATTGTAATACTTAAAACGTCTAAAAGGATTATTTAATGAGTTATCAGTGTTTCTTTTTTTATTTAACCAGTCAAAAAACATTCGAGCCTCAGAGAAAGATCCCTGAATGGTTTTTAGAGAATATTTATTTTTCCCCTTAATTTTAAGTTGATGCAAAAAATCATTAATAGTTAGTACATTTACATAAGTTAGATCTAGCAATGATTGAAAGCTTATCCCAGTGCAAACGAGAGCATTTCCTATCCTCATTACATTAGAGTATCTCCGTGCAATTGCTATTTCACTTTCTCCTTTTTGCCACCAATTAAAAAGATATTGTTGAATCTCAAGCTTCAAATTGTTTGGTAAGCATTCAAACTTTAATACCCGTACATTAACCTGCTGTATATTCTTAATCAACAATAACCCATTTATCTAAGCCAACTCCAATAAAGCTTTTCTCTAAAGAGTATTTTTTATTGTTTAATAAATCAGTAAATAAACTTTTTAGAGGTTCAGACAAATAACTATACTGTAAATATTGCACACCAAATGCAAAAGAATAAAGATTCGAATAAGACACAACTTTATTTTTTTTGAATAGAGCATCTGTACATGAATATAGGTAAGTCACAAATTCTTGTTTTAACTTCGATAAACTTAAATTCATAAATTTTGAAAACGTTAAACATTTATAAATAAGAGCTACTTCACTTCTGGATTTTCCGCTTTCTCTACAGATGCATAAAACGATTGCATGTCAACGAGAAAAATCACTTTTTCTTTCATCATACACACCTCTAAAAAGAACTTATGTTCGTTTTTCATTATATGCGAAAGTATGTTCGTTTTATACTGGTAAATGATTCTTGTCTGACAGAAAATATGATCCAAGGGTTTGAGAGAAGAAAAACATTTAGTAGAATAAAAGCGAAGCATAAGGATAGGGGAGTCATGATGGAGAAATTTGTCGAAAAAATGATGGGACAGGCACTGCGTCAATACGGCAGAAATGTTGCCATAGATCCGTTAAGCCCGTATGAAAAACAAAACCTAAAAGCAGCTCTAGAAGAGAGACGGAATGAAGAACCAGATGAGGATTTGCATGCGCATATAGAAGATATCATTTATGACTATGTCACAAACCAGGGCCTGTTCTCTTAAACGTATGACTGCCAGTGCTTTCAGCCGCTGATGCGGCTTTCCCTTGAAAACACCGCCTGATAACAAAGAAACAGTCTCAAAGTCATACGACAGCCCTTCAATGCTCGCGCAAAACGGAATAAGCTGTCCACGATCACGCGTGGATACACGATTACCATTCTTGATTCAACCGAAGAGATGCGCTCTCTCTTCTGTCATGCGGCATGACGGTTTTCAGCGTACATCTTGATCTCATATCCGGTTTTGCTGCCAATATGATCCACATCCCGGCGGCTTAAACTCCTTTACTGTTTCAAACAGACACCCTCACCTGACCAATGGCTTTGCTTTTCATCGGATATATCGTGATCTTCCTTCTGGCATCACCCTCAATTTCAATACGTAGCCACGTGCGTCCTCAACATATAGTATATTGCCATCCATACAATCCACAGACATACGACGTGTCAATAACGAAATACTTCGAATCATCTATTGGATAAGGAAATTTTTTCATATATGATAGAGAAAGATCTTACATACAGGAGAGAATATAATTCATGAAGCAATGGAAAGATATCCACCCGATCAGCTGGACAATTATAATTGGAACCATTTTTGGCAGAATGGCAACATCGATGAGCATTCCTTTTTTAGCGATTTATTTGACAGCCGTCCACAGTGCATCGGCTTCCTATGCAGGGCTGGTCATTGCTGCGAGCTCATCAGTCGGCATCCTCGCAAGCTTTTACGGCGGATATATCTCAGATAAATTCGGCAGAAAAAACATGATGCTTGTGTCCATTTTCGGATGGATGCTGGTATTTATAGGGTTTGCGGCAGCATCTCATCTCTGGGTGTTTTTTGTAGTCAACGCATTAAACGGTCTTTGCAAATCACTGTTTGAGCCCGCTTCAAAGGCTTTGCTGTCTGATATGACAGAAGAAAAAACAAGACTGCTTGTTTTTAATTTACGCTATGCAGCTATTAATATCGGCGTTGTCTTCGGACCCGTGCTAGGCTTGTATTTCGGCTCATCGCAATCGACCACGTCCTTTTTGGTGCCTGCAGTCATTTACGGACTATACGGACTTGTGCTTGCCAGCCAATTTAAAAAACATCCCTCCTTATCAGCATCAGACCTGTCCCGACATATGAGCGTGAGCGAAGCGTTTATGGTCACGCAAAAGGATTATCTTTTTACAATTGCTTTGATTGGCATTACGCTATGCACCTTCGGCTACTCACAATTTAGTTCCACATTCCCTCAGTATATGGCGCAGAACCCCTTGAACGGCAATGGAACAAAGCTGTACGGACTGATGCTGACATTAAACGCAATCGTTGTGTTGGCGACGCAATTTCCCATTGTCCATTTTGCAAAACGTTTTTCGCCGCTTTGCTCTCTGATGCTCGGTAATGTGATGGTTAGTATCAGCATGGCCATTTTCACCGTATCACACGGTGTTTCATCACTTGTGATGATTGTCATCACTTTTACGATCGGCGAAGTGCTTTTGTTCTCTATGATGGATTTGTTTGTAGACCAGATTGCAAAACCAGGATTAAAAGGCACTTATTTCGGGGCAATCGGTTTTTCCCAGCTCGGAAACGTCATCGGCCCCTGGGTCGGAGGGATATGTATAGACCTATTTGGCGCTGGCCGGCCAATTTTTATTTTTTCTGTCCTGAGCGGCATTACCCTGCTCGGCCTGCCATTTTTAGCGGTCGCCTATCGGCAGATGAAAACGGAAACCACAAAACACGGTTCCCGTCTGGAAAAGCAGCTTTAAATAAAAAACGGGAGAAAATGACTCTCTCCCGCAAACATGAGGTGAAGAACATGAATATAGGCGATGTGATGTTTCAGCTGTTTGCATTTATCATATTTGCCGCTGTCATCTTTGCGGCTGTTACAGGCTTCAAGTATGCGAAAAACCGAAAAGCGCAGCTGGATCGCATTGAGAAAAAGCTGAACAGCCTGTCCAAAGATCACGATTAACAGCTTGGGGCAACGAGCTCTACCTTCATCCGGTCCGGATCCTCACAATAGACTGCATAATGCCCGTCTCCTCCGGCAAAAGGATGCCTGTCTCGGTACAACACACGATAGCCTTTTGCCGTCAGTTTTTCGGTCATCTGATCGACTTGAAGCTTGGATTCAGCGTGAAATGCAAGATGATTCAGCCCGACTCGGCATCTATGGTATCCAGGCTCTAAAAAAGGCTCTTTCGCCTGCACAATTACTAGGTAAAAACAATCTTTCTTCCAGCTGATGCCTGAGCTCCATTTTTGATACTCTTTATAGCCAAGTTCTTTTAAGAACCAGCCCCAAAACCGCCTAGACGTCTCCAAGTCAGAGACATACAGTTCGATATGATGCAAAATATCATACCCTCCTTACCAGCACTTCCTCGACCTTATGCCCGTCTCCCTTGCGCAAAATCAGATCTGACCTGAATTTAGTCGGCAGGATATTTTCATATAAATTCGGCCGGTTGACACTCTCCCAAATCGAAGCTGCCATCTCGTCAGCCTCCTGATCGGACAAGTCTTTAAATTTATGAAAGTATGAATCAGGATTTTGAAAAGCAGTTTCCCGAAGCAGACGAAAACGCTCTAAATACCAAGTGAAAATCCGGCTTTCCTCCGCATCCACATAAATCGAAAAATCGAAGAAATCAGAAACAAAAATACGCGGATTTTCCCGGTCATCCTCCAAGGTGGGAGACTGAAGTACATTAATGCCTTCAATAATCACAATATCCGCCTGTTCTACAACCTCGAACACACCTTCCTCGCGGTCATAGGTTAGATGGGAATACACCGGGGCCTTTACGCTGTCCTTTCCTGATTTTAAGTCATTCAAAAATTCGAGCAGCGCCTTTACATCATAGCTTTCAGGAAACCCTTTTCTTGACATCATATTTTTCTTTTTGAGCTCGGCAGTAGGAAATAAAAAACCATCTGTTGTGATAAGGCTCACTTTGGGACGGTCAGGCAAACGCGAAAGCAGCTTCTGCAAGATCCGCGCCGTCGTGCTTTTTCCAACTGCGACACTGCCGGCGATGCCGATAATAAACGGAATTTTGGCTGAATGCGGGTGCTTCAAAAAAACATTGACATGCTTATTGCGTTCAGCAGCAGATTTGACATGCAAATGGAGCAGCCGAACAAGCGGAATATAGATCGTTTCCACTTCTTCAACAGATAGATAATCATTGAGCCCTTCCACCGCTTTTGCCTCTTCTTCAGATACAGCAATCGACAAATGTCCTCCAAAACCAGACCAAGACTCTCGATTGTGCTGTGTATATAAAGTATGTAAGTTAAGCTCTTTATTTTTCACTGTTTACACCTGACTCTCTGTAGGTTAAAACCCTTACAAAGATTGTAACGGAAAACCTTTTCACTGTCTGCTTATTTTTTCATTTCGTTTTTTAGCAAATCAGCACCGATTCGGTTATACGCAGCCATTTCCTCTTTTGGAACCATGCTTCCTCCCGTTCCCCAGACGACATGTACGGCATGTTCCATCTTATATTTCTGAGCATAGCGCCTTCCCTCTTCTGTCGAAAAAAGCTGAACCGGCCCGAACATGCCGGCAAGAGCAGAGGGCTCTAAATATTGATTTTCAGATACGGCCAGCATATGAAGCAAAGTATAAAGCGTATTGTCCTCTACCGTATAACAGCCGCTCAGAAGCGGTTCAATCAGCTTGCCGACAAATCCTGACGGCCTCCCTACGGCAAGTCCGTCAGCAGCCGTCCGATTGTCCAGACCGATATCCTGGACAGAGATCTTCTCATGAAGTCCTGAATAAAGCCCTAACAGCATACACGGTGAATGAGTTGGTTCTGCGAAAAACACGTGAACATGATCTCTGTATAAAAGCTTCAGCCCAAATGCTACACCGCCCGGTCCTCCGCCGACCCCGCACGGCAGATACACAAACAAGGGCGTCTCAAGACTTGGCTGTATATTCATATAGTCAAGCTGTGCTTTTAATCGGCTTGCAGCAACAGCATATCCTAAGAACAGCTGACGAGAATGTTCATCATCAATAAAATAACAGAATGGATCTTGTTCCGCCTGGCGTCTCCCTTCGTTCACCGCTTCGCTGTAATCTGTTTCGTACTCCATAACAGTGACTCCCTTTTGGCGGAGAAGATCCTTTTTCCACTGCTTAGCATCGGCGGACATATGCACTGTCACGCGAAATCCGAGTGCCGCGCCGATGATGCCGATGCTTAAGCCCAGGTTTCCTGTTGAACCGACAGCAATCGAATAGCGGGAGAAAAACGCGGCAAACCGGTCTTCCCGTAAGATGCGGTAATCATCGGTTTCCTGAAGTATTCCTTCTTGAAGCGCCAGATTTTCAGCATGCTTTAATACTTCATAAATCCCGCCCCGGGCTTTAATCGATCCTGAAATCGGAAGTTCGTGGTCGCACTTTAAAAGCCATCTTCCCGGGAATGGCTGCTGATATGCCGCTTCCAGCTTTTCCTTCATATACTGCATCTCAAAAAGCGGAGACTCGATGATCCCTTTAGCGCCTTTCGTCTCAGGAAACACCTCGGCAATATAAGAGGCAAAGCGCCGCAGTCTTTTTTCCGCTTCCGCTATCTCGGTTGCCCACTCATCTGCATGGGGTAATGGCCGCTTCTTGCCTGAATTTGCCCAGAAAACAGGCTCTGCATCAATCAGTTTCTGAATAAACGGATCTTTGAGCAGAACATGAAGGACATCTGAATGAATTGACATTCAACAATCTCTCCCTTCCACTATCAAAAACTGTCTCGTGAACAACAATCATTCCACCACAGGCAGTTCCATCATTATTTTTTCATGAGCACGCGTCCTGCCAGCTTTTCAACTAGAGCTGGAAACAGCTGATACAGCTTAGTGCCGGCATTCATGAAACGCGGAAGATTGATCTCCCGTTTGTTCGTAAAAATTGCAGCAGTAATTTGAGCTGCCACGTCATCAGGATCAAGCATCCAGCGGCCGACATTTTTGACGTAGTCCCCGCCTTTATCAGCAATGGAAAAAAAGTCCGTCTGAATCGGTCCCGGATTGACTGTTGTCACATAAATGCCGGTTCCCGACAGCTCCATCCGCAAAGCGTTTGAGTATCCTAGCACGGCATGTTTTGTAGCGGAATACAGGCTCGACTTCGGTGTTGCGATTTTCCCCGCTTGAGAGGCGATATTGATGATATGGCCCTTTTTTTGCTCAAGCATTTGCGGGAGCACCGCTTTTGTACAGGCGATCAGGCCGAAGACATTTACATCAAACATCGCTTTCATGTCTTCCAATGTCGAGTCTAAAACCGTTTCAAATATACCGAAGCCCGCATTGTTGATCAGGACATCAACCGAGCCGATCTGATCACGGACCTGAGCGATATCCTCTAGGCGGCCGACATCCAGAGGAAAAATCTCACACTGTCCGCTCCATTCCTCGGTTATTTTCCTTTTGATTTCTATCAAACGATCCTCGCGTCTAGCCGACAGCAGGACATGGGCTCCTTCAGCCGCGCATAAGTATGCGATTCTTTCACCAAGCCCTCCTGAAGCACCGGTTATCCAAATCCTTTTTCCCGCTATATGTTTCACCCATTTCACCTCTTCATTGTTCTAAAGTATGCAATGTTTCCTTCCCAATATGACGTGATGGCTTCTTCAGCCTCCAACACATCAAGATGCCCTGCCGTTTCTGACATTGTTAGAAACAACTCCTTTTCATATACAGCAGGAAAAAGCTGCTGACAGACCTGAAAAGCGGTCATCGGCTTTTCAGCCAGCATACGACGCACATCCTCCGTTCGATTCCTCTGCTTGTCAAAACGCTTCTCAATCAATGCTTGGACACTGGTGATTGGCCCGCCGTGACCAGGAAATACGATTGTTGGCTCAAGTTGAGACAGCCTTCGCAATGACCGCTGATAATCCACTAAAGGCTTTGTCCTGACGTCTCCGGCTTTCGGCGCTTCTATAATCGGATTAGACGAGCTGTTGGCCAGCAGTAGATCTCCGCCAAGCATCCTTCCGCTTTTTTCATGGAAAAGAACGATATGCGATTCAGCATGTCCAGGCATCTCCAACACAGACCAGCCCTCAAGCCCGTCAATCCCCATACCTTCACTGATTGTTTTTGTCAGAGATCTCGTACAGGAAAATGCATACGCTGACCGAATCAGCTTTTCCGCCTTCCCCGTATCAAATGGAACGCCTAATTCAGGCAGCAGCTTTTGAAAAAAACGTTTTTGCCAATCCATAAAGGCTTGATTTCGGCTGATATAAGGTTCGTTGAACGCATGCCCAATCACTTCAATTTCATCTGAAAAGACATCAAGCAAGCCTGCATGATCAGCATGATGGTGAGTCAGTACAACCTGCTCGATATCTGACATTTTCACATTTACAGCGGCAAGCTGCTCTTGTAAGGCTCTGGCAGCCTCTTTTGTATTCGGCCCGGCATCGATAAGTGTCAGCGCATCACCTTTTACGAGGTAAACGATAACATCGCCGACAGCAAACGGCGTCGGGATGCGGATCGCAATTACATCTTCAGTTGTCATCCTTTCGCTCCTTGTCTTCATTCATTATTCATATTTTAGCTTTTTCTCGGTCTTATGTCATTATTGCTGAATGAGAACAGACCTTTTTGAAAAAGCTATTGACATTAGCTTGTCCGCCATTGCATAATGAACAACAAACTAAAACGAGAACATTGGAACGCTATGACGAGGAATAGTATACAAGGCAATGGTCTAAGAGAGCGATACCCCCGGCTGAAAGGTGTTGCGGCCCGCTTGTTTGTAGAACCTGCCCTCAAGTCGCGGTTAGGAAAACCTAAACGTTTCCCGCGTTACGGGAATTGAGCTGAGCACAATTTGTGCTAATGAGGGTGGTACCGCGAACCTTTTCGTCCTTTACGTGATGAAAAGGTTTTTTTGTTGTTCTGATAGAAGGAGGATATCAATGAAAAAGATAGGATTTGTCGGCGCCGGGTCAATGGCTGAAGCGATGATCAACGGTATTTTGCAAAGCGGCATCACAAAACCAGAACATATCTATATTACAAACCGTTCAAATGACGAGCGTCTGATTGAATTAAAGGAAACGTACGGCGTGCGTCCATGCAGAGATAAAAATGAGTTTTTCACTCACACCGATATCATCATCCTCGCTTTCAAACCGAAAGACGCGGCGGAAAGCATCGACAGCATCCGGGCATATCTCAAGGACCAGCTAGTGATTTCAGTACTTGCAGGCCTTACCATTGAGACCATTCAGCATTATTTCGGCAGAAAGCTCGCGGTCATTCGCGTCATGCCGAATACATCAGCGGCAATCAGAAAATCAGCAACCGGATTTTCCGTAAGCGCGGAAGCAAGCCAGGACGATATTACTGCTGCAAAGGCTCTATTGGAAACAATCGGTGATGCCACACTGGTTGAGGAGCGTCATCTTGACGCCGTCACTGCAATCGCAGGCAGCGGCCCGGCCTACGTTTATCGTTATATTGAGGCGATGGAAAAAGCGGCGCAAAAAGTAGGACTAGATAAAGAAACGGCAAAAGCACTCATTTTGCAGACAATGGCAGGGGCAACTGATATGCTCCTTCAAAGCGGCAAACAGCCTGCACAGCTGCGCAAGGAAATCACCAGTCCTGGGGGCACTACAGAGGCAGGCCTTCGGGCTTTACAGGACTCCCGCTTTGAAGAAGCGATTATTCACTGTATTGAAGAGACCGCTAAACGGAGCGCAGAAATCAAAGAACAGTTTGCCGGAGCGGCTTTAGAGAGGCATTAGACAGAAGGATAGGGCCTTCTGTCTTTTCTTTTTCTACAACTGCTGGCCGGCTTTTTCCGGTTGCTTTAATAGCGCGGAGATCGTAAATGATAGCAAATCGGGAAGCACTTCAAAGGAATAAGGCATATACAATCTTTCCGTCCATTTGTGCGGGTCTTTACCAGCTGGACCGACATTTAAAACGGGGACGTATAAAGCCTGTTCTTTGCCGCTTGGCAATGAATATCCTCTGTTAAAGAGCGGCATATTTTTTGTGTATGCGTCAACCTCCTGCTTTTCCAGCTGAAGGTAGCTCAAGTCCGATAGTCCGGGGAAGTACTGAACCTCCCGCAACGCAATGCCGTATCTGTTAGCCGCATACTGCACAAGCTGATCAGCTGTATTTCTAATCAATTGATCGTCCTTTGAAGAGACGGCCGGATAAAACGGCGGACTATAAAAAAGAACAATAAGCGGGGCATCCTCCTTACAAAGCGAAGCAATCTCAGAAACAATTTTCGTCGAAAAATCCCTGTCTCCAAGCTGCCCCCTGTTAGCAAAGGCATAATTAAGAGCTCGGTTTGTTTCCGTAGTTCCAGCACGTTTTTTTGCACGCGCGACCAGTTCATCAAATGTCAAAACAGTGACGGCCCGTTCAGTCGGCTGAAATGGCTCAAATTGTTGAAAAACCTGTGTTTTCTTCCGAACGTTTGACATGATTTCCTCCGCCGCCTGTTTTGCGGTTTTAAGCAGCATCTGATGCAGCTCACTAGCCGAGCGTTTCATTGACAGCACATTAAATAATGTGACAGCTGTATGCGGTGTCTGAACTGAATATGCCTCTTTCAAGTCCTTTTGCATTAAGTTTACCGGCGGCGGAGTGACCTCACCATCAACCTTTTCACAATAATCAGCATTCAGTTCAAGCAAACGGTTAATCTCAGATACCATTAAATTCGCGTTTAGGCCTGAAAACGGCTCTCCGACATGTGTCTCAATCCCCTTGCAGAAAAATCCCGCAAGCACCTTGCCAATGCTTCCTGAATAAAAATATTGCTGCTGGTCGCCGGGGAATTTTTCAAACATCGGTTCAGCATTCAGGCAAGCGGTTAATGTGATATCATGCTTTTTCTCCATTTCCTTCAATACAGGAACCGCCTCAATCATGCCTCTTGAATTCGCTTCCTCGTCCGGAACCGTTAGCAACAGCAGATTGCCCTCAAAATGGCCGTTCATTGCCCGCTCCAGCATCGACAACTGAACACAAAGCCCCGCTTTCATATCCATCGTCCCTCTGCCGAACAGCCAGTCTCCGCTTTCAGCATCTCTTCTCACACGTTCCGGAAGCAGCTCTTTTTTCTCTAAAAAGGAACTCAAAAGCTCAGCAGGCTTGCAAGCCATATGTTTAAATTCTCCGTAATCCTCTATGTCAACAACATCAAAATGACTCAACAGAAGCACTGTCTTTTTGACTTTCTTCTTTTTGACTAAAGCCGTAAGAAAAGATCTGCCATCTTCCATCGTATGAAGAGTTACATCATCAGGATGTTTTTGAAAATAGGGCTTGTCCTTCAAAATAAAATAAAGATATTCTGCAAGTGCTGCCTCGCCCTTCGAACCGGTGATGCTTTCGTATTGCACAAGAGAAGTTAAAAGTGCCCGCAATTCGTCCTCCGTCTGCCAATTCATCGATTTCCGCCCCTCCTATGAATAAAAACGCTGATAAACTGAAAAATAAAATGATTTCTTGTCTATTATACAGAAATGTTTGACAAGAACGGATCTTTTGAGCAGTTTATATGACGGGAAAGAAATGACTTGATATAATCAATCTCTAAAAACCTTACGGGAGGCGAAAGAAATGGTCAGAAAATTATTCACACCTATTACAATTAAAGATATGACATTAAAAAATCGCATTGTTATGTCGCCAATGTGCATGTATTCTTCTCATGAAAAGGACGGAAAATTAACGCCGTTCCACATGGCACATTACATATCGCGTGCAATCGGCCAGGTCGGACTGATTATTGTAGAGGCGTCAGCAGTTAACCCTCAAGGTCGAATCACAGACCAAGACTTAGGCATTTGGAGCGACGAGCATATTGAAGGCTTTGCCAAACTGACTGAGCAGGTTAAAGAACAAGGTTCAAAAATCGGCATTCAGCTTGCCCATGCCGGACGTAAAGCTGAGCTTGAAGGAGATATTTTCGCTCCATCGGCGATTGCGTTTGACGAACAATCAGCAACACCAGTAGAAATGTCAGCAGAAAAAGTAAAAGAAACGATCCAGGAGTTCAAGCAAGCGGCTGCCCGCGCAAAAGAAGCCGGCTTTGATGTGATTGAAATTCATGCGGCGCACGGATATTTAATTCACGAATTTTTATCTCCGCTTTCCAACCATCGCACAGATGAATACGGCGGCTCACCTGAAAACCGCTATCGTTTCTTGAGAGAGATCATCGATGAAGTCAAACAAGTATGGGACGGGCCATTATTTGTCCGTGTATCTGCTTCAGACTATACAGATAAAGGATTGGACATCGCCGATCACATCGGTTTTGCAAAATGGATGAAGGAGCAGGGTGTTGACTTAATCGACTGCAGTTCAGGCGCCCTTGTTCACGCAGACATTAATGTATTCCCCGGCTATCAGGTCAGCTTCGCCGAGAAAATCCGTGAACAGGCGGACATGGCAACTGGTGCTGTCGGCATGATTACAGACGGTTCAATGGCTGAAGAAATTCTGCAAAACGGACGTGCCGACCTCATCTTTATCGGCAGAGAGCTTTTGCGGGATCCATTCTTTGCAAGAACTGCCGCGAAACAGCTCAATACAGAGATTCCGGCCCCTGTTCAATACGAAAGAGGCTGGTAATGCATATGAGAGATATCCACTGCCGGATATCTCTTTTTTTATTTTTAGAGAAACGATCGGCTCAGGTTCTCCGTCTCCCTAATAGAACCAATTAGAGGAGATGACTCCAATGAAATCAGCTTGGATGGAAAAGACATACACAATTGACGGATGTGCGTTTCATACACAGCACCGGAAAGGAACAAGCGGTGTAACGATTGTCTTTGAGGCCGGCTACGGTACTTCTTCTGAGACGTGGAAACCATTAATGGCGGACATTGATGATGAATTTGGCATTTTCACATATGATCGGGCGGGCATAGGGAAAAGCGGGCAAAGCAGAGCGAAACGAACAGCTGAACAACAAGTGAAAGAATTGGAGAGTTTGCTTAAAGCAGCAGATGTAAAACCTCCTTATCTGGCTGTTTCACACTCATACGGAGCTGTCATCACCGGCTTATGGGCCTGCAAAAACAAGTTTGATATTATCGGCATGGTCCTTCTTGATCCAGCTTTAGGAGATTTCGCCAGCTTCACCTATATACCCGAAGAGATGCACAAATCATATACGAGAAAGATGATGCTTGAGGGCACACCTGCAGAACTTTCAAAAAGTCTGCAGGAGCTCAAACAGCGGCAAATCCATTTAGGAAACATGCCTCTCCTTGTGTTGTTATCAGGAGAACGGACTGAGAAATTCGCTACTGAACAGGAGTGGCAAAACTTGCACAGCAGCATATTGTCTCTATCCAACCAAAGCGGCTGGATTCAAGCTAAAAACAGCTCCCACAACATCCATCATGATGAACCTCATATCGTTCATTTAGCTATTTATGATGTATGGTGCGCAGCGTGCCAGCAGACCGCTCCTCTTTACCAGGCAGTCAATTAACGTAAAAAAAGACCGGGCCGTAAGAGACGCCCGGTCTTTTATGTTATTTTGTTTCACGGTGAAGGGTATATTTCTTCAAACGCGGTGAATATTTTTTCAGCTCCAAACGATCCGGATTGGTGCGTTTATTTTTTGTTGTGATGTAATTTCGGTCTCCCGTTTCAGTGCAGGCTAAAGTAACATTGACTCTCATCGTTCACATCTCCTTTTTCAAAACGTAATGATTTCGCTTTATTATACAACGTAATGACAAATTGTCAAATAAGTATGCCTTCAGCCTCGCGGGATGGTTACTTCTAAGAAATCATATGCCGCCACACTATTTGGGAAAACGTCAACCGCTTCTTTTTGAAGCTCCAAAGAGGAATCTCCCTGATATCTTGCGCTGATATGGGTTAAAATGAGCTGCTTCGCCCCTGCTTCTTTCGCTGTTAAAGCCGCTTGTTCCGTTGTGCTGTGATAATAATCATAAGCCAGTTTATGATCTTCCTTAGCAAAGGTTGCTTCATGAACAAGCACATCACAATCTCTTGCAAGCTCTTTTAGCTTGTCGCTTACTCTCGTATCTCCGGAGAACACAACAGATCTTCCTTTTTTGGGAGGCTCCAGAAAATCATTCCCATTGATGATGCGTCCGTCTTCAAGCGTTACCGTTTCGCCTTTTTTGATTTTCTGATACACGGGTCCGGGCGGGATGTTCATTTCTTTTAATACATCCGCCTTCAAGGCACCCGTTACGTCTTTTTCCTGCACACGGTACCCGAAGGCTTCTACGCCATGAATAACAGAAACCGCTGTGACAATAAACTGATCGTCTTCAAACACGATTCCTTCTTCAATTTCCTGGATCACAAGCGGATATGTCAAATGGGTTTTCGTGACGGCAAGGCTTGTTTCAATAAACGCCTTGATTCCTTTAGGTCCGTATACTGTCAGCTCGTCCTCTCCGCCTTGAAAAGAACGGCTCCCCAGAAGCCCCGGAAGTCCGTATACATGATCGCCGTGCATGTGTGTAATAAAGATTTTCTCTATTTTACGAGGTTTAATCGTTGTATGTAAAATTTGATGCTGTGTGGCTTCCCCGCAGTCAAAAAGCCATACCGAACGCCTTTCTTCAAGCAATTTTAATGCCACCGACGTTACATTTCTCGCCTTGGCGGGAATGCCGGCTCCTGTCCCTAAAAAAAGTAATTCCACGTTTCCTTCCTCCTACTAGAACCAGATACCTACAAGAATACAGGATCAAGCGCAAAATGTGAATCTTGCCTCTGAAAAGAACAATCCTTTCGTGCTAGAAACATTTTTTCAGCATTCTGCTTAAAAAAGGGCTTAAATGTTTGCTTTCGTTGAATTTTAGATTTAAAATGAAGGAAATATACGGGGTGTACTAAAATAAAGCTTCGAATAAAGTGAGGTACTTTTAGTGAAAACAAACCAACAACCAAAAGCAGTAATTGTCATATTCGGTGCAACTGGAGATTTAGCAAAACGAAAATTGTATCCGTCTATTCACCGTTTATATCAAAACGGACAAATCGGAGAAGAGTTTGCAGTGGTAGGAGTTGGAAGAAGACCTTGGTCAAATGAGGATCTTCGCCAAACCGTTAAAACATCCATTTCCTCTTCTGCAGATAAGCATATAGATGATTTCACGTCTCATTTTTACTATCACCCGTTTGACGTGACAAATCCTGGATCTTATCAAGAGCTTAACGTATTGCTTAACCAGCTGGAAGATACATATCAAATTCCGAACAACAGAATGTTCTACTTGGCAATGGCTCCTGAATTCTTCGGAACAATTGCAAAAACATTAAAATCAGAGGGTGTAACAGCTACAACAGGCTGGTCCCGCCTTGTCATTGAAAAGCCGTTCGGTCACGATCTGCCAAGCGCACAGGCATTAAACAAAGAAATCCGCGAAGCATTTACGGAAGATCAAATTTACAGAATCGACCATTATCTAGGCAAACAAATGGTTCAGAACATTGAAGTGATTCGATTTGCCAATGCGATTTTCGAACCGCTTTGGACAAACCGCTACATCTCAAACATTCAAATTACGTCTAGCGAATCACTTGGCGTTGAAGACCGTGCAAGATATTACGAAAAATCAGGCGCCCTGCGCGACATGGTGCAAAACCATATTATGCAGATGGTTGCCCTCCTTGCAATGGAGCCGCCGATCAAATTGAACACTGAAGAAATCCGCAGCGAAAAAGTGAAGGTACTGAGAGCACTCCGCCCTATTGCAAAAGATGAAGTGGATGAATACTTTGTGCGCGGACAATATCAAGCCGGTGAAATTGACGGTGTGCCTGTTCCTTCTTATACAGAAGAAGATAATGTCGCTCCTGACTCCAATACAGAAACCTTTGTTGCCGGCAAGCTCTTGATTGACAACTTCAGATGGGCTGGTGTTCCATTCTATATCCGTACTGGAAAACGAATGAAAGAAAAGTCCACAAAAATTGTCGTTCAATTTAAGGACATTCCGATGAACCTGTACTACGGCAATGAAAACAACATGAATCCGAACTTGCTTGTCATTCATATTCAGCCAGACGAAGGCATTACGCTTTACTTAAATGCTAAAAAGCTTGGCGGAGCAGCACACGCGCAGCCAATCAAACTCGATTATTGCAGCAATTGCAATGACGAGTTGAACACCCCTGAAGCATATGAAAAACTAATTCACGACTGTCTTCTTGGCGATGCAACAAACTTTGCACACTGGGATGAAGTTGCCCTTTCTTGGAGCTTTGTCGACTCCATTTCTGAAACATGGGCAGCAAACAAAACCTTATCTCCTAACTACGAATCAGGCTCAATGGGACCAAAAGAATCAGATGATCTTTTGGCGAAAGACGGCTTGCACTGGTGGAATATATAAGTAAGAAAAAAGCCGAAAATGCTCACAAGCATTTTCGGCTTTTTTCAGCTGTCACAGAGGTATAGCACTCTCTTTAATAACAGAACCCCCCGAAGCTCTATAGCTTCGGGGGGGTTCTAATGATTACTTCATCCATTCAGTATGGAAAATACCTTCTTTATCAGTACGCTCATACGTATGAGCGCCAAAGTAGTCACGCTGTGCTTGGATTAAGTTTGCAGGCAGTACGGCTGTACGGTAGCTGTCATAATAAGCTAATGCGCTTGAGAATGATGGCACCGGCACACCTTGGGCAACTGCAAGTGAAATCACCTGGCGAAGCGCTCCTTGGTAGCCTTCTACAATATTCTTGAAGTAGCTGTCAAGAAGCAGGTTGTCAAGCTCAGGCTCGCGATCGTAAGCTTCTTTGATCTTCTGAAGGAACGCTGCACGAATGATGCAGCCGCCACGGAAGATCATAGCGATTTCACCATATTTCAGATCCCAGTTATATTCTTCAGAAGCAGCTTTCATTTGGGCAAATCCTTGCGCGTATGAGCAGATTTTACTCATGAACAGCGCTTTTCTGACCGCTTCAATCAGCTCTTCTTTATTTTCCGTAACAGGCTTCACTTCCGGTCCTGAAAGAAGTCCGCTCGCTTTCACACGCTCTTCCTTCATAGCTGAGATAAAGCGCGCGAATACAGATTCAGTAATAATCGGAAGCGGAACGCCTAAGTCAAGTGCGCTTTGGCTTGTCCATTTTCCTGTTCCTTTTTGCCCTGCTTTATCGAGAATCACATCAACAAGCGGTTTGCCTGTCTCTTCGTCTTTTTTCGTGAAGATGTCAGCTGTAATCTCAATCAGGTAGCTGTCAAGCTCTCCTTTATTCCATTCAGCGAAAACTTCATGAAGCTCATCAGCTGAAAGGCCCAGCACCTGTTTCAGAATGAAGTAAGATTCAGAAATCAGCTGCATATCTCCGTATTCAATACCGTTGTGCACCATTTTTACATAATGGCCGGCACCATCTGGACCGATATATGTCGTACAAGGTTCTCCGTCAACTTTTGCAGAAATGGCTTCAAGAATCGGTTTCACAAGCTCGTGTGCTTCTTTTTGTCCGCCAGGCATGATAGACGGCCCTTTAAGCGCCCCTTCTTCTCCGCCGGAAACGCCTGTTCCGATAAAATGAATGCCGCTTTCAGCGAGTTCTTTGTTACGGCGCTGTGTATCTTTATAATATGTATTTCCGCCGTCAATTAAAATATCATCCTTCTCTAGATGAGGAAGAAGAGATTGAATTGTCGCATCTGTTGCAGTTCCCGCTTTAACCATTAATAAGATTTTGCGCGGTGTTTCCAAGGATTGGACAAATTCTTCAATGCTGTATGTGCCAACAACATTTTTTCCTTTTGCCTCCTGCAAAAACTCCTCAGTCTTACTGCTTGACCTGTTGTAAACAGAAACAGAAAATCCCCGGCTTTCGATATTTAAAGCCAGATTTTTACCCATGACCGCAAGTCCGATAACGCCGATTTGTTGTTTTGACATATTCTAACGTCCCTTCTGCAAACGTTTAATCATTTTAAAATTTAAATTAAAATAAAATGATATTTATAATAAAGAAATTACCATACTTTCACCCTTTTTTTCAAGCGATTCAGCTTTTCTTTTCATCCTGAAAAAAATCTTTATTAAAGCTTGTTCCCTTCGTTTTGCTCTCCTCTTTTTTTAACCTTGCCCCTTTTCTGATCAGTTTAGATCCGTACTTTTCATTCAGCTTTTCCATTATCTGCTGAATGGGCTCATCTCTCGCATCCTCATTAAAGCTGAACAAATCGAGCTGCTTATAGGCCTGCTCTTTTTCTACCAAATCGGTTCCGGTAATGCCAAGCAGTCTGACAGGATTTTTATTCCAGTGTTTAAAAAAGAGGTGCTCTGCTTCTTTCAAGATTTCTTTTTTTTGATCAATCGGATTTCTCAGCGTGATGCTTCTTGTGATGGTTTTCCAATCCGCATATCTAATCATAATAAAAAGCTTCGAAGCCATGACTTCCTTGCGCTGTAAACGGTCACTCACGGAAGCGGCAAGTTTTCTGAACACGCCTAACAGCTCCTCTTCATCACTGGAATCATGTGAAAGTGTCGATGAGTTGCCGACACTTTTAAATTCGTAAATGCGCTCCGGGTCAACCGGCGCATGGTGAATGCCGTTTGCTTTATCTTTCAGGCGCGGACCGTTGATGCCAAGCAGGCGCTTCAGCGAGTGTTCATCAGCTGCAGCTAGCTCTCCGATTGTATGAATGCCGAGTCCCTTCAGTTTTTCCGCTGTCTTTTTGCCGACTCCGTGCATCTCTCCAACAGGAAGCGGCCACAGGATATCAGGCACTTGCCTCTTTCTTAAAATCGTAATTCCAAGCGGTTTTTTCATATCAGACGCCATCTTAGCGAGAAATTTATTCGGCGCGATCCCTATGCTTGATGGGAGCAGCAGCTCTTTTTGCAATCTGCTTTGGATTTCTTTTGCCGTCTCCAGAGCCCGGCTGCTGTATGGTGTATCGGTCATGTCCATATAGCCCTCATCGATGGAGACAGGCTCCACCAGGTCAGTATATTCACGGAGAATGGTAAACATTGCTCTGGAAGAGTTTCTATAGCGGGCAAAATTCGGCGGAAGAACGATGAGCTCTGGACAATGGCGCTTCGCTTGCCAAACCGGCATCGTTGTTTTGACGCCGCGCGCCCTTGCTTCGTAGCTGCATGTTACCACAATGCCCTTTCGCTCCTTTACGTTTCCGGCAACTGCGACCGGCTTCCCCCGGAGAGCCGGATCATATGCCATTTCAACCGATGCATAAAAGCTATTCATATCAATATGGAAAATAATTCGGCTCTTTCCCGGCATAAACAAATCTCCTTTTCGTTCATTAGACAACGGCTTGTACATATAGTAAAATGAAGGTACTGAATGGATGTGATTAAAATGTTTGTGGAATCGATAAATGACGTTTTATTCTTAGTCGATTTTTTCACAATTATTCTTCCTGCTCTGACGGCAATCGGGATTGCATTCCTCTTACGAGAGTGCCGTGCCGGCGAGCATTGGAAATCCAAACGAACAGATGAACATCAGACAGTCTTTCAAATTAACCGAACAGACTTTCTTATTATTATATATCATCGCATTACAACTTGGATACGTAAAGTCTTCCGCATGAATTCGCCTGTGAACGATGATGAAGACGCCAGTTCTCTTCTTTTATAAACCGCATTTATAAAAAGGAGGAGAACAAATTTGCTAAAAACATATCAAAAACTTTTGGCCATGGGTATCTTTTTGATCGTATTATGCTCGGGCAATGCTGCCTTTGCGGCGACTAATCAGGTGGGAGGCCTCAGCAACGTAGGGTTTTTCCACGATTATTTAATCGAACCGTTTTCCGCGCTGCTTAAGGGGGTTGCCGGGCTGTTTCATGGAGAATACGGACTCTCTATTATTCTCGTAACCATTATTGTGCGTTTGGTTGTACTGCCTTTGTTTGTTAATCAGTTCAAAAAACAACGCATGTTTCAAGAGAAAATGGCAGTTATTAAACCACAGGTTGACAGCATTCAGGCCAAATTGAAGAAAACGAAAGACCCTGAAAAACAAAAAGAACTGCAAATGGAAATGATGAAGCTGTACCAAGAGAACAACATCAATCCGCTTGCCATGGGATGCCTCCCAATGCTGATACAGTTTCCTATTGTGATTGGATTTTATTACGCAATTCGATCTACACCTGAAATTGCGTCACACTCGTTTTTATGGTTCAGTTTAGGACAATCTGACATCCTCGTGTCTCTTAGTGCTGGTGCTATGTACTTTATCCAGGCCTATGTCGCTCAAAAACTGAGCGCGAAATATTCCGCTGTCCCGCAAAACCCTGCGGCGCAGCAATCCGCAAAAATGATGGTGTTCATCTTCCCAGTGATGATGACGATTTTCTCGCTTAATGTTCCGGCAGCACTGCCGCTGTACTGGTTCACAAGCGGACTTTTCTTGACAGTGCAAAACATTGTCCTGCAGATGTCGCACCATAAAAGTAAAAAATCTGCCGCTCTTACTGAGCCGGTGAAATAATGAAGCAACCCCGCGCGAAAAGCCGGGGTTGTTTTTTTGTTACTTGCGAAGCATTCACCGCGCCAGGCAGCCTTTTTTGTTATGGCTGAAGCAGAGTTGGCCATCCTAAAAAACAGCCGTATCGTTTAAAAAGAAGGAAATCGGGAATACCTTTACTCACCTCCAAACGAAAGGAGCATATATGTTGGCGGAACGCTTTCAGCAAAAAAACATTTCTGTACCTGAAGGAATCTGGATTATGAGACAAACCTGGAATGATGTCTTATTTGCCCACTGGCCTGTTGATGTTTCTATCCTTCGCGCTTTAGTACCGCCAGTTTTAGAATTAGATACATATAACGGGCAAGCTTGGATCAGCATGCTTCCCTTTATGCTCACGAACCTAAGAGCGCGTTATCTTCCTGCCCTTCCCGGTGCGCGTGCATTTCCTGAGCTTAACCTCCGCACCTATGTCACGTATAAAGGCAAGCCCGGCATTTATTTTTTCAGCTTAGATGCCGATCATCGGCTCGCGGTTATGGGCGCTCGCACGTTCTTTCATTTGCCTTATTTTCACGCGGATATGAAAGCCGAAAAAAACGGTGATGGCATTGACTATGTCAGCAAGCGGAGAGATGACAAAGAAGCAGCATTCCACGCCGCATACCGGCCCATTTCAGCTCCTTTTACAGCGGAAAAAGGTTCGCTCGATTATTGGCTGACAGAACGGTATAGACTCTATACTACCAATCAAAACAAACTCTATTACGAAGACATCCACCATCACCCATGGCTGCTGCAAAACGCTGAAGCGGAAATTTCACTCAATACGGTGACGGATGCTCACGGTATTACTTTGCCAGAGGCAGACCCCTTGCTTCATTACGCTAAAAAACAGGACGTGTTATTTTGGCCGCTTAGGAAATGGAGCTAAAAAAACCCGATGCGGGAAATCGCATTCGGGTTTTCTTTTTTTATTTTGCCGCCTCTTCAATAATGGCAACAACCATTTCTGCCGTTTTGACGAGTTCTTCGATCGGCATTTTTTCATTCTTTGTATGAATTTGCTCATAACCGACAGCAAGGTTGACCGTCGGGATGCCATGACCTGCAATCACGTTCGCGTCGCTTCCCCCGCCGCTTGTTTGCAGCTCGCTCGAGCGTCCGATTTTGGCAGCCGCTTTTTTCGCGATTTCAACAACTTGGTCGCCATCTTGATATTTGAAGCCAGGATACATGACTTCAATTTCGACTTCTGCGCGTCCGCCCATATCAGCAGCAGCCTCTTCAAAAGCAGCTTTCATTTTTTGAACCTGAGCTTCCATTTTCTCAGGAACTAAAGAGCGTGCTTCAGCAAGAATATGGACTTCGTCGCACACAATATTTGTTTGTGTGCCGCCTTCAAACCGGCCGATATTTGCTGTTGTTTCTTCATCGATACGGCCCAATGGCATTTTTGAAATAGCTTTGCTAGCGATTGTAATCGCTGAAATTCCTTTTTCAGGTTCAACTCCGGCGTGCGCGGTTTTCCCGAAAATTGCCGCTCTTACCTTCGCCTGTGTCGGCGCGGCTACAATGATATTTCCGACTTTTCCGTCTGAGTCAAGAGCATAGCCGTAGGATGCAGTGATCATAGCACGGTCAAGCGCCTTCGCTCCGATCAGGCCAGATTCTTCTCCTACTGTGATGATGAATTCAATCGTGCCATGTTCAATGTTTTCTTCTTTCAGCACCTTAATCGCTTCAAACATTGCAGCCAGTCCTGCTTTATCATCAGCACCTAAAATCGTCGTGCCGTCTGTTTTGACGTAACCGTTCTCTACAACCGGTTTTACGCCGTTACCGGGTACAACTGTGTCCATATGAGAAGTAAAATAGATCGTATCTGTTTGCTTTGTCCCTTTTAATGTGCAAATCAGGTTACCGGCTCCGTGGCCAGTGATATCCATTGTATCGTCTTCTTTAACGTCCACCCCTAAATCAGAAAATTTTCGTTTCAGCACTTTGCAGATTTCTGCTTCGTGTTTTGTTTCTGAATCAATTTGGACAAGCTCTAAAAACTCTTCCAGCAGGCGTTTTTCATTCACCATTTGTAAGTCCCTCCATATTAAAGCGGTATGTTACCGTGCTTTTTTTTCGGTCTCTCTTCTGTCTTATGTGCAAGCATATGAAAAGCTTGAATCAGTCTTCCCCTTGATTCTTCCGGCAAAATAATGTCATCGACCATTCCACAAGCGGCCGCTTTGTATGGGCCGGCGTTTTGCTTTTTGTATTCAGCTGTTTTTTGGCGTTTCGTCTTTTGCGGGTCAGCTGAAGCTTTGATTTCCTTTTCATACAAAATCGATGCCGCACCTTCTGGACCCATCACCGCAATTTCAGCATTCGGCCATGCAAATACAAAGTCCGCTCCGATTGCTTTGCTGTTCATGGCCACATAGGCGCCGCCATATGCTTTTCTGATAATGAGCGTGATTTTGGGGACAGTCGCTTCTGCATAAGCAAACAATAATTTTGCTCCGTGTCTGATGATTCCGTTGTGCTCCTGCTGAATACCGGGAAGAAATCCCGGGACATCCTCAACAGTCAACAGCGGGATATCAAATGCGTCACAAAAACGGATGAACCTTGCTGCTTTATCAGCAGCGTCAATCGTCAGGCTTCCCGCCAGATGCTTTGGCTGGCTCGCAACAATGCCGATTGCTTTTTCACCCAGCCTTGCAAATCCGATGACAATGTTCTTCGCAAAAAATGGCTGAATCTCAAAAAAAGACTGTGGGTCGGCCAGCTCCTTAATCACCGTCCGAACGTCATACGGCTTTGTCGTGTCAGCAGGCACGAGACGGTTTAATAACGGTCTGGAGTCCTCTTTCTCTGGCTTCGGCTCTGTTGTCCGGCCATTCAGCGGCAAATAAGACAGCAGTTTTCTCACCCCTGTCAGAACCTCCTTCTCCGTATGGCCGGAAAAGTGGGCGTTTCCGCTGACGGCATTATGTATCCCCGCTCCGCCTAAGCTCTCCGCATCGACCTGTTCCCCTGTCACTTTTTCAATCACCTTCGGGCCGGTAATAAACATCCGGCCGGTCTGTTCAGCCATAAATATAAAATCTGTGAGTGCCGGAGAATATACAGCGCCTCCAGCGCACGGCCCTAAAATAACCGATATTTGCGGAATGACTCCGGAATATAAGACGTTTCGGTAAAATATGTGACCGTATCCATCTAATGATACCACACCCTCTTGAATTCTCGCACCACCTGAGTCATTCAGCCCGATAATCGGCGCCTTATTTTTTGCTGCCAGATCCATCAAAGCGCAGATTTTCCTGGCATGGGTTTCGCCAAGCGCACCGCCGAACACTGTGAAGTCTTGCGCAAATACATAAACTGAGCGTCCGTCAATTGTGCCGTACCCTGTCACGACCCCATCCCCTAACATGCGCTGTTCTCTTGTTAACACTTGGCTTTCCATGAAGGGGTGTAATTCGATAAAGCTGTCTTGGTCAAGAAGAAATATGATTCTTTCTCGAGCGGTGAGCTTTCCCTTTTGCCGCTGCTGAGCCTGCTTTTCCAGTCCTCCGCCCTCTTCTGCCTGTCTGCGTTTTGTGTATAAATGATCAATGTGCTCATTCATGTTCATTGTGTTGGTCTCCTTTCGGTTCACAAAGCTCTACAAGAACACCGTTTGTTTCTCGAGGGGAAATAAACGCGATCTTTTTCCCGTTCGCTCCCTGTCTTGGATACCTGTCAATCAATTGAACATGCCGGTCAGACATTTTTTTGAGCTGTTCAGATAGGCTATTGCACAAAAATGCAATATGATGCAGCCCCTGCCCTTTCTTCTCCAAAAATAAACGGACGGGGCTGTCTGCTGTCAACGGCTCTATCAGCTCAAGTTTGACGCTTCCCGCTTGAAAAAAAGCAACATTCACCTTTTGCTCTTCAACCGTTTCTTGATGAAGAAATGCAAGTCCCAATACATTTTCATAAAAGCGTCTTGCATCTTTTATCGAAAAAACGGCTATCCCAATATGGTCAAGCCTGTTCATTTGCATCCCTGCTTTCGCTAATAGATATCGCTTGTCCGCCCATTCAAAACACGCTAAAATATAGACAGATTGTGTAAGGAGTGAAAATCATGTCTCAAAAACTGATGAAAAGCGTTTTGATCGTGATTTTGGGAGTTTTTATTCTTTCAACTGTACTCTCAGGAATCATCATGTTTTTATAACGATAAAAAAGCAGGGCAGCCTTATTCAATGGGAACATCCTGCTTTTTTATCAGAGCTTTATGCTCGATGGCAATCTCCTCAAAAGAGCGATTATCGTCCGTGATCAGCACCCTCGTTCCTACTGGTATCGTTTCAAACAGATGAACGACCTCATCGTTATGCATACGTATACAGCCGTTTGACACAAATTTTCCTACTGATTCCTCTCGGTTTGTCCCATGAATTCCATAAATCCGCCCGTCCGTTCCTTTCGCGTCAAATCCGATCCATCTTGCCCCAAGCGGGTTGTCAGGAGATCCCCCTTCAATATTTTTCTTTCTGTAGTAAGGATTTTCCGCTTTTACCGTTACCGAAAACTCTCCTTCAGGCGTCAAATCATCTGTTTTTCCAGTCGCCACACTGTACACGCCTTCTACTTTGTTGTCGAGGATAACAGCAAGTGCATTTGTTCGCTTGTTGACAATAACATACGGATCACCCGGCAGCGGATTTTCGCCGAGCGGCCAAATCGGTGAAATCATCATAAAAATTGAACATAAGAAAAAACGCATAAGCTCCTCCTTTTTCATTAGGTTGACCAATGAAGGAAGAGCTCATGCGAATCATCCGAGTGATTTTTGCGCTTTTATTCCTTTAAAATAACTTTTAATCACTAAATATTGTTCCATTTCGCCGAGAAGATGGAAGAGAGCGGCTCTCGCTTCAAATTCCTCTCTAGTCGCCGGAAGCGGCATCTCCTCAAATTCTTTTCTCATGTCAGCAAGTCTTTTTAGAAATTTGTAGGCCGTATTTCCCGGGTGTATCGCCTCCCGCAAATCATGAATAAATTCAGCGATCATTTTTCCCTGATCTACCGTGATGGAGATCGATGTCACTTTAGGGAGAAGGCGTTCGATAATTTCAAATTGCTTTTCTCTCATTTTAAAATAATGATAATGCAGATTTTCGTAACGCAAAATATGGTTTTGCACATCCCGATATGCCAGGTTTTTGGCTTCCGTAATGAGCTGGTGCGTTTCCGGAATTTCTTTTCCTGACCAATCTTGCTCACCAGTTAACAAATACCGTTCTATTTCTGCAAAAATGACAGCAAAGTTATCCTCTATCTTTTTGCGGTAAGCAATCAGCTTCCGGTCAAGACTCGGCATATACAAGTTCATCAATAGAGCGATGCCGATGCCGACCGTAATCAGCTGAACCTCATTCCAGATGAAAGCAGGCGTAATGCCGCCGGACATGTATAAATGAAGGATAATAACAGAACTGGTGACGATACCCTCGTTAATTTTTAACAGAACCGTTATCGGAATGAATATCAAAAGAAGCGCTCCGATCACAAACGGGTGGTAGCCAATGAGCTCGAAAAAGAGATAAGAAAAAACAATTGCCAGACAGCATGCCGCAAAGCGGGCCCATGACGCCTGAAGCGACCGTTTTTGTGTGATTTGAATGCACAAAATGGTGATGATTCCTGCTGATGCGAAGTTTTGCAAATGCAATAGCTGGCTTATATAAATAGCCAAAGCTGTTCCTAGCGCGGTCTTTATTGTGCGGTAACCAATTTTAAACATGTCGGACTCCATTTCTATTTGTTTCTTCAATAAAAAAGAAGAAGCGATCAGCCTTCTTCTTTTTTTCTATATTCTATAATATTTTCTCTAAAAAGTCCTGCGCTCTTTTGGATTTTGGCGAAAGAAAAAATTCCTTCGGATTGCCGTCCTCGACAATCGTTCCTTGATCCATAAACAGCACGCGGTCTGCCACTTCTTTAGCGAAGCCCATTTCATGTGTGACAATCACCATGGTCATGCCTGTTTCGACCAGCTCTTTCATCACCTGTAGCACTTCTTTGACCATCTCCGGATCAAGTGCGGAGGTCGGCTCGTCAAACAGCATGATGTCCGGATTCATTGCAAGAGCTCTGGCAATAGCGACACGCTGTTTTTGTCCGCCTGACAAACGGTTTGGATAGTCATTTCGCTTTTCAAACAAACCGACTTTGCAGAGCAGGTCCTCAGCTTTCTCCTGTGCAGCCTGTTTTGATTCTTTTTTTACATTGACAGGCGCGTACATGATATTTTCGAGAACCGTTTTGTGCGGAAAGAGATGAAAATGCTGAAAAACCATCCCGATGTTTTCCCGAACCTTTAATGAGTTGGTTTTCGGCTTCGTAATCTCTGTATCTTTTATTGTAATGGTTCCGCCATTAGGTTTTTCCAGCAGGTTTAAACAGCGTAGGAACGTTGATTTGCCTGAGCCTGAAGGACCGATCACGGCAACAACCTCACCCTCAGCGATTGTTGTTGAGATGTTTTTTAATACTTCGTGTTTCCCAAATGATTTTGACAGCTTTTCAACCTTAATCATTGGATTTCAGCTTCCTTTCTACAGCCTTGCCGATAAACGTTAAAATCAAGACAAGCACGTAATAAATCAATCCAGCGATAATAAGCGGCTCAAGGTAATTGTAAGTGGCGGCGCCAGCTTGATATGCGCGTCTCATGACATCACCAAGCCCGATGACGGTGACGATCGCCGATTCTTTTGTTAACGTAATTAATTCATTCACAATTGCAGGGGATATATTTTTGAAGGCCTGCGGGAGCAGCAGATCCTTCATCATTTTTCCATATGGGACACCGAGTGCGACAGCAGCTTCTTTTTGCCCCTTATCAATGGCGTTGATCCCGGCTCTGATAATTTCCGATACATAAGCGGCGGAATTCAAAGACAATGCGACAACCGCAGCCCAAAACTGGTCAATTTGAAATCCGAGAAGCTGAGGAAGCCCAAAATAAACAATCATAAGCTGCAGCACTAAAGGTGTGCCTCTGAACACTGATGTATAAAAATCAGCGATCCAGATCAGCGGGCGGAATGTGCTGATCTTGCATAAGCTTAGCGCAATACCGAGTATAAGTCCGATAATAGCAGATACAACAACAATTTTTAATGTAATTGCCAAGCCTTCTAATATAAAAGGAATTTGGGGGATCGTTGCTGAAAAATCCAAATTCATAGCCTTTGTCTCCTTTTCTTACAGGAAAAAGATTTCCTATTCAATAAAAAGGCTCAACGAAAAAGTTGAGCCGCTTTTTTTACTTCTCGTCAGTGAACCATTTTTTCTTCAATTTCTCGAGCTCTCCGTTATCTTTCATTTCCTTGAGCGCTTTATTGAATTTGTCTGTCAGTTCACTGTCCTTTCTGAAAGCAATTGCTGAACCGGCTTCTTCCGCTTTCGCATCAGGAATCACGAAGCCTTGCAGGTCATCATTTGATTTGAAATACCCTTCTGCAACAATGTCTTCAATAATCGCGGCATCGAAGCGGTCAGATTTGATTTCCTGCACCAAATCAGAAATTCTGTTGCGGTCTTCTGTTTTAAAACCATATTCTGGAGAAAGCTCTTTCCCCTTCTCTTCCTGAATAGAGCCAAGCTGAACGCCAACTGTTTTTCCTTTCAGGTCTTTCAAAGATTGAATGCCGCTGTCTTTTTTGCTGACAATCATATGGTTCGCTGTGTAGTACACCTCGGAAAAATCAACTTGTTTTTTACGCTCAGGCGTCGGTGTCATTCCTGACAGAACGAGATCCACCTGTTTTGATTTAAGCGCTGTAATTAAGCTGTTGAAGTCCATATCCTGCACTTCAATTTCATAGCCAGCCTTCTTCGCCAGAGCTTTTGCCAGCTCCACATCAAAGCCGACAATATTATCGCCTTCTTTATATTCAAACGGTTTGTAATCCGCCGAAGTACCCATAATTAATTTTTTCTTTCCGCTTTCTGAACCTGAATTGCTTGAGCCGCACGCAGTTAGTGCAAAGGTGATGCAAGCAGCTACAAGTAATAAGAGCCATTTTTTCATGATCCATTTCCCCCATATTCATTACTTTTGGTGTATTTGAATATTTATTCGTTAATTTGTATTTTAAACAGTTTCTTATTTTTATGCAATACTATTTTTAAAAATTATCTTCAAGCTTATCTTTCCAGTAATCTCTTTTGATATTACTAGATAAAAATAAAATCAATGTACAATCCGATTGAATAATCCGTTAATATTTATTCATATACCCTTGGAAATTTATGCACAAAAAAACCCGGGCTACTTTGAGTATCCGGGTTGTTCGTCTTATACTTCTTCACAATATTCTTCAAAGGCTTCCTGCAGCTTTGCCACTACAGCCATCGGCTCATGGCCTTCAATTTCATGGCGCTCTACCATTTTCATGATCTTTCCGTCTTTCAAAATCGCAAAGGACGGAGAAGATGGCGGATATCCTTCAAAATAGTCACGCGCACGCGCTGTCGCTTCTTTATCCTGTCCCGCAAAAACGGTGACGAGCTGATCAGGTCTTTTATCATAGTGAACGGAGTGGTAGGCTGCCGGTCTTGCAATTCCTCCGGCGCATCCGCAAACAGAGTTTACCATGACGAGCGTCGTTCCTTTTTTCGTAAGTGCCTCATCCACCTCTTCGGCTGTTTTAAGCTCGGTGTATCCGGCAGCTGTAATTTCTTGTCTCGCTTGGCGGACAATATCATTCATAAATAAATTAAAGTCCATGTTCAATGAAGACCTCTCCTTTTTCATCATCTGTTCTTATGATAGCAAGGAAACGTCCATATCGGCAAATGACTTTGCTTCGCCGTGCACTTTTTTTGCTTTTCGTTTACTGCTTACAGAAAAAGGGGATTATATAACCAGAAGCAAAATAAAGGAGCAGTTGTATATGAGCCACCGGAAAGCGTTACTGATTCATAACGGAAATGCCGGCAACAAAAATATAGAAAAAGCACTTGGTGCTGTGGTGCCGGTTTTATCTCACTATTTAGATGAGGTGATTATTAAACAGACAAAGAAAAAGGATGATGCGTATCATTTTTGCCGATCCATTGATGATTCTGTCGACACCGTCTTCATTCTCGGCGGCGACGGCACGATCCATCAATGCATAAATGCTATCAGCGCTCTAGAAAGAAAACCCGCGGTCGGGATTTTGCCCGGCGGCACATGCAATGACTTTTCAAGAGTGCTTGGCATCCCTCAAAATCTTGCAAAGGCCGCGGAAGCACTTATGTCAGGAAAAAAAACCAGCGTAGACGTATGTCAGATGAATGACCGTTATTTTTTAAATTTCTGGGGGATCGGCTTAATTGCAGAAACGTCGAATCAAATTAACGAAACAGAAAAAGCATTATTGGGAAAAATCAGCTATTTTACAAGTGCATTGCGAACCGTCTCATCCGCTGCATCGTTTCCGATGATTTTAAAAATTGATGGAGAAGAAATTAAAGAAGAAGCCGTTATGCTGCTTGTGATGAACGGCCAATACATTGGAACGAATCGAATTCCTCTGCCCGATGCCAGTATTGAAGACGGCTTACTCGATGTCCTCATATGCCGCAACACCAACCTCACCGCGTTGCGGGAGCTGATGAGCATGGAACAGGGCTCAATTGATCGTTTTACCGGAGAGCTGTCCTATGTCCAGGCCTCCCGTATCGAGATTGAAACAGACACTGCCAAAAAGGCGGATATGGATGGAGAAGTTTATACACATACACCCGCAGTCATTCAGGTCCTGCCTCAGCATATCGACATGCTTGTTCCCGAAAATGAATAACTGTCTCAAGGGCTTAGAAAGATTTTGCAAATCCGTTGACTCTCCCCTAGGAGGAGGTCTTACAGTATAAGGGATACACACTTGAAAAAGGGGAAGTCATATGGAGAAGAAAAATATTACCTTAACTATATTATTAACCAATTTATTTATTGCTTTTTTGGGGATCGGGCTTGTGATTCCGGTAACGCCGACCATTATGAATGAATTGCATTTATCAGGGACAGCGGTCGGCTATATGGTTGCCTGCTTCGCTATTACGCAGCTCATTGTTTCACCAATAGCTGGACGATGGGTTGATCGCTTCGGGCGCAAGATCATGATCGTGATCGGCCTGTTTTTCTTTAGTGTGTCAGAGTTTTTATTCGGCATTGGAAAAACAGTTGAGATGTTATTTATCTCCCGTATGCTGGGCGGTATCAGCGCTGCCTTCATTATGCCAGGGGTCACGGCTTTTATCGCAGATATCACGACCATTAAAACACGGCCGAAAGCGCTCGGTTATATGTCAGCAGCTATTTCAACAGGATTTATTATCGGCCCTGGCATCGGAGGATTTTTAGCAGAAGTCCATTCCCGGCTGCCTTTTTTCTTTGCGGCAGCTTTTGCACTGTTAGCAGCCATTTTATCAATCCTCACGCTGCGCGAGCCGGAACGGAACCCTGAAAATCAGGAAATAAAGGGGCAGAAGACAGGCTTTAAACGGATTTTTGCCCCCATGTATTTCATAGCTTTTCTTATTATCTTGATTTCGTCTTTTGGTTTAGCATCATTTGAATCTTTATTTGCATTATTCGTGGATCATAAATTCGGTTTTACGGCCAGCGACATTGCCATTATGATTACAGGAGGAGCGATTGTTGGCGCCATTACGCAAGTCGTCTTATTCGACCGCTTCACAAGATGGTTTGGCGAAATTCAATTAATTCGGTATAGCTTAATTCTCTCGACGAGTCTGGTATTCTTGCTGACAACTGTAAATTCATATATTGCGATTCTGCTGGTTACAGTCACCGTATTTGTCGGATTTGATCTCATGCGGCCTGCGGTAACGACTTACCTGTCAAAGATTGCGGGAAATGAACAAGGATTTGCCGGCGGTATGAATTCAATGTTTACAAGTATCGGCAATGTATTCGGGCCAATTATCGGCGGAATGCTGTTCGATATAGATGTAAACTATCCTTTCTACTTTGCAACGGTCACCTTAGCCATAGGCATTGCACTGACCATTGCTTGGAAAGCGCCTGCACATCTTAAAGCCAGCACGTGATAAGAAGCGGATTCTTTGTGTACTGCAAAGAATCCGCTTCTTCTTTATACTGATGATAGAAGGAGTGATGGCATGAAGGAATCGTATTACTCAATTGGAGAAGTTTCAAAACTGGCAAACGTGTCGATTAAAGCGCTCCGTTATTACGATAAAATTGATTTATTTAAACCCGCCTATGTCGACCCGGATACCAGCTACCGCTATTATACAGATTCTCAGCTCGTTCATCTGGATTTGATCAAATCATTGAAATATATCGGCACTCCTTTAGAAGAGATGAAAAAAGCACAGGACTTAGAGATGGAAGAACTGTTTGCTTTTTATACAGAGCAGGAGAGGCAAATCAGGGAGAAATTAGACTTTTTATCAGCACTGGAGCAAACCATTTCGTTGGTGAAAAAGCGGATGAAACGGCAGATGGAGTATCCCGCGCTCGGTGAGGTATTTGTTTTAGATGAAGAAGAAATACGGATTATTCAGACAGAGGCAGAAGGAATCGGGCCTGAAAACGTGCTCAACGCCTCCTACAGCAAATTAAAAAAATTTATCGAATCAGCAGATGGATTTACGAACAATAGCTACGGCGCTACTTTCTCTTTTCAGCCCTACACCAACATTGATGAAATGACTTACCGGCATATTTTCACGCCTGTATTGACGAATAAACAGATTTCATCCATTACGCCGGATATGGAAATCACAACAATCCCTAAAGGGAGGTATGCGTGTATCGCGTATAACTTTTCGCCTGAACATTATTTTCTCAACTTACAGAAGCTTATCAAGTATATCGCAGACCGCCACTTAACAGTTGTAAGTGATGTATACGAGTTAATCATACCGATTCATTACTCCCCGAAAAAACAAGAAGAATATCGGGTCGAAATGAAAATACGAATCGCTGAATAATACAGCATAGAAAAAGAGCATTTTTTGAAACAAAACTTCAAAAAATGCTCTTTTTTCTTATTTAGTAAACAGATGTCTTCTCGTCAATCGATTCTAAAATTTGTTTCACACGTCCCAGGAATCGTCCGCACACGAGACCGTCAAGCACTCTGTGATCTAAGGACAGACACAGATTAACCATGTCTCTGACAGCAATCATGCCATTCTCCATGACAACCGGGCGTTTGACGATGGATTCTACTTGAAGAATCGCAGCCTGAGGGTAGTTGATAATGCCCATCGACTGAACAGAGCCGAACGAACCTGTGTTGTTGACTGTGAACGTGCCTCCCTGCATGTCATCTGCTGTGAGTTTTCCGTCTCTTACTTTATTGGCAAGGCCGGTAATATCTTTCGCAATGCCTTTAATTGTTTTTTCATCAGCGTTTTTAATCACTGGAACAAATAAAGAATCCTCTGTGGCAACTGCAATTGAAATATTGATATCCTTTTTCTGAATAATTTTGTCCCCCGCCCACATGCTATTCATTTGCGGGTATTCTTTTAACGCCTGAGCGACCGCTTTGACAAAAAAGGCGAAGAACGTTAAATTAAAGCCTTCTGTCTTCTTAAAGGAATCTTTTATACTGTTGCGATATGCAACCATATTTGTGACGTCGACTTCCATCATCGTCCAAGCATGCGGAATTTCTGTTTTGCTTCGCTTCATATTGGAAGCAATTGCTTTTCTTACGCCTGTGACAGGGATTTCTATATCACCTGCTGCAGACGCAGGATATGAAGTCTCTTCTTTTGGCTCAGGTTTTGGTGCAGACTTCGGTGCAGGAGCTGCTGTGTTCGGCTCCTCAGCCTTCCGTTCTTGCGCGCCGCCTGTTTCAATTAAGCGCTGAATATCTTTTCGTGTGATGCGCCCGCCGGCACCTGTTCCCGTCACTTGATCAAGGTCAATGCCGTGTTCACCGGCTAAACGGAGTACAGCTGGCGAGTAACGCTTCTTATTGGGCTGATCGGTTGCTTCGGCACTTTTTGCAGCAGGCGTCCCAGCGGCTTCCGGTGCTGCTGGCTGTTCTTGTTTTTGTTCGGTCGGATTCGCGCCTTCTGTTTCAACTTTGCAAATCACTTCTCCGACTTGCAGGGTCTGGCCTTCTTCTCCCACAAGCTCTGTTATCGTTCCAGTAAAAGAAGACGGAACCTCTGCATTTACCTTATCTGTCATGACTTCCGCGATCGGATCGTATTTGTTCACTTTATCACCGGGGGCGACAAGCCATTTGCTGATCGTCCCTTCTGTTACGCTTTCTCCAAGCTGCGGCATCGTCATTTGTTCAATTGCCATGATTGTATCCTCCTTACGTCTTTAAAACTCCGCTAATTCTCTCATCGCCGCTTCCACTTTATCAGGGTTGACCATAAAGTATTTTTCCATTGTCGGCGCATAAGGCATAGCCGGAATATCAGGACCTGCAAGCCGTTTGATCGGCGCGTCTAAGTCGAACAGACAATGCTCGGATATAATTGCGGCTACTTCGCTCATGATGCTGCCTTCTTTTGTATCTTCTGTGACCAAAAGAACCTTTCCAGTTTTGGACGCAGCTTCGATGATGGCTTCTTTATCAAGCGGGTAAACCGTTCTTAAATCTACCACATGCGCTGAAATGCCATCTTTTTCGAGACGTTCTGCAGCCTGTAAGGCAAAGTGGACACACAGGCCATATGTGATCACTGTGATATCGTCGCCTTCCCGTTTTACGTCCGCCTTTCCGATTGGCAGGACATAATCATCTGCCGGAACCTCTCCCTTTATCAGGCGATACGCCCGTTTGTGCTCAAAAAACAGCACTGGGTCTTCGTCACGAACTGCGGCTTTTAAAAGGCCCTTGGCGTCATATGGTGTTGAAGGCATGACAATTTTCAGTCCGGGCTGATTGGCAAAAATCGCTTCGACTGATTGAGAATGATACAGGGCCCCGTGCACACCTCCGCCGTATGGCGCTCTGACAACAATCGGACAGCTCCAGTCATTGTTGCTGCGGTAGCGGATTTTAGCCGCTTCAGAAATAATTTGGTTGACCGCTGGCATAATAAAATCGGCAAACTGCATTTCAGCAATCGGTCTCATTCCGTACATTGCCGCTCCAATACCAACTCCTGCGATCGCAGATTCAGCAAGCGGTGTATCCATCACGCGCTCTTCCCCGAATTGTTCATAGAGGCCGGCTGTCGCTTTAAACACTCCGCCTTTTCTTCCTACATCTTCCCCAAGGACGAAGACTCGGGGATCTCGTTCCATTTCTTCTTTCATTGCCAAATTGATTGCATCAATATATGACATTACTGACATTTGTTCTTCCTCCCTACTTCGCATACACATAATCAAGCGCTGACTCAGGAGCTGCATAAGGAGCGTTCTCCGCTTCATCCGTCGCTTCGTTTACGATTGCCATAATTTCATCCAGCATGGTTTGTTCTGTCTCATCGGACAGCAGGCCAGTTTCCTTTAAGTAAGCTTGATAAGTAAGCAGGGGATCACTTTTTTTCGCTTCCTCTACTTCTTCACGGCCTCTGTAGCTGCTGTCATCGTCATCACTGGAATGCGGTGTAAGGCGGTAAGAAATCGTTTCAATCAATGTCGGGCCTTCTCCTTTGCGTGCCCTTTCGCGTGCTTCTTTAACCGCTTGATAAACTTCCAGCGGATCATTTCCATTGACAGTTACGCCAGGCATCCCATAGCCTACGGCACGGTCAGAAATGTTCTCGCATGCCACTTGCTTATCGTAAGGCACTGAGATTGCGTATTTGTTGTTTTCACACATGAAAATAACCGGCAGCTTATGGACAGCGGCGAAGTTTGCCCCTTCATGGAAATCGCCTTGATTTGAAGAGCCTTCGCCAAATGTAACAAAGGCTGCGATATCCTTTTTCTCCATTCTTCCAGCAAGCGCAATGCCGACTGCGTGCGGCACTTGCGTTGTAACCGGAGATGATCCCGTCACAATACGGTTTTTCTTTTGCCCGAAATGTCCCGGCATCTGGCGGCCTCCTGAGTTCGGATCCGCCGCTTTGGCAAAACCGGACATCATTAAGTCCTTTGCTGTCATGCCAAACGCGAGCACGACACCCATGTCTCTGTAGTACGGCAATACATAATCCATTTCACGGTCAAGTGCGAAAGCCGCTCCTACCTGTGCTGCTTCCTGTCCTTGACAAGAGATTACGAATGGGATTTTGCCAGAACGGTTTAACAGCCACATTCTTTCATCGATTTTTCTTGCTAACAGCATGGTTCTATACATATCAACGGCTTCCTGATCAGTCAGCCCTAGTGCTTGATGTCGGTTTTTACTCATTCAAGCCCCTCCTTTATGCTTTTAAAAATGAATGGCTTTGCCATCTACGGCAAGCGCTGCTTCTCCAATTGCTTCAGAAAGTGTCGGATGCGGGTGAATCGTTTGCCCGACCTCCCACGGCGTAGCGTCCAGCACTTTGGCAAGACCCGCTTCAGAAATCATGTCGGTGACATGCGGACCGATCATATGAACGCCGAGAATATCATCGGTATCTCGATCCGCCACGATTTTGACAAAACCGTCGCTTTCACCGTATACAAGCGCTTTTCCAATCGCCATAAATGGGAACTTACCGATTTTGACATTATGCCCGTTCGCCTTTGCTTCATCTTCTGTTAACCCGACACTGGCAGCTTCAGGGCTTGAGTAGATGCACTTCGGTACCAGCGTCGGATCAAGCGGATGCGGATTGAGACCTGCAAAATGCTCAACAGCAATGATTCCCTCATGCGAAGCAACGTGAGCTAACTGCAGGCCACCGATTACGTCACCGATTGCATAAATATGAGACTCCTTTGTTTGGCAGCTTTCATTGACTGAAATCATGCCATTTTCAGTGATAATATCGGTGTTCTCTAGGCCGATGCCTTCGATATTTGCTTGTCTGCCGATGGAAACAAGCATTTTTTCAGCAGTGTAGGTAGCGGTCTCTCCGTCTTTTTCCGCTTGTATGCTGATATCATCTGATGTTTTTGTCATTGTGTCAGGCAGCACCTTTGCCCCTGTTATGAACTGGATGCCTTTTTTCTTAAGAAGACTTTCCATTTCTTTTGAAATCTCTAGATCTTCAGTCGGCAATATGCGATCCGCGTATTCGATAACTGTTACCTTCACGCCAAAATCATGAAGCATAGACGCCCATTCGATACCGATAACACCTCCGCCAACGATAATGATTGATTTTGGCAGCTCCTCCATTTGGAGCGCCTCATCTGAAGTCAGTACAGACTTACCATCCGCTTCAAGGCCCGGAAGCATTCTCGGTCTTGATCCTGTTGCAATGATCACTTGTTTCGGGATCAGCATGTCATTTTCTTCGCCATTTCCCCGTTCAACAGAAATTGTTCCCGGCAGCGGAGAGAAGATTGACGGTCCAAGGATACGTCCATATCCAGTGTACACGTCAATTTTTCCTTTTTTCATTAAATGGTTTACACCCGCTGCAAGCTTATCAACAACGGCTTGCTTACGCTGCTGCACTTTTTCAAAGTTGAGGGACACGCCAGCCGTCTCTACTCCGAACTGGTCGGCTTCACGCGCTGTCCGGTATACCTCTGCGCTTCTAAGAAGCGCTTTACTCGGGATACAGCCTTTATGCAGACATGTTCCCCCGAGCTTTTCCTTTTCTACAACGGCTGTTTTTAAGCCGAGCTGAGCAGCTCTGATGGCCGCAACATAACCGCCGGTACCGCCGCCCAGAATGACTACATCATACTCAGTTGCCATGGTGACTCACTCCTGTCTGTCTATTCAATACGATATTGTTTGGATTGCTCTTCGCCCTGCAATACTCTGAGCGCCCCTTGGGCAAGAGACTGCAGTTCATTTTCACCCGGATAGACTAAAACGTCTGAAATCCAATCTATGTATGATCTTATAGTAGAAACAAAGCTTTTGCCGTACGCAAGGCCCCCCGTCAGCACAATCGCTTCAACTTCACCTTTTAACGCCGCGCTGGCTGCTCCGATTTCCTTTGCTATCTGATATGCCATGGCATCATAAATGAAGCGGGCTTTTTCATCGCCCCCCTGAATCATTTGTTCCACTTTTACTGCATCATTTGTACCGAGATAGCCTAAAAGCCCGCCGGTGCCCACCAGTTTTTTCATGATTTCTTCTTTTGTATATTCTCCTGAAAAACATAGATCAACAAGATCCCCCGCAGGCACTGTTCCTGCACGTTCAGGACTGAACGGCCCCTCTCCATGAAGGCCGTTATTGACATCCACGACTCGCCCGCGGTCATGGACGCCAATTGTAATACCTCCGCCCATATGGGTAATAATCATTTTCATGTTCTCATATCGTTTGCCAAGAGAGGCTGCCGCTTTACGGGCGACAGCTTTTTGATTTAACGCGTGGAAAATGCTTTTCCTTTCAATTTCAGGCATGCCCGAAACTTTTGCGAGCACTGACATTTCGTCTACGACAACAGGGTCGACGATATACGAAGGGATATTCAGGCCGTCAGCAATTTCCCGCGCGATAATGCCGCCGAGATTAGAAGCATGCTGGCCGGCGTAGCCGCTTTTCAAGTCCTCAATCATGTCATCATTCACTACGTAAGTTCCGCCTTCAATCGGCCGGAGAAGGCCGCCTCTTGCGCAGACTGCATCAAACTTTGAAATATTGATTCCCTGTTCATGAAGCGTTTCGAGAATATGGTTTTTGCGAAATTCATATTGATCAATAATTTGGTCAAATCGCTGCAGCTCTTCTATGTTGTGTCTCAATGTTTTTTCAAAAATGCTTCGTTCGTTATGAAAAACACCGATTTTCGTTGAAGTTGAGCCTGGATTAATTGTGAGAATGCGTTTTTCGTCATGTAGCACTTTCATAACCTCCAGATCAATTTCTTAACGTCTGCTTAATACACTGTGGCCGTTTTGCAAAAACTGGCTTCTTGAGCGGCGCATGCGTTCAATCCGTTCCTCTGCCAAGCGGTCAGCCGCTAAATATGCCGGAATGCCGTCACGCTGAGAAATCTCGAGTACACGCTCGATATTGCTGTAAATGCCTTCTACTTTTTTCAGTGCGCGTTCGGCATTATAGCCGTAAAGCTCATCTGCAACGTTGATGACACCGCCGGCGTTAATCACGTAATCCGGTGCGTAAACGATGCCCATTTCGTGAATTTGATCACCATGGCGTGTTTCTTTTAATTGGTTGTTGGCCGCACCTGCGATCACCTTCGCCTTCAACTGTTTAATCGTGTCGTCGTTAATAGTTGCACCAAGGGCACACGGCGCGTAAATATCGCAGTCTTGTGAATAAATATCATCCGGATCAACTGCACGGGCGCCAAAATCTTCAACTGCACGCTGTACAGATTGTTTGTTGATATCCGTAACGATTAAGTTTGCCCCTTCTTCATGCAGGTGGCGGCAAAGGTTATAGGCTACGTTCCCAACACCCTGTACAGCAATGGTTTTCCCTTCAAGAGAGTCGGTTCCGAAAGCAGCTTTAGCTGCTGCCTTCATTCCTCTGTACACCCCGTACGCTGTGACTGGGGAAGGATTTCCAGAAGAGCCGAACGCAGGAGAAATCCCTGTGACATAATCTGTCTCATCATGAATGATATCCATATCCTCGACCGTTGTACCCACATCTTCAGCTGTGATGTATCTGCCGTTCAGCCCTTGAATATAGCGGCCAAACGCGCGGAACATTTCCTCATTTTTGTCTTTGCGAGGATCACCGATAATGACTGTTTTTCCGCCGCCCAGGTTTAAGCCTGCCGCCGCATTCTTATAGGTCATGCCTCTTGCCAGTCTGAGCGCGTCTTCAATGGCAGCTTCTTCATTTTCATATGTCCACATTCTCGTTCCTCCAAGTGCTGGACCGAGTGTTGTATCATGAATCGCGATAATTGCTTTTAAGCCAGATTGTTCATCTTGGCAGAATACCAATTGTTCGTAATCATATTTCTCCATATATTTAAAAAGTTCCATGTTCGTTCCTCCTAATGTGTGTATTCTTCGGATGCGCATATTGCCAACGCAATGGAATACAGTTTATTTTCGGCAGAGTCCGCTCTGCTTGTTAAGGCAATCGGTGCTTTGGCTCCTGTAATGACAGCCGCCACGCTGGCTTTGGCAAAATAAATTAGTGATTTATATAAAATGTTGCCGGCCTCAATTGTTGGGACGAGAAGGATATCTGCGTTGCCCGCTACGTCTCCCGAAATTTTTTTCTGAGCCGCGGCAATTTGTGAAACTGCGTTATCCAAAGCAAGCGGCCCATCAACAATACAGCCTTTGATCTGGCCTCTCTTGAACATTTGAGCTAGAGCTGCTGCATTCACGGTCGCTTCCATTTTTGGGTTCACCGTTTCGACCGCTGCCAGAGCAGCTGCTTTTGGCATATTGTTCCCTACTGCATGGGCCACATGAACGGCATTTTGCAAAATCTGCCGAAGCTCTTCCAGCGAAGGAGCAATATTCATTGCCGAATCTGTCACAAACATCAGCCTGTCAAAATCCGGTATATCAAAGACAGCCACGTGGGAAAGGACACTTGATGACCGAAGCCCCTCCTGTCTGTTCAATACCGCTTTAAGCAAAACAGAAGTCGGCACATTTCCTTTCATTAAAACGTCCGCTGTTTTATGATGTACAGCACGAACCGCTAATTTCGCCGACTCCTCAGGTGTATCGGCATGGACGATTTCCACTTGATGCCCTTGCATGGATGATGTCAGCTCGTTCAGTTTTTTGCTGTCGCCCGTTAACAAGAACCGGGCGGATAGGTGCTCGGCAGCCAGCTTTACAGCCCGGATCACTTCCTCATCCTCAGCATGAGCAACCGCAATGGTCTTGTTTTTGTGCATCGACGCTTTGCCGATTAAATCTTTCAGCTTCATCTGCTACCACCTTTCTTGTTTCGACTCCGCCTTTTATTATGCAAGTTCCGTGCCAGCTTTTAAGGGTGCTGTCATACCAGATATATTGAAACATTCGTGCAGATGTTTGCGTTTATTCTGCAAATTATTGCATGCCTTCATTTGCAAGGCCATATTTATCCATTTTGTAATATAAATTCCGAATGCTGACCCCGAGGGCTTTCGCTGTTTTTGTCCGGTTAAAATGATGTTTTTCGAGCGTTTGCTGGATCAAATGCGCCTCAAATTTTTCTACTGCGACAGACAGCTTTTCGCCTTCAATATCCGGAAAATCAAAACCTGTCCCCTGATCCGTGTCATTTTCTTTTTGCTCAAGTTCAAATACAGGCAAATGATCTTTTTCAATCCATTCCATATGCGGATTGAGAAAAATCATGGCTCGTCCAAGGACATTTTCAAGCTCGCGGACATTCCCAGGCCAATGGTAAGCAGATAAGGCGTGCAAGGCTTGCTGCGAGAGCCCTTTTACATTCCTGCCGTAATCCCGGTTGATCTTTTGGATAAGTCTTACGCTTAGTGCTTCAATGTCCTCCAACCGCTGCCGCAAAGGCGGAATGGAGATGGGATAGCGGTTGATCCGGTAATACAGGTCTTCGCGGAACGTTCCATCCGCCATCGCCTTTTCAATATTTACATTTGTTGCCGCGATCACTCTGACATTGACAGGGATCGCTTTCGTGCCGCCCACTCTGACGATTTCTTTTTCCTGAAGGACGCGCAGCAATTTAGCCTGCATATTTTGTGTCAGCTCACCGATTTCATCTAAGAAAATACTGCCGTTATTTGCTTCTTCAAATAAACCCTTTTTACCGCCTCGCTTCGCCCCTGAAAACGCACCATCCTCATAGCCGAACAATTCTGATTCGAGCAGGTTTTCAGAAAGGGCTGCACAATTCACGCGAATAAATTTATTGTATTTCCGGTCGCTTTCGTTATGGATGGCATGGGCAAACAGTTCTTTTCCTGTTCCTGACTCTCCGCGCAACAAAATCGTTGCCGGCGTTTTCGCACCGAGCTTCGCCTGCTCAAGCGCAACAAGCATTTGCTCACTTTTGCCGATAATGTCGTCAAACGTATATTTCGCTTCAAGCGTGCGAATAATTTGCCTGGCGCGGTTAAGCTCCGCTGTCAGCATTTTAATTTCGGACACATCGTGAATCACACCGACGCTGCCTTTCAAAATTCCGTCCACAATCACCGGTGCCACATTGACGATGACCTCTTTTTCATTCGGGCCGACCTTCATTCTGACACCGCGGACAGGGCGTCTTGTTTCAAGCACCTTTAAATGCATGCTTTCGCCTTCGGAAATATCAGTGTTTGCAGGCTTGCCTATAACTTCTTTTTCAGAAAGCCCAGTCATTTTTGTATATGCTTTATTGATTAGAAGGCCGATGCCGTTTTCATCAACGACAGAAATCGCCTCATCGGAGGATTGAATAATCGCCTCCAGCATCGTACGGACCTGCTTTAAGTTGGTCACTTCCTCCGCCAGCTCGACTGCATCGGTGATATCTTTAAACACACAAAGAGCCCCGAGCAGACGTCCGCCTTCATCAATAATCGGCAGCCTTGTGGTCACAATTTGCAAATGATCGCCTAAAAGCTGCTTCTGGTTGTATTCAGGCACTCTTGTTTTTAAAATTCGCGGCATCTTAGTGCTCGGAATGACTTCTTTTATTGGCCGCCCGATAACTTCCTCGCGTTTTTTTCCGACCATTTTTTCGGCCATATGGTTAAAGAGAATGATTTCTTCATTGATATCAATAAAAATCATCCCGTCATGGGTGGAATTAAAAATTCTGTCGTGTTTGTATGTTTGCTCTTTTAGCATTTGAATCAGGTGCTGCTTTTCTTCCATCAGCTGAAAAACGATGTATGCCATTTTTCCCGGCATGACAATGGTATCTTCATGCTTTCTTTGAAGGAGTTCGTCAAACACGGCTTGATCGCCGGTGGTATGAATGACGATATCCGGTTTTTGTTGTATGTAAGGTTTCCAATCAGATGAAACGGCAATCCCATACTGTTCTGCTTCTTTCAATCCCGGCGCTTCGGGGTCTTTGTCAACTACGGCAATGATATCTATGATGGCTGTTTTGATCAGAATATGTAATAACGCCGTTCCCCTTTTGCCGGCACCTACTATCAGTACCTTTTGCATCCCGATACCCCTTTGCATGAAAAAATTTGCACACCTATTTATTCCGTTGCAATAATTTGCACAACCCTATGTTACCACGTTTTCTTCTCTTGACAAAATATTTTTTCCGCTGGACAATAAAGGAAATGAAAAGATAAAGGGGTTTTCTGAAGATGAGCCGACTTCTTGCGCTTTTGATATTAGTCATCCCCGGGGCCATTTCCGCTTTAGGCATTAAACTGATGAGAGATACACTTTTCGGCCACGCAATAAAGCCATTTTCAGCTCTTTGGCTCCAAGGGTTGTCAGGATTCATCTTTTTCGCGATCGGCCTCTATGTGCTGGCCGGGTTCATTCTATACAGAGACAGAAAACGCAATCAAGTCAGCCCGCGATTCAGAAAACGATAACTGCAAAAAAAGCCGGAGAATGCTCCGGCTTTTTTGTCGTACTATTCATCAGGCAAAACGGTCTTGGCAATCGTTTTATCTAATGCTTCATAGTCATAATAAGAGATGGTATCGTACAGTTCTTTTCGTGTCTGCAAATGATGAAGTCCTTCTTTTTGTGAGCCGTGCTCCTTCATCAAATTAAATATCCGCTCATAAGCTTTTGCCGCCGCTCGAAGCGAGGTGACAGGATATATTACCATGCGAAACCCCATATCTTCGAATTCATCGGCACGATAATACGGCGTTTTCCCAAACTCCGTCATATTCGCAAGGAGCGGAACGGAGATATGCTCAGCAAACTGGCGGAATTCATTCTCTGCCTGGAGCGCTTCCGGGAAAATCGCGTCCGCTCCCGCCTCAATGTAGGCCGCTGACCGTTCTATTGCAGCATCAAGCCCTTCCTGCGCCCTGGCATCAGTGCGGGCAACAACAATAAGAGAGGGTGCCGCTTGTTTAATGGCTTTTATTTTTTGCGCCATTTCCTTGATCGGAACTAGCTGTTTGCCATTTAAATGCCCGCATTTTTTTGGGAGCTGCTGATCTTCTATTTGAACGGCTGCTACCCTGGCTTCAAGCATCTCCCGGGCGGTTCGGGCGGCATTTAACACACCGCCAAATCCCGTATCGATATCCACAAGCAAAGGCAGATCAGCAGCACGCACAAGGTCTTTGGCCCGATCTGCCATTTCTGCCGACGTGATGATCCCTAGATCAGGAAGTCCCCTGCTGGCTGTATAAGCTGCACCAGACAAATATATAGCAGAAAAACCGGCCTTCTTTGCGAGCAACGCTGCCATCCCGTCATGGGCGCCGGGAATTTGAAGAATGTCCGGCGCCGACATCAGCTTGCGGAAACGCCCGGCAAGCTCTTCTTGTGACGATTGCTGATTGACGATCCACGACATGACACAAATCCTCCTTTTACATGCAGAACATGTCTACGAATTCATTTACTTGCATCGTTTGTAATGTCTCGCTGGTACAGCGCTCATAAATGTGTTTGCACTGTTTATCAGGAAAATGGGTTTTGAGATTGTCAGAAAACTTTTCCAGCAGTTTTGGCACTGCCTCCTCTCTTCGAAAACGGTGGCCGAGAGGAAACTCACATTCCACCATTTCCGTGCTCGTTCCGTCTTTAAAATAAACCTGAACGGCATTTGAGATGGAACGCTTATCAGGTTTCAAATAATCCTCGGTATATGCTTTATTTTCAGTCACCTCCATTTTATCACGTAATTTATCTATTCTCGGATCACTCGCAGTTTCAGCCTCATAATGCTGTGCGGTGATATCACCAAAAAGCAAACCGATTGCTGTAATGTATTGGAGGCAGTGATCACGGTCTGCTGGATTGTGAAGCGGGCCTTTTTTATCAATGATTCGGATAGCGGATTCATGCGTACTGATGACAATACGATCGATCTCATCAATTCGGTCCTTTACCCGCGGATGTAAAATGACGGCGCACTCTGCCGCTGTTTGAGCGTGAAATTCTGCTGGATAAGACACTTTAAATAACACATTTTCCATGACATAAGCGTCGAGCGGACGGGCGAGCTTGATCTCTTTCTTATTGAATAAAACGTCCTGGAACCCCCAACCCGGTGCGCTCAATGCTGTCGGATACCCCATTTCCCCTTTTAACGACATCAGCGCCAAATGAACACCTCTGCTCGTTGCATCTCCTGCTGCCCATGATTTGCGAGAGCCTGTATTTGGTGAATGCCGGTATGTTCTTAATGCTGCATTGTCAATCCATGCATTCGAAAGCGCATTTTTGATTTCTTCTCTCCCGCCACCCAAAAGCTTTGCCGCAACAGCAGTTGTCGCAACTTTAACAAACAGCACATGATCAAGACCCACTCGATTCAAGCTGTTTTCTAACGCAAGGACGCCTTGAATTTCGTGCGCTTTTATCATCATCTCAAGTACGTCGCGTACCGTTAAAGGCTCTTTTCCTTCAGACAGCCTCACTCTTGATACATAATCAGCAGCGGCAAGGATGCCTCCCAAGTTATCGGATGGATGCCCCCACTCCGCTGCCAGCCACGTATCGTTGTAATCGAGCCAGCGAATCATGCAGCCGATATTAAACGCTGCCCTCACAGGATCGAGGACATAGGACGTTCCCGGCACTTTGCTTCCATTCGGCACAGTCGTTCCTGGAACAACCGGGCCGAGCAGCTTTGTGCACTCTGGATACCGCAGCGCCAAAATCCCACAGCCCAAGGTATCCAGCAATACATGCCCTGCTGTTGTATACGCTTCGGCACTTGTAATCTCTTTTTCAAGCACATAATCTGTGATTTCTTCGATAACACGATCCGTTTTCTGCATTCTGCCAGCTCCTTTCATGATTCTGTTTGATATCGCGGGCCCATGTAACTGACACGGGGACGGAAGAGACGATTATTGGAATGCTGTTCAATCACATGAGCACACAAACCGGATGTTCTCGCGCTGAAAAAGACAGGCGTATATAAAGGGATCGGTATGCCGAGCATCCAATAAACCGGGGCAGCATAGTAATCTAAGTTCGGGTAAAGCCCTTTTTCCTTCTCCATCAGCCGCTCACCTGCTTCACACATCTCGTATAAACGATGGTCACCGGCTTTATCGCATAATTGCTGCAGCGCCTCTTTCATCATGAGTGCTCTCGGATCCATTTTTTTCATATACACACGGTGGCCGAAGCCCATGATTTTTTCTTTTCTTTTCAGTTTTGTTTGCAGAAGCTGCTCAAATTCAGACGTCGTTTTTGCCTCCAAAAGCATATACATTACAGCTTCGTTTGCCCCTCCGTGAAGATTACCTTTCAGGGAAGCGACAGCTCCTGTCAAAGCGCCATAAAGATCCGAGTGGGTAGATGCGATGACTCTGGCCGCAAAGGTTGAATTCGGCATCTCATGCTCACTGTACAGGACGAGCGACCGGTCAAAAATCTGCTCTTCCAATGAGGACGGCAATTTCCCTGTCATCATGTATAAAAAATTCGCACTGTAGGACAGGGATTGAAGCGGAAGAATCGGCTCTTTTTTATTGATGATCCTGTAGCTGGCAGCAGTAAGGGCAGGCATTTTCCCAAGAAGCTGATATGCGCGCTCCTTGTTAGCGGAAGGGGACCGATCATCAATTTGCCGATCATAACCGGCAAGTGCCGACAGACCGGTACGCAGGCTATCCATTGGATGCGTGTGCTCAGGGAGCAGCTCAAGCAGACGGAGATGACCAGCAGGCAGGCTTGACGCACTGTTTATTTTACTTTCCAGCGTTTCCCTTTCACTTTCTTCCGGCAGCCTCCCTTCCAGCAATAAATGGACAAGCTCCAGATAACTTTTTGTTTTAGAAAGATCTATTAAATCATAGCCTCGTATCAAAATCTGGCTGGACTGCGTGTCAAGATAAGAAATGTGAGTTTCTGCCGCAATCACACCGTCCAACCCTGGAGAGTAATGCAGTTTTTCCACCATAACCTCAACCTCCGTTTTTGCGTTTTTTTAGTTATCAGGTCCCGCCAAGCAAATACTTGGAAATAATCAGTCTTTGAATCTCATTCGTCCCTTCATAGATTTGCGTCACCTTTGCATCGCGAAGCAGCCGCTCAACGGGATAATCCTTCATATAGCCATATCCCCCATAAATTTGGACGGCATCTAACGCAGCCTTCACCGCTGCATCGGAAGCAAATTGTTTAGCCATAGACGCCTCTTTTCCACAAGGCAGGCCGCGGTTATGGAGGTCTGCGGCGTGGTAGACAAGATGCCTTGCCGCCTCAGCCCTAGTCGCCATGTCAGCCAGCTTAAATGATATGCCTTGATTGGCTGCGATCGGCCTTCCAAATTGCACTCGCTGCTTCGCATAAGCAACGGCATGCTCAAGAGCCGCCTCTGCAATTCCGAGCGCCTGTGCCGCAATGCCGATCCGGCCGACATTTAAATTCGCCATGGCAATGTTGAAGCCATCACCCTCTTTGCCAAGCAAATTAGCTTCAGGCACTTCTGCATTGTCAAAAATCAGTTCCGTTGTATTTGAGCCATAGAGCCCCAGCTTTTTTTCTTTTTTTCCAACAGCAAAACCGAGTGTGTTTTTTTCAACGATAAAAGCCGAAATCCCGTGCCTGCCTTGATCCGGAGCTGTTAAAGCAAATGTGATATAGATATCAGCTGCTCCGCCATTCGTTATGAATATTTTCGATCCGTTTAATAAGTATTTGCCATTCTTTTTGATTGCCGTTGTGCGAAGGCTTCCGGCATCCGATCCTGAGTGAGGCTCCGTCAGCGCAAAGGCGCCTAGATGGTCTCCTGAAGCAAGCTTCGGTATATATTTCATCTTCTGTTCTTCATTGCCGAAGTACAGAATCGGATTTGTGCCGACCGAGGTATGAACGGAGAGAATCACGCCGACGGCCGCGCTGATTTTTGAAATCTCATGAATCGCCAAAATATAAGAAACAACGTCCGCCCCGGCACCGCCGTACTGTTCCGGCACCGGTATTCCCATCAGGCCGTGTTCGCCCATTTTTTTGATCAGCTGAAAGGGAAATTCGTCCGTTTTCTCCATGATTTCCGCAGCGGGAGCAATTTCTTTTCGTGCAAAATCACGCACCATTTTTCGCATCATGACTTGCTCTTGAGTTACATGCAACTCGGCCACCCCCGGATGGAATTGACTTCAGGAAGTCCTCTCCTCATATTCATAAAAACCCCGTCCGCTCTTTTTGCCAAGCCAGCCTGCTTTGACATACTTGCGGAGCAGCGGGCAAGGGCGGTATTTTGAATCGCCAAGCCCCGAGTGAAGAACTTCCATAATGGATAAACACGTATCCAGTCCGATAAAATCCGCTAATGTAAGCGGACCCATCGGATGATTCATGCCCAGCTTCATCACCTCGTCTATTGCCTCTGGCTTCGCCACTCCCTCATACACGCAATAGATGGCTTCATTAATCATTGGAAGAAGCACACGATTGGAAACAAACCCCGGAAAATCATTGACTTCTACCGGTGTTTTCCCCATCTTTTCCGCTAATGCCATAACATCTAAGGCCGTTTCCTCTGATGTAGCCAAGCCGCGAATCACCTCAACCAGCTTCATCACAGGGACGGGATTCATAAAATGCATGCCAATGACTCGTTGAGGCCGGTTTGTCACAGCAGCGATCTCTGTAATAGGCAAGGAAGATGTATTGCTGGCCAAAATCGTATGAGGCGGGCAAATGCGATCAAGTGTTTTAAACATTTTGGTTTTCGCCTCCATGTTTTCAGCGATAGCCTCAATCACAATGTCCGCATGCTCTGCCTCCTCAAGCGTTTGAGAAATCGAAATGCGGCTGATGACACTCTTCATTTCCGCCTCGGTCCTTTTTCCTTTCTCAGCGTCCCGGGCCAGCTGTTTCTTTAGCCGCTTCAATCCTGCCTCCGCAGCTTCCGGACTCACATCGTACATCCGCACATAAAAGCCTGCGTCGGCAGCTGTTTGTGCAATGCCGCTTCCCATCTGACCTGCGCCAGCTACCATGATTTGTTTGATTTCCATTTACATCCCCTTTTTCATCATGTTTTAATGAACCTGCACTAAGACGGCATCTCCTTGGGCTGCCCCGCTGCAAATGGCAGCAACGCCCAGACCCCCTCCCCGTCGCTTTAATTCATAAACAAGCGTCATGAGAATTCTCGCCCCGCTCGCGCCGATCGGGTGGCCGAGCGCGATCGCACCGCCGTTCACATTTACTTTTTCAAGATCGAAACCTACGATTTTTTCACATGTTAAAACAACAGAAGCAAACGCTTCATTTACTTCAAACAAGTCAATATCTTGGACAGTTAAACCGTTCTTTTTCAGGAGCTTATTAATGGCAAACCCCGGTGCTGCCGCCAGTTCATGCGCTGGCATCCCCACAGTTGAAAAACCAAGAATTGTAGCCAGAGGCTGTTTGCCAAGCTCAGCTGCTTTTTCCTCCGACATCAGCACGAACGCGCCGGCTCCGTCATTGACCCCGGGAGCATTGCCGGCTGTGATCGAACCATCACTTGTATAAATCGGAGAAAGTTTCGCGAGCTGATCCAGACTTGTGTCACGGCGAATCGCTTCATCCTTATCAACAACGTTTGGTTTTCCTTTTCGACCAATCCAGTTGACGGGAACAATTTCATCCTGAAATTTCCCTTCATCGGCTGCTTTAGCTGCCCGCGCATGGCTTCTCAACGCCCATTCGTCCTGCTCTCTTCGTGAGATTGCATATTCCTTGGCCGCTGTATTTCCGTGAACAGCCATGTGCACTTCGTCAAACGCGCACGTTAACCCGTCATACACCATTAAATCCCTAAGCTCGCCGTCCCCCATCCGTGCTCCCCAGCGTCCAGCGGGAATGGCGTACGGAATATTGCTCATGCTTTCCATCCCCCCGGCGACAAGTATATCTGCATCCTGCGCCCGTATCATTTGATCACATAAAGTGACAGCGCGCAGGCCCGAAGCGCAGACTTTATTCAGTGTTTCTGACGGCACACTCCAAGGCATTCCAGCAAGACGGGCAGCTTGACGGGAAGGGATCTGCCCTGAGCCGGCCTGGACAACCATGCCCATGACATTTCCTTCTACATCATCTCCAGAGACTCCAGCCCGTTGGAACGCCTCCTTCATCACAATGCCCCCAAGCTCGGCAGCTTTCACCTCTTTCAATACTCCGCCGAATTTGCCAAATGGCGTTCTTGCAGCACTTACAATGACTGTTTTCCTCATGGTTTCACCTCATTCAGAAGATAGACAGCGCTTACAATTTCTAGTTGTCTTCTATGAATGTATGCTTTGAAACGGGCATGAATGTATGAAAAAAGAAGGCTGTGTCAACAGCCTCCTTCTAAAGCAACTATTCATTTTTCAGCAATGCCGCAGCCTTTGCAGGAAAATCGGTAAACATGCCGTCTGCTCCCAGTTCGATGAGGCGCTTCATATCTTCCGGCCGATTGACTGTATACGCCCTTACCTTAATCGAACTATCCCTCATTTTCTTTAGCACTTCATCCGTGGCCCCTGGGCTGTTTAGCTTCGGGTGATAGCCAGAAGCCGGAATAGACGCGATATATCGATCTGCCTGATAAAGCACATCTGAAGTTAATACCGCCCGTTCGATATGGGGCGCAAGCCGAGCGCACATTGCTACGCTTTCATGATTAAATGTGGAAAGGATGACTCTCTCCTCTATATTGAATCGCTTCACTGCCTCCAGCACTTTTTCTTCCATTCCCTCATAGCGGATCACGCTGTTTTTCAATTCAATGTTGATGAGAAAATCCTTTTTTGCCGCCCACGAGAGCACGTCTTCTAATAGCGGCACTTTTATATCGCTGTACGCCTGATCGTGACCAGCGGCCGCATTCGCAGTCTTGATCTCATCATAGGCTGTATCCTTCACGAATCCTTTAAGCGATGTCGTGCGGTTAAGTCTTTCATCATGAATCACAACAATGCGTCCGTCTTTCGTCAGCTGTACATCAAGCTCTATCCCGTCCGCTCCGGCTTCAATTCCTTTTTCAAATGCAAGCATTGTATTTTCGGGAAATTGTCCTGATGCCCCCCGGTGGGCAAAAATCTTTGTCATCGTTTCACCTCAAGCCCTAAGTTTTCTCCATTATACTTATTTTGGCGGATCCACTCTAGGATTAAGGCTGTATTCATCTAATGATCATAATAAGAATCAATGCCGTTAACAATTGCATCTGCGGCCTTTTGCTGGTATTCTTCATTTCCCAGCTTGTCCGCGTCAGAGCTGTTCGTGATAAACCCAAGCTCTGCCAACACACTTGGCATTTGTGAATATGTAATGACGTAAAAGTCTGATTCTTTCACGCCCCTGTCTCTCGTTTGTAAGGATGAAACGAGCTGTGACTGAATATCGGATGCCAGACGCCGGCTGTTTTCCCCTTCATAATCAGACTGAAAATACGTTTCTGTTCCTGAAGCTGAAGCAACCCCTGAATTCACATGAATGCTGACAAAAAGGTCAGCCTGATTGGCACTTGCCTTAGCCACTCTTTCCTCCAAGGTCAGAAAATGATCGTCAGACCGGGACGCAACAGGATTGGCTCCCTCCTCTTTCAGCTTGTCCGTCACATGCTCTGAGACTGCCAAATTAATATCCTTCTCAAAGAGCCCGTTTCCGACCGCTCCACTGTCTTCACCGCCGTGTCCGGCATCAATATACACTGTTTTCCCTTCTATTGGCTCTGCTGCCTGTGCACAAGGCGCGAGCGTCAAAGCCAATCCGCACAGCGCCAAGCTCCTCCATAACATTCTCAACTTTCTCCCTCCGGTCTTTTTATGACGAGTTCTTTCGCAGCTGAATATCTTCCAGCTGTAAAGTCCCATTATCCTTCTTTGTATATTTCACCAAAACTTTTGTCTGATCTGGCAGTGATTCACATTCATCACGTTTATCCTTCGGAACTTGTATCATGGTTTCTTCTCCATTAAGAGAAACCGCAATCGTATGAGGATCAGCCGAGCCAATAAATTTTCCCTCTTCGGTAAACCTTGGTGCTGAGTCATCCGCACTTGCTACACTGCATCCCGAAAGAAAAAGCGCAGTAAACAGCAAAAGAACCGTTTGTTTCACACGATCACCTCTTCCTGATGTTTGGCTTTTATCTTTGACCAGAATGGCGGATTTGTAAAGACAACGTGAATGCAGGCGATCAAGTTCCATGATTTTCAAAAGGGCTATACGACCCGATCATTTCCTGTTGTTAGAAAGAGAACGAGCAGTTTTGTCTATGAGGATGGCTCTAAATGAGGCGCCAATTAGAAAAAATTAGCGGAAAGAAGCAACTTTTTATTCATTTTAAAAAATTTGTGAATTGGGTGAGCAAATGGTTTGACTGCTAGATCAGCCAGGCGTAACCTTTGAAAGGATATTTCCTTTATTGAAAGAAGTTAACGACATGAAAAAATTCGTTCTGCTGCAGGCGGCAGCTTTCATCACATGCTCCATCGGCCACCAAATCAGCGGCGGCTACAAAGGCCCTGAAAAAGAGCGGCGAAAACATCACTCTGTACTCAAGATATTCAGCTGGTAAAGCAGATCAATTGCATTAATTTTCACATATAGGCTAGAATATGTGCGAATCCAAACGAAAGAAGATGATCAAATGAATCCTAAGTATAAGCCGCTGTTTGAACCCTTCACGTTTAAAAGCGGTGTTACAATTGACAATCGGATCGCAGTAGCACCAATGACTCATTACGCTTCTAATGAAGACGGTACAATTTCTGAAGCAGAGCTTGACTACATCATCCCTCGTTCAAAAGAGATGGGAATGGTGATTACAGCCTGCGCAAATGTTACACCGGACGGAAAAGCATTTCCCGGGCAGCCGGCCATCCACGACGATTCCAACATTCCGGGTTTAAAAACATTAGCACAAGCCATTCAGGCACAAGGCGCTAAAGCCGTTGTGCAAATTCATCACGGCGGCATTGAATGTCCGTCTGAGCTCGTTCCTCAACAAGATGTTGTGGGGCCAAGTGACGTGTTTGATAACGGCAAACAAATCGCCCGCGCATTAACAGAAGAAGAAGCGGAACACATCGTGAAGGCGTTTGGGGAAGCGACTAGACGCGCCATTGAAGCCGGCTTTGACGGTGTCGAAATTCACGGTGCAAACGGCTACTTGATTCAGCAGTTTTATTCTCCGAAAACCAATCAGCGCACGGACCGCTGGGGAGGAAGCGATGAGAAACGATTAGCCTTCCCGCTTGCTATTGTCGATGAAGTGAAAAAAGCCGCTTCAGAACATGCGAAGGGTGGGTTCTTAGTCGGCTACCGTCTGTCTCCGGAAGAACCTGAGACACCAGGATTGACAATGACTGAAACCTTTACGCTTGTTGACGCTTTAGGGGATAAAGAATTGGACTATCTTCATATCTCACTGATGGACGTGAACTCAAAAGCACGCCGCGGTGCAGATCCAACTCGCACACGCATGGACTTATTGAATGAACGTGTCGGAAACAAGGTGCCTCTGATCGCCGTCGGTTCCATCCATTCCGCAGATGACGCGCTGGCCGTCATCGAAAACGGTATTCCGCTAGTCGCAATGGGACGTGAAATTTTAGTTGACCCTAACTGGGCGGTAAAATTAAAAGAAGGCCGTGAAAAGCAAATTGAAACAGTAATCAAAGGCACAGATAAAGAAAAATATCATTTGCCTGAGCCGCTATGGCAAGCAATTGTAAACACGCCTGGCTGGGTGCCTTATAAAGATTAATTTGCAAAGACTGCCGAAGTTTATTAAAAAAAAGATCCCTTATATAAGGGATCTTTTTCTCTAGTCAAGCAGTTTGTGCAAAACCCTAAACGGCAGGAACAGGAAATGGCCTGCCACTTCAGAAAGCAAATCTAACAAAAGCCCGTCACGCTTTCTTGCTTTTTTCTTGCTCATTCATACGTCTCCTTTGAATAAAATACACCTTACTTACGATTTTGCAGGAGAAAGGTTTCAATTTGATTCTGATTGTTTGGTTTTGATTCTCCAAGCAGCGAGAACACATGAAACCATGACTGTAAATGAGATAAAGTCAATCAGGGTGCCTAGTAAGCGTGAATCTGTGATGATGTTCGAATTGACGCAAAGCGCAAGAATAAATAAGGCAATCAGCAGACCATATTTTTCAAACACATACCTCACTCCTTACGGAAAATAAATTTTTCATATCCATCACCTATGATAACAAATGTCCCCAAAAACAAAACGCCTCCTATTTATCAGCGCAAACTAATAAATAAAAGACGTTTGATTTAATCATCACATAATATGCACATGTTTAAGAAGCCTTATGTTCTAATCTAAGCTTATCCGCAACCATTGCAATGAATTCGCTGTTGGTAGGTTTAGCTTTTGTCATGCTGACAGTATAACCGAACAGCGAGGAAATGGAATCAATGTTTCCTCTGCTCCATGCCACTTCAATTGCATGGCGGATCGCTCTTTCTACACGGCTTGCGGTTGTGTTGAATTTTTTGGCGATGTCCGGATAGAGGACTTTTGTAATGCTGCCGAGCAATTCGATGTCATTGTATACCATTGAGATTGCTTCGCGCAGATAGAGATAGCCTTTAATATGGGCTGGGACGCCGATTTCATGGATAATGCTTGTGATGCTCGCGTCGAGATTTTTCTTCTTTGGTTCAGGCTGGCTGCTGCGTATAATGCTGCTTTGCGATGATGGCGCACGATGCGTCACACTGCTGGCATTTCCGCTGACCTGGCGGATATGACCGACAAGGTTTTCCATATCAAACGGTTTGAGAATAAAGTAGGACGCGCCTAAATCGACGGCCTTTTTCGTGACATCTTCCTGTCCAAAGGCTGTCAGCATGATGACATTCGGCTGTTTTTTCAGATCTGATTCCCTCAGCCTCTCTAAAACCGCAAGTCCGTCTAAATGCGGCATAATAATATCTAATACGAGCACATCAGGATCTTTTTCTTTAAACAACGACAGGCATTCCTGTCCGTTATAAGCAACGCCGATCACTTCCATGTCTTCCTGTCCTTCTATATATTCACTCAACAGGCTTACCAGCTCTCGATTATCATCAGCAACACAAACTTTAATTTTCTCCACGTTTCTTCCTCCCCAAATGTAGTTAACAGGATTCACCCTTGCTACATGTTTACATTCGACAAAACCGCTATATACCCTCTAAAAAAATCATAATCACCAATATTAGTGGCATATCTTTGTTATTCTATGTTTTTCTCTGTTTTTCGACTAAAAATGAAATTTGACAAACAAGGAAACGTGAATTTGTCGAAAAATCTTCTTTTGTATATTTTACCGTATGTATTCTGAGAAGTGAAGAGGGATCAAAACAAAAAAACTGCCGGAAACTCCGGCAGTCAGCTTGCTTTTTCTTTTCCGTAAATATCGATTCCTGCTTCAGACAGCATCCATTCAATATGAACACCGTAGCCGCTTGTCGGGTCATTTACAAACACATGGGTGACAGCACCGATCACTTTTCCATTTTGAATGATCGGGCTTCCGCTCATCCCCTGTACGATGCCTCCTGTTTCTTTCAACAGCCTTGGATCGGTAATTTTCAACACCATTCCTTTTGTCGCAGGGAATTTTTGCGGCGTTGTGCTGACGATTTCAATATCAAATTTTTCCACCTTGTCATCATCAATGACCGTTAAAATTTCAGCCGGCCCTTTTTTGACTTCGGTAGAAAACGCAACCGGCAATGCTTGATCTGATATGTTGTTTTGAATCGGCTGATGCAGCGTGCCGAAAATCCCAAATGGGCTGTTTCTGTTAATATCCCCGATCGTTTTGCGTTCTGAGGAAAATCGCGCCAGTTTTTCTCCCGGATTACCGCCTGTCCCTTTTTCAATTGATGTTACAGTGGATTTAACGATTTCTCCATTCTCCACCACAATTGGTTTCTTTGTGTCCATATCGGAAATCACATGGCCAAGTGCTCCGTATTTTTTTGTTTTCGGTTCATAAAAGGTCATAGTGCCGATGCCGGCAGCAGAATCCCTGATATATAATCCGATTCTGTATTTGCCTTCTTGTTCATCCTTTTCTGGAATCAGCTTTGTTTTGATTTTTTGTTTGTCTCGTTTGATCAGTAAATCTAAAGATTCACCAGTTTTTCCGGCCTTTTGGATAAAGGGGGCTACATCGTTCATTTTTTCAATTTTCTGTCCATTCATCTCGATAATAATGTCGCCCGCTTCAATTCCGGCCGTTTCTCCCGGAGATTTTTTGCCTTCACTTGTATTGATTTGATGAAATCCGACGACAAGAACACCGACGGAATGAAGTTTTACACCGATTGATTGTCCGCCAGGTATAACCTTTAAATCAGGAAGAACTTGCACTTTTGTTTTTTTAATTGGAAATCCAGCAAGATCGTATACTAATTCTGACTCACCTGACTTTTTACCTGTCACCTTGATTTCGTGCGGATCTTTTTTTACTGTAAACGCTTCTGATGATTCTGATGTCTGAGCGTTTACCGATAAACTTGTTTCAATCGCTTGTGTTTGGGTTTCAAATACTCTCATTTGCGTTGGAATCAGTAAATACTCTTTTAGCGGTTTGCATAAACCTACACTTAATAACGAAACAAGGAGAATTAAACCTACTGCTTTTCTGATGTTATCGGGCATTCACTACTTCACTCTCCTCGCTCCTATCCCACACCTTCTTTATGACTTGCTGCTACATCATTTAATTTTGCCTTCTGGCGGCTTATTTATAACTGTCATATGAAGAAAAACATTGGATATACTGATGAACGAATGGATGTAAACAAAAAAATAAGCTGCGCTTTTCGCGCAGCTTATTTACCCAGTTGTTTTGACTTGATCTGCTTGTTTTAAAAGCTCTTTCGCATGGCGTTTCGTTAGATCGGTTACCTCCACACCTGCAATCATGCGTCCGATTTCCGCTACCTTTTCCTGTTTAGACAGCGGCTTGACACGTGTCGTCGTTCTGCCGTCTTTTAACTCCTTCGCAATATAAAGATGCGTATCGGCCATGGCAGCCACCTGAGGCAAGTGTGTAATACACAGCACTTGTGATCCTAATGACACTTTATGGATTTTCTCAGCGATTGCCTGTGCGACCCTGCCGCTTACGCCGGTATCAACCTCATCAAAAATGATCGATGTCACATCCTGCTGTGAGGAAAAAATGCTTTTTATGGCAAGCATCACCCGTGACAGCTCTCCACCTGAAGCGACTTTCGAAAGGGATTTCAGCGGCTCGCCTGTATTGGTTGAAATTAAAAACTTCACCAGATCGATCCCTTTTTCAGACAGCTGAACGGGCTGGCCGTTTACAATCGGTGCCTCTTCATTGTGTGACGCTTGTCTGATTTTGAATTCTGTATCAAACGTTGATTTTTCCATATACAGGCTTTTTAATTCCCGATGAATCTCATCAGCCAGTTTTTTCGCCCATGTTTTCCGGATTTGTGAAACATTTGCCGCTTCCACTGCGACATCCTTGCCGACGGAGTCAAGCTCCTTTTTCAGGCTTTGGAGGTGGCTGTCCCTATTTTCAATTTGGTCAATTTCTTCTTCAATTTTAGAAGCGTATTCCAAAATGTCCTCGACAGTGGCACCGTATTTTCGTTTCAGCTGTTTGATTTCATTGAGCCGAGTCTCAATATAGTTCAGGCGTTCCGGATCATATTCAAGCTCATCCAGCATATTTCTCATCTGAAATGTAGCGTCCTCAAGCAGATAGTAGGAGTTCGAAACACTTTCAGACAGTTTTTTCAGCGGTTCGTTAATATCAGATATAACTTCAAGCTGCGCTGATGCCATTCCGACCCAGTCCAATCCGCTCTGTTCACTGCGAAGCGCATTATATGCATTTTGCAGCGATTCATATATCTTCTCAAAGTTTGAAATTTGCTGACGCTCTTCTTGGAGCTGTTCATCTTCGTTGATCTCAAGCTTTGCTGATTCGATTTCTTCGAGCTGAAATTGAATGAGATCAAGGCGGTGGGCCATTTCCTGTTCGCTTTCAGAAAGCTGTTTTAGCTTTTTGAGCAGCTTCGTATACCGCTGGTACCCTTCCTGATACGCTTGCAGTGCGCTTTCCACTTCGGCTCCGGCAAACTTGTCCAAGAGCTGGAGATGATTTTCGTCTTCCATTAACAGCTGGTTATCGTGCTGCCCGTGAATATCTAATAAAAGCCTGCCGATCTCTCTTAGCGAGGCAATCGTGACAAGCTTGCCATTGACACGGCAAACGCTTTTCCCGCTCGTGCTGATATCTCTTCTCATGACGATCATTTCGTCTGAAACGTCGATTCCCTGCTCAGCGCATACGCCTAAAACAGGATGGCCGCTCTCCAAAAGAAACAGCCCTTCAAGTTCGGCTTTTGCTTCCCCATATCTAACAAATTCAGATGATCCGCGGCCTCCGACTAAAAGAGAAATGGCGTCTATGATGATGGATTTGCCGGCTCCGGTTTCTCCTGTTAAAACCGTAAGCCCGCGTTCAAAAGAAACCGTCAGTTCCTCAATAATGGCAAAGTTTTTAATCGATAGTTCAGCTAACAAACAGCATTACACCTCTTATCTTTGTTAGATTTTCTGTTACAGCAGTTCAAGCAGCCTGTTTTTTACGCCTTCTGTATCTTCAGGAGTCCGGCAAATAATTAAAATCGTATCATCTCCGCAAATGGTCCCCATCATTTCATCCCAGTCCAAATTGTCCATCAGCGCCCCGATTGCCTGGGCGTTGCCCGGCATCGTTTTCAGCACAATCATATGGCTTGCTGAGTCTATTTTCACAAATGCGTCCATCAATGCCCGCTTTAGCTTTGAAAGCGGATTGAAACGCTGGTCCGCCGGAAGACTGTATTTGTAAGAACCATTATTCGTAGGCACTTTTACAAGGTGAAGTTCTTTAATATCCCGTGATACCGTGGCTTGCGTCACTTTGTAGCCATCCTGCTTCAGCATGTCGACCAATTCATCCTGCGTTTCGATTTCATTGCTCGTAATAATCTCTCTGATTTTAATATGCCTCTGGCCTTTGTTCATGTAAGCACCTCTATTTCCAGCTTATCTGTTCTTTTATGTTATATGATTCTCTGCACATTGTACATGAATGCAGAAAAAAGGAATAATAGCGCCCTATTATTCCGGTACATCTGCTTTTTTTTCTTTTAACGTCTTATGTGCCTCTTCTACAACGCGCATGATCTCTTCTTCTGGCAGTTCCTGACCTACCTGTCCCTCTCCCGGCCAATACAAATGAAGGAGAAACTCAATATTTCCGTCTCCTCCCGTGATTGGAGAAAATGACAGACCTTTACAGATATAGCCTTCAGCGGCAGAAAAACTGATCATTCGCTTGAGCACATCAGCATGCACTTTAGGATCTCTGACAATCCCTTTTTTGCCGACAGATTCCCGTCCCGCTTCAAACTGAGGCTTAACAAGAGCCATGCAGTCGCTGCCTGGTACGAGCAATGTTTTAAGGACAGGAAGGATGAGCCGAAGGGAAATAAAGGACACATCTATTGTGGCAAACTCCGGCATGCCTTTTGTAAAGTCTGCCGGTGTTGCATAACGAAAGTTCGTCCGTTCCATCACGACGACCCGTTCATCCTGTCTGAGCTTCCATGCAAGCTGATTATAGCCTACATCCACAGCGTATGACTGTTTAGCTCCATTTTGCAAAGCGCAATCCGTAAAACCGCCAGTGGAGGAGCCAATATCAATCATAATTTTATCTTTGACAGAGACGGGAAATTCCTTCAGCGCTTTTTCAAGCTTTAAACCGCCCCTGCTCACATACCTCAGCGGGTTTCCTTTAACTGTTAACGGAAGGTCGCGGTCAATTTTTTCTCCAGGCTTGTCCAAGCGGTTTTCGTTTGAATAGACGATCCCCGCCATAATGGCTCTTTTGGCTTTTTCACGCGTTTCCGCCAGCCCTCTTTCCACTAATAATACATCTAATCGTTCTTTCTTTGACGTCATGATCCAATTCCTTTGTGTGTCTTTGGCGGCATCAGTAATCTAATACGGTTTGCCACCTGCTGTTTTGTCAGTCCAATTTCCTCTAGAAGCGCCGTTACACTTCCGTGTTCAATAAACCGATCAGGTATACCCATTCTGTCGATCGGTGTATGATATTCACCTTGATCATGAGCGAATTCTAAAATCGAGCTTCCGAAACCGCCTTCTAAGACCGCTTCTTCAATTGTTAAAATTGGCAAGCCTTCTTTTAGGATACTCTTCATCATCTTTTCATCAATCGGCTTAATAAAACGCGCATTCACAACGCGTACGGAAAAGCCTTCTTTCTGCAGCTCTTCGGCTGCCTCAATCGCCATTTCGATTGTTGTACCGAATGTTAAGATGACAGCATCGTTCCCTGGACGCAGCACCTCCCACGTACCGATCGGAATCGTTTTCAACTGTTCATCCATTTTTACGCCGAGTCCGTTTCCGCGCGGAAAACGCATCGCTATCGGACCTTCATTATAGCTAAGTGCTGTATGAACCATGTGCTGGCCTTCATTTTCGTCTTTCGGCATCATTAAGACCATGTTTGGAATGTGACGCATAAACGCAATATCAAACACGCCTTGATGTGTCTCTCCATCAGCGCCAACGAGCCCTGCACGGTCAATTCCAATAAACACATTGGCGTTTTGGCGGCAGATGTCATGAACGACTTGGTCATATGCCCTTTGCAAGAAGGTTGAGTAAATTGCTAAAAACGGCTTCATACCCTGCATCGCCATAGCTGCAGCCATCGTTGCGGCATGCTGTTCTGCGATTCCTACATCGAACATCCGGTCAGGGAATTCCTTTGCGAAACCTTCAAGCTTTGAACCGACAGGCATAGCCGGCGTAATGGCTACAATGCGTCCGTCCTCGCGCGCCATTCGCTGCACAGTTCCACTGACAAGGCCGCTCCACGAAGGAGCTGCGGCTTTTGGCTTTACAAAGTCACCGGTATTAATTTTGTATGGGCCGGTACCGTGCCATGTTCCAATTGTATCGGTTTCAGCCGGTTTGTACCCCTTCCCTTTTTTCGTGATGACGTGCAGGAGAACAGGGCCTTTCGTTTTTTTGGCGTATTGAAGATTCTCAATCAGCTCATGATAAGAATGTCCGTCCACCGGGCCCAAATACGTAAAACCGAGCTCCTCGAAAAACATTCCGGAGACGAGCATGTATTTCAGGCTGTCTTTGACCCGTTCAGCTGTCGCGGCAAGCTTGCCTCCAACTGCCGGAATCTTTCTAAATAAGTATTCAAGCTCATCTTTGACCCACTGGTATTTCCCCGCAGTGCGCAGCCGTCCGAGCATAGAATGAATGGCACCGACATTCGGTGCAATACTCATTTCATTATCATTAAGGATGACAATCATGTCTTTTTTCTCATCGCCGATGTGATTAAGGGCTTCAAGCGCCATTCCGCCGGTCAGCGCGCCGTCCCCAATAATCGGAATAATATATTCATCCGTTCCTTTAATATCACGCGCAGCTGCCATTCCCATCGCGCCTGACAGAGAAGTCGAGCTGTGCCCGGTTTCCCATACATCGTGCTCGCTTTCGCTCCGCTTTGGAAATCCGCAAAGCCCTTTGTACTGGCGAAGCGTCGCAAATTCTTTACCGCGACCTGTCAGCAGCTTATGGACATACGACTGATGGCCTACATCCCATAAAAATTTGTCTTTCGGGCTGTTAAATTCCTTATGCAATGCAACAGTAAGCTCTACGACACCTAAGTTTGGGCCGATGTGGCCGCCGGAAGCGGATAAACTTGTAATTAAAAACTGACGGATTTCATCACTTAATTTCTCTAATTCATCAATGGACATGTTTTTTAAAAACGACGGGTCCTGTATTGATAAAAGATCCAAAGCGGATCAACTCACTTTCAGCATGAATTTCTGCAATGACACATGTCTTCCAGAATGCCGATCTGGACAATCATCTCGGACATAAAAAAAGACAAACGCGCTTTCCTTTTCATTTTTCTTATAAACTGCTTACATTTTACCATATCTCGTGCAGCCGCTTCAAATTAGGATCGTTTTAGTGATCTCTTGCCGCAATTAAATCACAAAGCTCATACAAAAGGTCTTTTTGAAGAGAGAGTCCGCCGATTAATCGCTTCGCCTCTTTTATATGAGCTTCCAATTTTCGTTTGGCCCCTTCCAGTGAAAGAAGTGACGGGTAAGTCGATTTGTCATTTGTGGTATCCGAGCCGACACGTTTGCCGATTTTTTCTTCACTGCCTTCTAAATCTAAAATATCGTCTCTGATTTGAAAACCGATTCCAATGTGGCTGCTGAAGGTACGCAGGGTTTCAATGTCTTCCTCAGGTGCATCCGCCAAAATCGCGCCGGCGATTACGCAAAAACCTAGAAGCTTGGCAGTTTTCCGTTCATGAATAGATTCGAGCTCTTCAAGCGTGACTTGGCGGTTTTCCGCTTCCATATCAGCTACTTGTCCCCCGACCATGCCCTCGGTGCCTGCCGCTGAAATCAGTTCATTGACAAGCCGAAGGCGCTTTTCTGCTGACACCTCGTCTGACACGTGGGAGGTGATGAGCTTAAAGCTTTCCGTGAGCAGTCCGTCACCCGCTAATACTGCTGTCGCTTCACCAAATACTTTATGATTTGTTGGCTTCCCGCGGCGCAAATCATCATCATCCATGCATGGAAGATCATCATGAATTAACGAATACGTGTGAATCATTTCGACAGCACAGCCAACCGGAATACCGTCTTGTTCACTTTTTCCGTATGCGTTTAATACAGCCAGTACAATCAGAGGACGCAACCGCTTTCCGCCGGCCTCTAGAGAATACAACATAGATTTCTTTAATGAGTCCGGCATATCAAGCTTTTCTGTATAGACAGAAAGCTGATTTTCAATTGTTTTTTTCCGGTCCGCCAGAAAACTCGTTAATTTATTTGTCACCTTCGTCTTCCTCCTGAACACTGAAAGGTGCCAGTTCGCCGTCTTCTTTTAAAATGAAGTCCATTTGCTTTTCGACTTTTTGCAGCTTTTCATGGCACATTTTTGATAAAGCCATGCCTTCTTGGAAATAGTTAATTGCTTGCTCTAGAGGCACATCCCCCTCTTCAAGCTTTGAGACAATGCTCTCAAGCCCTTTCATCGCTTCTTCAAATGTCATGTTTTCATTTTTTTTCACGTCTGTCATTTTTCTTCCCCTCTCTTTTCTAATACTTCACAGGTCAGCACGCCATCCTTCAGCTTAACTTCAAGCTGTTCCTTCTCTTCTATCTGACTGACACTTTTAATGAGTTTATTTTCTTTATAAGCAAGACTGTATCCTCTTTCCATCACTTGAAGAGGACTTAGTGCATTCAGCTTGCCAAGAACTGTTTGGAATTGGGAATGCAGCTGTTTCATTTGGATATTCATATTTTTTCTCAGCTGATTAGTCTGTTCCTCGTATCGTGTTTTTGCTTGCTTCAGCTGTTCATGAGGATGCAGCGCCTCTAATCTGTACGTTTCACGCTCCATCTGTCTGCTTTTCCGATCTAAAAGAGCGGTCAGCTGTGCTTGAAACTGCTGGTACGCGAGGTCAAACTGCTGCTCTTTTTGCGCATACAATCGCTTTGGAAAACGAAAGGCATAGGACGATTGCAGCGTTTGAATCCGTTCTTTTTTCTGGCCGAGATGCTGCTGCATCGCTCTTGTCATCCTGACTTCCGCTGTTTTTGTCCTTTCGATTAAATCAGTGGTATGAGGCACGGCAATCTCAGCTGCCCCTGTCGGCGTCGCTGCTCTGATATCTGCGACAAAATCACTGATCGTAAAATCCGTCTCATGCCCAACTGCCGATATAATTGGAATATTGGAAGCAAAGATTGCGCGAGCTACAATTTCTTCGTTGAATGCCCACAGTTCTTCAATCGAACCGCCGCCTCTCCCGACAATTAATACGTCGCACATTTCTTTTTCATTTGCTTCTTCAATGCGCGTAACGATGGATTTGCTCGCATTTTCGCCTTGTACGAGCGCTGGAAGAACAATGACTTTCACAAGGGGATATCTTCTTTTTAGAGTTGTAATAACGTCTCTGACAGCGGCACCCGTTGGAGATGTCACAACCCCGATTGTGGCTGGAAATGCGGGGATTTGTTTTTTGTAGCGGTCGTCAAATAAACCTTCTCCGGCAAGCTTCTTTTTTAATTCTTCGTACGCTAAATAAAGCGCTCCGACCCCGTCAGGCTGCATTTCTTTGGCATATAATTGATAATTTCCGCTCGGTTCATATACGGAAATTCCGCCTCTGACCAGCACTTTCATACCGTTTTCAGGTTTAAAAGGCAGACGCTCGCTTTGTCTCGCGAACATCACCGACTGCATTCTTGCGTTTTCGTCTTTCAAAGTGAAATAAATGTGGCCTCGTGTGTGTATCTTTACATTCGATAATTCGCCTTTAATCCAAATATTTTCAAGGTGAGGATCTACATCGAATTTTCGTTTTATATACTTTGTCAGCGCTGAGACGGTAACATACGCTGCTTCACCCATGTCTAAAAACTCCTCTCCTAAGCATTCCTGCACCATAACTAAAGAAAACCCGCCCTGGCTTTAGGAGCCTGAAGAAGCGGGTATCGTGCTCATATTCAAGGCAGGCAACACGCCCCGCCTGTGAATATCTCCAATTATCTATGATAACGTACGTTTCGCAGATTTAACAGTATTATGCGCAAGCATCGTGATGGTCATCGGACCTACTCCGCCTGGAACCGGCGTGATGAAGGACGCTTTTTCCTTTGCCCCTTCAAACTCAACGTCTCCACAAAGCTTTCCGCTTTCCAGACGGTTAACTCCGACGTCAATGACAACAGCCCCCTCTTTGATCTGGTCTGCACTGATGAAGTTGGCTCTTCCGACTGCCACCACCAGGATGTCCGCTTTTTTCGTATGCTCAGTAATATTTTCTGTTCTTGAATGACAGTAAGTAACCGTCGCGTTTTCATTTAATAAAAGCTGGCCGACAGGTTTGCCGACAATGTTGCTTCGGCCGACTACAACAACCTCTTTACCGGAAAGGTCGATATTGGTTTTCTTCAAAAGCTCAACAATTCCATGAGGCGTGCAAGGGAGAAACGTATCTTCACCAAGCAGCATTTTCCCTACGTTTAACGGATGAAACCCGTCTACATCTTTATCAGGAGAGATACGTTCGATCACCGCTTTTTCAGAAATATGGTCTGGAAGCGGAAGCTGAACGAGAATCCCGTGAAACTCAGGGTCTTGGTTATATTGATCAATAATGGAAAGCAGTTCAGCTTCTGTGAGACTGCTGTCAAATTGATCGAGCTTGAAATTCATTCCCATTGTTTCAGCCGCTTTTTTCTTTCCTCGCACGTAAGAGTGAGAAGCAGGATCATCTCCAATCAAAATAACCGCCAGTCCGGGAGTGACGCCTTGCTTTTTAAGCTCTTCTACCTCTTTTGCCAATTGTTCGCGTTTTTCTCTAGCCGTTTCTTTTCCGTCGATGATTGTTGCAGTCATTTTCTTTCCTCCTATGATTGTTCAATATCAGATTTAATGTTAGAAAGAACCCCGTTTACAAACTTTGTCGCTTTGTCATCACCAAACCGTTTTGCCAGCTCAATCGCTTCGTTCATGGAGACATTCACCGGAATGTCTTCGGCATATGCCATTTCATATGCTGCCAGGCGCAAAATCGCACGGTCAACATTGGCTATCCGATCGAGCTTCCAATTCACCAGATGCTTGGAGATCATTTCATCCAGCTGGTCTTGGTGTTCCAATACCCCGTGTACAAGCTGTTCAAAGAAAGGATCTGTTTTTTCTTCATCCAGTGCGTGTTCTATGGCTTCATTCACTGCAATATCGCTGACATCAATTTGAAATAGTGCCTGCAAAGCTTTTTCTCTTGCTGTTCTTCTTTTCATTTTCTTTCTCCTTTGATCCTCTTTATCCGCTTGTCGTTAAGCCACAAAGAGATCATAACATATTTTTTTCGTATCCGCATATTGAAATCAAGGTTTTTTTACCCTATTACCGAATATTTTCACAAACCTTAATATGATCATTCGGATTTCACGATCATGAAGAAACTCGGCTTTTGAGCCGGCTTTCTTCATGCTTTGAAATAAAGGGTAACGTGTAAAAAAACCAAAGGGCCGCCCTCCCCTTGGTTTCGTGTTAAGCCATTTACATTTCTTCGTCGATTTGGACTTCCTGGGCTTTTGTGTCAAATTGAATGCCGACGATGTGAATATTAATCTCGTTAATCGAAAGAGACGTCATATTTAATAAGGTTTGACGAATGTTTTCCTGAACGGACGCTGCAACTTTCGGAATCGAAACGCCAAATGTAACGACACAGTATACATCGATCGTAATTCCGTCATCCGCCAGGTCGACTTTGACACCTTTGCCATGATTCACTTTGCCAAAGCGCTCGACGACGCCTGTTGCAAAATTTCCGCGCATTTCGGCAACCCCATCAACTTCTGATGCTGCAATGCCGGCAATGACCTCAATGACCTCCGGTGCAATCTCAACCTTACCCAAATGCGTATCTTCTTGATCCATTTTAAGCAAGCTGTTGTCTTTCATTCAATTCACCTCCGTAAAAATTATGAGCCCATTACATCATATGTTTCTAAAAATTTCGTATTAAACTCTCCGCTCACAAATGTTTCGTGTTCAAGCAGTTTTAAATGGAACGGGATTGTTGTCTCAATGCCTTCGATGACGAATTCGCTCAATGCGCGTTTCATGCGGGCAATCGCTTCATCCCTCGTTTTTCCGTATGTGATTACCTTTGCAATCATGCTGTCATAGTACGGCGGGATGGAATAGCCCGGGTACGCAGCTGAATCGACGCGGACACCAAGACCGCCAGGAGGCAGGTACATTTTAATTTCACCAGGTGACGGCATGAAATTTTTACTTGGGTTTTCTGCGTTAATTCGGCATTCGATGGACCAGCCTTCAAATTCAACATCTTCTTGCTTAAGGCTCAGTTCCATTCCTGATGCCACCTTGATTTGTTCCTTAATCAGGTCCGTGCCCGTCACCATTTCTGTGACTGGGTGCTCTACCTGGATTCTCGTGTTCATTTCCATGAAATAATAGCGCTGTTCATTGTAGTCATAGATAAATTCAACTGTTCCAGCACCTGTGTAGCCAACCGCTTTTGCAGCCTTTACTGCTGCATCTCCCATCTGCTCCCTGATTTCTGAATCAAGGGCTGGAGATGGTGATTCTTCCAAAAGCTTTTGCAGGCGTCTTTGGATCGAGCAGTCGCGTTCTCCCAAATGGATGGTATTTCCGTAGTTATCGGCAAGCACTTGGATTTCAACATGGCGAAAATCTTCTATGTATTTTTCGATGTATACGCCTGGATTTCCGAATGCTGTTGCAGCTTCCTGCTGTGTAATCTTAATGCCATTAATCAGTTCCTCTTCAGTGCGGGCAACTCTGATTCCTTTTCCGCCTCCGCCTGCGGTGGCTTTTATAATTACAGGATACCCAATTTCATTAGCAAGCGAAACCGCTTCTTCCACATTTTCTATAATTCCCTGTGAACCCGGTACGATTGGCACGCCAGCCTGTTTCATCGTTTCCCGCGCAACGTCTTTTGTTCCCATTTTTGAAATGGCGTCAGCGCTTGGGCCGACAAACGTGACATTCACTTCTTCACATAATTCAGCGAAATCAGCATTTTCAGCTAAAAATCCATATCCCGGATGAATAGCGTCCGTGCCAGTCAGCTTTGCAACACTCACAATATTTGTAACGTTTAAATAGCTGTCTTTTGATGCTTTTGGCCCGATACAAAAAGCTTCATCGGCCATTTGAACATGAAGGGCATCTTTATCAGCTTCTGAATAAACAGCGACAGTCTCAATACCGAGCTCTCTGCAGGCTCTGATGATTCTGACAGCAATTTCTCCTCTGTTGGCGATCAATAGCTTTTTAATCATGTTCAGTCTCCTTACTCTGCTTTTACAAGAAATAGAGGTTGTCCGTATTCGACCAGCTGGCCGTTTTCTACTAATACTTCAACGATTTCGCCTTTCACTTCTGCTTCGATTTCGTTGAAAAGCTTCATCGCTTCTACAATGCAGACAACTGTGTTTTCATTCACTTTTGAACCGGCTGTTACATACGGGCCAGCTTCCGGTGATGAAGATGCATAAAATGTTCCTACCATTGGTGAAGTGATTTTATGTAGATTCTCATCCTGCTTTGGTGCTTCTTGGGCAGGTGCAGACGCTGCTTGCTGCGCTTGCGGCTGAACTGCCTGCGGAGCCTGTGCCTGTACAGATGTTGCCGGCGCCTGCTGCATGACTTGAACAGTGCCTGCTTCGTGTTTTTTCAGTTTTAAGGATACACCTTCATTTTCATATACGAATTCGTCAATTGTAGACTCGTCAATTGCTTTAATCAGCTCGTGGATTTCTTTGATATTTAACATTCAATCGCACTCCTATGTATGAAATTTCTTTTTTTATAGGTTACTACTAAAAGTACATACTATGTTCATCTTACAGGAGCGGACTTTTGAATTCAACTCTAATATGACAGCAACGCAAAAAGCCCGCTTGTTTAGCGGGCTTTTTTCCCCTCATTCTTATTTAGAGGGTTCAAATGTGACAGCGACATCTTTCATTGTTTTGATTTCTTTTGCGACAAGGTCTATAATGGCTGTCGCCTTCGATTTGGAGTGTTTGTCTGATTTGACTGTAATATTGATTTTATCTCCTTCAGCATTGACGAGCGCATCCTCGTAACCTTGTGTTTTAATAAGCGTTTCCAGCTGTTTTTCTGTCCCTTCCACTTCACTGAGAGCCGTCATTTTATCGTATGCTTCGCTTTTCTCCTTGGCTGTTGCATCATCGCTTGACACAATGGCATTCAGCTCTTCTCTTTCTTTGCTTCTGGCATCTTCTAAATCAAGACGGTACGTCGTAAACAGATCATCATCGGCTGTTTCCGTAACAACAGTTCCTTTTTCACTGGCTTCAGCGGATGTTTCCTTGTCTGCTGATGAATCTTTCGTCCCCTTTGTTCCATCTTCTTTTCCTTTTTCAGTTTCTGTACCGCTTTTTTCCTTCGTGTCTTGTTTGGCAGGCGCTTTTTCAGTTGCGACCTCTCCACTGTCAGACGCGCTTTTTTCACTTTGCATTTGCACGGCGTTTTTGCTTTCCGGCGACATGATATAGTAGACGCTTAACACCACGACAAGACTGAGCATTGTTAATAGCCAAACGGTTTGTTTTTTAAGCATTTATGAATCCTCCTTTATTTTTTTAGGGGCAACCGCAACCCGGTGGCTTGGAACATCCAGGACCCGTGTCACCGCTTCAATAATGGTTTGTTTTATTTGAACGTTGTCCACTCCTTGAGCAACAACGAGTACACCGCGTATATCCGGTTTTTTCGTTTGGACGACGACTGGTGTTTCTTTATCGCCGTTTTTGATCATGACGATTTCTTCCTCCGACGTCTGGTCTGTAACGCTTCTTGTTCCGCCTTCTTTGTCAGTTTCTTCAGTGGTCGTATTTTTGTTTGATTTGTTTTTTTCATATACTTTCAGAGACGTTGCATCAACATTCACGACAACCGAGACATCATCCACTCCAATGATTGTTTCAAGAATTTCTTTCAGCTGATTTTCGTATTCTTTTTCATAATCATCGATCGAGTTTTTAGGCTCATCAGATTTTGAGGCTTTAAACACTTCAGCTGTTTTCTCTTTGCTGCCTTCAGAATTTTGTGAGGATACGGCCGTTATTGTTTTGGCGTTTTCTGTTTTCTCGGGTGAAGAAAACAGCTGGCTGACAAGCATAAAGGAAACTCCGAGAACAAAAACGAACAGAAAGTAATGATATTTGGTCAGCTTCGGCTTTTCGCCGTCCTTCGTTTGTCTCGGAAGAAACTGCTTTTTCAATACATTCCATAATCCGTTTTTATTCATTGCCGACACTCTCCCCGCCTTCCATATGAACCGTAATTTTCTTACTTCCGATTTCCCAAATGTCCGCGAGCTGGGTTTGGATCTGTTTGGCTTCTTTTTGTTCGGCTGCTTCTTTCGTTACGTATGCATGATCTGTATCAATGTGGACCGGCGCGACCGTTTGGACCGTTTTTTCAGAAGACGGGGCCATATACACGCTGATTGTTTTAATATCCTCTTCTGAATCTACCTTTTCTCCTGCCGTGAGTTTGATGCTGCCTACTTTATATTCATCATGACTGAATCTCTCCTCCGCTTTCTTTTTTAGTTGGACAGCCATTTCTTCTAGAATATATGCGCGCTGGGAAGCTTGTATTTCTATTTTTTTTGAATTGATTTGATTTTTTATGTCGGCAGACTCTGATTGCTCGTTTTTTGTGAGGTATTCAAAGATGACTTCGGGGTCTGTCTTGAAAAGTTTAAAAATTGGCGTAAGCATGACGACAATCAAGAGCAGGCTGACTACCATTTTTGCGTACTTTTGCATGCTGGAGCTTGGCAGCAGCATATCAATCACAATTGCAAATAGGATAAACAACACGATGGTGGTAAGCCATTCCGTTAAAAAACTCATTCGCCTGCCTCCTTTATTTCATCATCATCGTGAGGTTCCCGGCTGTGATTATGACAGTAAGGCTTAAAAAAAACATGAGAGACACAATGGCGAGAGCTGCAAAAATATAGATGACGCTTTTGCTGATGACGTCGAGGCAGGTGATGACGGGCCCGCCTCCAAGCGGCTGAAGAATCGCGGCTGCCAGCTTATAAATAAAAGCGAGGGAAAGCACTTTGATTGCCGGAAATGCCGCGATACAGATCAAAATAGCGACACCCAGAATCCCTACCGTATTTTTCAGCAGTAAGGAGGCGCTGATTACTGTATCTGTTGCGTCTGTAAACATTCGGCCAAGTACTGGAATAAAATTTCCGGTTATGAATTTAGCCGTCCTGAGCGTAATGCCGTCTGTCACTGCAGCCGAGGCTCCCTGAACAGAGATGACGCCGAGAAAGATGGTAAGAAAAACAGCCAGTGCTCCGATGGCGATATTTCTGAGCAGGTTGGCCAGCTGCGTTACTTTGTATTGTTCGGTCATTGTGCTGACAATGCTCAGAATCGCTGATAAGAAAATCAGCGGCATGACGATATTTTGAATCAAAAGACCGCTCGTGTTCATCAGAAAGAGGATAACAGGATGAAAGAAGGCAGCAGATACAGCTCCGCCTGAGGAAGCCAAAAGCGCCAAGAGGAGCGGAATGAGTGCCAGGATAAAGCTGGTCATCGTCTGAATGGCTTCAGTTGCATAATTGATTGCCACATGAAAGCTGTTCAGCGCAAGGATAATCAGCACCATGTACACAATTGAGTAAGCGACCTTACTGACAGTGCTTTGCTGAAACGCATTTTGCAGAAGCTGCAGAATGACGCAAAAAATCGTGAGCAAAATCAATGTGCCCAGCAGCTTTCCATTGGCTAGCACTTCATGGAACAAATAAGAAAAGAGAGCTTTCAGCCATTCTTGCGGTGAGAATGATTTATCGCCGTTGATAAACTCGATTAAGCTGCCTTTTTGGCTTTCCGGCAGCAGTCCGCCGTATTCTGTCATAATATCATTCCAAAATTCCCCGATCTTATCTGTTTCTAGCGAGGCTGCTGTCCTTTCCGCTAATTGCTCGGCCGTTTCAGCATGATCTTCCGTTTGTTCGTCATTACCTGCTGCTTGTACAATTTCTGCACGCCCTGCTATGATCAGCACGGCCAAAAGCAAAACCCATTGAAAACGCTTCAATCTACCGCCTCCTTTCAGTTATGACATAGAAGGTATAAGTCCGAGAATCGTTTCGATAATGACGGTTAAAATAGGCACAGCCATAACGAGAATTAAAATTTTCCCCGCCAATTCTATTTTCGAGGCGATGGCTCCTTGACCGGCATCTTTTGTGAGCTGTGCCCCGAATTCAGCAATATAGGCGATTCCGATAATCTTTAGAATGGTTTCAACATAGACCATGTTGACATTTGCATTAATCGCGATTTTTTCTATCATTCGTATAATCTCGTAGATTTGGTCTACTAAATAAAGAAAAATGGCACATCCGGCAAAAACGACGATTAAAAACGCAAAAGTCGGCTTTTGTTCTTTTACAATTAAAGAAAGGAAGGTGGCGATCAGCCCTAAACCTACAATTTGAACGATGTCAATCTGCAAGCCCCCCTATCCTTGGAATAAAAACACAGCTTTTATCTTTTTAAATAGGTCATCTACAATCGTGGCGACCATAAATAAAATATAGATAAAACCTAACAGCGTCACCCACTGAGCGTATTCTTTCTTGCCCATCTGATCCAATATCGTGTGTAAAAAAGCGACCACGATTCCCACTCCGGCGATTTGAAATATGACATTCACGTCTACTCCCATTTTATTTTTGCTCCCCTCACGTTTACATCAATAGAAGAATGAGTAACAAGCCCGCTAAAAAGCCCAAACTTTTTATCATCTTTTCGTTTTTCGCTTGCGCCTGCTCAGCATCCGCTTCTGAGGCTTCCAAATGTGTCAGCGCCAGCTTGATGTGCTTTTGCTGTGAGATTCGATCATGAATCCCGAGCGTCTCGCCAAACTGCTTTAGCACCTCGTATTCGCTTTTTTTCAAAGACATGGTGTCCCATACCTTTTTTAAGCTTTGCTCCCACGCCGTTTTCGCGGAATCGCTTCCCTTTTCCAGCTGATCACTGAATGCGGAAAAAAGAGCTGAAACAGGCTGGGCGAGCTGCTTGGCAATCTGCTGTGAAGCGGTATGAAGCGGTGTATGGCCGTACATGATTTCAGCCTCGAGAGATTGAAGCGCCGCACGCAGCTGGCGGATTTGCCGCGGCCGTTCTGTATAAATCTTCGCCATTTCAAAACCTGTCCATGTTGTCGCTACCACAATGAATACTGCGCCCAGCAGCTTCAGCATGTTTTCACGCCCGTCGTCCTAGACAGCACATGTCCGTCTTTGTCATAAATGCGGCTCACTGTGCCCGGCCCTTTTGCTCTGGATAATTCCAAATAGCGGTCAAAGGCTCTTTCTTCCCACAAACGCTTCAATGAAGGCCGCTTCATGAGATCAGATATGCTCCAGCCATGCGCCGATACGATTACTGAAACACCTGCATGCAACGCCTCCAGAAGCGCATCTGTATCTTCCATACGCCCGATTTCATCGACAATCATCACCTCAGGACTCATGGATCGAATCATCATCATCAGCCCCTCAGCCTTTGGACAGGCGTCTAATACGTCAATTCTCTGTCCAAATTGATGCTGCGGAATGCCGCGCAGACATCCGGCAATTTCTGATCGTTCATCGACGATTCCTGTCTTTACGGGCAGCATGCGGTTTTTGCCGGTGCTTGAGAGCCTCGCAAGGTCCCGAAGAAGTGTTGTTTTGCCGGTTTGGGGCGGTCCGATAATCAGCGTATTCAGCCAGCTGGTTTGATATAAGTACGGAAGCAGCGGCTCCGCAATTCCCAGCTTTTGCCTGGCAATTCGTATATTAAAAGATGCGATGTCACGGAGTCCTTTCACACCTCCGTTTTCCGTAATGACTCTGCCTGCCAGTCCGACTCTGTGGCCGCCTCTGATCGTGACATACCCTTTCTTCAGCTCTTCTTCAAGAGTATACATGCTATAGTTGCTGAGCCGGCTCAGGATCAGATGGGCATCCTCGGCCGTACCCGCATAGGATAAAAAAACAGGTTGTCCTTTTCGAATCAATTCAATAGGGCGGTTGACCCGGATTCTGACTTCTTCGATTTCCAGCCATTGTTGTTCCGGTATTTCAGAAAGGGCGTTTTTCATGGATTCAGGGAGAACCTCAGCGATTTCATTCAACAGAGCCTCCTCCTTTCTACCGATTGGCTTCTTTAAAATGTATGATGTAAGGCAGACTTTATGACAAGCCCCTCCTTATTTATGAACACCCGCCAAAATCAAAACAACACCCGTGAAAATCAGAATCAGCTTTGCATACGAAAGCTGTCCGGCAATTTGGTAGATTCCGACAGTCATAGTAATGATAAAAATCAACGGCCCTACAATAGCAAGAATGCTGTTAACCACAACCGCCTTCCGGACATCGTTTGTCACAAGCATGATAATTGCTGCAGTCAGCTCAATCATAGAGGATAAAACTCGTAATCCCGCCATTGTTAAAACAGTAGAATTGATATTTCCAAGAAAAAATTTCATAGCACTCTCCCAACCTCCTGTTTTTTTATATGATATGCTCTAGCTTGCTGAAGTAGTCTTGTCATTTTCGTATAAAAGAAAGATTCTGTTTTGGGCACAAAAAAAGCCTGCTCCCATTTGGGAACAGACTTCTTTTTTCTTTCTATGCTCTTGAAACGTAAGAACCGTCTGATGTATTGACAACAAGTGTGTCGCCTTCATTCACAAAGAACGGCACGTTTACAACAAGCCCGGTTTCAGTTTTCGCAGGTTTTGTACCGCCTGATGCTGTATCACCTTTAATACCAGGTTCAGTTTCAACAACTTTCAGCTCAACTGTGTTTGGAAGTTCGATACCAAGTGTTTCATCCTGGTACATCATGATATGCACAGACATGTTTTCAAGCAGGTATTTTAATTCTTCTTCGATTTGAGTTGCGCTCAGTTCAAGCTGCTCATAAGAAGAAGTATCCATAAATACGTGCTGATCTCCGTTTGCATATAGATATTGCATTGTTTTTGTTTCGATTTGCGCTTTCGCTACTTTTTCACCAGCGCGGAAGGTTTTTTCCTGAATGGCGCCAGTGCGAAGGTTGCGAAGTTTAGAGCGGACAAATGCCGCACCTTTTCCAGGTTTTACGTGCTGGAAGTCAACGACGCGCCAAATGCCGCCATCTACTTCGATTGTTAATCCTGTACGGAAATCGTTAACTGAAATCATGTTTAATGTCCTCCTATATTACAATCACAAAATAATAAGTTCTTTTGGGGAATGGGTGATTGTCCGGTTGCCGTTTTCTGTAATCACGATGTCATCTTCAATACGGACACCGCCTGTTTCTGGTATGTAAATGCCCGGCTCCACTGTGACCACCATGCCCGGTTCAAGGATAGCTGAAGATCTGACGGATAATCCCGGCGATTCATGAACTTCCATGCCGAGCCCGTGTCCGGTTGAATGGCCGAAATATTCACCGTAGCCTTTTGCCGCAATGTGATCCCTTGTGAGGGCGTCAGCCTCTTTTCCTGTCATTCCCGGCTTAATATGTGCGACGCCGAGCGCCTGAGCATCAAATACAACCTGATAGATCTCCTTCAATTGATCACTGGGCTGACCTACAGCGACCGTACGGGTAATATCAGAACAATATCCTTTATAATAAGCGCCAAAATCAAGCGTAACAAGATCTCCGCTTTCAATCAGTTTGTCACTGGCCACACCGTGCGGAAGGCTTGACCGAAGGCCCGAGGCGACAATCATATCAAAAGAAGAGCTGTCAGCTCCCTGGCTTCTCATATAAAATTCCAGCTCATTGGCAACAGCGATTTCAGAAATGCCGGGTTTCATAAACGTCAAGATATGTTTGAAGGCATCATCTGCAATCTTCGCAGCTTCCTCTAATATCTTAATCTCTTCACTAGACTTAATCAAGCGCAACTTTTCCACGGATTCAGCCACAGGCACTAATTCGGCATCACTGATAACGGCGCTGTATGAAGCGTAAGTGCCATATGTCATGCTGTTCTGTTCAAAGCCGAGACGCTTGATGCCGAATGATTCCACAGTGTCGGCAGTGGTCTGAATCAGGCTGCCGCCATGTTCAATGATCTCAAAACCTCTTACCTGAACCTTCGCCTGCTCTGTATAACGAAAATCCGTAATAAACGCTGCTTTGTCACCCGATATAACAGCCAAACCCGCAGAACCTGTAAACCCTGTCATATAGCGTACATTCGTGCTGCTTGTAATCAGCATGCCGTCAATTCCCAGCTGTTCAAACAGGTTTCTTAATTTTTCTAGCTTCATGCTTATTCTCCCCCTTGCTGGCTTAATAAGTAGCGAACAGCAAGCTTGTAGCCTTCAGCTCCAAGACCGACAATCTGCCCTTTCGCAACCGGAGCGATAACCGACTGATGCCTGAATTCTTCCCTGGCGTATAAGTTTGATAAATGCACCTCAACCACAGGAAGATTGATGCTTGAAACAGCATCCCTGATCGCATAGCTGTAATGGCTCAAGGCGCCGGGGTTCAGAACAATCCCGCTGTATTGCTCCTCTGCCTCATGAATCGCATCGATCAAATCACCTTCGTGATTAGACTGGAAGAAAGTGAGCTGGATATGTAAGGCTTCAGCAAATTGAAATAAATCTGTTTCAATATCGGTCAGCGTCTGGCGGCCGAATACTTCAGGCTCACGCTTCCCAAGCCGATTGACATTCGGCCCGTTCAAAATCAAAAAATGAGGCACATAATCTCTCCTTTTCGCGAGGGTTTCTCATGTAAAAAATGTTCACTTCTCGTGAACATTTTATCATACTGGAAAAGGATTATACACTATTCTCTATGCATTCCCAGCGCACGTGCCAGCTTTTCCGAATTCAGCTCATTGTATTCAAATGAAATGGAATACCCGACAAACATCCCGTAAAGCAAATAAATGCAAATCGTCGTAATGATGGTATCTGATGTCAGTTCGGTCACCTTGCGCACATCTGGAAAAATCGGATTAAAAACAAAAAACACGAGCAGCCAAAGCACCAAGCCGTATAAAATACCCGGCCACATTGTTTTTAAACGTTTCAATAGAAGAAAATAAAGAAACGCTGCGCCAATTGAAATTACTCCAATCAAAATGATGCTGATTACCGTTCCCAGCCCATGTTTTTTCCACTCTCCGAGCACAAACGGCTGCAATATCATATTCGGGCTGATTTCGGAAAAATGAAACAAATATGCGATATAAGCAACGAAACTCCAAAGTACGCCTCCGCAAAAACCTGTTGCCGCCACCCTGCCGGCCATTGAAACAGGCGGCTTTTGCTTCTCATTCAATTCTTCATCATTTTGTTCTGTATCTTTTTCGCTTGTCATCATGGCACCTCCAGTTAAAGTGTGCCCAAAAAATGAAATGTCAATAAAAAAGCTCACACTTTTTGACAGCTGCGAGTAAAATTTGAAAATAACGGGTATAATGCATGTAGAAAAAGCAAGGCTATGGCAATTTTTTCAGCCTGTCAATCTAGAGGTTTAGCGCTGTTTCCTGTACAATAGAGTGAAAGGAAATGGTTAGCAATCCTAAAGAAATAGGCAGGTTGATAATATGTCAAAACATAAAATTCCGCCCGCTTACGGCGGGCAGGCTGTTGTGGAAGGTGTTATGTTTGGCGGAAAGCATCATTACGTTACAGCCATCAGAAGAACGGATGGAAGCATTAACTTTTTTAAGCTTCCCCGCAAACACAACCCGAAACTGAACATTGTAAAAAAGATACCGTTTTTACGGGGGATCGCGGCCATTATCGAAGCGAGTGCAAACGGCACAAAGCATTTGAATTTTTCAAGCGAACGTTATGGGCTCGATCCATCTGAAGACGAGACACTTGAGCATGAAGAAAAAAAATCATCTGGGCTGTCTATGTATCTCAGCCTCGCGGTTATAGGCGTCCTTTCATTTTTGTTCAGTAAATTCGTATTTACATTGGTTCCAGTTTTCTTAGCTGAACTGACAAGGCCGATTTTTTCATCGGACATAGCTCAAATCACGGTTGAAAGCCTGTTTAAATTGATTTTGCTGCTCGGTTACATCTATTTTTTGTCCATGACACCGCTCATTAAAAGAGTGTTTCAATATCATGGAGCCGAACATAAAGTCATAAACTGTTATGAACAGAATTTGCCAATTACTGTGAAGAATGTCCAAAACCAATCTCGGCTTCATTACCGCTGCGGATCAAGCTTTATTTTATTTACGATTATTGTCGGCATGTTTGTTTATTTACTCGTTCCGACAGATCCGCTTTGGCTGCGTGTGATAGATCGTGTCGCACTGATACCGGTCGTACTTGGTATATCCTTTGAAGTTCTGCAGCTGACAAACAAAGTGCGTGATATTCCCGGTCTGAAATTACTAGGGTACCCGGGACTTTGGCTTCAGCTGTTAACTACGAAGGAACCTAAGGATGACCAGGTTGAAGTTGCCATTGAAAGCTTTAACGAACTTCTCAGACTCGAAGAATTGTCTGAGCAAAATCAGAAGCCTTCTCACAACGTCATCTAAAATCCGTTGCCCTGCTACTACTTTCGGAGGTGGACAGTTATGAATCATCGTGTACAACCTATTGTTGCTGTATTAATTGCGCTGGGAGCGTTCGGTTTCCTCTATGTGCTGGTAACCAATCCCGGGGAAATGGCAAAAATGGCGGTAACCGTCATCGTGGCAGGTATCATTATTTATTTTATTGTGAAATATGTAATGAATCGAAATGCGGGCAGCGAAGGAGCAGCCTTTAAAAAAGCGGCGAAACAATCGCGGCGCCGGATGAAAGAACAAAAAGCAAAACACCGCGCCGGACATAAGGGACGTGTCAGCCACCTGCGAAGCGTTCCGAGCGCCAGCAAGCCTAAGCCGATGATTCTCAAGAAAAAAAGCCAGACTCAGCTGACTGTTATAGAAGGAAAAAAAAATAAAAAGAAAAACAGAGCGCTTTTTTAATAGGTCCACTGCTTTAAAAACAGCTCTGTCCGTCTTTTACCTAGCTCAATCAGGGCTAGTTTTTTTTGTTGCGTTAAATGAAAATCAGTCGCCATTACGTCATCAACCGGGAGAAAAATGATATTTTGTTCATAGCGTGATGCAATGTGTCTCGCGTCATGGGCATCCTTCATCGTTTCAAACAGGGCGCCGAACAGTTCGAAAGCATTGCGGATATTTTTTTTCGGACGTTCCCTTTCACGCGGCGCAAGCGTCACACCAATCACAGGGCGCTTTCGTTCCTTTGAAAACAGCCAGATCGGGAAATTGCTTAACACACCTCCGTCGACAACCGTGGCGGTGCCTGTGTCCGTTTTTAATTTTATCGGTTCAAAAAAATACGGAATGCTGCAGCTCATTCTGACCGCTCTGGCAACCGGGAACATATCAGGATTTAACCCGTAACGGACCAGATCGTCCGGCAAAACAATCATGGTGCCGTTTGTCAGATCAGAAGCAATAAGGCGCAGAGACCCTTTCTGCAAATCGCCGAAAACCCTTATGCCTTTCGCTCTTAACAGATCAGCAATCCATTTTTCTATCGTATCACCTTTGTATAATCCAAGACGCCAGTAGATGGACACCCACTGGAGCAGTTTTAAGGGGAGAAAAGAGTACCTCTGATCCAGCAATTTCTCTCCGTCCACTTCTTCAATTAAAGCGTGGATTTCCTTACTGGTGTAACCTGACGCAATGAAAGCGGCAATAATGGCGCCCGCGCTTGTTCCCGCAACCCTTTTAAAGCGGAAGCCTTTTTCTTCAAGCGTTTCATAAGCGCCTGCAAGCGCAATGCCTTTTACTCCTCCGCCGGAAAACACACCGTCTATATACATCTCATTCCCTCCCCCTCCATTCGATCGTTTATTACCATTTTAAGAAAACACGCGAAGAAATAGACCAACGAATGACGGGCGGCGCATCGCATCAAAAAAGACGGCCTCCTTTGAGACCGCCTTTTTACTGATTATGATGTTCTGTTTTCTTTTGGATTGATTTCAGATCTTTTTTACGGACATCATCTTCTTCAAAATATTGAACAAGATCCCCGATGCGATCAATGCTGTTCCAGCTTAAATGATGTTCGATTCCTTCGACATCGTTATATATTTTCTCTTCATCAACACCAATGATTCTTAAAAACTGCTCAAGCAATTCATGTCTGTATACCAGCCGTTTGCCTATTTTTTTCCCTTTAGACGTTAACACGAGACCGCGATATTTTTCATAAATTAAATATTCGTCTTTATCTAGTTTTTGAACCATTTTTGTTACAGAGGAGGGATGGACTGCCAATGCTTCCGCGATATCGGAAACTCGTGCATATCCTTTTTCTTCAATCAGCATATAAATCTGTTCAATATAATCTTCCATACTTGGTGTTGTCATCGAAACCCTCCCAAAAAGCACCTTAACTTTATAAACCATTACAAGTTTACACTAATGAACTTGAAAAAACAAGGATGCTCCGCGGGTCAAAAGCCCTGTTTACCGCTTATAATTCCATTCATCTGAAGCGTACTTTGTTTCAGCCAAGTGATGAACAAAATCAAGCTCTTCCTGAGAAAGTTCGTACGGTTCCAAATGAATGTTAAGACCTGTTTCAAACCCTTCTTTAAAGGCTTTACGAGCCTCATCCATCGTCACCCGTTTTTCGGTGAGTTCATTAATGGCAACCGCTTTATTTTTGAAATTGCGCTGCATCCGCTCTCTTACTCTTTCACTTGGATATAAGAACAGATCGAACAGCTTGTCCTCATCCAAATCAAGAAGAATCGAGCCATGCTGAAGAATCACGCCTTTTTGTCTCGTTTGCGCGCTTCCCGCCACCTTGCGGCCCTCAACCACTAGCTCATACCACGAAGGCGCGTCAAAACAAACGGATGACCGCGGATTTTTTAAGCTTTCTTTTTCTTTTTCGGTTCTCGGGATGGCAAAGTAAGCGTCCAGACCGAGATTTCTAAAGCCTTGAAGTATGCCTTCTGAAATAACCCGGTATGCCTCAGTAACAGTCGCCGGCATTTCGGGGTGCTCTTCCGAAACAATCACGCTGTATGTCAATTCCTGATCGTGCAGAACGCCTCTCCCTCCGGTCGGGCGTCTGACGAATCCGAGATTATACTTATGTACTGCTTCAAAATTGATTTCCTTTTTAATATTTTGAAAATACCCTACAGAAAGCGTCGCCGGATTCCAGCCGTAAAAACGGATAACCGGGGGAATTTTCTTCTCGCTGTGCCAATATAAAAGCGCTTCATCAAGCGCCATATTGAATTCAGGACTTGCATTGCCTGAGTCTATAAATCGCCAAGTTTCTTTTTGCATTTTAAGACCTTCCTTACCATTTTAATAGAATCAGTTTATCAAACTGCCGGGAAAATGAAAAATATTTTAGTTCCATTATGGATGACAATCACGCTGTGCTTTACTATAATAGTATTTGTCGAAAACGGCTCTATGACCTTGTTTTATGAAGCAGGGTTTTGATTTTATATGCTAAAGGAGTAGAATCACATTGTCTAATATGATCGTTTTGATTATTTTTGCTGCATTTATTGTCTATATGATTGCTTCATATGTTTATCAGCAGCGTATTATGAAAACACTTACCGAAGAAGAATTCCGAGCGGGTTACCGCAAAGCGCAGCTTATTGACGTTCGTGAACCGAATGAGTTTGAGGGCGGACATATTTTAGGCGCCCGCAACATCCCGCTGTCCCAGCTGAAACAGAGAAAAAATGAAATCCGTCCGGACAAGCCTGTTTACCTATACTGCCAAAACAGTGTCCGAAGCGGACGTGCAGCACAAACCCTGCGCAAAAACGGCTGCACTGAGATTTATAACCTAAAAGGCGGCTTTAAAAAATGGGGCGGAAAGATTAAAGCGAAGAAATAAAGCAAAACAGCTGTCTGGCAGACAGCTGTTTTTATTTATTTCTCTTCCGCCTCGTATCTGAGCACCGGATGTCTCGCCGCTTTTGTTTCATCCATTCTTTTTACAATCGTTGTATGCGGCGCCTCCTGAACAAGTTCCGGATTCTCCTCCGCTTCTTTTGCGATTTGAATCATAGCATCAATAAAAGCATCCAGTGTTTCCTTTGATTCTGTCTCTGTCGGCTCAATCATGATGCATTCTTCAACATTAAGCGGGAAATAAATTGTCGGCGGATGATAGCCGAAATCAAGCAGCCGTTTTGCAATATCAAGCGTACGCACTCCCAGCTTTTTCTGCCGCTTCCCTGACAATACAAATTCATGCTTGCAATGGCGGTCAAACGGAAGATCGTAATAAGGCGCGAGCTTTCTCATCATATAGTTGGCGTTTAACACTGCGTTCTCAGTAACAGCCTTTAACCCGTCAGGCCCCATGGAACGAATGTACGTATACGCTCTGACATTAATGCCAAAGTTGCCGTAATACGGCTTTACGCGGCCGATCGAATGAGGGCGGTCATAATCAAACGTAAAGCGGCCTTCTTTTTTGACTAAAACGGGTTTTGGCAAATAAGGAATCAGTTCTTGTTTTACGCCGACAGGGCCTGAGCCGGGGCCTCCGCCGCCATGAGGGCCTGTGAATGTTTTATGCAGGTTGAGGTGCACCACGTCAAATCCCATATCTCCAGGTCTCGCTTTGCTTAAAACGGCATTTAAATTAGCGCCGTCATAGTACAATTTCCCCCCCGCTTTGTGTACAATTTCCGCCATCTCTGTAATCTGTTCCTCAAACAAGCCGAGCGTGTTCGGATTCGTCAGCATAAGAGCTGCAGTTTCTTGATTCACTGCTCTTTTTAAATCCTCTAAATCAACAAGCCCATTGTCATTCGATTTCACTGTAACGGTTTCAAAGCCTGCTACTGTCGCTGATGCAGGATTCGTCCCGTGCGCGGAATCAGGGACAATGACCTTCGTCCGCTTGAAATCCCCGCGCGCTTCATGATAGGCGCGGATCATCATCAGCCCCGTCCATTCACCGTGCGCTCCGGCAGCAGGCTGAAGCGTGACTTCATCCATTCCTGTTATTTCTTCAAGGTGCTTGCTTAAATCATATAAAAGCTCTAACGCGCCTTGTACCGTGCTTTCATCCTGAAGGGGGTGAATCGCAGCAAAACCGGGAATACGCGCGATTTTCTCATTGATTTTCGGATTGTATTTCATCGTGCAAGAACCGAGAGGATAAAAGCCGGAATCCACCCCGTGATTGCGTTTGGACAGAGCCGTATAATGGCGCATGATATCCAGCTCTGAAACCTCCGGCAGCTCTGCGTCTTCGTCACGAATATAGGTGTCTGACAAGAGGTTCTCCAATTCGATTTCCGGTACATCGAGCTCCGGCAGACTGTAGCCGATACGGCCTTCTCTGGAAAGCTCAAAAATAATTGCCTGGTCCTGATTACTCATGGCGATCCCCCAATTCCTGAATGAGTGCGTCAATTTCTTCTTTTGTTCTCAGCTCCGTTACAGCAACCAGCATATGACAGTCCAGCTCCGGGTACGTCAGTCCAAGATCATATCCGCCAATCATGCCTTTTGCCAGCAAACGCTGGTTCACAGCTCCCACCGGTTCCTCCAGTTTGATGACAAATTCATTAAACATCGGTCCGTCAAACATAACGGTAAGGCCAGCTTTTTTTGCTTCTTGCTTTGCATAGTTGGCTTTTAAGAGATTTTGGCGGGCTATTTCTTTTACACCGTTTTTTCCGAGAGCAGTCATGGCCACTGATGCCGCCAGCGCATTTAACGCTTGGTTCGAGCATATATTTGAAGTTGCCTTATCCCGGCGAATATGCTGCTCCCTGGCTTGCAAGGTAAGCACAAAGCCTCTTTTTCCGTTTTCGTCTTCTGTTTGTCCGACGAGGCGGCCCGGCACCTTTCTCATCAATTTTTTCGTAACGGCAAAAAAGCCGCAATGCGGGCCGCCGTATGCTGAAGGAATGCCGAAAGGCTGCGCATCACCGACGACGATATCAGAGTGAAACTTGCCAGGTGGCGTGAGAAGGCCCAGCGCAAGCGGGTTGGCTGATACAATAAACATGGATTTCCCTTGATGAGCGATAGGCTCAATATCCTTTAACGGCTCAATCCGGCCAAAAAAATTCGGGTATTGAACGATCACTGCGGCTGTGTCCTCGCAAACGGTTTGGCGCAATGCATCAAGATCTGTAACGCCATCTGCAGCGGGTACTTCAACAACTTCGATATACTGACCTTTTGCGTACGTTTTCAGCACTTCCCGCGATTCAGGATGCACGGTTTTTGACACTACGATTTTTTTCTTTTTTGTGTGGCCTGAAGCAAGCATTGCTGCTTCTGCCAAAGCTGTTCCGCCATCATACATAGAGGAGTTGGCGATATCCATTCCTGTCAGCTCACAGATCATCGTTTGGAATTCAAAAATCGCCTGAAGCTCTCCTTGTGAAATCTCTGGCTGATAAGGCGTATATGCGGTATAAAACTCAGAGCGAGAAATGACATGATCCACAATGACAGGCTGATAGTGGTCATATACACCCGCTCCTAAGAAAGAAGCGTATTGTACGGTATCACGATTTTTAGAGGCCAGTTTTGTCAGTTCTCTTGTTAATTCCGTTTCTGATTTCGCTTTTTTGATTTGATACTCTTTTTTATATTTGACGTTTTCCGGTATATCAGCAAATAAATCATCGATGCTGCTTACGCCGATCGCGGCAAGCATTTCCTGTTTATCCTTTTCTGTTGCGGGCAAATAACGGTGCTTCATGTGTTGACTCCTCTCTCCAAGAAAAAATATTAGCGTTTATAAAATGGTGTTTTGACAACCTTTGCTTTCACTAATTTTTTGCGAATCTCTACATCTACAACAGTCCCGATATCACTCGCTTCCGAAGCAATTAAGGCAAGGCCGACGTTTTTCCCTAATGTCGGTGACTGCGTGCCAGTTGTCACCTTTCCTACGGATTTGCCATTATGGAAAACTTCATATCCGTGCCGTGGTATCCCTTTGTCAATCATCTCGAGACCGACAAGTTTACGCTTCGCTCCGTTTTCTTTTTGTTCACTCAATATTGCTTTGCCGAAAAAGTCAGACTCCTTTTTGTGCTTTACGGCAAAGCCTATACCTGCTTCAATCGGTGTAATATCCCGGGTCAGCTCCTGACCATACAGCGGGAGCTTCGCTTCAAATCGAAGTGTATCACGTGCACCGAGACCGCATGGAATCAGTCCATATGCATCCCCTGCATCAATGATTTTTTTCCAAATATGAACAGCATCATCACTGCGGCAGTAAATTTCATACCCGTCTTCACCCGTATAGCCAGTTCGGGAAATAAGTGCTTTGCAGCCGCTGATATGAGCTTCATCCATAAACGCAAACGGCTTTAATGCAGACACATCTGCAGCTGTCAGATTTTTTAAGATTGCTTCCGCTTTCGGCCCCTGTACAGCCAAGAGCGCGATTTGATCTGACTGATTGTCAATCTGCACATCACCTGCTGCATGTTCTTTCATCCAAGCCAAATCTTTATCTATATTAGAAGCATTAATGACAAGCAGATAGCGGTTTTCTTCTTTTTGATAGATAAGCAAATCATCGACGGTTCCGCCATCCGGATAACACATCGCCGTATATTGAGCACGTCCCGGTGTTAATGCGGAAACATCATTTGTCATCAGCCTTTGCAAAAAAGACAGACTGTCGTTTCCTGATACTTCGATTTCTCCCATATGGGATACATCAAACAAACCAGCTGCAGTTCGGACAGCCTCGTGTTCTTTTTTTATAGAAGAAAATTGGACAGGCAGCTCCCAGCCTCCGAAATCAATCGTTTTTCCTCCATATTCCTTATACAGGTTAAATAACGGCGTTCTTTTCAGCATCTAATTCCTCCCCTTTTTCAACGGCGCAGCTTAAAAACATACAAAAAAGGACAGAGAAACACCTCATGTAAAATGAAGGTTCTCTGTCCTGGCACCTGAAAGTTTACTTTGCATACGCAAAGACGTCCCCTTTGGTGGTTTGCGCATCCGCGCAAACACTCTCCAGAGTTGCGTCGAGCAAGAGTTCTTTTGCCTGAGAGATTCACTCCGCAGTTTGCTCCTTCGGCGCCTGTATCCCGAGGTTATCGGTCAGGTCTCTCCCCTTGCTGTCATTCGCTCATATTTTCATGCTGTTGTGGACATACTATAGCAATATCTTACATCAAATACATACTCATATCCTACCATCATCACTATATGCTGGGCAACAGCAATTTGGGCAGATTTTTCTTATATTGTTCATCTTAAGAATCGAAGAATAAGAAAGGCGGTTTCAAAGCAATGAATGCAGAAATGATCTACGATGCAAAATGGCCTGAAGAATTTGCTGAAAGGCTGAAAAACGATGGCCCTTGGGCAAACTGGGAGCTGTACAAACTCTCTGCAGAAATCCAGAAAACGTTAGCAATTCCAGAGTTTGAAGGCTTACGGGCTCCTTTATACCTGCCTTCCTTTACGCCGCTCCCACACCAGCTTGAGGTGGCGCAAAAAGTGGTTGAAAAAATGAACGGGAAAGCGATTTTAGCAGATGAGGTTGGTCTCGGGAAAACGGTTGAAGCCGGTTTAATTTTAAAAGAATATATGATTCGCGGATTAGCAAAAAAAATTTTGATCCTTGTGCCCGCTTCCCTTGTGTCACAGTGGGTCAAAGAGCTTCAGGAAAAATTTTTGATTCCGGCTGTTGAACAAAAGAAAAGCTATGTGTGGGAGCAATGCGATATTGTCGTCTCATCAATCGATACCGCGAAACGCTCGCCCCATCGCGAAATCGTTCTGTCAATCCCATATGATCTTGTCATTATTGATGAGGCACACAAACTGAAAAATAGCAAAACGAAGAACTATGAATTTGTCCGGAATCTCGTAAAAAAATATTGCCTTCTTCTTACCGCGACGCCAATTCAGAACCGTATCGAAGAGATTTTCAATTTGGTGTCCTTACTAAAACCCGGGCATTTAGGCAGCCAGAATCACTTTCAGGAGGAGTTCGCCAACAAGAAAACCAGTTTAGAAGCGCATGAACATTTAAAAGATCTTGTGAATAAAGTCATGATCCGTAATAGGCGGCATGATACCGGGCTGAATTGGAAACAGCGCCATGTTGAAACAGTGCCGATTGAATTTTCTCCTTCAGAGCAGGCCCTTTATGATGAAATTTCCCGCTTGAAGGAAAGTATCAATAAGCCGGCCAGCATGTTCTCGATTATGACCTTGCAAAGAGAATGCTGTTCGAGCAGAGAAGCAGTGTATATGACGCTGAAAAAAATGCTTGATCAAAAAGAGAAACAAGCACCTGCCATTGATGAGCATACGATTTCAGTTTTAATAGAGCGCATCAATCAAGTGACACAAAATTCTAAAGCGCTTCAAGTCGTTGATTTAATCAAAAAGATTGACGATAAAGTCATCATTTTTACAGAATACCGGGCAACCCAGATTTATTTGCAGTGGTTTCTTCAACAAAACGGGATCAGTTCTGTGCCGTTTAGAGGCGGATTTAAACGCGGGAAAAAAGACTGGATGAAGGATCTTTTCCGCGGAAAGATTCAAGTCCTTATTGCAACTGAAGCAGGCGGTGAGGGGATTAACCTTCAATTTTGCAATCACATGATCAACTATGACTTGCCATGGAACCCGATGCGACTTGAGCAAAGAATCGGAAGAATTCACAGGCTCGGGCAGGAGCGTGACGTGCACATTTATAACATGGCAACAAAACATACGGTGGAAGAGCATATTCTAAAGCTTTTATATGAAAAAATTCATTTGTTTGAAAAAGTGGTTGGCGAACTTGATGATATTTTAACGAAAATTCAGGTGAATAATTTTGAAGAGCACCTTCATGACATTTTGTATCACTCAGCAACAGAAGAAGAAATGAAAATAAAAATGGATAACTTAACCTCATTTTTGTCTTATAAAAAACAGCAGCCTGCTGAAAAAAGAGGATCTTAGCCTGTAAGGAGGTTTTAGTAGTGAGACAGCAAGAGGTTCACGATTTTCTGCTGCGTTTTTTTCAAGCAAACAGCTGCCAAATCGTCGATCAAGGCTTAGGCTATATGACAGTACAGCTTACAGTTGAAATGGACAAACAGATCATGAACCGCCCTTTCTATTGGCATTGGCGTGAGAAGACAGGCGGTGATCCGAATCCAATGAAAATCACCTTTATTACAGATAAAGAAAATGCGCCAAAAGACCTAGATGGCGAATTTATATATTTTGGGGCCCCGCGCCTTTTTCAAATATTTAAAGCTGTTAAACAAAATGGGAGATTTACCAGAATGTATGAGAAAATTGAATCAGTTGGAGCCAAAGTCCCACTTCAGCCTTGGCTTGGTATAAATGTCACGATTTCATACCAGTCCGACATGAAAAAGGATAAGCTATTGTCACTAGGTCTTCACCTAGTCTCTGGAACGATTATTGAAGATTTTCAAAGCAAGCTGACCCAGCTTTCACTGACGTCTCAAATATGTGACTATTGCTTCACCATTTCACCTATGATCAAACCAGAAAGCGGGCTTAAACGTATGGAAAACTATATTTCCAAATCCGCTATGCAGGAGCCGTCCGACTGGGCGGAACAGGCGGTTAACAGGTGGAGAAATGATATGACATTGCTCGATAAGTTTTACGAGCATATAGAAGAAAAACCAGAAGAATACCATCTAGAAAAACAGGCGCTGAAAACGTTGTATCAACCAAAGATTTCAGTTGAAATTGAAAATGGCGGATTGTTTTATCTGCAAAATAATATTTCATGCTAACTTTTTTACCATTCGACACCGTTCTCGTTTTTTTTGAGAAAATGCGATTATAATAAAAGTATATTGGAAAAAAATTCTGGTAATTGTAATGGCAAATGACTTCCAGAGACTAATGAAGCATACAATGAGTCATGGCCGGACTGGCTGAAATACATAAACAAGTATTTTAGGAGGAGAAACTGCATGAAAAATGCAAAACAAGAGCACTTTGAATTGGATCAAGAATGGGTTGAATTAATGGTGGAAGCCAAAGAGGCAAATATCAGCCCGGAAGAAATACGAAAATATTTACTTTTAAACAAAAAGTCTGCTCATCCTGGTCCGGCAGCCAGAAGTCATACCGTAAATCCTTTCTGAATGTGCTATAATATCACAAGGAAGGTGATGACATTGATTGGCCAGCGTATTAAACAATACCGTAAAGAAAAAGGCTACTCACTATCAGAACTAGCTGAAAAAGCTGGGGTAGCGAAGTCTTATTTAAGCTCAATAGAACGAAATCTACAAACGAACCCCTCCATTCAATTTCTCGAAAAAGTCTCCGCTGTTCTGGACGTCTCGGTTCATACTTTGCTCGATGAGAAACATGAAACCGAATACGATGGTCAATTAGATAGTGAATGGGAGAAATTGGTTCGGGATGCAATGACATCCGGGGTATCGAAAAAACAATTTCGTGAATTTTTAGATTATCAAAAATGGAGAAAATCCCAAAAAGAGGAGTAGTGCCTGAGCAGAGGCACTAACTCCTCTTTTGTCAATAAACATCGAGACGGCCCAGTATACGATATACTGGGCCGTCTCTTTTTATTGCTGTTTTTAATTTTTATCCTCGCTGTGCGCTTTTTCATTTTCTTTCACGTAACCGTTTTTATCAGTATGGTCCTTTTTGATTGTCAGGCCGTTCCACTGTGTAGCTTCGAACGAGAATTGAAGCTTAATGGAGTTGCCTTGGTATTTATTTTGAACCATAAGCCCGTTTTCATCTTTTGTTTTATCATCTTTGAATTGGATTTCCATTTGAACCTGATCGAAGTCAGTTGGTGTTTTTGGAACGCCATCATACTCAGGAGCGGTTTTACCGTCAATTGTTGCTACATTGACTTTACCGCTTGCATGTAAGAATTTAGGGTCAATTTGTTTTTTGATTTTTTCAGCAGCCGCTGCATCATTTTTAGCAGACATCAAATACAAGTCTTTAAGGTTCGCATCATCTAAAATAATGTTTTTCGGGTAACCATTGCCGCCCTCTTTTCCAACTGTCAATAATGTCACTTCAAACTGGCTGAGAAAATCTTCCGGAGATGTATTGTTGCCGCCGTTTGCTTTAAAATCTCCATAATTAAGCGCCATTAAAACTTCTTTGATCGCAAGTGAGCCGTTATTTTCAAATTGGAAATCCTTTGTCAACTTATCTCCCGGCTTTAGATTTGATAAGTTCACACTCGCTGAATTCTCTTTAGCAGATAAATCAAGCGTACCTGATGCAAAAGTAGCATCCTTTGATTTAATATCGTTAAATGCAGCCCATGTTCCTCCTCCAACTAAAGCTAATCCTAGTGCCGCAGAAGCAACTCCTAAACTCAATTTCTTTTTCATACCCATGGCAAACTCCCCTTTTATTGAATGTTTTTATATCGAAACCTGTTGCCAGGTTTACAACTGAAGTTAAGTGGACATGGTGCTGTCCTTTGTATCTGTTTCCAAGGCTTTTGTCTTTCTTTCAATTTCTCTAATGGCGCTGGTGATCGTCACAAAAGCGTACACTAGCAGCATCACGCCGGGAACAATTAATAAAATTGCCGTTCCAATCGGCTGGCTGGCAAAATGAAGCATATAGCCGGCATATGGAAGCTGAAAACCTGTGTATTGCGCGCGAACATTTTCGTCGGATACAGGTGCTGAATCGGCTGCAGCATTATTATCACCTTTTGTTTTAAATAACAAATGGTCTCCTTGCTTAGTTATGTCAACAATTCTGTGGGTGACCGCCGTATTTGCATCCTGCATAAATGTAATAACGTCACCTTTTTGGAGCTCTTTCACATCAGTGATTTCTTTGACCAATATTAAGGAACCTGTATTGAACTCCGGCTCCATCGAACCTGACAGAACTGATTTCAGCGTGTACCCAAACACTGCCGGCTCTCCCCCGGATGAACGTGTTGAAATCACGACAAGTGTCAGCACAATAATAAGAGTAAAGATGATCACGTATAGAATATTACTGATCAGCTTCATTGCTTTTTTCATCCTCTTCCCCGCTTTCCTTCTGATCTGATTGAGTTTCATTTTCTTTTGTTACAGCTTCTTGAGATGTTTCTTCTATCATTGTTTTTTTCTGTATATCCTTTTGTGTTGTTTCCTTTTTGACGTGCGACTTCGTTTCTTTTTTAGGAACTGTCGGTTGTTCATCGCATTTTGCAAGCGTCATAGGCTCCGACCACTCAAATGTACTGCCGTCTGCCGGGTAGCCGGCCGGTTTATATACTTTAAATGCATAAATGCCGGGTTTCATTTTTTTCTTCGTCTCAATTTTATAAAGTGAATCGGCAATTTGATTGGAGACAAACCCTTTTTCGATCACATTCCCATTCTTTAACGGTTTGCGGGCATTTTCCAGCTTATGAAGCTCCCACTTCCACTTTGATTTCTTAAGTTTCTCGCCTGTATTTTTGAGCTCAGCAAATAAGGTAATTGGTGAGCATACAGTCCCTTTCGTATTTGTTTGATCTGATATGTGCAAATCACTTTGATCCCAGCGTTTATCATAATGGCAGTTTTTATCTGTATGCTGAAAATCTTTACACGTTTGAAGTGAGACATCCAATGTTTCAATATCATGAAAAGCAGCGCTTGTATCATCGGAAAATTGTAAGCATATTGCAGCAGTCAGACTGAAAATGACTGAAAGCTGAAAGATAAGCAGCACTTTCAGTTTTGTCTTCGCCTTTTGCTGATTGCGAAACAATCGAACCATATCTTACCTCCTGTAAAACACTGTAACTTGATATGACAATCGTTCTCTTTAAAGAACCGCACAAATAGAGTATAATCAACGATTTATAGATTTAAAAACATCAAAATCGACCATTTCGTTCGTTTAAAAGAATATTTTCGCCATATTACAAGATCTTGCTCAGTATTGCTCATGTTTTCAATTTTTTTGAAATTTTTGGGATTGTTATGTGAGAAATTAAATGCATATCCCGTTCTAATTTGGTAATAATAAACAAAGAAAGGGTGACAGCATGATGATCAAACAATGTGTGATTTGTCTTTCTATTCTCGTCTTCGGCACCGCTGCCGCTTACGCAGAAGAAGCACCGCCCGTAACCGCCCGCCACATGTCCAAATGGGAAGAAATCGCTGTAAAAGAAGCAAAAAAAAGGTACCCGCTCGCACAGGTACTGTTCAAACAAAAAGTATGGGACCGCAAAAGAAAAGATGAAGCAGTGAAGCAATACCATTTAACTCTGAGGGAAGGATCAAAAGAATTCGGCGTTTTTGTGACGATTTCATTTGATCCTTATAGCCAAAAGGTCAATAAAATTGCCATATTAGAAGAATATCAATAAGGTCCTCCATTTTTTTGAAGGACCTTATTCGTTAATTTGCGGTTATTTTTTCCGCTTCAGCCAAAGTCGGAAGCCATAGGGTAAAATACCGAACCACTGCTGGGAAGCAGGCGTTTTTGTTTCTTTCCGCACCTCTTTTCGTTCTTTTCGCTCATCTCTAGGAGTATCTATATATTTGACAAATTGCTGCGTCATATATTTCACATAATCATTCGTTTTCACGTGATCACCTCATCATTCAATTATTATGAAGTGTTATCTCATATGACTTTTTTTATACCCTTTCCACTGCTTTATTCTGTCCAGCTCAGCATTTTTTTCTGTTTTTGATCAAACACGATCAGTGCAGTTCTTTCTGTTCCTGACTCCGTCAACACTTTTAAGTTGATTTCTTTTTGCTCTTTTATCGATGTATCGTGAATGTAATAAGAAACCTGTCCATATGGAAATTGCTGCGTACCCTTCTGGCCTTTCTGTTGCTCAAGAACATGCCGAATTGAAAGAAGCGCACCATTCTGAAGCAAATTCTCTCCTGTGTATAACTCTTTCGTTTCCTTCTCAAACATGCAGCGTGAAATATATTGAGCAGCAGTAAAGTTCACGATTAACAGCACAAGCGCTGACACAAAAAGAACAGCTGGATAAATAAACCCTCTCGTACGGTACATTCACCCTCCTCCTAAATACGAATAAACCGGAAAAGCAGTTTGATACACTTTTTTCTCACTCTCAATTTTCAGCAAAACAACACCATTTTCAATATCAGCTTTCATAGCTGTAATATGATCTAAAATCGGAACATGCCCTCTGCCATCCACTCTTTTTCTTACCATAGAATGATAAACTTCAAAACGGATGTCTTGCCCGGAAAGGTTGGTGCAAATTAAAACGCTCCCACGCTCGGCTGTCTTAACTGCCTGTGACTCCTTGCATTCATTCATCATCTGTTCTATCGAAATCATCCATTCTTGCTGTGTGAAACCGTCATGATCCTGCTGTCGAGATAAAAACAAATGGAAAATCGTTGCTAACGATCCTGATATGAGCAAAAAGACAGAGAGAGAAAATAATACGTTAAGAAGCGTGTAGCCAGTCTGTCTGCAGAATGCTGAGGCAAAATGATTTTTCTTTATAAGCTGCCGCTGAGATGCATACGTTTTGATATTCGCCCTCCTCCTCCCACGTCATAGCATAGGTATGGTTGTTCTTTGTCATCGTTTTTGACGTAGCTCCTTCACCAGTCATGACATATTTGCTAATGCCCTCATTCATCATCTGATAACCGATTTCTCGTGATTCCGCCATATTTTCATCAGCTATCAGCTTGTCCCACAAGGGGACAACTGTCAGCAGCACAAACAGCCATAGGCTTAGCGCAGACATTGTTTCTATTGTAGAAAAACCTTTACTTCCTATCCACATTGACTCTCCCGCTCCCTAAATAAACTGTTATGTTATAAGTCGCATAGCCTTTTACTTGTATTTTTCCGCCTGCATTCGGGTGCCCTTTCTCATTAAATTCCAAACGGTCTTTTAATGTCAGCGGTTTTATAGAAAGTCCCGTTGCATAAGGACGTTCAATTACCGTATCACCCATGACTACTTGATATTCTTTTTTGTGAAAGAGAATTTTTGTTCTTTGTTGACTGGAAATAGCAGTCTGCTGTGCGAGCATCATATCATTTTTCAGCTGCCATGCTGCCTGTCGGACAGCTGTATTGTTATAAGCAGGAGGAAGTGTGGTGAAGACGGCAATTAGGAGGATAGAGGCTATACTTAACACAAGCAAACTTTCTAAAAGGGTAAACCCCTCCTCCCCGTTTAATTTAATGTTCAACCTTAACTTCTCCGCCAGTGATGATAATGCGCTTCCCATTTGGACAGACAGCATCCTTTTTCACATAGCCCTCTGACTGCAAATCGGCAAGGCTTGGAGTTTGTCCTTCATGATCAAGCTCAAATGCAGTCATTTGTGCTTTAACCATGTTTTGTAAGCCTTCACAGCCCTTTTTTTGAATGGTTTGATTATGTTTCGTCACGTTCGGTATTGTAATTAAAAGCAATATCGAAATAATGAAGAGCACGATCAACATTTCAACAAGTGTAAATCCTTTTTCATTCATCAGCCTCTTCCTTTCACATTTGATTCATCATTTGATACATAGGCAAAAGCATAGATAAATACACAAGTAAGATCATTGCAGCAACAAATCCATAAATCATCGGCTGAAGGATGCCTGTCCATTTTTGCGCTTTGTGTTCCAGCCGCTGCAATATGAACTGGCTGTATGTGAAAAGCTCACGATCTAAACGGCCGCTCAGCTGACCGTGGGATATGACTTTTGAAAAATCAGTTTCAAAAAAAGGGCTCCCACAAATAGCAGCTTCAATTGATTCACCGGCTTTTAGCCGTTCAATCACGTGTTCTGCCTCGCAGCGGTAGAAAGGGAGAAACGTTTGATGTTTAAATGCATGAAGGCTGTCATAAATGGAGAGGCCTGATTTTAAAAGGCTGCTTAGCTGTAAAGAAAAAAAGTAGCTGTTAAACAGCCTGACAAGATTTCCAACAAAAGGAATCCTGACACAAATAAGCATTTGCCTGGCAGGTGATTTTTTCTTAAACACCAGCCAATAATAAATCCCGATACCAGCTGAAAAAAATAGCAGTAAAATGATCACAATATCAATATGCTGAAAAAAAGCAAAAAGCATATCGGTTGAACGTGAGGTTTCCATATTCATCGATTGATAGATACCGGAAAATTGAGAAATGATGATGGACTGTAACATATAAAACATGACAGCAACCGTGAAGATAAGGAAAAGCGGATAGCGCAGTACCCTTTTCAGCTGGTCTGCCTGTGCAATTTTTCGTTCAAGCAGCTCTCCGCTCTGGATCATGGAAACAGGCAGTTCACCATGTGTTTCAGCAAAATAACAAATACCTACAGCTTCCTTATGAAATGACAAACGCTTTAATACTTGATAAAACGGAGCCCCTTCCCTCAAACGAGTGACCGTATCAGTCAAGTCAGCTGTCTGCCTCTTATTCATCTGAAATTCCATCAGGCGTAATCCATCCAGAAGTGTATAGCCGCTTGCCGACATTTCTCCGAGCCGCTTTAATAACCGGGCCTGATCCTTTAACGGCCAGGTTTTTCTAATCTTTTTCATGATAAACCCACCGGTCATAGTTGTTTGTCGTTAAATAGCCGAGCGCAATTCCTTTTCTGATAATTTGACGAAGCGTTTGATATTGGTAATTTGCATGATTTCCTTTTGCCTCCTGGATACATTGCTGAAGGTTTTTCCCATAAAGAAGCTCATAAACGCTAGCTCTTCTGGTATTTCGTGACTGACGGCAATACACTGATGAACATCCGTTTTCACAAAATGGACAAGCCAAATCAACCAAGCGCTGAGCCGCTATTGCAATGACAGTCTGTTCGATTTCATTCATATTGATACCGAATTCAAGCAGCCTGTAAATTGCGCCCTTTGCGTCTCTCGTATGAAGGCTCGTCAGTACCAGATGTCCCGTCATCGCTGCCCGCACCGCAATTTTAGCTGTTTCCGCATCTCTGATTTCACCTAAAATAATCATATCGGGGTCATGGCGCAAAATTGCCTTCAGACCTGCGGAATAAGTTACTCCGGCTTTTTCATTCACCTGAACCTGAAGAACGTCTTCGTCCCTAGTTTCAACAGGGTCCTCTAATGTGACAATATTTCGATTAAAGTGTTTTTTTGCATATTGAACGAGAGAGTATAATGTGGTAGTCTTCCCTGAACCAGTCGGCCCGGTAAAAATGAGCATGCCATGGGAATGCTTTAAAAATGAGAGTAATGTAGCTCCTGTCTTCGGAAATAGCGACAGTTTATCAATCGAAGGGATATTGTATTGAGGCATCACTCTGATCACGAGGCTTTCTTCATTAATTGTTGGGAGCGTTGACATTCTTAAATGAACATTTCCCTCTTTCAGCTTTAACGTAAGCGAACCGTTTTGCGGCTTTCGCCTTTCACCTATGTCCATTGCTGAAAGAAATTTAAAATGTGAAATCAGTCTAACGCTCTCCTCTTTTTTCATATTCCTTTTTTTCAGCAAGGCATGATCGACCCGAAAATGAATGATAGCGTCTCGCTCCCTCGGCACGATGTGAATATCAGAAGCCTTTGTTAGATATGCCTCTTCAATCAAGTTTTTGCTTATCTTTTCTATTGAATCCAATTTGATTCCCTCTCCTTTCCATGCGTATTATAGAAAAAGAAGAGGCGGTAATCAAACAGGAAAAACGTGATTTTATGAAGGCGTTATAGGCTGAAAAATCAATTCGTGCTGGCAGAAAAAAGACTTTCAACTGGAATGTACCCCTTTCATATTTATTTTCCCAATATAAAAAAGCAGACATGGTCACCATGCCTGCTTCATTCCATTTTCATTATGCTGTTTTAGAAATTTCACTTAATGCTTCTCCGGCTTTTTGATCAGTATCTTTCTCAACAGAAAGATCGCCTAAGGCAACAATACCGGTAATGTGCCCATTTTCAAGGATCGGTAAACGGCGGATTTGATGCTCAGCCATAAGCTGCCCCGCTTCTTCAGCAGACATATCAGGGTGGCCGGATACGATGTCAGTGCTCATGATGTCACTTGCTTTTACATCCATCTGATTTTCAGCTAAGGATCTCGACACAAGATCCCGATCAGATACAATCCCCTGAAGTGTGCCATTTTCACAGATTGGAATAGAACCGACATTGGAGTCTCTCATCTTTTTCGCTAGTTCCGTGATTGAAGCGTCTGGCTCACAGCATTCTACATTCTTCGTCATGATGTCTCTTATTTTCATGTCCATTCCTCCTTTACCGTTTTCTATTTATTCTTTATCCGCTGCACAAAATATGAAACATCCTAAAAGGTCCGCCTTTTTCGAGATTTCCTTTTCTTCTTCCGCTCCTGCAGCATATCTCCCGTCCAGCCTTTTTTCCTCAAATATAAGTAGATCAGAACCGTAGATGTGACAATCAATAATAGAGAAAAGAGGTATCCGTATTTCCAATTCAGCTCCGGCATCACTGAAAAGTTCATTCCCCATAAGGCGCCCAGAGCTGTGATCGGCGTAAATAGCGTCGTGAAAATGGTCAATGCTTTTACAATTTCATTTCCCCTGTGTGAGGTAATGACTTCCTCTGAATGCAGCAGATTGTTCAGCTCCCCTTCAAATTCGCTGATGTATGTAAATCCCCTGTCAATTTTCTGGTGTGTCCGCTGATAATCCTTTTTCCCTTCATTTTGAGGTAAAAAGGTTTCTTTCAATGCCATTTCAATTTTTTTGGCGCTTAATATTAAATTTTTCCAAATCATCAGTTCATGGCGCAAGAGATGGACACGGTTTAAAATGCTTTTGCTATTGTCATCTTTAATTTGCCAGCGGAGCTTTCTCAGCTTTACTTCAAATTCATCGACACCGATTAAATACGCATTCATTAGTTCGCCGAGAAGAATTAAAAACCCCTCTATCGCATTGTCCGCTCTTTCCATTTGCCTAACAACTTCTTTTCCTTTAATCTCTCTCAAAATCGAAAAGTCAAAGTTGATTGTAAAAAAATATTGCCTGGTGATATAAAAGTGAAAAACAGTATGGTCTTTTTCTTCACCAAGCCCCTGATCATAAACAATCGACCCAAATACCGCTTCATTTTCCGTTTCAGTTGTATCTACTCGCAAAAAATTAACGTGATGGTTATTTTCAAACCACTTTTCACACTGAGGCCAGTGAGAAAAGTGGATGAGATCCCTTGCCTTACTTCTTTCCTGAGGCCCCATTTGGTACCAAAACCAATCTTTTCCCGTATGTGCCTTCATGTCAAGCTCCTCCAAACTTTTGTTCTTTATTCTTTAATTGCCCAATAACCGCGTCACTAAACCATCGTGCGGCTTTAACACATGTTTTATGAGCATTTTCCGGTGGTATGGAATGGAGAAAGACATCGGAAAAGGGAGGTGCATGCCTTCCTTGGAGAAGGCAGTTGTTTTGGAACTTGTCAATTTACTAGCAGTCGCTATTCTCATTTTATTAACAGGGTTTTTTGTTGCCGTAGAATTTTCAATTGTAAAAGTGCGGCGATCCAGAATTGATCAGCTTGTCGCAAAAGGAAAGAAAGGTGCAAAAGCGGCAAAGCATGTCATCACTCACCTTGATGAATATTTATCAGCCTGTCAGCTGGGCATCACAGTCGCAGCTTTAGGATTGGGATGGCTTGGGGAGCCGACTGTGCAAACTCTGCTTCGGCCGCTTTTTCATAAAGCAGGCTTAAATGAATCGCTTACCCACCTACTTTCACTCGTCATCGCGTTTTTAGCGGTTACGTATTTAAATGTCGTTATCGGGGAGCTGGCGCCAAAGAGTTTCGCCATTCAAAAGGCAGAAAGCATTACCTTGTTGTTCGCTAAACCGCTTATTTGGTTTTATAAGATCATGTTTCCATTCATTTGGCTGCTGAACCACTCTGCCCGATTGATTACAGGAGTGTTCGGACTGAAACCGGCATCAGAGCATGAGCTGGCATATACAGAAGAAGAGCTGCGGGTCCTATTGGCTGAAAGCTATAAAAGCGGTGAGATCAGAAAAAGTGAATTAAAGTACATGAATAATATCTTCACCTTTGATAAACGAATGGCAAAGGAAATTATGGTGCCGCGAAATGAAATGGTCAGTTTATCACTAGATGAAGGCTCCATTTCAAATCTTCAGGAAACAGTCAAGCAAACAAAATATACACGGTATCCAGTTGTAAGAGAAGATAAAGATAACGTCATTGGCGTGATCAATATGAAAGAAGTGTTGTTTTCCATGCTGACGAAAGATTTTTCACTCAAGAAGCATCAAATTGAACCTTTTGTTCAGCCTGTTATCCATGTCATTGAGACGATTCCTATTTATAAACTGCTTCTGAAAATGCAAAAGGAACGCACTCATATGGCGATCCTAATAGATGAATATGGCGGGACTTCCGGTTTGGTCACTGTCGAGGATATTATCGAAGAAATTGTAGGAGAAATCCGTGATGAATTTGATGCGGATGAAGTGCCTCATCTACGCGAACTTGGAAAGGATCACTATATATTAAATGCAAAATTATTAATCAGCGACGTTAACAGCCTGCTTGGTACAGATTTATCAGACGCAGAAGTAGACACCTTGGGCGGCTGGTTTCTGACACAAAACATAGACGCTGAGCCTGAAAGTGTCATTGAATATGATGGCTACTCTTTTAAGGTAAAAGACATCGACAGCCATCACATTTTATTTATAGAAGTAAAAAAAGCTGAATAGCCCGAGAAAGGCTGTTCAGCTTCTACTTTCAGGATGAACGACAAAAGCATCAACACTCTTTTATTTTAAATCCTTTATTGGCCAGAGCTTTAGCAAGACTTTGCTCGGTCTTCACATTCGAAAAATCCAGCCCCAGCTTCACGACAGTTTGGGCAATTTCCGGCCTGATTCCTGAAATAATTGTCTCAATGCCGAGCAATTTGGTGCTGTCAATCACTTTAAAAATTTGATAGGCCACCATGGTATCAACGATTGGAACGCCCGAAATATCTAAAAATAAATAGGAGAGCTTTAACGCTGAGCACTGCTCCAGCACCGACTCCAAAATCGTCCTCGCTCTGTAGGTATCAATTTCACCGACAAGCGGAAGAATCCCTATTCCCTCTGTAATCGGCATAATCGGCGCGCTCAATTCATTAATCATTTCTTTTTGCGCGTTTAATTGTATCATGGTCACCTGATGATATTCTTCCGTAAACACTTCAATGATCCTATCAATGTTTTGATTCAAGATCCGGCTCCACTCATAAAAATCCCGAATGCTGATTTCTTGAGAAGAAGCTTCGCTGAATTTCTGAATCCATTCAAACATGATGTGCCTGAAGGCGTTGAACTGGCCTACACTTTCTGTTACCGTCACTTCATGAACGGCACGGTCTCTGGCGCATTGAAGAGACCATCGATTGAGCTCATCCGTTACATCTTCTTTTCTAAGGGATTTTGCTACGATGGTCACCAATAATTCATGCTGGTCTTTTAAATTTTGTGCTAGTTTTTGCTGATCTGTCGCTGAATACAGCCAGCTGCCTTTTGACGTACAAACTTCCAGCCATTGTTGCGTGATATCTTCTTTGTGCTCTGTTAAGTGCTGATCAAGAGCTACCATCTTAATGAGTTACCTCCTGTTTTTGAAAAATTATGCTTTATATGTATAACGCATCTGCCTTTACACATACTATGTTTACATTCAATGGGCTATAGCCAAGCGGTAAGGCAATGGACTTTGACTCCGTGATCGTTGGTTCGAATCCAGCTAGCCCAGTTTCTGAACAGGTGAAAAACCGAAGATAAGCTGATTCGTATAAATCAGCGGATCTTCGGTTTTTCATCATGCAGATTGATGAACCGTTTTCTTCTTTGATAATTTCAACAGTTCTCCCGGGTTGTAACCGATCACCAGCTTTTTGTTATCCACTAGAATCGGGCGTCGCAAAAGCTTTGGCTTCTCGATTAAAAGTTCCAGCACCTCATTTACCGTCATTTCTTCGATGTTTAAATTTAAATTTTTGAAGGTCTGGCTTCGTGTCGCTAAAATTTCGTCAATGCCTTCTGTCGTTAACGATAAGATGTACTTTAATTCATCTATTGTCGGGGTTTCTCTGAATAAGTGCCGTTCGTTAAATTCAATTTGATGTGCTTTAAGCCAATGTTTTGTTTTTCGGCATGACGTGCAGCTTGGATATGAGTAAAAAGTTAATTGTTGTTCCATTGTTTATTTTCCTCCTCAGTTAACCATCTCTTTGTAGAATAACTACCCGGATCATTTTTCATTTAAACCATTTTCAGAACTTTTTTCGGATTATTTTTTTAAAAACATTCATACAATAGAGAACGCAATCAAAAGGACAAATTCCATTTGTATATTAATCATGAAAATGTTTACATTTCTAGGTGTGATCTATTATAATAACAGTCAGAGAGACTCTCGGGAGGGGATAAAAATGAATCGCATGTTCCGGGTGTTAGGATTTTGGACGGGAATTTTTGCAGTCATGTTTTATTTAGGTGATATGAAAGATGCTTCCCTTTTATTTTTTGGACAGACGATCTTATTTGTGTTTCTATCGTATTTGAACTTAACTGAACGCATGTATATTTATATTTTTGGCGCTTATTTAACGATTTTCTTCGCCGGCTTTACATATTACTCAATTTTTATTATGGTGCCCGGCGGCGGAGGCCATTAAATGCAAAAAGAGACAAACCTTATCGGTTTGTCTCTTTTTTCACAATGAAAACCCATTTAAAAACGGATTTTGATCCTGCTCAGTCAGTACGTCTGTTTCAGGTCCATGGCCGCTTAACACCAGCGTGTGCTCCGGCAGTGTAAGCAGTTTTTCATGAATGGATGTCAGCAGCGTCTCCTGATCGCCGCCTATTAAATCGGTACGCCCTATACCGCCTTGAAACAGGACATCTCCAGAGATCACCAAGTCTGCATCTTTCACGTAGTAAGACACACTGCCTGGTGAATGTCCCGGCGTAAATAATGTTTCCAAATGAAACGGCCCGATATTCAACTCACCGTCGCCTTCAATCAAATGATCTGCAGGCTTAGCTGTAACTTCTATCCCTCGCAGCATACCGGAGCCGTTTAGAGAGGCATCCGTAAGCCAATTTTTTTCATTTTGATGTAAGTAAACAGGAATACCCCATTTTTCTCTCACTTCATCAAGCGCCCCGATGTGGTCAAAATGGGCATGTGTAAGCAAAATGGCTAAAGGCGTCAGCCCTTTTTCTTTTATGTATTGATTGATTTTATGTCCTTCGCCGCCCGGATCAAAAATCAGGCATTGATCATCGCTGATGAGAAAATATGCGTTCGCTTGAATCGGCCCTACTGGCATTCGTCTCCATTTCACTATTATCACCTCTTTCTTTTTTTATGCTCTTATTATGAGGGTTTTTTAAAAAAGATTCAAACAATCGCAATGAAAACGCTATCGACAAACCTATAAAAAACAGGTAGAATAAAACTGGAAAGAATTGCAGGTTTTTCAATGTAAAGGGGGCTGTGTTATGTTACTTGTTGTGATTTTCGGCCTTGTCGCTCTTTTCGCTTTATGGGGAGTCTTGCGTTCTGTTAGAAATAAAAATATACTTGGGTTTTTATTAGCCGGCGCCACCTTATTTGTCTTTGGCTGGTTTACCGTGATGACCGTAATAAACAGCGGCTATCCAACCGCACATTAAAACCTGTATCCGATGGGATACAGGTTTATTTTTATGGCTGTAAATGTTTTTTGACACTTTCTATTTTGCTCTCAAGCGTCGTTTTTTTGTCACGTCTGTCATCAATGCGGATATTCGTTGCCACTCTGTGCATTCCTTTTTGAAATGGCGCTTCGTGAATGGCCTGAATGACTGTGAAAAGGTCACTGAGTTCTCCCTCGATCAGCGTATTCATCGGTGTCAGCTGATATTTGATTTTCCCTTCAGCTTGATATCCTTCTAAAATCTTTTGCACATCGGCCACGTAAGCACTGACACTGGGTGTTTCCGTACCGATTGGGATAATGGTCACATCTGCGATAGCCATCGTTACTCCATCTCCTTTTGATCAATAATGAGTTGCTTCGTTTTATGTGATTTCAATAAAATGATTTGCTCAAAATGAAAGCCGTATAACGCATATTTCCCATTCGGAGATATTTGAATCGGCTCCATTTCCCGCAGAGAGACGAGATCTTTTGTCTCTCCCGATGCCACATTGACTGCAGCAAGCTTATAAGCATCACCGCTTTGTTTGAACGTATAAAACAGGCCTCCCGCTTCATCATAGTCATACTCCATTGGAGCCAAACTTGTATATTTCGTTTGGAGCGGCCATTTCACTGTAACAGGTGATTTTGTATGCGGCGTTTCAAACTGATACGTCCCTTTCCCTCCGGAAGCTGACTTCACAGTAAAACTCATTTGATGGAAAGAATCGAAGAAAAGAACGTTTTCCTCAAGCTTTTGTTCCGTCTTAGAGGCTGTATTGAACGTATATAAAGGCCCTGTTTTTTCGTCTCTTTCCTCTTTTACATAATCAAATGTATTTTTGGATGTCCAATGAATAAACGGAACCTGTATCGGACTTAAGAAAGACTCGTCTTTTTTAGCATTCACCTGATATGTATGGAAATCCCAGTTTTCACTGAATTCCGTAACCATTATTTGATAAGGATCATACTGATTCCAGGCAGCCTCCAGTTCATACGTTTCGTAATCTTTTTCGTAAAGCGTCTCTCCTTCTGCATTAAGCAAAACCACTGCTGTCTTTTGGCTATGTGTGATTTGCAGCAGAATCATCTGCTCCCTCGCATTGATTTGAACATCAACGATTTGACCATCCGTTTGATAGAGCTTTTTCGATTTGCCTGTAAAGATACGGTACGCAAAAAGCTCTGTCTTCGTCGGATTAGATGCAGTATACAAAATGGTACTGTTATTCAGCCAGCCTTCCACCCCGTCCGCTTTTTCCGCGGAAAGCGGTATGATATCTTTTTCCTCATCATTTGCCGCTGATGCCTGTTTTTGCTGCTGATGAGATGGTTCGCATGCCGATAAACTAAACAGCAATGCCGACAGCAGAATGAAACAAACTGATCTCATCAGCCTCCCCCTCCGATCCTCTTTATTGTCTCATATTTGCTTCGGCAGAAAAAAGAAAAAGTTTAAGTTACTCATGAAAAAATAACGCTCTCCACAAGATGCCGTTTGTGGCGTTATATATATGTGAAAACTGCTGAAACGGCAAAGGATTTCGGCCTTTTCCAAGTTCCACCGTGTACCCTTCTTTAAAATAGTGGTGAATAAACCAATCGCGAAATCCCGCGTAGCTGTCTATATCCCTTACTCCCTTATAAATGTTCCCGCTTATCTCCTCAAAATCCTTTATAACAGCGGCAGATTCTTCAGGCTCAAGGCCTTTATAGCCCCAATAAATTTCTTCCCCTTGAGTATGGAGAGCCAGCAGTCTGTCAGGCGGATTCTCCGTTATCAGCCGGTACATCGCAATGGACTCCGGCTCCGTAAGCGGAGAGATTCCTGGAAAATCGCGGTAGCTGGGCGCTGTCGGTTTTCGGTATTTTTCAATTTCCCATAACGAAGGGAATTGTTTATTTAAATCAACCCCGTTTATGTTCGCCTTCCATTCATTAAAATTCGGACGATGTTCATTTAGCCTCTCGAGCTCATCTCTTCTGGCTCCCATAACTTCTGATCCGTTTAAGACAAGATCCACGCCATCCGGATTGACAAGAGGAACGAGGGATAAGGATGTGCTGCTAAACAGCTGTATGGGAGAAAAGCCGAAGAAGGGCGAGTTGCAGCATAATGACATACAGTATTGCTTAAACCATTTTAGCAGGACAGACGTTGTAATCCACTCATTCGCATGAAATGACGCATTCATATGGACCTTTTTTACGGCATGTTCCCCACCAGCCTTCAGCTCCCAGATAGGCCTTCCGAGTACAGAACGGCCAATTTCCCGGCATGAGACAAACGGAAACACATCAATGATCTTCTTTATTTCCTTTTCAACAGCTGTTTCATCGTAGATTTTCTCTTGTTCAATCCAGTTATCAGAAAAGTCCAGCTGCCGAGGCTGTAAAAACCGCTTTATGTCCTGTATGGTTTGAAGCTCTTTGCCACTATGCTCTTCTATCACATAACCAGGGCAATACAATTGGTGTTTCTGTGCGGAACGATTTGCACGTCTAAGTAATTCCTCGTCTATCTTCAGTTCTCTCGCCACTCTGGACAAATTGTTCTTGATCTCAGGCTTCACCGTAATAAACGCCATCATCATCCCCCTTTTTTGTTACTATATGACAGCGCATTAAAAAAAAGAAAGCCTCCCGCTCACTTTGATGCGGGAGACATTGTCATTACGATGCTTGATCAAGCATTTGTTTTTCTTTCCGTTTTGACGAATTGTCCAGCCTTTTCTGATCATAAAATCGCAACAAATCTCCATAAATGATTTCATCAGAAAGTGATAGCTCTTGTTTCGCTTTATCAGCAAATGCTTCACATTGTTGTGTCTCTTCTAACGGTTTCCCCGTCTCTTTGTCATAACACGCACCGTCAGTATATACAACCTGATCCGTGATAAAGCTCCCGTCCCGGAGCACTGTAAAATCCAGTTTTTCGTCCGAAAGCAGATCGTTGCCGAATTGAATTTGATCTTTCGTATTAATTCCTAAAAGATTCATCAGCGTCGGCCTGATATCAATCTGCCCGCCTACTGTTTCAATAGTTTGCGGCTTTTTATCAGTAATACCCGGAATATGAATGACAAGCGGCACTTTTTGGAGCTGCACCTCTTCAAATGGAGTTATTTCTTTTCCTAAAAACTGCCCCATCGCTTCATTATGGTTTTCCGATATTCCATAATGGTCACCGTATAATACAATAACAGAGTTGTCGTATAACCCGTCTTCCTTCAGCTTTTCGATAAACCGTTTCAGCGCCTCATCCTGATAACGCACTGTCGGAAAATATTTATTTAGCGTCTGGCTGCTTGAATCATATTCATCAATCAATTGATCCTCTTCACCAAGATCAAATGGGAAGTGGTTCGTCAGTGTGATCAGCCTCGAGTAAAACGGCTGAGGCAGATTTTTCATCAGCTCTGAAGACTGCTCAAAAAATTCTTTATCCTTAAGTCCCCAACCGACTGAATTTTCGTCAGTTACATCATACGAGTTAATATCAAAAAACGAATCATATCCAAATGAGTCGTACATTAAATCACGATTCCAAAAGCTTTTATTATTAGCGTGAAGCACCGCTGAATAGTATCCGCTGTTTTTCAAAATTTCAGGAGCGGCCATATATTGATTGCCCGCATTCGTAAAAAACACGGCACCTCGTCCAAGCGGATACAGTGAATTGTCCACGATAAATTCAGAATCCGAGGTTTTCCCCTGGCCTGTTTGGTGGTAAACATTATTAAAGTTGTAGCTCTGTTTTATAAAGTCATTCAGAAAAGGCGTGATTTCTTCCCCATTCACTTTTTCATTAATCACGAAGCTTTGCGTCGACTCTAAGGATACCAGAATGACATTCCTTCCTTTTGCAGCGCCGAATAAGCTTTTGTTGGCATCTTTCGCATTAGCGGTTACGTAGTTTTCAATTTCCGTCAGACTGTTGCTATCTGCCAACGCTCTCTGTGCGGATTGCTTTGACTGAAGAACACCGTCGTAAATATGAAAATTAAACAGGCTAATGTTTTTAACAAGCATTTCTCTGTCAAATGAGCGTGTCAATAGCTGAGGTCTTTCCGCCTCAGACAATCCCAGGTTGAAGAAATAAACAGAAGCAACGAACAAAAAATAAGCCGCCCGTTCATTTTTCGTAGAGGGAATGTCCGATTGAAAAGCTTTTTGCCGGATGTAAAGCCATATTAAAACCGCAATATCTACACCCAATAGTAGGTCTGTCGGTTCAAGAAGTGTTCCGATGCTGCTCCCGAGATCACCCATATTGCTCGTTTGAAAAAGAACAGGAATTGTTAAGAAATCATTGTAAAAACGGTAAAAAACCATATTAGCCAGCAATACAAAAGTGACTAGACAGCTCATCGCGATAATGTAGCGATTTCTGTTTTTGCCTTTTAAAAACAGGCTGAAGCCAAAAATAAGCAACAAAAAACTCAATGGGTTGATAAACAGAATAAATTCCTGTGTTAGATTGTCGATTTTAATATGAAAACTGGTTTTGTAAACAGCATACGTTTTCAGCCACATCAATAAAATGGCAATCAGCATAAATGAAATCTTCGAAAAAAACGTTTTTCGCATTTCAACCTCCTATGCAGCACGCTCAAAAAAAATCAGTCAATTCCCAACATTCTCATTAACACATCAAATTAAATCTTAACCTGAGCACAACAAAAAATCAATTTCATTTACACAATTTTAACAATTTTGGTGTTTTAGCCATTCGTTTTTAGCGATCCAAGCGCCTCCAATAACGCCGGCATCATTTCCAAGTGCTGCGATTGAAATATCAGCAGCTTGGGCTGCCCGCGGAAACGCGCATTTGCGGAATGTTTTCTCGACTTTTGATCTCAGCAGCTCTCCGGCTCTCGATACGCCGCCGCCAAGAACGATTTTTGACGGATTAAGCGAGCTTGCCAAATTTCCTAGCACCAAACCAAGGTGCTTGGCTACATAATCAACCACCTCAAGGGCAATTTCGTCATTTTCACCAGCCGCTTCAAACACATCCCGCGCTGACAATTGTTCAGTTGCTTTTAAACGTGTCGTCTGCTTAGCATTCGCTATTTTTTCTTTTGCAATTCTTACAATTCCTGTTGCCGATGCAATCGTTTCGATACAGCCCGTCTTGCCGCAGTTGCAAGGCGCTCCGCCTTCAGGGATGCTGCAAATATGGCCGATTTCTCCGCCGGCGCCATTTATGCCATGTACAATTTCACCATTTGCAATGATGCCGCCGCCAACTCCTGTGCCAAGCGTCACGAGAATGACGTCCTTCGCGCCATCACCCGCTCCCTTCCACATTTCCCCGAGCGCAGCAATATTCGCGTCATTTTCTATCACAGCTGGGATGCCGGTCTCTGTCTCCAAATGGTTTTTTAAAGCGTAATTTTTCCATCCTAGATTTACTGTTTCATAAACAACTCCTGCCGCCATATCTACAGGACCTGGTGCGCCCATTCCGATGTATTTGATGAGGTGCTTCGGTTTTTGCAGCTCATCCAGCTTGCTGTCGATTGTTTTTGCAATTGTAACGGTAATGGTGTCGCCAGTTTTATCAGTCGGGACTTCCCATTTATGCTGAATTTCACCATATTGATTAATAAAAGCGAGTTTAATCGTCGTTCCTCCCAAGTCAATGCCCGCAAACCAAATCTCATCCATTTTTATCACCTTAGCCTTTATAAAAATCTCTTAACGTTTTTTGTTTGTTCCAATTCTTTTCGAAGGACTGCCGCCGCTCTGGCCCACTGCTCCTTTTCAATCATGTGGTTCATGTATAACTCCTTTAATTCATCTAACATAAACTCAATTTCAAGCTCTCTGTCTCCAAAATAAACAATGTGGCCAAACGTTTTTAACAGCTGCTGCACATCATAAAATGTATTCATTTTTCCTCACCATTTCTTGATCTTAACTTATCATAAGCGTATTCATATGGAAGCGGTCCGTCAAGAAGAAAACGCTGACAAAAAAGCCAGCCCCCTTACCCTATTCCACCTTTATGAACGTTTATTGTTTTCAATTTGCTGCTGGAGCTCTTTGTAGCGCTTCTCCTTCGGCTTCAGTTTCACAGCCGTCCGGATGGCCTTTTCTGCTTGGCCAAGCTCATTTTTTTCTATATATAATACGGCTAAATTGTAATATGAAGCATGGTCTTTAGGCTCTTTTTTCACTGCTCGTTCCAAAAGGGAAACTGCCTGATCGTATTCGCCGAGTTGAATATCAGAAACCGCCAGGATTTTCAACAGATCGGCAGAGGCATCTTTTTGCTCTGCTTCTCCGTTTAGCAATTCCGTTACTTCTTCATACTTGCCTTCCTGATGAAGCTCGCTTGCCTGCTGAATCAGCGCTGACTCCTGGTGGGAAGGCGAATGCAATCCGTAATATAAAAATCCAGCCGCCAAAGCAATCAGTAAAACCGCTGACAACAATCTTTTCCCAAAGACTCCGGCTTTGGGAAACCCCAGTGCTGCAGCGCCGAAAAAGCCGCCAATCAAGCCGCCAATATGTCCCGAATTATCAATATTCGAAACCGCAAAACCAAAGCCCAGATTGATGATAATTATGACAATAATATTGGTGCCTATGGTTTTCAAAAACATTTTCCGATTCGACAAAGCTACATACAGCAGTGCGCCTAAGCATCCGAATATGGCTCCTGATGCGCCTGCTGAAGGATACGGGCTGAACACAAAGCTCGCAATCGAACCCGTAATGCCAGCCGCCAGATAAATCAGCAGAAACCTGCCCGATCCATACATGCGCTCAACCGCTGTACCAACCGACCATAAAGCCAGCGTATTAAAAGCTAAATGCGTTATGCCAATGTGAAGCACGATCGGTGTCAGAAGACGCCACCATTCTCCTTGTGCAATCAGGCTGTTTTCCTTTGCTCCAAAAGCGACCAGCGTCTCCGTATTAGTGCTGCCTCCGTTTATTTCGAGCAAGAAAAACATCAGGATTTGAAGCGCAATAAATAAATATGTAAAAATCGGTTTTCCGTTTTGAAAAACCGCCGCTTCAGTTTTTCTCTGTTCTTCTTGTTTCTGCACTAGCGAAAGGAAGCGTTCTCGCGCCATTTGCGCGTCTTCAAACGAAATGTGTTCCTCTGTACAATCTTCTGTACGAAATGATGGAAAAACCGCTTGAAGATCATCTCGAAGCATCGATCCTCTAACGATCGCAGGTTCAACTGACACAGTTCCCTTCTCAAAAGTTTGTTTGGCAATTTCTATCCAGTCATCAACAGGAGCTTCGGTTGAAAAAAATACATTCAGCAGCTTCATCCTTCGTCTGCCCAATTGATTTCTGACTCTTTCTACTCGTTCGGCCTGCTCTTCGATGTCTCTAACCATTTCTTGACGGAAATCAAGATCGTGCTTATAAAGACGAACTAGATCATGAGAGGACTTGTCCGGCGCTTCCAGCCATATTTCATCTGACTCGCCGGCTTGTATGACGCCATACCCGCTTTTCACCAGATGCGTTGCCACTTTCCAATATGTATACTCCAGCAAAAACATGTTTACCGCTCCAATAGTTTTTTTTCATTATAACAGCTGGCGGTCCGAAACGCCTACTGAAAGCAAAAAATCCCGTTTTTCACGGGATTTTAGAAAGCTTGCTGTATAAACTTATTGCGGATAAACGGAATTCTTAAAAACAAATGGATAAAAGACCGCCTGATTCCTGGCTGGCTGAGTACAGTATTCATAAGACGGTAGCGATTTTGATAAAACATGACGGCAGAAACAGCAAAAATGGCATAAATCAAAAGTTTTTTCATGATATCCCTCCTGCCAATAGGGTTTGTTATTCTACCTGATTTATTCTCGAAAAAGAGGCAGGAAAGTTATGAATAACAAGAAATGATGCGATCCTCTGTTATCAGCTTATGTACCGGCATGTCGTGCGGCAGACGGGGTACATTTGCAAACAGCTGGCACTCGAAAAGCAGAGAGACTGTCTTTCCTTCATATTCACTTAAATAACGATCATAATAGCCGCCTCCAAAGCCGATCCTAAACCCGTTAACATCAAAACAAACACCTGGAACGATCATCAAGTCAATTTTTGATGGGTTTACTTCTTTAGTTTTTTCAATTATCGGCTCAAGGAGTCCGGCGTAAACGGTTTCGAGCTGATCATCAGTCTGATATGCGCGAAATTGCATTTTCTTCGTGTCAGGATGGCATTTTGGGATGCAAACTTGCTTTCTTTCCTCCCAAGCCTGCTCAATGACAGGACGCGTCGGTATTTCTAGTCCTCTGGAAATGGTGACGGCAATGGTGCCGGCATTTTGCCAGTCCGGCAGAGAAAACAAATACTTATATATACGTTCCGTTTTTTGAAGCAGATCTTCATTTGATAAAGCAGACAGTTCCTCCATCGTCTTTTTTCTTAATTGTGATTTCATCTCTCATCCCCCTCGGAATAGAAAAAAAGCCAGAACCTTTTTCAAAGCTCTGGCTTTTTTCTTACACCTCAAACAGCAAAGCTGTTATTTTGTTTCACGGTGTAACGTAGATTTTTTATCACGTGGGCAATATTTTTTAAATTCAACGCGGTCTGGATTGTTGCGTTTGTTCTTTTTAGAAATATAGTTACGCTCACCACATTCAGTGCAAGCCAAAGTAATATTAACGCGCATTATTTTCCCTCCAAACTAAAATCATTTACTTATTCAGACTTATATATAATACCACTATAATGGACGGAATGCTAGGCTGTTTTTCAATGAATTGCTGAATTATTGATGATACGCTCATAAAGCTGCAAATATGATGACGCAATGAGTCGAGGGTGGTGAAGCTTAACCACTTGTTGTCTGCCAGCTTCTTTTATCCTGCGGGCTTTTTCCCGGTCTTTTAAAAAACGGTCCAGCAGATCAGCCGCTTCCTGTACGAGAGTAAAATCAGCGATGATTGCCGTTTTGTCATGAACGGCATAATCACAAAACCCACCCGACTGAGAAACGACAGTCAGCACACCTTGTTCCATGCTTTCCTGTGCGGCAAGCCCAAACGGTTCATAAGAACTAGGGAAAACAGCCATTTCACAGTGAGACAGTAACGTTCTGATGTCTTCCCTATTCAGAAACGGCAGAAACATGACACGATCCTCTAGGTTCAATGCCGCAGCCAATTTCTCATAAGAGGACAGAGACGGACCCTCCCCAGCCAGCACTAGATAGAGGTCAGGCTGAAGCTGCTTCAAGATGGCAAACACCTTTAACAGCTGAGAAAATCCTTTTTCCGGAACAAATCTTCCATATGAAAAGAGGAATCTTCTATTCATGCTCCTTGGGATTTTCCTCTTCTCTTCCTCCATAGATACAGGGCTTGGGATAACGGTTATTTTTTTATGTGCCTCCTTATTAAGAGACCGCTTCATAAATGTGCTTAATACGATCAAAGCATCAGCGGACTCTATAAGGAGCTGTTCAGTCTTGAACCTGTATGGGTTCGGTACTTCTCGGCACACCTTCTTCCTTTCGCTTTCAAGACCGTGGATTGTCGCAGCAAGCGGAAGGCCAAGCCGTTGTTTCAAATACTGGGCCGCAGGGGCTGTTGTGTCATCATGAGCATGAATCAGATCAAAGCGTTCATTGCTGGATAACACCTGGCGAACCATTGTAAAGTTAGCATCGGCTATGTAATCTTCAAACTTCGCATATGAAGACAACTGCCCTCTCGGAGTACAAACCGTAATGTTGATATGAGAATTCAAATAGGAAATGAGACGGTTTAAATGGACACCGAGCCCGCTTTTCGGGCCATCGGGATGTTCGAGTGAAAGCATGAGAATGTTCACCGTTCTTTTTCTCCTTCTCCATAACAGCTGTATGCAGAAAATTGCGCCTCCCACCTGGTGTGCGCCTTCTCAATCTGAAAGCTGTTTATATGACCAATCCCATTTTCATCAAGATAGGTGTCGTCTGTACAGGCAAGTTTGAGAGAGACATTCATGGAGTTAACAATTCTGTATTCAGCCCGATATACAGCATCACCAGCCGCCTGTCCAATCGTCCATTCCCCTTTATCATACGTTGTGCGTTTAGTCCTGACAGCTTCGATATCTTTTCTTTTGATGACAATGCGCAATTCTTTTATCATATCCTGCGTTTTTTCGAAAAGGACCGCTTCAGCAAGCTGCATTGTTTCTTCCGATATTTCCCAGTATACAGTCAAGGTGTGAGCGTTTTGAATGATCATGTCGAATGTGTCCCTAAAAAAAGAAAGATTATGTCGTATATTATAGGGAAATGGGTGTTTATCCATGGACTCCTAACATTCTCCTTTCCTATCGTTCACTTAGTGATCCTATTAAACCATTACATAGAGAAGAAGAAAAGAAAGATTTCCCGGCAAAATCTCGTTTTTTTCGCGAATTCCTTTAGAAACTATTGGTTTTATGGTATAAAAAAGAAGGATAAAAAAAGAATAGAAGGTGATGAAACGTGGAAATTGCTATTATTGCGTTGTTTATCGTCAGTATAGCGCTAATTGCATTCTCATATTCTCAAAGAGACCCGATGAAAGATGTAGAACAAGAGCTCGAAACTCTGCAGCTTTCTGCGATGCAGGAAATTTACAAGCTCAAAAAGAAAATGACCGTGCTTGAGGAAGAATTACTGGAAACAAACCTTGTCATCCGCAAATCAAAGCAGAGCGACATCAATCAAAAAATCGCTAAACAAATACTTTCTAAATATAATAACGGCATGTCCGCTGAAGCGATTGCTAAAGCTGAGCATGTATCAGTGGAAGACGTAAATACGATTATCAAAGATAACGAGAAGGTGCTCGTATGACAAAACGGGGCATTCAGGCATTTGCTGGCGGCATCATTTTAGCGACAGCCGTTCTTGCAGCTGTTTTTTATCTGACTGACGAAGACCAGGCCGCTGCTGTAAAAGAAAATAAAACAGTAACCGAACAAGACGTGAACAATTACCTTGATTCTAAAAAAATGGTTTCTGTGAATCGCGATGAATATCAAAAACTTCTCGATTCAAAAGAGAAATCCTTGAACAATGACAGCGGATCAGACACGAAATCAGACAAAGTCAAAACGTACAAACTGAAAATTAAAGACGGCATGAGCACTGCAGATGTATCTGCTATTCTTGAAAAAGAGGGCATTATCTCCTCAGCTCAAGACTTTAACGACTACGTCATTGATGCCGGCTATCACAAAGAAATCCGCGCCGGTGAATTTAAAGTAAAATCAGATATGAGCTTTAAAAAGCTCGTAAAAACGTTAACACGATAAAAAAACAGGCTGACTGACTCAGCCTGTTTTTTTACCCAAACTTTCCTGTAATGTAATCGAGGGTTCTTTGGTCCTGCGGGTTAGAGAACATTTTATTCGTATTGTCGCATTCAACAAGCTCGCCCATGTAGAAAAAGGCGGTTTGATCAGAAACCCTTGCTGCCTGCTGCATGTTATGCGTGACAATGACAATTGTATATTTATTTTTCAGCTCTAGAATGAGTTCTTCAATTTTTCTCGTTGAGATTGGATCTAGTGCAGATGTCGGTTCATCCATCAGCAAAATATCAGGATTGGTTGCAAGTGCTCTGGCGATGCAAAGACGCTGCTGCTGGCCCCCTGACAGCGAAAGAGCGGACGTATGCAATCGATCCTTCACCTCATCCCATAACGCCACGTCTCTTAATGACTTTTCCACAATTTCTTGAAGCTTCTTTTTATTTTTGGTGCCGTGGACTCTCGGTCCGTAAGCCACATTATCAAAAATAGATTGCGGAAACGGATTCCCTTTTTGGAATACCATGCCGATATTTTTTCGCAAATCCACAATGTCAACTTTATCCTTTAAAATATTGCTGCCATTGTAGTTCAGCTCACCTGCAAGCTTTACATTCGGCGTCATTTGAATCATTAAATTCAATGTCTTGATAAAGGTCGATTTCCCGCATCCAGATGGACCGATAATCGCCGTAACCTCATTTTCATAAATGCTCAAATTGATATTTTTTAAAGCATGATGCTGTCCATACCATAAGTTCATTCCATTGACTTGATAGACTTCCTGCTTCATTACAGCTTCGGTAGCAATACTCATTGCCGCCCTCCTATCCGAATTTCCCATTAATATAATCCTCTGTCTTTTGCTTTTTCGGACTCGTGAAAATCTGTTCGGTCTGTCCATATTCTACAAGCTCGCCGTTTAAAAAGAATGCCGTCCGGTCAGAAACCCGCAGAGCCTGCTGCATATTGTGCGTGACAATAATAATTGAGTATTCTCTTTTTAATCCTGTAATTAATTCCTCTATTTTTGCATTTGAAATCGGATCAAGCGCTGAAGCTGGTTCATCAAGCAGAAGAACAGCCGGCTTCATCGCAAGCGTTCTCGCGATGCATAAACGCTGCTGCTGGCCGCCGGATAACGAGAGTGCGGATGAATGTAAACGATCCTTCACCTCATCCCAGAGCGCTGCTTTTGTTAAACTTTCTTCCACAATTTCATCTAAAACAGCTTTATTCCGCTCTCCGGCATATTTCAATGCATGTGTGATATTTGCATAAATCGATTTCGGAAATGGATTTGGTTTTTGAAAAACCATTCCGATTTCTCTTCTCAGGCTGACGACGTTAATATTGCCGCCCAATATATTTAATCCTTCATAAAGGATTTCACCTTCTGCTCTTGCAGATGGAATTAAATCATTCATTCGGTTAATATTTCTCAAAAAAGTAGACTTTCCGCATCCCGATGGCCCAATTAAAGCAGTCACCGCATTCTTTTCAATATCCATGTTCACATGATGAACCGCTTGTTTATTTCCGTAAAAAATAGACAGATCTTTGACTTCGAGCACGTGGTTCTGCTTCGGAGCAATAACAGCTCGCTCAGGTTTTTCTTTTACCATTTGTTCAGACATGTTTTTCGCCTCTTTCCGTTCTAATTTGCCGTAAGCTTTTTGTAGATCATCGTGCCAAGCCATCTCGCTGCGAGATTAAACACAAGAACAGAAATCACCAGCACAGCAGAACCACCGTTGGCAATCGCTTCAGCATCCGGAATCATCCCTTGTGTATTTACGTTCCAAATGTGGACCGCAAGTGTTTCAGCGGGCCTGAAAATATTAAGCGGCGATGTTTCCGAAAACGGATTCCACTCCGTAAAATTAAGACGCGGTGTTGTCAGACCTGCTGTAAATAATAATGCTGCCGCTTCCCCGAACACCCTTCCTGACGCTAAAATGGCTCCAGTAATGATAGAAGGGATCGCACTTGGAATTAAAACCGTTTTTACGGTATGCCAGCGTGATACACCTAAAGCGAGAGAGGCTTCCTTCAGATCCTTAGGGACTGAACGGATCGCGTCTTCTGTCACACGCACCATGACAGGAAGGTTAAAAACAGTTAACGCAAGCGCCCCGCCTATGATCGTATATCCCCAGCCTGTTAAGTTGACAAACATCAATAATCCAAACATCCCAATGACAATAGACGGAAGAGATGAAAGCACCTCTATACATGTTCTGATGAAGTCAGTCACTTTGTTATTCGGCGCGTACTCAGCCATGAATACTCCGCCGCCCACACCGAGCGGGATTGTAATCAGCATTGTAATAAACAAAATATAAAAGGAGTTAAACAGCTGATCTCGTATGCCTCCTCCAGCTGCAATGGCGCTCGATTTTGTCGTAATAAAATGAAAACTGAGCTGAGAAACACCGTTTATAATAATATAGGAAAACAAACCTACTAAAATGGCAGCGATAATGGCTGCACACAAACCAAACATTCCGGTCGCCAGTTTATCTGTTATTTTGCGGTTCATTACACTTTCCTCCTAGATGACAAGTAGCGAATAAGCAGGATGAACAAGAATGACATCACCAGAAGCACAAGTCCCATTGACCACAGCGTATTATTTTCAACACTTCCGTATGTGGTGTGGCCCATATTCAGCGTGATGATCGTTGTCAGCGTTCCCGCAGTGTCAAACAGGCTTTCCGGCAATACTCTTGTATTTCCAATGACCATCTGAACAGCCAAAGCTTCACCGAACGCCCGAGCCATGCCTAACACAACAGCCGTCATTAATGTTGGAAAAGCTGCAGGCACAAGTACTTTTCTGATCGTCTGCCATCTTGTCGCACCAAGCGCGTAAGAACCCTCTCTTAAACTCTTTGGAAGAGAAGCCATTGCATCAGCAGAAATCGATGTGATTGTCGGCAGAATCATGACGGAAAGGACAATCGTTCCCGCCAATAAACTGTGCCCTGTTCCGCTCGATTTGAACTGGGCGATAAACGGCACCAATACTGTAAGACCTATGAATCCATAAACAACAGATGGAATGCCGACTAAAAGCTCAATCACCGGCTGCAGCACTTTCTTCCCCCAATTCGGGGCAATCTCTGTCATGAAAATCGCACCTGCAATGCCAAGCGGCGCAGCGATTAGAGCAGAAAGAATCGTTACTGCAAATGAGCCAAAAATAAATGGCAGCACTCCGTATTTCGGATCAGTATCTGTAGGATTCCAATTTAAGCTCGTTAAGAATTCAATTGGGCTTACACCATTTACAAGAAAAGATTGCAGCCCCTTAACGCCGAGGAAAATGGTGATCGCCACAGATGCCGCAATCATAATCAACGCACATGCTGTCACCATCATTCTTCCCCGAACTTCATCCAATTGCCGATTTTGCCTTGAGCTGATTAAACGCTCGCTCACAGACATATTTTCTCTATTGTTTATCATTTTTTACACTCCTATGAATGTGTTAAGAGGAGAAACGGTTGTCCCCGCACTCCTCTTTTTATTAAGATCAGCTTTGCTTCCCGTTGGCATCGCGTGTCACTTTCATATCAGTAACCGGAATGTAGCCTTGGTCAGTAACAATGCTTTTTTGAATGTCTTCACTCTTTAGATAATCAAGAAATTCTTTAGCTAAACCTGTCGCTTCACCTTTTGTATAAGAATGCTGATAAGCCCAGATCGGATACTCACCAGTTGCTACATTTTTCGCTTCAGGTTTAACACCGTCAATAGATAGAGCAGTTACTTTGTCATCTGTTAAATATGAGAATGCAAGATATCCAATCGCTCCCGGAGTATCAGCAATGATCTTTTTCACTGTGTTGGAGGAATCTTCAGTAATGCCTTCTGCAGGCTCCGCTCCGTCAAGCGCATATTTCACAAATGTAGCACGTGTGCCAGAAGAATCAGGACGGTTTACAAGTGTAATCTTTTGGTCTTTGCCGCCGAGCTCTTTCCAGTTTTTGATTTTGCCAGTGAAGATTTTTTTCAATTCATCTTTTGAAATATCCTTCACACCAGCATCAGGGTTTACAGCTGCTGCCATACCAACTACAGCGACTTGATGATCGACAAGCGCTTTTGCATCGATGCCTTCTTTTTCTTCAGCAAAAACGTCTGAATTCCCGATCTGAACAGCTCCTTCAGAGACTTGAGAAAGCCCTGTTCCAGAACCGCCAGCTTGTACCTGTATATCAGCATCAGGGTTTTCTTCCATAAATTTTTCCGCGGCTGCAAGTACTAGTGGCTGCATAGCCGATGAACCAGAAATGGTTAAAGAACCTGATGCCTTTTCTTCTCCTTTTGCAGAATCGCTATTCGATTTTTTACTTTCTCCTGCATTTCCGCATGCAGCTGCAATCATCATAAAAGCAGCCATCAGAAGCATAAGCACCAATTTGTTTTTTTTCATTTCCTGAATTCCCCCTGCGTATAATGTGTAATTTGTCCTACACGTATAGAGTAAAGGTTCTATGTAAAAAGGGTTTGAATCGAATGTTAAGGTTTTGTAAATCAGTGCGTTTTTTTGTATAAAAAAAACGCCCACATCATGTGAGCGTTTCTTTTTAGTTATCAGAAGACGTTGTGTTTTCTGCATTTTCTTCAATTTTGTCTTTATTCTTTTGCTGAGTATCTTCTTTGTCCTGCTTCGATTTCAGCTCAAAATATTTATCCATTACTTCCCTGCCGATTTCGTTTGTAATGGTATATTTAGCGCTGTAATCAATATAAGCCCAAGGGACTACTACAGAGATCGCAATCTCAGGATTATCAGCCGGTGCATAGGCAACAAGTGTCGTATTATAAGTCGCTGTTCCTGTTTTTGATTTATCAGGTCCATCATAGAACGATTGTGCTGTTCCTGTTTTACCAGCAGGCTGATATGACGCTGAAGCAAATTGGCTGGCAGCTGTCCCTTTTGTCATCACCCGTCTGAATCCGGCCTGAACCTCTTTAATGTATTCACTCTTCATGTCGATTTTATTCAGCACTTCCGGCTGAACGGATTGTACGACAGCACCGATCCCTCTTTTAGCATCAGGTTCTCTGACTTCCTTTACAAGCTGAGGCTTTAAGCGATATCCGCCGTTTGCAATTGTTGATACGTATTGCGCAAGTTCCAGCGGTGTATACGTGTCGTATTGGCCGATCGCATAGTCAAGCAAGAATCCCGTCAATCTGTCTGTTCCTTTAAAGCCTGTCATTTCATTCGGAAGATCAATTCCAGTTTTGACACCTAATCCAAATTGGCTGAAGTAATTACGGAACGTATCAAAGGCCGTCGTATCAATCGGTAAAGCTTGGTGCGGTTTATATTCACCTTTTCCGAGAGCGATCGCAGTTTTAAACATAAATACGTTGGAAGACTGCTCTAAAGCTCTTTGAATATTGACCGGTCCTAAGTTAGTCCATGACTTTTTACCGCGTTTATCCTGACCGATATACAATGGTTCATCCTGAAAAACAGTATTCAGATTGATGGCTCCGGTTTGAAGGCCTGTCAAGACTGTTGCGCCTTTGACTGCTGAACCCATAGCGTAAGATGACGTCATTGTACCTAAAGCGTAATCATCGATTTTATATTTCCCATTTTCTTGTTTAATCTGCTTGCCCGCCATTGAAAGCACTTCACCGTTTCTTGGGTCCATCATAACAACGAATGCCCGGTCTAACAATTGAGTGCTTGGTCTTGCTTTAGCAGATTTGAGGTTCTTCTCAATGATTTTTTCCACTTCTTTTTGCAAATCAATGTCAATCGTAAGGACGAGATCTTTACCGGCTTTACCTTCAGAAACGGTTTTCGTTCCCGTGACATTGCCGTTTGAATCTGTAATATTTTCGACTTTGGCTTTTTGGCCCTGCAAAAGGCTTTCGTATTGGTATTCCAAATAGCTTTTTCCGACCCTGTCATTTCGGCTGTAGCCAAGCGACAGATAATGGTCGAGCAAGTTGGACGGCAATCCTTCATTAGAGCTGGAAACACTTCCGAGCACTGAGCGAAGAAGGTTTTTATACGGATATTCACGTTCCCAATCGGACGTGACATCAACACCCGGCAGTTCGTCTAAATGTTCACTTACCACTGCCATTTCCTTCGCTGATACATCTTCGTTTTTGATATATTGAGGGGTCAAAGCATAGCCCGAATCCATCTGTCTTTTGATAGCGAGGATCTGCATATCTTTATCCGTCAATTCATTCAGCTGCTTATCAGTAATCCGTTTTAGCTGAAGCTGGTATAAATCGTCATCGGATATTTTTTTGTCTTCAACCTGCTGTCTTTCTTTAGAGCTGATGAGCTTTTTCGCTTCTTTCGGTCTAGTCAAAATCCAATAATCTTTTTTATCCCGTTCTGTTACTTTTTTTGTATCGACTTTGATCATGTCAGACAGCTTTTTTGCGATCTTTAAGCGCTGTTCTTGCGTGGTCGATTTAGATCTCGTGTATGTGATTGCATTTAAAGCCTTATTTGTCACAATGGCATTAAAGTTTCGATCATAAATTTTCCCGCGCGGCACCGCCGAGCTGACTTCGCTTTGTTCCTGCTTATTCGCTTGATTTTTGTAATCATCGCCTTGCACGATCTGCTTGATGCCCAGTTCCACAATGATCCAGGTAAATATAACAAAAGCAGCTAAAAATAAAATATTCAGCCGGATCGGAAGCGACTTCTTTTTCTCTTTATGATTTTGTTTTTTTGGTTTATTTCTCCTCATAACATCACCTTTTTCTATTTACAGAAAGAAAAGACACTCAGTAAGAGTGCCAGTTTTCATTTTAAAGGTTTTTTCGACTTTTTTCTACAGATAACCCCTTTTTGGCAAAAAAATTATCTCTCGCTTTTTAAAAGGGTCGGTTCTGTTACCCGTTTTTGGCCGTCTTCTTCCATGGTTTCATTTTCCCCTTCTTTCTCCTTAAAACGGATATCCTTGACAAAGTAATAAATCAAAGGATGTCCTATACCTAATATCGCAAGTGACAAAGGAATTCCCACATCCTCTTTCAGAAGGGCTACGATCAGGAGGAAGCATAAAATCGAAACAATTCTGCCGGCGTTCAAAAACATTTCCCTTAGCACGATATATTCAATTCTTGCTTTTCTGGCATGCCTAGCCCGCCCTATCACATCATATGTAAGTGATACATATGGCACAAGTAACAGAGGATAGCCGATGGCAATAAAAACGCCGTACGTCAATAATGTCGTAAAACTCATATGAAACAGAATCAAAAACAGCGCGCCATACAGAATAAGTCCGCCCAGCAAAATCGATTTTTTTCTCGCCTTTTTCTTAATCAGCCTGGATGCAAAGTAGTAGGCAAAGAAGGAAACAGCTGAATTGACAAGGCCGAATGTACCGAGGGCAAGTTCGCTGTTTGTCTCAATAAATACAAATACACTGATTAAAAAGACAAAAATACCTTCTCTCAAACCTTGAAAAAAATGCGCATTCGTAATTCTCCGCCAATTCATATTGCTATGGCGCTCTCCAAATACTTTGCTCAGCATAAAACGGCCCTTTGATTCTCTCCGTTTTAAGAAAAAGCTCATCACGACAGCCAGGGCAAATAAACTGAGGGAGAGACTGAAAATGACTGTATAACCCGTATTATTTTCAAGCCTTGAGATCACGAATCCCGCTACAATCGGGCCGATCATTCCTGCAGAGGAAGACAGAATGCCCATAAACCCGTTGAAAAAGTCTCGCGTATCCGGCTCTGTTATTTCAAAGGTCAGCACGTTAAACGCTAGCCAATAAAAGCCATAGCCCACTCCGAGGACCGCGCCTATCAGCACGAGACGGCTGGCCGCCGTTTCTCCGGCTAAAAGCACACTTAAATAAAAGGCAGCTAAGAAAATGACGCCGAACCTTAAGATAAACACCCTGTCTATTTTTTTGGCTAACCGTCCAGCCAAATAAAAGGTTATCGGCTGCATTGTCACAACGGATAAATTATATATCGCCAAATCAATAAATTTCCCTGACTGCTTCCAAAGATAAACATTAACAAATGTATTGGACAATGCAATTCCCAGCGAGTAAAGCCCGCCAATGGTCAGCAGAAAGAGTAACCCTTTGTTTACGTCTACATCGCCTATCACTTTTTTTAGTTTGCTCATTACTGACTCCCCTTTACTATCCCTTAGTCTGTCTCACTCAAACCGAGATATGTAAAAAGAAGACATAAAAAAACAAGGCCCTATATTGAGGACCTTGTTTGTGTCATTATTTTGCTTCGCTGTATAGACGAGCCACTTCATCCCAGTTTACAACATTCCAGAAAGCTGAAATGTAATCAGGACGGCGGTTTTGATAGTTAAGGTAGTAAGCATGCTCCCAAACGTCAAGACCTAAGATAGGCGTTTTGCCTTCTGAAAGCGGAGAATCTTGGTTTGGCGTGCTTGTGATTTCAAGTTTGCCGTTGTTCACAACAAGCCATGCCCAGCCAGAACCAAAGCGTCCAGCCGCTGCAGCTGCGAATTGCTCTTTGAATTTGTCAAAGCTTCCAAATACACTGTTGATCTCTTCAGCAAGCGCGCCAGTCGGTTCGCCTCCGCCGTTTGGAGATAAAAGTGTCCAGAATAATTTGTGGTTCGCGTGTCCGCCACCGTTGTTGCGGACTGCAGTGCGGATGTTTTCAGGAACAGAATCAAGATCTGCAACAAGCTCTTCAACTGATTTGTTTGCAAGAGCAGTGTTTCCTTCAACCGCTTTGTTTAAATTTGTAACGTATGTGTTGTGGTGTTTCGTATGGTGAATAGTCATAGTTTCCTTGTCGATATGCGGTTCTAAAGCATCGTACGCATAAGGTAATTCTGGAAGTTCGTAAGCCATGATAATTCCTCCTTAATATATATGTACTGAAATGCCGCTTTACAGCGAGCCTTTCTTCATTCAATGTAACAAAAGAATGCATTGTAATCAATGAAAAAGCTCACAATTTGGCTCATTTCAGCGGACATATATCACTTTAACCGATAATCAGCCCCATTAAACCTGCCGCCAGCATTTCTTATAGGACCGTCCATAAAAAATATCCGATCATCAAAAGCTGTATGATGCCCTTGGCAATAACCCCTGTTAAAAAACCAATGAGTGAGCCGAGGCCAATTTTAAACGCTGACTTTAAGTCCTTCTGATGGACGATAAGTTCTGCGAAAACAGCCCCGATAAACGGACCCAATATGATACCTGCAACCGGAATGACAAAAGGCCCGATTAATAAACCGATCGTGCTTCCCCATATTGCGGCTTTGCTTCCTCCGAACCTTTTTACTCCAAGCAGATTCGACACGTAATCTGCTGCGAATAATACTGCGGCAAAAACTGCCTCAACAAGCCAGAACATATAGGAATACGGACTGAATGAAAATAAAAATCCGTACAATACAAATCCGGCAACAATAAATACTACGCTCGGAATAACAGGATACACCAGCCCGATAAAGGCGATGATAAAAACCGCTGCAATTAACAGCCAATACAACATATCCATAGCTTCCATCCTCCCATTTTACATCTGCCTTCTTCATATCTTCCTTGTATTCACACGCATGCAACGATACAATAAGCAACATATATTAGTTTAGCTAGGAAGTGAAGATAGTGAATGTGTTTCAGCTTTTCATTAAAAGTACATACTCTCCCCGTGATATTGCAAAAACAAGATTCCAAGGAATCGGAAAAGCGATTCTTTATGTATTTTTGCTCTCTGTCCTGTTTGCAATCCCTACCGCTTATTATGTTAGTACAGGGACCGTAAAATCAATGAACGGTTTTAAAACTGTTTTAAACAAAGATTTCCCTGATTTCACAATTTCAAACGGCAAACTTCAAACGGATGAGAAAAAAGCCACGGAATCACAGGCAAATGGTTTCGTTATCGTATTCGATCCGACAGACGCCTATGGCCCGAAACAAATTGAAGCAAAGCAAAACGCGATCGGCATCCTTCAGAACAAATTTGTTTTGGCCATTGACGGACAAGCCCAAGAAATGCCTTACTCAATGATGCCATCAGAGTTACAGAAAAAAGATGTCATTGCAGGTTTAAACCAAAATAAAGCGATGATCGTAACTGTTCTCTCAGCACTTATTTTTCTCGTAACAGCAGCGGGGAAATTTATTGAAGTGTCATTCTTAGCGCTTATCGGGTTAATCATTAAGAATTCGCAGAAAAAACATCTATCCTATCATCAGCTCTGGAAGCTTTCTGCTTATTCCATCACCCTTTCGACTGTATTCTTTACAATCATGCGGGCATTAGAAGCAACCGTTCCAAGTGAATTTTTGCTTAACTGGTTTGTCAACTTTGTCATCCTGTTTCTCGTTTTAAAAGAGATTCCGTCCAAAAAAGCTCCCGTATAAACCGAGACTGCATTCGCAGTCTCTTTTCTTTTGTCATGAATCTAAATGGACAAGCATACTATGGTATAAAATTTCGTATGCGGGAGGAAAAGCGATGAAGCGTCTCACCTTAGTATGCAGCATTGTTTTTATTCTTTTTATTCTTTTTTATGACCTTAAAATTGGAACGATACCCATTCAGGACCTCCCTGTCTATGAAGCATCAGCAAAATCTGTTTCACAAGAACCAGCATATAAAACGGTGAAGGTAAAGCCGGGTGATACGGTTATGTCGATAGTCGGATCAGCAGGTTCACCAGAAGACATTGTAAAGGATTTTGAAGCACTGAATCCGAATGTGAAAGCCAACGCAATTCAAGCCGGAACAGCGTACAAATTCCCGGTCTACCCTTAATTTAACGTTAATTTCTTGTCAGTTCGGCGAAGACACTGTTACAATGTAATTTGTAAAATAAATTCACATAAACCATACTAGAATTGTTATATCTAGAAGCGGCAACTACAATTAAGGAGCGATTGCAAGTGAGTGAAATCACACATCGTACAAAAACGCGTCCCGTCAAAGTGGGACCTTTAACAATAGGCGGCAACAATGAAGTTGTCATCCAAAGCATGACAACAACAAAAACACATGATGTAGAAGCAACGGTTGCGGAAATTAACCGTTTGGCTGAAGCCGGATGCCAAATCGTTCGGGTAGCATGTCCGGATGAACGGGCGGCAAACGCCATTGCGGATATTAAAAAGCGCATTTCCATTCCTCTCGTTGTCGACATACATTTCGATTATAAACTTGCGTTGAAGGCCATTGAAGGCGGCGCAGATAAAATCCGAATCAATCCCGGAAACATCGGCCGTCGCGAAAAAGTGGAAGCGGTTGTTAAAGCGGCCAAAGACAAGGGCATTCCGATCAGAATCGGAGTAAACGCAGGTTCACTGGAAAAACGGATTTTAGAAAAATACGGTTACCCGACTGCCGACGGAATGGTAGAAAGCGCACTTCATCACATTAAAATTCTTGAAGATCTTGATTTTCACGATATTATCGTCAGCATGAAGGCATCTGATGTGAACCTTGCGATCGAGGCTTATGAAAAAGCGGCAAAAGCGTTTGACTACCCGCTGCACCTCGGGATCACCGAGTCAGGAACACTGTTTGCCGGCACAGTAAAAAGCGCAGCAGGACTCGGCGCCATTTTAAGCAAAGGCATCGGAAACACCATGCGCATTTCATTAAGCGCAGACCCTGTAGAAGAGGTAAAAGTAGCAAGGGAGCTTCTGAAATCTTTCGGTTTAGCCTCCAATGCTGCCACGCTCATCTCATGTCCGACTTGCGGCCGTATTGAGATTGACCTGATCAGTATTGCCAATGAAGTGGAAGAGTATATTTCTAAGATAAAAGCGCCGATTAAAGTGGCTGTTCTTGGCTGCGCTGTAAACGGACCCGGTGAAGCGAGAGAAGCTGATATCGGAATCGCCGGCGCACGCGGTGAAGGACTGCTGTTCCGGAAAGGAAAAATTGTCCGTAAGGTTCCCGAGGAAACGATGGTTGAGGAACTCAAAAAAGAAATTGACATTCTTGCTGAGGAACACTATGCAAAGCTTGAAGCTGAAAAAGCAAAATTAAAAGAAGAGACACAAAAAGCTTGACGGGAACCCGTCAAGCTTTTTTGTGTTAGAAAAATGGAATAATAAATATTCCAAGCACTAATGAAACGACACCGATACCCATTGCCCAAGCACCCAGGCCTTGAGCACCTCTTCTTCTTGCGATATAGCCGACAATAATACCGGCAGCTCCCAATAAAACAGGCAATACAAACAATGAAATAATGGACAAGGCTAAAGCGATATATCCTATTCCCCGTCCTTCATTGACATTGCCGCCGCTGCGATCGTTATCTTGGTCATTGCTGCGGTCAGCAGCACGATAAGGCTCTGCAATTTCAGCAGCTGTTTCCTCAAAAAAACCGTCATTGTCGCGGGTAATATTTGTTCCTTCAGATCCATGATCAACATAGTAACTGTTGTTATCACGCTTTTCGTAATCGTATGCCACCTTCAATTCCCCCTTCTGTTTTATTAAAGGAGCTTTTATAGTTTGATCCATTTTGCCTGATTCATGTTTGCTAAACTTTTCTGTTAATGTCAATTGTTTATGTTACACTTGAAAGGATGAAACTGAAGGAGTGTGGGCATGTTACGCTTAGGAATAGATATTGACGGCACAATTACGGCTCAGGATACATTCGTCCCTTATTTGAACCGTTCGTTTAATCTTTCCATTTCATTAAACGATATGACGGATTATGATTTAACAAAGCTGTTAAACATTACTCAGGAAGAATTTTGGGATTGGATGAATCAAAATGAAGCAATCATATATAAGGAAGCATTGCTTGCACAGCATGCGAAACAGTCACTTGACCTCCTCAAAGAGGAGCACAAGCTTATTTATATTACAGCGAGACGGACTCATTTAACTGATGTTACCTATGAATGGTTTGACAGACAAAACATTCATTATGACCACATCGAACTCGTTGGCGGTCATCACAAAGTTGAAGCGGTCAAAAACCATAACATCGACCTGTTTTTTGAGGATCATCATGGAAACGCCATGATGATTGCGAAGGAAGCCGGGATACCGGTGATATTGTTTAATTCCCCTTATAATCAGCTTCCGATTGATTCAAGCATCATCAGAGTGAACAACTGGCTGGAAGCCGTCCAATGGATGAACAACAACAAGCACCACTTAATACGTGTCAATAACTAAAAAAGGAGCCCAAACCGGGCCCCTTTTTCATATATACGCATTTACGCAGTAGTGTTTTCTTGGTTTTCCGCTGTACAATCAGGGCATGTGCCGTAAATCTCAAATTTATGCCCGCTGACCTGATAGCCATCCAAATCATCACAAAGCTTGTCCATCGGACATGATTCAATTTCCTTTGTTTTGCCGCAGGCAAGACAAATAAAATGATGGTGGTGATGAGTGAATGAACACTTAAATCGGAAGAGCTTTTCACCAGACAGCTCAGTTGTTTCCAAAATCCCAAGTTCTTCATATAAAGAAAGGTTTCTGTAGATTGTATCAAAGCTTAAGCCTGGATAATCATCATTCAATGCAGACAGTACGTTTTTAGCGGTAAGATATCTGTCTGAATCAGCAAAAAGCTGCAGCATATCCTCCCGTTTGTTTGTATATTTATAGCCGTTTTCTTTTAGTAGGTTCAGCGCTTCTTGTACGTTCATGAAGGGTCCCCCTTTTTGCTTTGCTTAAGAACGTATCCCATGTATGAAAAAGAAAATGGCAGCTGTCTGTCCAGCAAGCCATTTTCTTTACCGCAGATAAATTATACCCATAAAATGAATAAAAGTAAATGAAAGCCTAGTGGATTGCGTTTTTGAATTTTCCGCCTCTCGTTTCATGAGTATTCATAATTGTGATGAATGCATTTTGATCAACTTCAAACACGATCGATTTGAGCTTTGTCACTTCCAGCCTTGTGACAACCGCGTAAATTACGTCTTTTTCTTCGTCCGTATATCCGCCTTTCCCCTTCAGCTTCGTTGTGCCCCGACCGAGACGGTGCAAAATCGCGTCGGAAATCTCATCATACTGCTCAGAAACAATAATGACAGCTTTTGTTTCATCAAGCCCTTGGATCACAGCATCAATCGTTTTCATCGCAATATAATAAGTCATGAATGAGTACATCGCTTGCTCAGGACCGAACACAAAAACTGCCCAAATGAAAATGAACACATTGATGAACATAACAAACTCACCTACTGAAAACGGGAGTTTTTTGGTCAGCAAAATACCGAGGATTTCAGTGCCATCCATTGAACCTCCGTTTCGAATAACAAGCCCGACGCCAAAGCCGAGTAAAAGACCTCCGAACACAGTAGCCAAAATAGGCTGGGTTGTAATGGCTTCTACATGGTGAAGTGAGGATTCAATAACGGCAAGCCCAACAATCCCTATAAACGTAGAGACTAGAAAGGTCTTACCGATATATTTATATCCGAAGATCATAAAAGGAATATTTAATATGACAACGAAAAAAGCGAAATTCAGAAAGGGGTTTGACATAAAGAGGTGGTCTAAAATAAGTGATACACCGATAATCCCGCCATCAATAAAATTATTGGGGATTAAAAATAATTCAATACTTACAGCCGCAGATGCAGCTCCTACCAGAATCATAAAGACCCTGAAAATAAAATGGGTAAATGTTTCTTTCTTATGTTGTTTTGTTGGGGTCATAAAATCTCCTTTCCTGCAATAACTATTTTAAATACATTATAAATCTATTTTACCATTAAACACTGACACATTTTACTGATTTGCCCATACATTAAGTCTGGAGGTGGAATGACCGATGATTTTATTTCAAAGAATTATTTTACAGCGGCTTAATCAGGCTACTGCTGACGATTTGCTGAAGTACTCAAAACAATACGGAATCAGCTTAACAAGATCGCAGGCTGTTGAAGTAGCGAACCTGTTAAACGGGAAAAATGTAAACATCTTTAATGAGAGTGAACGGATGCGGCTGTTAAAACAAGTAGAAACGATTACATCGAAAGAAACAGCTCAAACCGTTAATGAACTATTCAAACAATTTACAAGCTAAAAAATGGGGGTGTTATCCCCCATTTTTCATTGCTGTAAAATTATCTCAAGCAATGTATTATCAAATTGTTTTTCTTTCAGCATTTCAATCTCAAAACGGTATGGCGGTTTTTTGTTCTTTTTATCTTCACCGACATATGGTGTTTCAAGAATTTTTGGAATGTCTTTTAACTGCTCATGGTGAACAATATATTGCAGTGCGTCAAAACCTATTTCACCAAAGCCAATATTTTCATGGCGGTCTTTTCTGGCACCTTTGACATTTTTGCTGTCATTGATATGAAGCACTTTAATACGGTCAATGCCAATGATTTTATCGAACTCATTCAGCACTCCGTCAAAGTCTTCGACAATGTTGTACCCGGCATCATGTGTATGGCACGTGTCAAAACACACTGACAGCTGCTCATTGTGTGTAACGCCTTCGATAATCTGTGCAAGCTCCTCAAAGCTTCTGCCGCATTCCGATCCTTTTCCAGCCATTGTTTCTAATGCAATCTGGACATTTTGATTCGGATCAATCACTTCATTTAAGCCTTCAATAATTTTTTTGATGCCGGCTTCAGCTCCTGCCCCTACGTGAGCGCCAGGATGAAGGACAATTTGCTTCGCTCCGATGGCCGCTGTCCGTTCAATTTCTGAACGAAGAAAATCAACACCCAGCTCAAAAGTGGACGGATTTGTCGTGTTGCCAATATTAATAATATAAGGCGCGTGAACGATAATCTCATCAATGCCGTTTTCTTGCATATGTGCCCGACCTGCTTCTATATTTAAGTCTTCAATTTTCTTTCGGCGCGTATTTTGCGGTGCGCCTGTATAGATCATAAACGTGTTCGCCCCATAAGAGACTGCTTCCTGGCTTGCTGCCAGAAGCATATGTTTCCCGCTCATAGAGACGTGTGAGCCTATTCTCAACAACAGGTTCCCCTACTTTCTTTTCTTAGATTGGTTTCTTCTCTGTTTTTTCTTGATTTTCTCCATCTCATAGCTCATTTTCTTTTTATATCCAGGCTTAACCTTCTTCGGCTTTTTCACGAGACGATGAGCAATTTCATCCGCTTCATTCTGCGTTTTTTTACGCTTTTTACGGCGCTGACGGTCATCGCCTTTTTTCCATTCGCCTTTTTCAAGCTCTAAGTAATCAAATTCGATGCCCATTTTCTCAAGTTTTACTAATGCATCCTCATCAGAAAGCTCATAAATGGTCATCGCTTGTCCTGATGAGCCGGCACGAGCCGTTCTGCCCACACGGTGAACGTAGAAATCGAGATCATCCGGCAGTTCATAGTTGATAACATGGCTGACACCTTTAATATCAATACCTCTTGCGGCAAGGTCAGTTGCAATGACATAAGTGAATTCCAAATCATTGATCTGCTTCATGACTTTTTTCCGTTCACGTGGTGTTAATCCGCCGTGCAGCAAGCCGATTTTCATGCCTTTGCCAGTCAGATACTGGGCAATATGGTCAGCCGTGTTTTTCGTGTTGGCAAACACAATCCCCAGGTATGGATTCAGATGAGACATGATGTCAAAAAGGAGTTTGTCCTTGTCACGATGTTTCGAAGGGATAAGGATATGCTCAATTTTCGCAGCAGTCACCTGTTTTGGCTCCACATGGGCATATTTTGGATTTTCCATGTATTTCTTCAAAAATGGTTTCAGCTTTTCCGGTATGGTCGCTGAGAACACAAGCATTTGCAGATCCTCAGGCATACGGGAACCGATGTAATCTACATCTGCAAGGAATCCCATGTCCAGCATTAAATCCGCTTCATCAATAACAAGAGATTCCGCTTTATGAACACTTAACGCCTGTTCTTTGATTAAATCAGCAATCCGTCCGGGGGTACCGACAACAAGATGCGGCTGTATTTTCAATTTATCAATTGATTTTTGTTTGTCGGTGCCTCCGATAAAACATTTCGAGCGAATCTGACTTCCTTCTTCACCCTGCGTGATTTTAATCGCTTCCTGATAAATCTGATTGGCAAGCTCTCTTGTCGGAGCCGTAATGACAACCTGAGCGACATCCTTAGCAGGATCGATTTTGTTTAATAAAGGCAGTAAATAAGCGTGAGTTTTTCCAGTTCCCGTCTGAGACTGGCCGATGACGCTTTCTTTTTTTAGCACTGCAGGAATCAGCCTTTTCTGGATATCAGTCGGTTCGTAAAAACCAAGGCGGTGTACTGCATCTATAATAAACGGTTTCAATTCATAAAGTTCAAATTTCGTTTCTTTCATTTTTCCCAGCTCCTTAAAGCGGCACATTATGTGTCCATCATCACATTATACCCGATTTTCCTTAAAAACACCACGTTTGCAAGGCGTTTGTTTTATTCAGTTATGTAAAGCAAATACCGCACCCCCTGCATATTCTAATAGCAGAGAGAGCTGAAAGGAGGTACAAGTATGTTTTCACCGCAGCAGCCAATGAGAAATTATCCACAGCCCGGACCGCCCCGCCCCATGCCAAATCAGCGAATGATAGGCAGAAGACCGCCTAATATGCGAGGGCCTTCATTTGGAGCACAGCAGCAGGGTTTTCAGCAAGCGGGACAATTTCTTCCTCAGGCAAATGCCGGAGCGAGAAATGGTGCGGGCGGAGGCTTAAAAGGGATGCTGTCAAGGTTCCTACCCGGCGGAGGAGGCGCTGGCGGCGCCGGCGTTCCTGGAGCAGGTGCAGCAGCGAGCGGAGGTACAGGTCTGCAAGGTATTCAAAATATCGCCAATCCTGCATCTTTATCCAGTATGCTTGGAAATGTGCAAAAAGTACTCGGCATGGCGCAGCAAGTCACCCCTATGATCCAGCAGTACGGCCCATTAGTCCGCAATTTGCCAGCAATGATGAAGCTGTATAGCCAATTAAGTAAAAGTGATGATACAGAGAGCGATGAGGAAAGTAAAAAACAATCGGATTCAGAAGAATCATCAGAAAAAGAGAAAGAGGCTGAAACAAAAACCTCAGACGGGAACAAAAAATCAAAACCAAAAAGTTCTTCTCTACCTAAGAAATCAAAAACACATGACAATAAAGAGCAAGAATCAAAAACATCTGATCCGAAGAAAAAAGAAGCTGCCTCTCCTGCTCCGAAAAGAACATCAGGCAGTTCAAAACCGAGATTATATATTTAACATTCTTTGATATCTGAAGTGAGATTGGCTATAATGAGATCAGAAGAATGCAAGAATAGAGCCGTTTGATTACGGCTTTTTATATTGCCTTTACTCACTTCAGTATTGGAGGACAACCGAAAATGGACGTAATTAAAATTTCGCCGCGCGGCTATTGCTATGGCGTTGTTGATGCTATGGTCATTGCCAAAAATGCGTCACTAGATAAAAGTTTGCCAAGACCCATCTATATACTCGGGATGATTGTTCATAATAAACACGTCACTGATGCGTTTGAAGAGGAAGGGATCTTTACATTGGACGGCACTAACCGTCTGGACATTCTAAAGCAGGTTGACAAAGGAACTGTCATTTTCACTGCGCACGGTGTTTCTCCCGAAGTCAGAAGAATCGCAGAAGAAAAAGGGTTAGTCGCAATTGATGCTACATGTCCGGATGTGACGAAAACTCATAATCTAATCTTAGAGATGAAAGAAAAAGGATATCACGTGATCTATATCGGCAAAAAAGGGCATCCTGAGCCTGAAGGAGCCGTTGGCGTAGCGCCGGAAATCGTTCACTTAGTTGAAACAGAAGAAGATGTAAAAAACCTTGATATCCAAGCAGATAAGTTAATCGTGACGAATCAAACAACAATGTCTCAATGGGATGTTCACGACATTATGGAGCTTGTCAAAGAGAAATATCCTCATGTCGAATATCACCAAGAGATTTGCCTTGCTACTCAAGTACGGCAGGAAGCTGTATCAGAGCAGGCGAAAAAAGCGGACTTAACAATCGTTGTCGGAGACCCGAAAAGCAACAATTCAAATCGGCTTGCTCAAGTGTCAGAGGAAATAGCCGGCACAAAAGCATACCGGATCGGCGACTTAAGCGAATTAAAACTTGAATGGCTGAAAGGCGTTAATACCGTTGCAGTTACAGCGGGAGCTTCAACACCTACGCCGATCACAAAAGAAGTCATTCGCTTTTTGGAGCAGTACGATCACGAAGATCCATCAACTTGGACAACTGATCACAATGTACCGCTCAAAAAAATACTTCCAAAAGTAAAAGCAAAAAACTGAGGCTGTAAAAGCCTCAGTTTTTTTATAGAAATGTAAATGGATTTGTATCTGTTTCCGAAACAAAGATATTCACGTCATATTTTTTATCATTACACATTGATGTCAGTTTTCTCGTGACGCCTTCTTTCATGATTTTTTCCGCGTAATGGCCCGGATCAACCACATTCAGGCCAAGCATCATCGCATCATGGGCCACATGGAAGTATAAATCTCCTGTAACGTAAACATCGGCGCCCTTTCGTTTTGCATGATGAATATACTTATTTCCATCTCCGCCAAGAACAGCTACCTTTTTCACCATACTGTCAGCATCTCCCACCATTCTGACACCATTGACATCAAGCTTGTCTTTCACATATAAGGCAAATTCCTTGAGCGTCATCTCATTTTTAAGGGTTCCGACACGGCCGAGCCCTTTTTCGGCGGGAGACTGTTCAACAGGATAGATGTCGTAAGCGACTTCTTCGTATGGATGGCTTTTTATCATTGCATTGATAACAGCTTTTTCGATGCTTTTAGGAAATACAGTCTCAAGCCTTACTTCATGAACAAGCTCAAGCTCTCCTACTTCACCGATAAAAGGCTTGGCTCCGTCCAATGGCTTGAAGCTGCCGATCCCTTCAGACGAAAACGCACAATGACTGTATTCGCCGATATGGCCAGCGCCAGCATTCCCAAGCGCCGCTCTGACCTGCTCTTCATATTCCTTCGGCACGTATACGGCCAGCTTTTTCAGAGGATCCGTATAGGTAGGCGTCAGCACTTCCGTCTCACGCAGTTCTAGTGCTTCAGCAAGCAAATCATTCACGCCGCCGTCCGCAACGTCTAAATTTGTATGAGCTGCATAAACAGCAATATCATGCTTCAAACACTTTTCAATTAACCTTCCGGCAGGCTGATCTGTTGAAATATGCTTTAGCGGCCGAAAAATAGGAGGATGATGTGCAATAATCAAGTCAATCTCTTTTTCAATCGCTTCATCGACAACGCTCTCCAACACATCAAGTGTAACCATCACATTTTTAATCGGTTTGTTTAAGGTGCCAATTTGCAGGCCGATTTTATCTCCTTCGACCGCATAGGCTTTCGGGGAAAATTGTTCAAACAGCTGGATGATCTGCTGTCCATTTACGCTTTTAGCCATGATCGATTACCTCCTTTAATAGCTCCATTCGATCGGAGAGCTCCTTTAATTTTTGTTTATTTTGCTCTGTGCCTGCAGCTTGTCTAATCTGTTCATAAATGTTTTGAGTGTGCTGAAGCTCTTGTGCCCACTTTTTCAAAAAGACAGCATTTTTTTCTTTTGCCAAAAAAGGACCGACGAGCATTCCGGCTGATAAAGAAATATCGGCATAAGCCGCATCTCTGTCTCCCGCTTCGGCAACCAGCACCTCATAGCATTTTCCGTCCTCTTCAAGGATCACTTCATCTATCAGCGCATACCCTTCTTTATAAAGCCACTCCCTGATATGAACAGCATGAATATTCGGTTGTAAAATAAGGCGTTCCTTCCCCGTTAATTTGTCTTTACCCGCTTCTAAAATGTGAGCGATCAAAGCCCCGCCCATTCCGGCAATCGTAATGGCATCAGCTTCACCTTTTTTAATCACTTCCAGTCCGTCTCCCTGTCTTACAGAAATACGCGAGTGTAAACCTGATTTTTCAACCTGCCGCTTTGCAGACAAAAACGGGCCGTCTGTTATTTCTCCGGCAATCGCTCCGCTCGCTTTATGATTCAGCACCGCATAACAAGGAAGGTATGCGTGGTCAGACCCGATATCGGCCATCACCGCTCCATTCGGTATGTATTCCGCTACTGTTTGCAATCGTTTAGATAATTTTAATTCATTCACTTGTCATCACAACTTTTCTCAATCATTTTTTCCTTTACTATCATATAAAAAATCAGCCCGGAATCCAAGCTGAGCGAATGATTTTCAGTTTATTTCTTTTGATGCGGGTCTACACGCGGCAGTCAAAAATAAAAGGCTGTCGAGAACATCTCGGCGGCCTGTGAATGTATAAAGAGAAATATAGTTCTTTTATTTAATTTTTGACACCCACTCTGCCATATCATCCAGCTTATCTGCCGGAACAAGACCGGAAGGCATTCCATTACCGCCTTTTTCGATCTTTGTTTTAATTTCAGCTACATCTTTCTTATTTCCTACACCTTTTAAGCTTGGACCCGAAACACCTTCATAATTTTCACCGTGGCATGCAATGCAGTTTGCCTTATAAATATCCTCTGGTGAAGCGTTTGCCTCTTCCTTTTCAGCAGATTTGCTTTCTCCTCCGCTTGCAATCTCCCGAGAGTCATCAAGTCCTTTTACTGATAAAAAGAAAGTTAGACCAATTCCTAAAACAGCGATCAGTAAAAATGGAATAAGCGGGTTCCATTTCATTTCCCTTCCCCCTTTTTGATCCTTCTCCCTATGTAAACACTTCTAATTCTAACTTATTTTTACAAAAAGTAAATGGATTGCTATACAAAAGTTTTTTATTCACACTTTATACAAAATTGAATAGAAACATGCCTATTTCTCTAATATCCTTTTTATTCTATTGTATAATGTATTGTATACGCTTACAATAGAAAATATGGAATTAGATTTTGAAATTTTTCACCACAATGTTGATTTGCAAATGACATCATTTTTCAGTAAAATAAAGACATATTATCCATATATCTTTTTTAAAAAAGAAGAACGGATCTGCAAGACCCGTTCCATCTTATTCGAGGAAATCTTTCAAACGTTTACTTCTGCTAGGATGTCTTAGTTTCCGCAACGCTTTGGCTTCGATTTGTCGAATACGCTCTCTCGTTACTCCAAATACTTTGCCGACCTCTTCTAATGTTCTTGTACGGCCATCATCAAGACCGAATCGAAGACGCAATACATTTTCTTCACGATCAGTTAACGTATCAAGTACATCTTCCAGCTGCTCTTTCAACAGCTCGTATGCTGCGTGATCTGAAGGTGAAGTTGCTTCTTGGTCTTCAATAAAATCACCAAGGTGTGAGTCATCCTCTTCACCGATCGGTGTTTCCAGTGATACCGGCTCTTGTGCAATCTTTAAGATTTCGCGTACTTTTTCAGGCGTTAAATCCATATCTTCCGCAATTTCTTCAGGTGTTGGTTCTCTGCCTAAGTCTTGAAGCAATTGACGCTGCACACGGATTAATTTATTAATGGTTTCCACCATATGAACGGGAATCCGGATCGTTCTCGCCTGATCGGCAATAGCGCGTGTAATCGCCTGTCTGATCCACCACGTAGCATACGTACTGAATTTATAACCTTTGCGATAATCAAATTTTTCAACGGCTTTCATCAGACCCATGTTTCCTTCTTGGATCAGGTCGAGGAACAGCATACCGCGCCCGACATACCGTTTTGCGATACTGACAACAAGCCGCAGGTTCGCTTCAGCCAATCTGCGTTTAGATTCTTCGTCACCTTCTTCAATCTTTTGAGCGTAGGCGATTTCTTCTTTTGCAGATAGAAGGTTAACCCGACCGATTTCTTTTAAATACATACGAACTGGGTCATTGATTTTAACGCCAGGCGGTACACTAAGGTCATTAAGGTCAAATTCTTCTTCGGCTTTGGCAAGCTGCTGAATATTAGGATCTTCTGTTTCTTCATTCTCACTAATTAATTCAACACCTTGTTCACCTAAAAATTCATAATACTCATCCATTTGGTCTGATTCAATTTCAAAGCTGGACATACGCTCAGCGATTTCTTCATATGTCAAAACGCCACGTTTTTTACCAGACTCTGTTAATTGCTCTTTTACTTGGTCGAATGTTAATTCTGTCTCGTGGGTTTGTTTATCAGCCATTATGGATCCCTCCTTCCAAAGCTTGCAACGAATTCTATAAGCGGTATGATTCTTATTCGGTCCATTCAGGCGTTTTCTATATGAACTGCCTTTAACAAATGTGCGAATAATGAAATGACAATTCATGATGAGGTTAAGCGATCTATTTGCTCCTCCGCAAGGAATCATTGCCAATAAATGCTCCTCATCAGTTTTCCAGTTATTTTAAAGATCGGTTCAATGTAACGATTTCTTGAGCCAGAGAAGCAGCTCTTAAAAAATCTTTTTGCCTTTCGGCTTCGGCTCTTTCCGCCTCTTTTTCTTTTATCATTGACCAATTTCTTTGATTCAACACTTTTTTTACATAATCTGATAACTCAGCTTCGCTAAGCTCTTGATTAACCTGAAGCATTAATATATCAGACAAGAGCTGGCTTATATGATCATCTGTCACCCTGGCCATCAGATGCTGAGGTGTCAGCTCGGCTCCCTCTTCATAAAAAGCATAAAGATAAGCGGCTAATGCTCGGTGCTCATCAATATTAAATTGAAACCCTACCCGGTCAATCACTTTTTTGATGACGCTCCGATCTCGAAGCATGTGAGCGAGTAACAGCCTTTCTGCATTTTCATACGCCGGGCGCAAACGTTTTTGCCTTGCTTTTGTCGTCAGATGCGCTCGCCGTGTTTTTGTTTCACCGCCATTGTCAGCAGGTTTGTTTTGCTTGCTGAAAACAGACAGCTGCTCAGTTAAAGACTCCTGTGAAAGCGAAAACTCTGAAGCAAGCTGTTTTACATAGACTTCCTGCTCTAGAGACCCTGAAAGCGTGCTGATTTCTTTCAGTACGTCTTTAATGTAAGCCAGGCGATCGCCTTCATCGGACAGGTTCTTTCCTTTTCGGAAATATTGCATTTTAAATGCCATTACGGTGACACTGGCGTCAATAATGTCGTTTTTAAATTTTTCCCCGCCGAATTTTTTGATGTAATCATCAGGGTCCAATCCGTCAGGAATCATTGCAACTCTGACTTTGCACCCTTTTTTTTGCAGAAGCTCCGAAGCTTTTAAGGTGGCTTCATAACCGGCTTTATCAGAGTCATAGCAAAGAATGATTTCTTCGACGTTTCTTCTCAGGATCTTGACATGATCATCTGTAAGAGACGTTCCCATCGTGGCTATGCTTTCTTTTACACCCGAGCTTACAGCCGATATGACATCGGCAAACCCTTCAAATAAGACTGCTCTTTCCTGCTTTCTGATATGAAGACGGGCCTTATAGAAATTGTAAAGCAGTTTACTTTTATGAAAAAGCGGGGTTTCAGGACTGTTCATATACTTAGGCTGCTGGCTGCCAAGAGCCCTGCCTGAGAAAGCAACAACGGCCCCGTGATGATCATGGATCGGAAACATGACACGGTTTCTGAAGCGGTCGAAATATCCGCTTCCGTCTTCGCGTCTGATCAGAAGACCCGCTTTTTCCATTTGCGCCTCACTAAATCCCCTCTTCACAAGGAATTTCGTGATAAAATCCCAAGAATCAAGAGCATAGCCAATCTGAAATTCATCAATCAGCTCTTTCGTAAAGCCCCTGGAAAGCAGATAATCCAGTGCCTCTTGACCTTCTTTTGTATTTATTAACAAATGATGGTAAAATTTCTTCAGGAGCTCATGTGCCTCAGCCATTTTTTGATCCCCAGAAGACTCTGGCCGGGCTTCGGAATGGACTGTTATATCATCTGGAAAATCAATTTGGTATTTGTCAGCAAGGTGAGAAACCGACTCAGCAAATGAATAGCCTTCCATCTGCCTTAAAAAAGAGAAAACATTGCCGCCCGCTCCGCAGCCAAAGCAATGAAAAATCTGTTTGTCGGGCGATACGGAAAACGAAGGTGTGCTTTCTCCATGAAAAGGACAGAGTCCAAAGTAGTTTCGGCCTTGCTTTTTTAATTGAACATAATCACCTATGACTTCAACGATATCTGCCGACTTTTGCACCTGATCCACAATTTCATCTGGTATCCGATTTCCCATCTTATAACACTCCGTCGTACATTATTCGATGCTTTAGTGCAAAATCCCTTCATCGTTCGACAGGATTTTTTGCAGCAGTGTAATAAATCGTTCTCGATCTTCTTTATTCAATTTTTTAGGCCCTTTGGCGTATACGCCTTTTCTCCTTTGTTTGCCGGAAAAATGACGGCTCTCAAGAGCAAAATCAATCGTGTCTTCTTTGTAAAGACGACCTCTTTCCGACATAACAGAGACATTTCTGTTCAACAGCAGAGATGCTAATCCGATGTCCTGCGTCACAACAATATCTCCCGGTTTTACGTGATTTGCGATATATAAATCAGCAGCTTCTTTATGAGGATCAACATACTTCCATTTTTCTTCATTGCTTCTGGAAAGCTGATAATGTTCAAATGAAGCGACAAAAAGAACTTGAACTTCATACTCAGATGCTGTTTGTAAAATTTCATCTTTTACCGGACAAGCATCAGCATCGACAAAAATCGTCTTTTCTTGTTCATTAAGAAGAGTAATTCTCCATCCCTCCATTAAACTCCTGCATAAAAGCAAGCAAAATCGCACATCCTTTATTATTGCGGATGTATATGAATTTGTCGAAAAATTTCCGGGAGAAATTCTTGACATCTTACCCATAATAGTTTATTCGTATCACACGATCCTTAAACCTAAAATTAATCATTTTATCACAATTTTTTATTATAATACAAACTTCACAAAGATGCTATTGTTTTTCATTATTCCCTTTTGGCATAGCCAAAAACCCAGGATAGAGCGTCCTGAGTTATAAGTTTTTTGTTTTGAGATGATGGATAATATTCGCTGTTTCTTCAACCGCTTTATTTGAAACATCAACAACCTGGCAACCGATTCGATCCACAATCTTTTCGAAATACTCAAGTTCCTCTTTGATTCGGTTGATATTTGCATAAATTGCTTTGTCATTAAGCCCGAGTGATTTTAAGCGTTCTTTTCTGATATGATTCAGTTTATCAGGGCTAATCTTTAAGCCGATGCATTTTTTCGGATCAACGTTAAAAAGTTCTTCCGGTGGATCAACCTCAGGTACAATCGGAACATTGGCAACCTTCAGGCGCTTGTGTGCGAGATATTGAGACAGCGGTGTTTTAGACGTTCTTGAGACGCCGATCAAAACGATATCAGCTTTTAGAATCCCTCTTGGGTCACGTCCATCATCGTATTTAACTGCAAACTCGATGGCCTCCACTTTTTTGAAATAATCTTCATCAAGCTGGCGGACCCGCCCCGGTTCGTATTTCGCTGTTAAACCGTAGGCCGTTTCCATTTTATCAATTAACGGGCCGATAATATCATAATATAAAACATTTGCTTTTTCCGCTTCGGCTATCAAATATTCTCTGATTTCCGGCACCACGAGTGTAAAACAGATAATGCCGCCGTCTGCCTTTGCAAGTGAAATCACTTCATTGATAGTGCCTATATCTTCAACATAAGGAATTCTTCTTACATGTGTATCATCCGCCGATCCGTTAAATTGGCTGAGTGCTGCTTTTACTACCAATTCAGCCGTTTCACCGACGGAATCCGATACAACATAGATGATGCGGTTATTCATATTATCCCCCCGTTAGTTTGCAATCTTATAGGATTTCATTTTCAGATAAACTGACAAGTATTTTTGTCATATTTGTTTTTGTCACTCTGCCGATCACTTCAAAGCCTTTATCGGTATCTTTGATGACAGGCAGCGCATCAATTTGTTTTTCTATTAAGTGCTTTGCAATGTCCATTACATAATCCTCACGTCTGCACACCGTAATGTTCGGCATCCTTGTCATGATGATGTGAACAGGGACCGATGTAAGCTCCTGCTGGCCAATGCTCGCTCTGAGCAAGTCCTTTCGTGAAAGCACCCCGACTAAAACAGCATCGCGGTCCACCACAAACAGAGTACCTACATCTTCTAAAAACATGGTGCAAATCGCATCGTACACAGAAACGTTTTCGTGAATCACTACGGGGATAGATTGAAAGTCTTTCACCTGAAGCTTTTTGAGTTTATCCGCTAAAAGCTGTGTGCCGGTTTTTCCCGTATAGAAATAACCGACTCTCGGGCGCGCCTCGAGGAATCCTGACATGGTGAGTATGGCTAAATCCGGACGTAATGTCGCCCTGGTTAGGTTCAGCTTTTCTGCAATATGCTCCCCTGTAATCGGCCCGTTTTCTTTTACAATCTGCAAAATATGTTCTTGCCGTTTATTTAGTTCGATCGTACTCACCACCTTTTCACTTCATAGCTATGTAAAGAAATAATAATTCATATTATAGCGTAAATATCTTGTAATCAAACAATAAACTTATAAATGGGGAAAAGACGATTACCGATCACACAGCAACCGCCTTTTCTCTCTTTATTTTACAATAAGGGCATTCATATTCGCAAAGGACTTGATCTCATCCGCCAAGCTTACCATTTGCGCTAAACGATTTGCCTTTAATGCCTCATTATCCGCAATAACCATTGTATGATCGAAGTAAGCATCGATCGGTTCTTTTAAGGCTGCAAGTGAAGCAAGCGCCGCCTCATAATCTTTTTTGCTGAAGTTTTCCTGCAGATTTCGCTTCGCTGTTTGGTAGGCATCAAACAGCTTTGCTTCGTATTCATTTTCAAACAGATCAGGCTGAATGTCTCCGCGGACTCCTTTTTTGCTGATAGAGATCACTCGGCCTAACGCTTCAGCTGTTTCCTTAAAGCCAGGTGCACCAAGCTTTTGTTCCAGTACTTGCGCTTTATGCAGCGCTGAGTATGGCTCAAGCTCAGAGCTTTCCAGCACGGCGTCAATGACATCATGTCTGATTTGTTCAGCATTCAAGACATATTTCAGGCGCTGAGTGAAGAAATCCAGCAATTCATTTTCTTTATCGGTTTTTACGAAAGTAAGCAGCTCTTCAAATGAAATTCCCCAGTTGCGGTCAAGAAGAATCGCAACAATACCGCTTGCCTGGCGGCGCAGTCCGTAAGGGTCCTGAGAACCGGTCGGAATAATGCCGATTGAGAAGAATGAAGCAATTGTGTCAAGCTTATCCGCCATTGCTACAACAGCTCCGGTGAAAGTAGAAGGCGTTTCTCCGCCTGCTGATCTAGGCATATAATGTTCATTGACTGCCGCAGCCACAGCTTCATCTTCGCCAAGCATTCTCGCATACTTTTCGCCCATAATTCCTTGAAGTTCAGGGAATTCATATATCATATGCGTAACAAGGTCGAATTTAGAAATTTCAGCAGCCCGCTTCACATGTTTTAACGTATCTCCATCAGCCTGAAGACGAACTGCAAGCTTCTCTGCGATTGTTGTGACTCTTCTAACCTTATCAGCAAGAGAACCAAGCTCTTCATGGAACACAATGTTTTCAAGCTTCTTCACGTTTGCATCAATGTTCAGTTTCTGATCTTCCTTGTAGAAGAATGAAGCATCAGATAAACGTGCGCGCAGCACTTTTTCATTGCCTCGAGCCACATTTTCAATCGCGTGGCTGTTGCCGTTTCGGACTGTGATAAAGTGAGGCAGCAGGTTACCGTTTTTGTCTTTGACAGGGAAGTAGCGCTGATGCTCTTTCATTGTCGTGACAAGCACTTCCTCAGGAATTGACAGAAACTCAGATTCAAATGAACCGTAGAGTGCTGTCGGGTATTCTACTAAATGATTCACTTCATCAAGAAGGTCTTCGTCAACTGGAATGCTCCAATTGTTTTCAGCAGCCATTGCTTCCAGCTGAGATTGAATCATTTGCTTTCGGACGCTAGGATCAGCAATAACATGCTGTTCTTTCAGCTGCTCTTCATAAGCTGAAGGTGATTCAATCGACACTTCATGTCCGAGAAAACGGTGCCCCTGTGTTGTTCGTCCAGATTCAACGTTTGTGATCGAAAATGGAATGACATCCTGTCCAAATAAAGCGACAATCCATTTGATCGGTCGGATATAACGCAAATCTTCATTTCCCCAGCGCATATTTTTCGGGAAATGCAAGCTTGTAATTAAACTGCTCAGTTCTGGCAGAAGCGACTTCGTTTCTTGGCCGGCTTGGAATTTTTGCACGAATACATACTCTGTGCCTTTTACTTCTTTGATGTACAGGTCTTCCACATTCGCGCCTTGGCCTTTTGAAAAGCCGATTGCCGCTTTTGTCCAGTTCCCGTCCGCATCAAGGGCAATTTTTTTCGCAGGCCCTTTTGCTTCTTCTTTTATATCATCCTGTTTTTCTGCGACATCCTTAACGAACACAGCAAGGCGTCTCGGTGTATTGAAGAGCTTCACTTCACCGTGAGTAATATTTTTTTCTTTAAGCCAGCCTGTCAGCTTCTCGCCAAGCTGAACCATACTTTCATTCAAAAAGCGCGCCGGCATTTCCTCTAATCCGATCTCTAAAAGTAAATCCTGTTTACTCATGAGAAGAACCCTCCCCTTTAAGCATTGGGAACCCTAGTTTTTCTCGTTCCTCATAATAGGTTTTTGCTACTTTTCTAGCTAAATTCCGCACTCTTGCGATATAGCCCGTCCGCTCGGTAACAGAGATCGCACCTTTGGCGTCAAGCAGATTGAAGGTGTGCGAGCATTTCAGCACATAGTCATATGCTGGATGAACAAGTCCGTTATCCATTTGCTTGATCGCTTCTTTTTCATATGTGCTGAACAGTTGGAACAGCATATCGACGTCTGACGTTTCAAATGTATAAACAGAATGCTCATATTCAGCCATCATGAATAAATCTTTTACTGTAAACCCTGTCGTCCATTCCAAATCGAAAACATTTTCTTTATCCTGAATATAAGACGCGAGACGCTCGATTCCGTACGTAATTTCTACTGAAACCGGTTTACACTCAAGTCCTCCGACCTGCTGGAAATACGTAAATTGTGTAATTTCCATTCCGTCAAGCCATACTTCCCAGCCAAGACCCGCACAGCCTAAAGACGGATTCTCCCAGTTGTCTTCAACAAAGCGAATATCGTGCTCAAGCGGATCAATTCCAAGAGCCCGCAAGGAATCTAAATACAGCTCTTGAATGTTGTCAGGAGAAGGTTTGATAATGACCTGGAACTGATGATGCTGATACAATCTGTTTGGATTCTCCCCGTATCGGCCGTCTGCAGGGCGTCTTGAAGGCTCTACATAAGCCACTTTCCACGGCTCAGGGCCGATGCTGCGCAAAAATGTATACGGGCTCATCGTGCCGGCTCCTTTTTCTACATCGTAAGCCTGCATAAGCACACAGCCCTGACTGGACCAATGCTTTTGCAAGGTAAGAATCATGTCTTGAATATTCATTTCAAGCACCTCCACTTTTCTTTCATAAAATGACTGCGGCAGCAACCAAAAAACTCCCGTCTCTATGCTTGCCTGCCGCAAACATAGGGACGAGAGTTCTCCCGCGGTTCCACCCTAGTTGCTGAGAAAAAAATCCCAGCCTCTTTTTTAAAATTGCTCAAGAATGCCTTTCGTTGCGTGCTCATCCTTAGCTTACACCGCCCTAAGGTCGCTTTCATGAGGTAAACGCAAGTACTTCTTTCTCTCACTGCAACATATTTTATAATAAATGATCATATAAAAAGATGGACCAGATGTCAACTTTTGTTTTCACCCATAAGGTGTTTCATGCTTTCCATTTGATCTAAAAAGCGCTTTGATTTTAAATATAACCCTGAATATTCTTCGTAATACAAATCAATCACTTGCTTTAATTCAGCTTTTGTTTCCTCTTTTAAGGACACATTGCCCAGCCTCGACAGATCGAAGTAATAAAAGAGTCTCAACAGCCTTGCTGTTTGCGGTTTAATCGGAATCCTGTAAGGATCTTTTTCAAAACAGCGATGGCATATAAAACCATTATCACGGACAGAAAAATGAAAGGTCCCGTCTTGGCTTTTACAATGTACACAATGATTCAGCTCAGGATACAGCCCCATGACACTGAGCATCTTCATTTGAACAATGAAGGTGATAACATCCGGATCTGTTCCTTCATTCAGCTGTTTTAGTGATTCTAATATGAATTCAAATAAATAAGGATTTGGCTTTTTTTCCTCTGTGCCTCTGTCGACTAATTCAGCAATATATGCGGCATAAGCTGTTAAAAACAAGTCTTCCCTGATGCCTCTCATGCTGAGGATCATTTCCCCCTGCTGAAGCGTTCCGAGGCCTGATGTTTTTTGCATTAAAAATGAACCATACAAAAAGGGCTGGCTGACTGCTGATAAACGGCTGTTCGGTTTTTTGGCGCCTCGTGCCATAACACCTATTTTTCCGTGTTCTCTTGTCAGTAATGTTACGATTTTATTCGTCTCTCCGTAATCATTTGTGCGAAGAACGATCCCTTCACATTTTGTCAGCATTTCCGCACCTTCCTAAAGCAGGAGCGGCCAAGAGGTTTATAAAATTGGATAATCAAATCGGGCTAGCTCATCTTCTAGTTCTTCGGGTCTTTCCATGTTCTCTTTTTCCAGTTCTTTAAAAAGAAGATACGTATCAACATTTCCTGTTTGAGAAAATACGTTCCAGGTAAAATTCAACACAAGAAACCCACCTTTCTGTAGTTAAACTAGCTTACCTAAACTCCAAATTCTTACCTTTATCTTGACCAGATGTCCTCCATTTCATGTTAAACAAAATTTGCTAATGTATCCCTGTTCCTGTGAGATAATGACACACAGCAAGAGATTAATATTCGTCCTCTTTAAAGCCAAAATCGCGAAGCTGGGACATTTTATTGCGCCAGTCTTTCTGCACTTTCACCCACAATTCAAGGTAGACACGGGAGCCTAACAGTGCTTCAATATCCGCCCTCGCTCTTTTTCCGACCTCTTTCAGAAGGCTTCCTTTTTTACCAATCACGATGCCTTTCTGGGAATCCCGCTCGACCACAATCGTTGCCGCTACGTGCACAGAACCGTTGTCCTGCCCTTTGATGGATTCGATGGCCACCGCAATGCTGTGCGGGATCTCTTCTCTCGTCAAATGCAGCACCTTTTCCCTGATTAATTCAGAAATGATAAATCGCTCCGGGTGGTCGGTGACCTGATCACTCGGATAGAATTGCGGCCCTTCCGGCAAATACGCTTCAATCTGAGCGAGCAATGTTTCGATGTTATTTCCTTCTAGAGCAGAAATCGGAACAATTTCCTTAAAAGGATAACGTCCGCGGTATTCGTCAATTAGCAAAAGCAATTGGTCGGGATGAATTTTATCAATTTTGTTTACGATTAAAAATACAGGCGTAGACATCTTCTGCAATTTCTCAATGATGAATTCGTCGCCTTTCCCGTAGCCTTCCTCGGCATTGATCATAAACAAGATCAAATCGACTTCTTTTAATGTATTTTGCGCCACTTTCATCATAAAGTCCCCAAGCTTATGCTTAGGTTTATGAATCCCAGGTGTGTCAATAAAAATGGTTTGTGATGTGCCTGTCGTTAATACCCCTTGCACCTTGTTTCTCGTCGTTTGGGGCTTATCGCTCATGATGGCGATTTTTTGCCCTATGACTCTGTTCAAAAATGTAGATTTTCCTACGTTTGGTCTTCCAATAATGGATACAAATCCTGATTTAAAGCTTTCGTTCGTCATGTAAATCCTCCGATGAAAATGCGCCTGGCAGTAATTCTTCCACAGTCATTTCTTTTATTTGTCCTTGTAAATTAGTCAGTACGACAACAACGTCCTTTGTGCAAAGCTCAGAAATCACCTGGCGGCAGGCTCCGCACGGAGATACCGGTCCAGGGGTGTCAGCCGCAACGGCCAGCATCTGAAACTCTGTATCCCCTTCAGAAACAGCTTTAAATAAAGCGGTACGCTCGGCGCAATTGCACATGCTGTATGCCGCGTTCTCAATGTTGCAGCCTCTGTACACTTTTCCATCCTTGGTAAGAAGAGCGGCTCCTACTTGGAACTTGGAATACGGCACATATGCCATATCACGCGCTTTTAAAGCTTCTGTTATTAATTCTTGTCTGTTCATGTGTACATTCCTCTCTTACCTATAATGGTACCGCTATCACTTTATATTTTACATAATCGCGCGCTTTTTTTCACGCCCATTTCTAAAAATGTAAAATAAATGTAAGAATTTTCAGCCATTACAGCTTTGGCAAAAAAATAAGTAAACCAATGATACACGAAATGACGGCAAAAACGCAAACAGCCCCGGCGGCAGCGTCCTTGGCCGCTTTAGCAAGAGGGTGATGTTTGTCAGTTATTAAATCAACCGTATGTTCAACGGCTGTATTTAAAAGCTCAAGCGAAAACATTCCGCCGATCAAAAGGAATATAATCACCCACTCTATCACGCTGAGCTCTACAAGGAAGCCGCAAATGAGAACAACGCAGGCGGCTGCGGCATGAAATTGGAAATTCCGCTCCGTCCGCGCTGTTTTCCAGATTCCCCGGCCTGCATGCACGAAGCTTTTGAAGAATCGCTTCAGCTCATTTCTATGATCTCTTGAGTCCATAAGCGTCCAGCAAATCCTTTTGCTTAGTAAACATCTCCTCTTCTTCCTCTTTCGTCATATGGTCATATCCTAAAAGGTGCAGAAATCCGTGTACGGCAAGAAATCCGAGCTCTCTTTTAAAAGAATGATTATACTCCTCTGCCTGCTCTCTTGTGCGATCGGCACTGATGATAATATCACCTAAAACCGGAGGCATCTCCGCGCCCACGATTTCGACCTCGCCTTCTCCTTCTTCTTCAAGAGCAAATGAGATGACATCTGTCGGTGTATCCTTTCCCCGGTATTCTTTGTTAATCTGCTGTATGTCATCATTGGTAACGATCGTGACAGAAACTTCAGCCTGATCCTGAACGCCTTCACGCTTAGCAGCAAATTGAAGCAGATTTTCTACTTCTTTGAGCATCTCTTCTGAGACGCTTCCCGTTTCATCAACAATATCAATCAGTAAACTCATCTATTTCACCTTCTTAGTAGCCTCCGGATATTCAATCCGGGAGTGGAAAATTCCTTTTAATGTTGCACAGAGCGTTTTTGCGATTGTATCCAGTTCTTTAAATGTCAAATCACATTCACTGAACTGTCCGTCCTGAAGCTTATCCGATATAATACCCCGGACAAGCTTTTCAATTCGTTCAGGGTTTGGATTATGCATGGATCTGACGGCCGCTTCAACACTGTCGGCCACTGATATAATTGCGGCTTCCTTTGACTGCGGCTTCGGCCCCGGATAACGGAACTCTTCCTCTGTAATCTGATCGCCTTTTTCCTTTGCTTTATAGTAAAAAAACTTTAAAAGCGAGGTTCCATGATGCTGCTCAGCAATATCGACAAGCTCTTTCGGAAATTTATAGCTTCTCAGCATGTTCGCACCGTCTGTCGTATGCGAAATGATAATATTTTTACTCAGCTGAGGAGACAGCTTATCATGCGGATTGTCAATATTCATTTGGTTTTCAATAAAATACTGCGGACGCTTTGTTTTTCCAAGATCGTGATAATATGCGCCGACTCTTGCAAGCAAACCATTAGCCCCAACCGCTTCACAGGCTGCCTCTGATAAATTAGCAACCATTACACTGTGATGATATGTACCTGGTGTTTCTGTCAGTATTTTGCGCAATAGCGGATGGTTAGGGTTAGACAGCTCGAGCAGCCTCATAGTAGATAAAATGCCAAAGCCTGTCTCGAAAAACGGCATCAGGCCGATGATCAATACCGATGAAGCAAACCCCGACACAACACCCATGAGCATTAACGTGCCGATTTCAAGACCCGACAGTGCGGTGTTCTGGATCAATAATAAGGAAAGAACGACAACCATATTAATAAACGCCACGAAAAGTCCGGTCTGCAAAATCTTTGACCTTGCATTATGTTTTCCTAAAAATAAAACGCCTGAAATGCCGCTAATCAAATAATAAATCCCTATGACATAGTTGAATGTTCCTGTCACACCCTGATTAAACATCATACTCCCGCAAATCGCAAGAATGATACTTCCCAAAATGGCAATGCGTTCATTCATCAGCAGTTTAATCAAGATGGCCCCGGCTGCAATGGGAACCAGGTAGCCGATATTATTATATTCCATCTTCTGAAACAAACTGACAACCTCCATGATCACAAGCAAAAGTGTTGTGATAATAGAGAATAACAGAATAGATTGGTTTTTAACCTTTAGATTTTGTTTCTGTTTTTCAAAATAATATACAAGAGTTGCAATGAACAGACCGATCATAATCAATAGCCCGCTGATCGGCTTAAAGAGATTTGAGTTATTTAATAACCCGGTCAGCTCAAGTTTTCTGTACACTTCCCGATCAATGAGGTCATTTTCTTCCACGAGCACTTGTCCCTGTTTGATTTGAACCTGCTGGACATTGTCTGACGCTTCCTGCCGCTTTGCCTCTGTTGCTTTCGGATCGAAAACGTAATTCGGAATAATAGCAAAACGCCCGATTTCTGTCGCAGCTCCCAAGTATTTAGACGGAATAGAATTGCTCTTTAGCTCTTTTTCTACTTTATCCTTTGCATCAGATAGTTTATCCGAAGGGATTTCACTGCTCATGACCGTATTTACCGCGGTAATGACCGTATCTCTGACAAAAGAAAAGTCTTCACTGTCTGCTTTCAGCAATGTCTTAATTGAATCCTCAGATATGGAATCATTCACATCTGACGTCAATTTATCCTTTACGGATTTGACCATTGATTTTTCCGATGGTGATTTGCTGCCTTCTTCCGATGATTTTTTCACTTCACTGATACTGTCGAATATTGATGACACAAGGTCTATCCGATTATCTGTGTATTCTTTTTTTAATGTATATTGATCTTCAACCGCGTCCTCAGCGGCTTGCTTTTTTTCCTCTGTGGCTTTTTGATCTTCCACGGTTGCCGGAGCATAAATGGTCTTGTCGCTGACTGAAAACAGGTCTAAATCAAGTGTTTCCGGCTTAACATGTACAAAGAGCAAAGCAAACATAATGGCAGCCAGCAGAAGATACAGCAGTACATGCATGGAGCGGGCATTTTTAAAATTGCTCCATTTTTTTGAGCTGCTTTTGGTCTTAGCCTTCTTTTTCAACACAAGAACCTCCTCTTGAACATCAAGCCCACAAGCAATCATAAAAATGACCCGATAACGCGCGATCGGGTCATTCAGCATTAATTTTGCTTATCGTATGCTTCAATAATTTTCGCAACAAGCGGATGTCTGACCACGTCTGTCTGGTCTAGCTCAACCATAGAAATGCCGTCTATTCCTTTCAGCATCTCCTTCGCTACTGCAAGTCCCGATTTGACGCCTTTCGGCAGATCAATTTGGCTAACGTCACCTGTAATGATCATTTTAGAGCCAAAACCCAGTCTCGTCAAAAACATTTTCATTTGAGCAGGCGTGGTGTTCTGTGCTTCATCAAGTATAACATAAGCATCATCGAGCGTCCGTCCCCTCATATACGCGAGCGGAGCAATTTCAATGATGCCTCTTTCCATCAGACGTTCTGTATGATCTGCCCCTAGCACATCATGGAGAGCGTCATACAGCGGGCGCAAATAAGGATCTACTTTTTCTTTTAGGTCACCTGGGAGAAAACCGAGGCTTTCACCGGCTTCCACGGCAGGTCTTGTTAAAATGATTTTTTTGATATGTCCATTTTTTAAAGCATGGACTGCTTTTACGACAGCCAGGTACGTTTTCCCGGTTCCCGCCGGGCCAATGCCGAATACAAGGTCATTCCGCTTCATAGCGGCCACGTATTCCCGCTGTCCCATTGTTTTTACACGAATTGATTTGCCTTTTGCGTTTTTTGTAATTTCTTCTTCATACATGCTTTCAAAGTATTCAAGTTCATTCTTCTTTGCCATTTTGATGGCGTAAATCACATCACGTTCAGAGATCTCTATCCCCTTGCGAATTAAAGCGAGGAGCGATCCCAGCAGCCTGTCTGCAATCTGAAACGATTCATCATCGCCTGAAACATAAATCGTTTCGCCGCGCGTAATGATATTTACATTCAGATCTTTCTCCATCAATTTCAAAAAAGAATCTTGGTTCCCGAAGAGTGAAAGCGCCTCGTCCGGGTTTTTCAGTTTTTGATTCATCGCAAGTAAATGTTCTGTCATTCTTCAGTCTCCCTGACAATAGGTGTGGTTTGAACGATATCTTCTATAACTTGGTAGAGAATAATCAACTTTACTTTACCATTCTCAACAGTCTGGTGCAAAACTTTTTCACTTTTCACCTCGCCGTTTTCGCCTATTTTATCCTCTACATCCTGTTTACCCAATTTAATGCCTTCTTGAACTGCTTCTTCTTTCGTATATTTTCGCAAAGCCTCTTCACTTTCTCTTGTTTGCTCTTTGACATAGGATACAGGGAGCTTAAATCCGAGAAAATGAAGCGAATGCTTTTCTTGTTCTGTTTTTGGATGCTTCAATTCCTCTTTTTTAAACGTCAGCCCCCAGATCGGGATTGCCAAAGAGCCAAAAGAAAGCTTGTGCTTTGTCCTTACTTTGCCCGTATAGACGTTAAATAATGTTTCAAGCGGGACTGTCACTTCAGATCTATACCAGGTTTCTCCGTAAATTTCTGCTTTTGAGGCGACTTCCTCCTGATGGTCTTCGCTGCCGATCAGCCCCGAAACAAGCAGCTGACCCTTTTCAACATGATCGTGTATGGCGGCCATAGGCTGTCCTTTTTGCACAAACATTCTCGTAATGGTTGCTTTCTTTTTGGCCACAATATTGCGCGGGCTAACATACTTTTCTTTTTCGGGCTCATTTTTCTCCACAACTTTCATGTGAATGGTCGTCCCCTTCAGATCAACGCCGACCCAAGTGATATTGTCTATTCCATTGGTTAATGATTTCTGTATTTTTTCGGGCGACATCATTAAAAACTGCAGACGGCCCTTTTTGACCCCGATTTCATTAAGATGCTGCCTCATTTGATGTTCTGTTTCAGGTTTAGCGCCTGTCACATCAATTTTCCACACCATATTGGAAAGTAAAAACAAAAGGATGAAAAAAATCGCAAAACCGATCGTAAACCCTATATTCAGCTTTGATTTCAGCAACAGGAAGGGAAATCCCTTCCGATTGATAAATCGAGCTTTACATTTGAATTTACTTCTCACCCGCCGAAAGGCATGTACATCCTGAAGCTGTATATATAACGATACGGCTTCTTTCTTTTTTTTGACATGAAAGACCGGAATCCCCTGTCTTGTGCATTCATTAAGGAGCCGCTCAATCCCTCTTCCCGTCAATTCAAGCTGGACCTTACCCGAAAAAAAAGACAGCCATTTATTTTTCACAACATTTCCCCCTCGGCTTTATGACTCAACATATCGAACGACATCAATTGTACCCTCCAAAAGTATCTCTTCCGGAAGAATCGCCTTGATGACAAAATTTTTACCAGATATGATGCACTGGCCCTGCTTCAGCATCAGCCTCACTTCATTCTCACTGAAAAGCAAAAGACCTCTGTGGTTTTCTATGTAGATATGAAGTCTGCCAACCATTGTAATCCTCGGCAGATCCATCATAACGTCCGGGGGAATTTCCAATGCTCTTGTCAGCCAAGCTTTCATACGATTCTTTCTTTGCCCCATACAAAAAGAACCCCCTTTCATCTCATATGTATGATTTGAAAGGAGGTTCTAACACTTTAATTTTTACGGGCCGAGCGCATCGTATGGTGAGGTTTTTTCGCCCGTGGAGGCCCGAACACCTCTCCTAGAACGATCCCCTGTACGACGGTGTCTTTATTCACCTGAAGCATTTTTTGTTTTGTGTATACTGTTTTTTGTTTGGCAGCAGCAAGATCTCGTTCCAGCCCTTTCAGGTTTCTTGCTGTTTCCCTGCGTCTTTCTTCCGCTTCCCGTCTTGCCTGTTCCATACGGTTAGGGATAGGGGCAGGGGCATCTTCTTTTGACTGCTTCTTTTGAGGAGAAGCAGGATGCACGTGTTGAGGTTTTTTTCTTTTTTGACTGTTTTGCTTTTCTTCTTTGCTCTTTTTGCCGAAAATCGCAGAAATGATTCCGATGATCGCTGCAATAATAAGCGGATTGGTCAGTAAATCTTCCATCAGCGTTCTCCCTTCTTAGAGAGATTATGATTTGCGGTCTTCATCCGAAGGGTCTTTCGTCAGCTTGCCGAATGAATCACGCATTTCTGTGTCAGCATCGATGTTCTTGATATTCATGTAATCCATGACGCCAATATTCCCTTCACGCAAGGCTTCCGCCATCGCAAGCGGCACTTCCGCCTCGGCTTCTACCACTTTCGCGCGCATTTCTTCTACGCGGGCGCGCATTTCCTGTTCTTGAGCGACAGCCATTGCACGCCGTTCTTCCGCTTTTGCCTGCGCGATGTTTTTATCAGCCTCGGCCTGATCAGTTTGTAAAATCGCACCGATGTTTTTACCGATGTCAACATCAGCAATATCAATCGAGAGAATTTCAAATGCCGTTCCTGAGTCCAATCCTTTTCCTAGTACCGTCTGAGAAATCATGTCGGGGTTTTCAAGCACTTTTTTGTGATTTTCGGATGAACCGATTGTAGAGACGATCCCTTCACCGACACGGGCAACAATGGTTTCTTCCCCTGCTCCCCCGACAAGGCGCTCGATATTCGCTCTTACTGTGATTCTCGCTTTCGCTTTCACTTCAATCCCGTCCATGGCCACACCGGCAATGAACGGCGTTTCAATGACCTTAGGATTAACGCTCATTTGAACAGCTTCCAATACATCCCGGCCGGCAAGATCAATGGCAGCACAACGTTCAAATGTGAGTTCAATGTTCGCGCGCTGGGCGGCGATAAGCGCGTTGACGACTCTGTCAACATTACCTCCGGCCAGGTAGTGGCTTTCAAGCTGGTTTGTTCCAACATTAAGTCCCGCTTTATGCGCTTTAATCAGCGGGTTAACAACCCGATTCGGTATGACTCGGCGAAGCCTCATCCCAACTAGGGTGAAAATGCTGATTTTCACTCCAGCTGCTAAAGCTGAAATCCAAAGCATTACAGGCACAAATGTAAAAAATACAGCCAAAACAATGATCGCAACTGCGACAATTGCCAGAATCATAAATGTTGACGGATCCATATAACTTCTCCTCGTTTCTATTTAAATTTCTCTCACGACAATACGTGAGCCTTCTACTTTAATCACTTTTACTTTCTTATCTTTTTCTGTAAACGATCCCTCCGAAACAACATCAAGGCGTTCATCGTCAATAATGACGGTACCGGAAGGACGCAGCGGTGTAGAGGTTACACCCACTTTCCCCATTAGGTCCGTGCGCGTTTGATTTGATACGTAGCCGCTCTCCGTATTTGTAGAATCATTTAATATCAATTTTCTAAAAAATTTCATACGCTTTCCCAACACCCTTGTCAGTAAAATAAAAGCTGTAATTGAAACAGCTGTGGCGATCAAGAGAGAAACCGCCATGACAGTGAAGCTCCCCGCGGCTAAAAACAGGCTCACAATAATCGATCCCAAGCCAAGTAAACCAATGATTCCTCCAGGAAGGAAAATCTCAAGGAAGATGAGGATCACCCCTGCGATAAAGAGGAGAACCGTCTCATACCCGGCAAGGCCGGCTGCGAGATGACCGTAGAAAAACAGCAATAACGCAATGAATCCAGCCGTTCCAGGGAGGCCGACACCCGGAGAAAAAAGCTCCACTGTCAGACCTAAAAAAGCGATTGTCAGCAGAATGGGGACAATGACCGGGCTCGTCAGCCATCTTGCTGTTTTTTCCGCAAAGCTTTCCTTTGCATAGCTGATATGCGCTTTTTCGAACCCAAGCTTCTTTACGAGCGCGGATACATTGTCAGCAGTGCCTTCTGAATAGCCTACCTCAATCGCCTTGTCTGCGTTAAGTGTCAGCAGATCTCCTTTAGGCGCGCCGACTTCCTTGGCATCTATATCCGGGTCAGCCATTGCGAGCGCATATTTTGGATCGCGATTATTTTTCACTGCGGCATCTTCCATCTCTGCCAGCCAAAGTGATTCAGCTTTTTGGTCAGCGGCATTGCCGTGACCATCAATAATCGCAGCGGCTCCCATTTTTCCGCCAGGCGCCATATAAATGTGATCGGCTTGCAGAGCAATATATGCACCAGCAGACAACGCGCGTTTGTTTACATATGCAGTTACGGGGATCTCGCTTTCGGTGATCACATCCGCCATATCAATAGCAGATCTGACCAATCCCCCCGGTGTATTGATATCAAGAATAATGTGGGCTGCATGTGCATCCTTTGCATCTTGTAACGAACGGGACAAAAACGAGGCGAGACCCTGTTCGACATTTTTCTCAACCGGGATCACATAAATAGTTTGTTTTTCTGCTTTTGCGTTCAGCTGAACGCAAAATAAAGAAAGTAAAAATATACTCAAAAGAACAGCACGGAATCCTTTGATTTGAAGCAAGGGCTGTGTATCCCTCCTTCCTTTTATAATAAGTGCCTTCTCTTCATACGTAACAAATGTATCAAAGGTTTCATTTTTTTATGTATAAAAAAAGACATCTCTCTTAGAAAGATGTCCTTTTCTTTGCCATTTAAGACAGTTGACTGCTCACAAGCTTATTAATTAAACTTCCGTCAGCTTTACCTTTTACTTTAGGCATAATTGCCCCCATCACTTTGCCCATGTCCGCTTTTGAGCTCGCACCGACCTCTGCGATGGTTTCATTTACGATTGTACGCAGCTCATCTTCTGACAGCTGCTCAGGTAAATAAACTTCTAAAATGTCCAGCTCTTTTTGAACTTTATCTACTAAATCTAAACGATTAGCGTTTGAAAATTCCTGGAGGGAGTCTTTACGTTGCTTAAGTTCACGAGAAAGGACAGTGAGTTCCTCATCCTCGGTCAAACTGTCTTTCTTAAGCTTAATTGCTTCATTTTGAAGTGAAGCCTTAACCATTCGAACGACAGTCAGTTTGTCTTTCTCACGGTTTTTCATATACAGCTTCATATCCTGGTTGAGACGCTCAAGAAGACTCATAAATCCACCCTCTTTTAGAATTTGCGTTTTCTAGCAGCTTCAGACTTTTTCTTGCGCTTTACGCTAGGTTTTTCATAAAATTCACGCTTTCTTGCTTCTTGCAAAGTACCTGTCTTTGATACACTGCGTTTGAAGCGACGAAGAGCATCTTCAAGCGATTCGTTTTTTCTAACGACCGTTTTTGACATTCTCTTTCCCTCCCTCCGAATACACCAATCGACTACCTTTAAGTTACACATATAAACATGTACTTTGACATTATAATATAAGCCATCAGTCAGGTCAACTAAGTGAGTTCACTTTTCCGTCATGAGTGAGACTGCCTGTCTATATAATGATGGAAAGGGGTTGGTGAATAGGATGTTGATTCTGATCAGTTTTACAGCTCTTATATTATTCTTTCTCGCAGGCATGAATATGCTTCGAAAAGGCTTAATATCGATGGCGTACTCAAAAATTGAAGACCGTTTGCTTTTATTTACGGACCACCCGTTAAAAGCGTTTCTTATCAGCATTGTATTTACGGGGATACTTCAGAGCAGTTCAGCCTTTATGGTCATTGTCATCGGCTTTGTCAGTGCGGGCGTTCTTTCTTTTAAGCGAACGATACCGATGATTCTGGGAACAAATGTTGGCTCTACTTTTACAACTGAATTTATTGCCATCAAAATGGATATTTTGATTTGGGTTCTTTTAATAGGCGGTTTATTGTTTTTTCTGACTGGCAGGTATCCTTTAAAACAGCTAGGAACAAGCTGCCTCGGACTGGGCATCATCTTCTTTTGCATCAGTGGATTCAGCCACCTTGCAGGGCCTCTGACAAAGCTGAAAACGGGAGCCGACGTTCTATACCACGTTAACGATTCGAACTGGTCAGCTTTGCTCATCGGAATGGTGTTAACTGCTATCATTCATTCCAGCTCTGTCTGTATCGGCATTTTAATGAGTTTTATGAATGAAGGGATTATCGGACTGACACAGGCGATGAGCGTCGTGCTCGGATCAAATATCGGGACATGCATTACAGCTGTCATGGCGGCTGTATCCGGCGGATATGCAGCGAAACAGACAGCGTATGCTCATGTGGTATTTAACGTGCTAGGGGTGGCTCTAGTATTGCCTTTTCTGACCGCATCGACCGGCTTTGTAGAGCAGTTATCACCCGATCCCGCCCAAAGGATTGCTCATTTCAGCCTTTTATTTAATGTAGTGACAGCTCTTTTATTTCTTCCGCTTACAAACTTGTTTTACCGATTGATTCACCTTCTTATCCCGGCTAAATAAAAAACCGGCACAATGAAATGCACCGGTTTTTTAGGTTAAGAAGACAAACGCATATGTTCAGTTATTTCATCCTCAACAACACGGACAAATTGTCCTTCGTTGTAAGGATAACCTGCTTTTAGGATTTTGACTTTTACAATTTTGCCGATCATATCTTCCGTGCCTTTGAAAACAACCTTCATATAATTGTCTGTGTAACCGACAAACATATTTTCATCTTCTGTTTCCTTAAACGCTTCCTCAGGGATAATCTCAAGCACTTCATTTTCATACTGAGAAGCGTATTCCTTTGCAAGCTGGTCAGAAAGAGCAATCAGGCGATGCACACGTTCGTTTTTCACGTTTTCATCCACTTGGTCTTCCATTCGCGCAGCTGGTGTTCCTGTACGTTTACTATAAGGGAAAACATGCAGTTCAGAGAATTTATGTTCTTTAATAAAGTTATAGGTTTCCATAAATTCTTCTTCTGTTTCACCAGGGAATCCTACAATAACATCAGAAGTAACAGCTAAGCCTGGCAGTGCTTTTTTCAATTTATTTAAACGGTCTGCAAAGAATTCCATTGTATATTTGCGTCTCATCCGTTTAAGCACTGTGTTTGATCCGGATTGGATAGGAATATGCAAATGATTCACTATCTTATCTGAGCGGTCTAAGACTTCGATCACTTCGTCAGTGATTTGGCTGGCTTCAATTGAAGAAATTCTGATCCGTTTCACGCCTTCTACACGAGAGTCTAATTCGCTCAAAAGCTTAGCGAAGTTGTAATCTTTCATATCTTCGCCGTAGCCGCCCGTGTGAATACCTGTAAGAACAATTTCTTTATAGCCGGCATTAACAAGCTGCTGAGCTTGTTTAATGACTTCTTCAGGGTCGCGGGAGCGTAGCAGGCCGCGCGCCCACGGAATGATACAGAATGTGCAGAAATTATTGCAGCCCTCCTGTATTTTCAATGACGCTCTTGTCCGGTCCGTGAAAGCAGGCACATCGAGCTCTTCATATACTCTTGCCTTCATGATGTTGCTGACGCCGTTAATCGGCTGGCGTTCTTCACGGTATTGGTCAATGTAGCCAAGCATTTTTTCACGGTCCTGTGTTCCAACTACAATATCGACACCAGGGATCGCCATAATCTCAGCAGGTGAGGTTTGCGCGTAGCAGCCTGTGACACAGATGACACCGTCAGGATTTTGACGAATGGCGCGTCTGATCACTTGGCGGCTTTTTTTATCTCCAGTATTCGTTACCGTACATGTATTAATGACATATACATCAGCTGTTTGTTCAAAGTCTCTTCTTTCATAGCCCGCTTCTTTGAAAAGCTGCCAGATTGCTTCTGTTTCATAATGGTTGACTTTACAGCCAAGCGTATGGAAAGCAACAGTTGCCATTACTGATCACCTCTTAATAACTCTGTTTGATAAGAAATCGCACTCAACGCATATAGCGGAGCGGTTTCTGTCCTTAAAATTCTCGGTCCAAGGCCGCACGGCACACCGTCTTTCTCAGTGAGCCGTTCAACCTCCGCTTCTGTTAAACCGCCTTCGGGACCAAATACGATCAAAAGAGATGATCCTTTCGGAAGGCTGCTTACAACCGCGCTGAATGCGCTTATTTCCCCTTGCTTCGATGACTCCTCGTATGCAACGACACATTTATCGAAATCCTGCATCCTTTGAAGAAGCTGCTGAAAAGAATGGACATCCATCACTCGCGGCACTTCGTTACGGTACGATTGTTCAGCCGCTTCCTTTGCAATTTTCGTCCATCTTTCCTGCTTTTTCTTTGCCTTTTTGTCATCCAGCTTGACAACAGAACGCGCGGCTTGGAAGGGAATAAAGGCATGAGCTCCGAGTTCAGTCCCCTTTTGGATAATCCATTCAAGCTTATCTCCTTTCGGGAGGCCGCTCGCAATATAGATCTTTATCGGAAGCTCTCTGTTTTCATTCGTCCATTCTATCACAAGGCAGGACACTTTATCTTTGGAAACAGATTGAAGTTCACATTTTGCCTCGAAGCCGTCTTGAGAGCAGCAAATGATCTGATCTCCCTCATTCATTCTCATTACGTTCACAATATGATGAACATCTTCGCCGGTAATCGAAAAAGCCGGCGCTTCCTCTATTTGCTGCTTCGTGAGCTCGATAAAATATCGTTGCATACGCTGTGACACCTACTAACTGTTATTTTTTCGCAATAATGCTGACCCAATCTTCCATTGAAAGGATTTCTACAATGGTGAAGCCAGCTTGTTCCAATGCTTCTTTTACTTCTTGTTTTTTATGGCCGATGATACCTGACGTAATAAAATGTCCGCCTTCTTTTAACAGGCTGTACGCTTGTGAAGTAAAGCGAAGAATGACTTCAGCCAAAATGTTGGCCACAATCACATCATGTTCCCCTTCAATCCCGTCTAACAAGTTGTTTTGCTTCACTTGCGCAATATCGCTCACTTTGTTCAGCTTGAGATTGAGGCGTGCACTTTCTACAGCTACAGGATCAAGATCGTAGGCATGAACTGATTCAGCTTCAAGCATTGCAGCCGCAATACTTAAAATTCCGGAACCTGTACCAACATCAATCACCTTATCACCCTTTTGCACAAAGCGTTCAAGCGCCTGAATGCAGAGCACGGTTGTCGGATGTGTCCCTGTGCCGAAAGCCATTCCCGGGTCCATTTCAATAATCAGTTCATCAGTATGGACCGGCGTATATTCCTCCCACGTCGGCACAATTGTAAACTTTTCAGAAATTTTTACAGGATGATAATACTTTTTCCAGGCAGTCGCCCACTCTTCTTCATTTACTTCAGAAATGGTGATGTGATTTCTGCCCAAATCAATATTGTAAAGAAGGAGATTATTAATCGTTTCTTTAATGCCGTCTACAGTTTCGCCCAGAAAACTGTTAACCGGCAGATATGCTTTGACAATGACACCCTCATCTGGATAATCATTGGGGTCGAGCTGGTAGATTTCCCCGTACACATTCTCACGTTCTTTAATTAAATCAAGCGGGTCCTCTATCACAACCCCACTTGCACCAGCTTCATGCAATATATTTGAGATAGGTTCGACCGCTTCATGTGTTGTGTGAATGCTTAATTCGGACCATTTCAAAACTACCAACTCCTCATCCAATAATTAATCGCCTTTAAATGCACGTTTTACCTTGTCAAAGAAACTGATTTCCTGTTCATCAGGCAGGTTTCCGCTGACCTCGGCAAATTCGCGGATAATGTCTTTTTGTTTATCTGTCAGGTTTGTCGGCGTAACGACGCGGACGACGATATGCTGGTCACCCTGTCCATAGCCCCTGACATTTTGAACGCCTTTACCTCTTAATCTGAATTTCGTTCCTGTTTGAGTACCGGCTGGAATTTTCAATTTCACTTTTCCATGCAGCGTCGGAACTTCTACCTCATCTCCAAGAGCAGCCTGAGCAAACGTTAACGGCATTTCACAGTAAATATCATCGCCATCACGCTCGAAGAACTCGTGTGCGCGTACATGGAACACGACAAATAAATCCCCGGCAGGGCCGCCGTTTACTCCTGGTTCACCCTGTCCCGCGAGACGAAGCTGCTGCCCGTCATCTACACCGGCTGGAATTGTCACGTTAATTTTCTTGCGTTTTTTGATTTTTCCTTTGCCGCCGCAGTCCGCACATTTGTTTTTAATGATTTTGCCTGTACCTTCACAGTGGTGGCAGACCCGTCTGTTAACGACTTTTCCAAACGGTGTATTTTGCTCCACGTTTAACTGGCCGGAGCCTCCGCAGTGGGAGCATGTTTCTGGGTTTGTTCCAGGTTTCGCTCCTGACCCCTTACATGTATCGCACGTTTCCTCGCGAGGAATTTCGATGGTTGTTTCTTTACCAAAAGCAGCATCCTCAAACGACAAGGTCATCGTATATTGTAAATCGGCACCTTGGCGCGGAGCGTTTGGATCTCTTCGTCTTGTGCCTCCGCCGAAAATACTTGAGAAAATATCATCGAAACCAAAACCGCCAAAATCGCCGCCGCCAAAACCGCCGCCGCCGAAGCCTTGGTTAGGATCAGTGTGCCCAAATTGATCGTAATGCGCACGTTTTTGGTCATCTGACAGCGTTTCGTACGCTTCTTTTACCTCTTTAAATTTTTCATCTGATCCGGCTTCTTTGTTAATATCAGGATGATATTTTTTTGACAGCTTCCGATAAGCTTTTTTAATTTCATCCTTTGAAGCGCTCTTACTTACTCCCAGCACTTCATAGTAATCACGCTTACTCATCTCGCTTCACTCTCCCGAATTTCTCACATAAATTAGATTGTATCATTTTGAATTATGATTTTTCAATTCCTTTTATCCCGGGCAAGAAAAAAAGTCAAAGCCAAGAGATGCCTGACTTTGACTTTCTAATCATTGAATCAGATTATGAAATGTGTTCTTTTCTGCCAGTCCCGGAAGCGGGACTGACTTTAAAAAGAATTTATTTTTTGTTTTGGTCGTCGTTTACTTCTTCGTATTCAGCGTCGACAACGTTGTCATCCGCTTTGCCTTCAGCGTTTGCTCCGCCTTGAGCTTGCTGTGCTTTTGCAGCTTCTTCATAAAGCTTCATAGAAAGCTCTTGGACGATTGTTTGAAGCTCATCTTTTTTCGCTTTGATCTCTTCAAATTCGTTTTTCTCAATCGCCGCTTTTAAAGCGTCTTTAGCATCGTTGGCTTTTTTCACTTGTTCTTCGTCCACTTTGCCTTCAAGATCTTTTAATGTTTTCTCAGTTTGGAAAACAAGCTGATCTGCTTCGTTGCGGACTTCGATTTCTTCTTTTTTCTTCGCATCAGCGTCAGCATTTTCTTCCGCTTCTTTTACCATGCGTTCGATCTCTTCATCTGAAAGACCTGAAGAAGATTTGATTGTAATGTTTTGTTCTTTTCCTGTGCCTAAGTCTTTTGCTCTTACGTTTACGATACCGTTTTTGTCAATATCGAAAGAAACTTCGATTTGAGGCACGCCGCGCGGTGCTGGCGGGATATCAGTAAGCTGGAAGCGGCCGAGTGTTTTGTTGTCGGCAGACATTGGGCGCTCACCTTGAAGAACATGGATATCAACAGCTGTTTGGTTATCAGCAGCAGTTGAGAACACTTGAGATTTGCTTGTCGGGATCGTCGTATTGCGGTCGATCAGTTTTGTGAACACGCCGCCCATTGTTTCGATACCGAGAGAAAGCGGTGTAACGTCAAGAAGAACGACGTCTTTTACGTCACCTGTGATAACGCCACCCTGAATCGCAGCACCAAGCGCTACAACTTCATCTGGGTTTACGCCTTTATGCGCTTCTTTTCCAGTTTCTTTTTTGATTGCTTCTTGTACGGCAGGGATACGAGTTGATCCGCCGACAAGGATGACTTTGTCGATTTCGCTTGCAGAAAGCCCTGCATCTTGAAGCGCTTGACGGACAGGACCCATTGTGCGCTCTACTAAATGAGAAGAAAGCTCTTCAAATTTAGCGCGAGTTAATGTAAGTTCAAGGTGAAGCGGTCCTGCTTCTCCAGCTGTGATAAACGGTAAAGAAATCTGCGTAGAAGATACGCCGGAAAGATCTTTTTTCGCTTTTTCAGCTGCATCTTTCAAACGCTGAAGCGCCATTTTGTCTTTTGACAGATCAATGCCGTTTTCTTTTTTGAATTCAGACACAAGATGATCGATGATAACTTGGTCAAAATCGTCCCCGCCCAGACGGTTGTCTCCGGCAGTTGAACGAACTTCAAATACACCATCGCCAAGCTCAAGGATTGAAACGTCGAATGTACCGCCGCCAAGGTCGTATACTAGAATTGTTTGGTCTTCTTCTGTTTTATCAAGTCCGTATGCAAGCGCTGCTGCAGTAGGTTCGTTGATAATACGTTCTACTTCAAGACCCGCGATTTTACCAGCATCTTTTGTTGCTTGGCGCTCAGCATCGTTAAAGTATGCAGGAACTGTGATAACTGCTTTTGATACGGTTTCGCCAAGATAGCTTTCAGCGTATGATTTAAGGTGTTGAAGGATGATAGCAGACACTTCTTGCGGAGTGTAGTCCTTTCCTTCAATTTCAACTTTATAATCAGTACCCATATGACGTTTGATAGACATAATTGTGTTAGGGTTTGTAATAGATTGGCGTTTAGCCACTTCCCCTACTTGACGTTCGCCGTTTTTGAACGCAACAACTGATGGCGTTGTGCGGTTTCCTTCAGCGTTAGCAATAACTTTAGGCTCGCCGCCTTCAAGCACTGCCACACATGAGTTTGTTGTTCCTAAGTCGATTCCGATAACTTTACTCACTTGAATAACCTCCTGCTATGTAATTATTGATTCACTTTGACCATGGAAGGGCGAATGACGCGATCCTTCAGCTTATAGCCTTTTTGCATTTCCTCAACAACAATGTTGGAGCCGTAATTTTCGTCTTCAGCCTGCATAACGGCTTGGTGCAGATTAGGATCAAATTCCTGCCCTACAGCTTCGATGGCTTCGACGCCTTCTTTTTTCAAGGCTTCTACGAGCTGACGGTGGACCATTTCCATTCCCTGGAGCAAACTTTTCGTCTGTTCATTGTCGGCTTCAACCTGAAGCGCTCGTTCAAAGCTGTCAAGAGCCGGCAGCAAATCAGTCACGATATTTTGAGAACGGTATTTTTGGGACGCCTCCATCTCTAAACGGCTGCGTCGTTTATAGTTTTCAAAGTCTGCTTGAACACGCAAAAGTTTGTTTTCTTTTTCCTCAAGCAAACCTTGCAATTCGTTAATTTGATTTTGAAGAAGTTCGCTTTCATTTGTTTCCTCCTGCTGTTCATCAGCAGCAGCTTGTTCTTCAATGATTTCTTGCTCTTCTGTTTCGTTTTGTTCAACGGTTTGTTTTTCTTCTGACATTGTGTTCACCTCCCTCAAAGTGTAAGGAGAAGAGCAGGCGCTGCCCTTCGATAAAATTTGCCAAAATTCCCTTATTCATCATACAGACTTGTTAATGCTTTTGACAAGTCCGAAGTCACATGCTGAAGCAGGCTGACAACCCTGGAATAATTCATGCGGGTCGGGCCGATGATCGCAATTGAGCCGATCTGCTTTTGGTCAACGGAATAAGATGCCGTAATCAGACTGCAGTTTTCCATCTCTTCATAGTCGTTTTCTTTTCCGATTTTAATCGAGATTCCCGTGTGCGGGGATTGAACCAGCTTGAGAACATCCTGTTCCTTCTCAATTAATGAAAGCAGCGATCGAACTCGGGTAATATCATGGAACTCCGGCTGGTTCAGCATATTGATTTTTCCGCCAAAAAACAACTTTTCAACGTGATTTGTGGAATGAAAGGTTGAACGAAGCGCATCGAGTATATTGTCATAGTTCTTAATGTGCTGTCTTAGGTACATGACAACTTCCTTAAATATGCGCTCATTCAGTTCATCCATTGGAACGCCGCTTAAACGGTCGTTCAGTATATTTACCAGTTTTTCAATATCAGACAGATCCATTTTGGTCGGAAAGTTAATCGTTTTGTTTTCCACGTGTCCCGTATTGGTAACGAGAATCGCTACCGCCATATCAGGCTGAATCGGTATGATTTGAATCTGTTTAAGGTAATTCTCACTCAGCTTCGGCCCGAGTACGATGGATGTGTAATTCGTCAGATCGGACAAAATTTGCGCTGATTTTTGAACTGTCTTCTCCAGCTCGAAAATTTTCTCTTTGAAGATCGAGTGGATTTGGTCCAGGTCGCTTTTCGTCAGTTTAACGGGTGACAGCAAATGGTCAACATAGTACCGATACCCTTTTTCTGACGGAACACGCCCTGAGGATGAATGGGTTTTTTCAATAAAGCCCAATTCCTCCAAGTCAGCCATCTCGTTTCTAATTGTTGCAGAGCTAAATGTGATTTCATCTTTTTTCGAAAGAGTTCTCGATCCTACCGGCTGTGCCGATTTAATAAAATCGTTGATTATAACCTGAAGGATCAGCAGCTGACGATTTGTTAACATCATCATCACCCCTGTTAGCACTCTCAATAAGTGAGTGCTAATTCTATAACAAAAGTATCAAACCACAAGAAAAATGTCAATTATAACTCACCCAAAAAAGCGCCAAAAACTTCATTGCCTAATAATTTCCCTTGGTGAGTCAAATAAACGGCAGACTCCGAATTGTGAATCAGCCCTTTTTCAGCGAGGTCTTTTAATATGTTTGGGAAAAGTCCATCCAGGGAACGGCCGTATTTTTCTGTGAATCGTTTTTTGCTGACACCGGCTGTTTTTCTCAAACCTAAAAACATTTCTTCCTCAATCTGTTCTTCTGTTGTCACTTCATGTGTATCTCTGTACGGAAAACCCTTTTCAGCAATCAGGTCAATGTAATGCTTAACAGGTCCGATGTTCACTGTTCGTGTGCCGCCGATATATCCGTGGGCCCCTGCTCCGAAACCGAAATATTGTTCGTTGCTCCAATACGTCAGATTGTGCTTAGATTCCATGCCTGCCTTAGCAAAGTTGCTGATTTCATATTGATGAATATCGTGAGCTTCCATCCTGCTCATCACCATTTCATACATTTCAGCTTCCTGCTCCTGCGGCGGAAGATGGAGCCGCCCTTTTTGCATCAAATTATAAAATACCGTTTTCGGTTCTACAATAAGGGAGTATACGGAATAATGCTCGGCATCCAGTGATAAAGCAGTGTTTATGGAATGTTCCAGATGCTTGAGGGTTTGCCCCGGAAGCCCGAACATTAAATCAAGACTGATATTCTCAAAACCGATTTCCCTCGCTCTTTCAAAAGAGGCGAATACATCTTTTTGCTTGTGCACTCGGCCGATTTTTTCTAACAGATCGTCTTCGAACGTTTGAACACCAAAGCTGAGGCGGTTTACGCCTGCTTCTTTTAATATCTTTAATTTCTCTGCGGACAAGTCGTCCGGATTCGCTTCAACCGCAAATTCCGATAAATCGCTTGATGGCTTCAGCACGCGATTGACCATGTCCATCAGCTTTTTGAGCTGTTCCTCGGACAGAGAGGTTGGCGTGCCTCCTCCAATAAAGATCGTTTTGAGGTCTGGCTGCCCAGTTTTTGCTAATGTATTTATCATTTCCTGTTCGAGTGCGTTTAAATACTCGTCGACAGGCTGACTTTGAATAAAATATTTATTGAAATCGCAGTAGTGGCAAATATGCTCACAAAATGGAATATGGATATAAGCTGATTTCAACGGATTCACCTTCTTTACAGAAAGAAGCCGCAGTACAGGACTGCGGCGGCTTCTATTGTTTTTTCGGACTGTCGTCCATTTTCAGAACTGCCATAAATGCTTCTTGCGGGACTTCAACTGAGCCGACCTGCTTCATACGGCGTTTTCCTTCTTTTTGTTTTTCAAGAAGTTTCCGTTTACGAGAGATGTCCCCTCCGTAACATTTAGCCAATACGTTTTTACGCATTGCTTTTATGGTAGAGCGGGCCACGATTTTCTGGCCGATTGCGGCTTGTACCGGAACTTCAAACTGCTGACGCGGAATAAGTTCTTTCAGTTTTTCAACGATCACTTTTCCGCGTTCATATGCGTAATCACGATGCACGATAAAGGAAAGAGCATCGATTTTTTCACCATTCAGCATAATGTCCATTTTCACAAGCTTAGACGGTTTGTAGCCGATCAGTTCATAATCAAAGGACGCATAGCCTTTAGTGCTTGATTTCAGCTGGTCAAAAAACTCATATACGATTTCCGCTAATGGCATATCATAAATGATGCTGACACGGTTTGCGTCTAAATACTGCATATCAATGAAATTGCCGCGTTTTCCTTGGCAAAGCTCCATTACAGCGCCGACATAGTCATTCGGCACCATCATCGTCGCTTTTACATATGGCTCCTCAACCCGTTCGATCTTTTGAGGGTCCGGCATGTTGGACGGGTTGTCGACAACGACCTTTTCGCCGTCTGTCATATACACGTCATAGATAACACTTGGTGCTGTCGTAATCAGGTCGATGTTGAACTCACGCTCAATACGCTCCTGAATGATCTCCATGTGGAGCATGCCTAAAAATCCGCAGCGGAACCCGAATCCAAGCGCTTGCGAAGTTTCCGCTTCATATTGAAGGGAGGAATCATTCAGCTCAAGTTTTTCAAGGGCCTCCCTTAAATCATTATACTTCGCTGTATCAATCGGATACAAACCACAGTACACCATCGGGTTTAGCTTGCGGTATCCCGGCAGCGCTTCTTCTGCAGGATTGGCAGCGCTCGTTATCGTATCACCGACACGTGTGTCACCGACATTTTTAATTGATGCAGTCAGGAAGCCTACATCACCGACAGTCAGTTCATTTGTCGGAGTCGCTTTCGGCGTGAACACGCCGACCTCTGTTACTTCGAATTCTTTGCCGGTTGCCATCATTTTGATTTTTTGTCCCGGCTTTACCGTTCCTTCTACGACTCTGATATACGCCACGACACCGCGGTAGGCGTCATAAAGCGAGTCGAAAATCAGTGCTTTTAGCGGTGCCTCCGGATCTCCGGTCGGTGCGGGCACCTTTTCTACGATTTGCTCTAAAATCTCCTCGATCCCGATACCTGCTTTTGCTGAAGCAAGCACGGCTTCTGATGCATCAAGGCCGATAACGTCTTCTACCTCTTGGCGTACGCGTTCCGGTTCGGCGCTCGGAAGGTCGATTTTATTGATGACCGGAAGGATTTCAAGATCGTTGTCAAGCGCTAAGTAGACATTGGCGAGCGTCTGCGCTTCAATCCCCTGGGCTGCATCCACGACTAGAATCGCTCCCTCGCAGGCAGCAAGGCTTCGGGATACTTCATACGTGAAGTCGACGTGTCCCGGCGTGTCGATCAGATGAAAAATATATTCCTCTCCGTCTTTTGCTTTATATTTAAGCTGAACAGAGTTTAACTTAATGGTTATGCCCCGCTCACGTTCAAGATCCATAGAATCGAGCAATTGTTCTTTCATTTCTCGTTGAGTGATTGCCGACGTTTTTTCTAAAATACGATCCGCTAAGGTCGATTTTCCGTGGTCAATATGGGCAATGATAGAGAAATTCCGTATTCTCGACTGCCTCTCTAAACGCTTTTCTTTATCTGTCACAATCTATCACTCCTACTATTAAACGCAAAATACACTAGCTTAGATTATATCAATAGGATTGTAAAGATTCAATGTAAAACAAGAAAGAGAAAAGTTCCCGTCATATCTGGGCTGCTTTTCTCTTCCACTTACCTATTGATTCATATCCCGTATCCATTCATACATTGACTGGGCAGTATTGGTTACGGTATCCGAAAGCGCTTTTCCGGCTTTTGAGAACATATTGAATGTTTCCACCTGTTCAAGCTCTTTTTGTTTTTCTTCTAAATCTTTTGCTGTGACTGTTTCTCCTAGAATCGAGGCTTCTTTTTCATTCCCTTTTCCGTCGGTGAGCGTAAACGCCCCCTTCAGTGAAGGGTCATGATAGCCTTTCATACTCAGCATCCCGTTGTTTGCCTGCTGCATGCCAAACAGAACGCCTAAAAACATGATCGTGACAAGCAGTAAGCACTTTCCAAAGTATGCAATCAAATCAACCACCTATTTCTTATTGTTTTTTCGTCTCACCGCTCTCCGCGTTGACCTTTTCAGCATCCCAATACATTTCGCTGAATACATCCGCTGCCGCGTTAGCCGCACGCTGCAGCTCTTCGAGATTATTATCTACTCCGCCAAATTCGAGCAAAAGCGCTCTGTCGGTTAAATCCTGATTGTAAACACCGTTATCGCCTGGCGAACCTTTGGAAAAGACACCTGTGCTAAGTCCGGGGTATTTTTTCTCCATCAGTTTATGAAGCTCGCTCGCAATTTTATAGTTTTCTTCGAAGTTTTTGCTTTTTTTCCCGACGACAAAGGATACTCTGGCATAGCTTTTCCCTTTAATCGTTGCGGTCGTGTCTTTTTTTCGCCGTGAGTCTCTGTGGATATCAATGATATATTGCAGATTTTTGTTTGCAGCGAGGGCGTCTTTCACGACCGGTCTTGATTCATCATAGGACCTGGCATAGTTTAAGCCTTTTTTATTCAATTTCGACTGTATATCAGTTTTATTCACTGTGGCCCCGATACCTTGGGATTCAAGCGCTTTTCCGAACATATCTCCTACAAGCGTGACGTTGGCTTTAGAATGGCGCGCCATATCAGGATTAGTTTCGCCTTTTAATAGAGGGAGATATGATTCCGTATTGTGTGTATGATAGATAAACACGACCTTTTTATCACCTGTTGTTTGATTCGGCGGATCTTTTTGCGCATTGTCTGATTGCGTCTGCTGTTTTTCAATCTCTGCCAAATTCGCTTCTCTTTCTTCCTCCATCACCTTAGACGGCGGCGGCGATTCCGCAGGCATATTCGTATAATCCGTGCCTTGTCCAGCTAACAGAATCTCGGTATCAAATTGTGCAAACCCCGGCAGTTCCCGGCCGAGAAAGCTCCGCGGATCTTCGAGGTTAATGCTCGTCGCCAGCTTTAAAGAAAGACGCGAAAGATGAAATGAGCTGTCGGTTTCAGAAAGGTCAGACGCAAAATAATGGTTTTCCATCCGCAGCAAGTGTGCAAACACGTCACCCGGCAATTCTTCAGCAATCCCATAAAAAGAGTCGGACGACGGCCTGAGTTCCGGCCGGAGAGACGTCAGCACACCGGATAGAACAAAAATCACGATAAGGCTTACGATAAATAGAAAGATGGCTTTTACCGCTCTCCCGCCATTTACCGCAACAACAATTTGTCTGTTTCTGCGTTTATTTCTCATTGAATCCCTCCAGCGCTTGTCTAGTAATTACTCTATGAACAAGCTAGAGGAAGTAGAACTGTTTAGTGATTGTAGGAGCCTTTGTTTTCCTGTGATACTTTTTCATGAAGCGCTGTGTTTAATCCGTTCGCCAAAACATTTGCCATGTCGTCGATAAATGAATCGACTTCCTTCGGCGTAACCATTAAGTTGTGCCCTAAAGGCGAAAGCACCTCGTGAATAAGCTGCCGTTTTTCATCTTCATGAAGGGTTCCGACAATACCTAGGAACGATTGGCGCTGCTTTTGATCTGGAAGATCTTCTTCAGTGAGCACTTTCTTTTTCCCAAACGTCAAGCCAGCGGGAACAAGCGATCTTGACGGTCTGTTATCCTTCATTTCTCTGCCAAAATGTTTTAATATGTAGTCCACCGTGTCGCTGGCAATTGTCACGGCATCAACTACTGTCGGAACACCGATAGCAATCACCGGAACACCTAGTGTGTCTCTGCTTAAATCTTTTCGTTTATTCCCCACCCCAGATCCCGGATGAATGCCTGTATCCGATATCTGAATGGTTGTGTTGACCCTTTCCACCGCCCGTGCCGCCAATGCGTCAATAGCAATGACAAAATCAGGCTTCGATTGCTCAATCACACCTTTAATAATGTCGCTTGTTTCGATTCCTGTAATCCCCATGACACCCGGTGCAAATGCACTAACAGGCCTATACCCCTCCTGTACGTTTTCCGGCTGAAGCTTAAATAAGTGCCTTGTTACCAACAGATTTTCTACAGCCATCGGCCCAAGCGCGTCAGGTGTCACGTTCCAGTTGCCGAGCCCAACGATCAAACAGCTCGCATCTTTTGAGATATTAAGGTTTTCAAGAAAAGCCGAGAATTCCTCTGCAAAGACAGCAGAGACCTTTTCCTGCATTTCCGAATCATTCTCCCTGATTCCCTGTGCCTCAAGCGTTAAATAGCGTCCTTCTTTTTTTCCCGAAAGCTCCGCGCCTTCCTTTGTAACATCAACTGTGCGGATTTTAATGCCGCCGCGATCACGCTCTTTTTCAATAAACCCTTTAATTTCTTTTGTCGGCACAGCCTGCTGATTGGCCATTGCTTCCTTCGTTTCCACTGCCAAATCGGTACGTATCAAATACTGATTCACATCCAGCTCACTCTTTTTCATACAGGGGCCTCCTTCACATTAAGTACCTATATTGTTGCCATTTGCTGAATGAATCATGCTAAAAAGAGAGCCTTCAAAGAAAAATACTTTACATTTATATTGCAATCTAAAGATGTGTTTGATAGAATACAATTTGTTCTATTGTGAAGAAGATTTAACCTTAAGACACTGTGCTACAGGTTGTATCTTAGGAGGTGAAACACATGCCAAACATTAAATCAGCGATTAAACGTACAAAAACAAACAACGAACGCCGCGTTCATAACGCGACAATCAAATCTGCTATGCGTACTGCAATCAAACAAGTTGAAGCTTTTGTTGCCAACAACGAAGCTGACAAAGCGAAAACTGCTCTTACTGAAGCAGCTAAACGTATTGATAAAGCAGTGAAAACAGGTCTTGTACACAAAAATACCGCAGCTCGATACAAATCAAGACTAGCGAAAAAAGTGAACGGACTTTCTGCATAATATAAAAACGATCCTCAATAATGGGGATCGTTTTTTTCATTTCTTTTTAACAGCTGTAAAAGGAACAGTTCGAGCAGAAGCTGCTTGTCCTTTTTTCCGGTTTTCATCTCATAGTCCATGACGGCAAGCTGTTCAATGATAGAACGGAGCTCCTCCTCTGAAAAAAGCCTCGCTTGATCCATCGCCAGCTTTACCCGAAAGGGGTGAACTTTTAGATTAGAAGCGATTTGTTTTTGTCCGTACCCCTGTTCCGCAAAGTACTTTGTCTGCAGAATCAGCCTGAACTGGTTCGAAATAAGCGCCATGATCTTGATCGGTTCTTCATTTTGTTTAAGCAAATCATAAAAAATTTGCAGACTCTCAGTCCGTTTTCGGTTGACGATTTTATTGATCAGCTCAAAAATATTTTGTTCAAGGCTTCTAGCAACAAGCATTTTCACATCATCCAGCGTAATTTCTTCACGATCTCCAATAAACGTGCAGAGCTTTTGAATCTCCTGAAAAATCGATGACAGATGTCCATTCACAAGCAGAACCAAATGCTCCGCCGCTTCAGTGCCAATTGTTTTTTGCTCTGTTTTTGCAAGGTTGACAGTAAAGTCTGTTGTCTCCTTTGCGTTTAATTCCTTCGCCTCCATCATAAACGCGTGCTTCTTTAGCGCTTTCGTCAGCTTTTTCCGCTCATCAAGCTTTTCATACGGAGCAAGCAGGACAAAAACTGTGTAAGGTGCAGGCGATTGTATATACGATTCAAGCGCACTTACGTTGTGCTCCATTTTTTCTTTTTTCTTTTCACCTGTTAAAAAATATGGATTTTTCACAATGACAAGACGCCGCTCTCCCATAAACGGAAACGTTTCAGCATCTGCAATCGCTTGATCCAGCGGGTCCTCTTCCAGATCAAAAACGGATAGATTGAAATCCTTTGTCTCCTGATCAACGACCGTCTGTCTGATCCTGCTGACGGTTTCTTGCAGCAGATATGTCTCTTTTCCGTATAAGCAATAAACCGGATGGACATCTCCTTTTTTCAGGCTTTTCCACACATCAAATACCATTGTTGTACGACTTCCTCTCTTTCATCATCCCCTTCTATCCTAAATTGAGTTTACAAAATAGTAAAGAGGAAGCCTGACTGCTGCTTCCCCATTTATATTAAACGCCTGTTCGCAAGCCCCCGGGACAGCTTGTAAAAAGGCGATAATCACCAGAACAGAAAACGTTACCTAAGCTTCTAGATTTTTCAAAACGATTCGATTATACTTAAATCAGTCAGGAGGGATAAAGTTGAATGATTTTGAAAAAAACGTTCAAAGCAAACGAAATGATGCTGTAGACTCAGCTGTTGGTTTTGTTGTGTCCTTCGGATTTTTCGCCTTCTTGTTTGTCATGGCAACGGTTATTCACCTGGTTGGTTCATAACAGCGACTGCCCGGGCTGCTGATTTCTCGGCAGTCTTTTTTTAGTTCGTCTCTGTTATATCTGATGTATCATATGGAGGATAGACAGAAAAGGTTCCAACTCTGTTTTTATATCTATATTGGATCGTTCCGTTTTGATCTGTACGCAGCACACGGATAGAATGCCTCTGTAATATTTGCAGAACTTCTTGATGAGGATGGTGATACCGATTGTTTTTCCCGGCTGAGATAATGGCCGTTTCCGGCTGAAGCTGTTTGATGAATTCTTCACCGGTAGAGCCTTTGCTCCCATGGTGCCCCACCTTTAACACATCTGCTTTTATATTCGGAAACACGTTCATCACCTCTTGTTCCCCTTCTTTCTCCAGATCACCCGTCAAAATCCAGCTCATACCGCCCATTTCCATCCACAGAACGAGAGATGAATTATTTTTGCTTGCCGGATCAGGCGCTTCCGGTGACAGTATATGGAACTGCAAATCCTTTATTTGCAATACATCGCCTCGCTTCACCTCTTCAATTGCCACCCCCTCTTCTCTGGCTGCCTGCAGCACTTTTTCATCTTTGGGTTCAGAAACGAACCCTTTCGGAATCACGAGGCGCTTTACTTTATGTTGCTTCAGCAAAGTCTCCGCCTCTCCGATATGATCTTGGTCAGCGTGCGTCAGAATTAAAGCATCAAGCTGCCTGATTCCCTTTGCAGTTAAAAACGGAATCAGCACCTTTTCCCCCAGTGAAAACGGATGCTGTTTTTCGCGCCAAGGCTCTGACGAGTAAGACAAAGTGCCGCCGGTATCGATCAAGACATGTCCCCGCTGATGCGGAGCACCTACATACATGCTGTCCCCCTGCCCAATATCAATCATATCCACTTCTCCTTCGGGACTAAGACGCGGAGATGCAAAGAGAAGAAACAGCACCGTACAGAAAATGCCGCTGGTTACCATCAACTGCGAAAAGGAGCGTTTTTCAATCGACATCAGCAATAGGATGGTCGTGACCGTGAATAAAAAGAGCAGAACAGGTGCGGGATGTGCGATGATAAGCGTGAATACATCAATATCTGCAATTTTTGTAATCAGCTTATTGGTCCAGCTTATCAAGAAATCAAAAAAGCGGAAAAACAATCTGCCAAATGAAGCGGAAAGACTTAATAGAAGAACACCTGCTACAGCCCCCGGCAAAATACAGAACGTATAAAACGGAACCAACAACATATTCATCGGTATGCTGATGATTGAAAACTGATGAAAATGATACAGGAGAATCGGAAGCGATCCGAGCTGGGCGATGAGCGATACAATTGCCAGCTGACCCAAGGAGGTTTTTACCTGCTGAAAAATAGAAGAGGAAAGAATTAAAGAAAAACTGACGGCGAACGATAGCTGAAAACCGGCTTCAAAGAGATGATAAGGATTGAAGAGCAGTAAGAAAATGTATGAAAGGCAGATTGCCGTTGCCGAGCGGACACGCCATTTGACGAGATTTCCAGCTAAATAAACACCTGACATTAAAGCGGCGCGAAGCACTGAAGGAGCAGCGCCGGTCAACATCACATAGAGCGGCAGAAATAATAGCAACATAACTGACGCCTTTTCTCTGGTTATACCGAGACGAATCATGATAAAAAACAAACCCGCTGTTAAAATCCCAACGTGGAGCCCTGAAATCGCCAAGAGATGGACAACACCAAGCTTTTGATACGCGGTAAGCACTTCGTCCTCCACATAAAATCTGTCACCGACTGTAAGCGCCTGTACAATTCCTGCCGAATCAGGAGGCAGCAGGCTGTTTGTGAATGATATGATATATTTTCTCAAGCTGAGCACCTTATACTTGAAATGTTCAGGTTCGCTGCAGTTTTGGATAGATGTGACAGAGTAGTTCCAATGAATATGCTGCCGATAAAGATACTCGTTATAATCAAATGTATTTGGCACAGTTGCGTGTCTCGGTTCTTCCAATGTACCGGTCAATTCACATGACATTCCTGGTTCTATGTATAACAGCCGTTCTTTTTCATCAGCAGACTGAATGCGATATGCAGCAGCCCATGTTTCGCTATCAGGTGTTTTAACCATCATAGACATGCGGTCACCGTCAATTTTGGGAATAGTGTCAATCACTGCCTTGAATTGATAGGTTCCCTGCTGATAGGAAGAGACATTCTGAGAATCTGTGACTGCATACAGCGAAAAAAACAATAAAAAAGAAAAGAAACAAACAAAAGTGAGGAAAGTGTGTCTCGTTTTGATTAAAATGATGAGGAGAAAGAGGAAGAAAAGAAAAATAGCGGGAAAATAAGCGGCGGCAGTAATTCCAGCCGTTGCCGAAGCTGCCGCCAAAGGCAATAACAAACGCGAATTACGCATTCATCACACGTAGCTCGTGAAAAGTGTATTCGCCTGTTCATGTATCTTTTTCAATTCTTCCTCCGCTAAACCGGCATCGGCCAATTTCCCTATAAGACCCGCTACAAATGAAAGCTTTTCCCTGTTTTTCAGATCAACGATCATTTCATCGAGTTCAACCTGTTCAACAGTTACACCCGCCTGTTCAAATAATTCCTGCGCATACGGATTTGTTTTGTAATCCTCAGCATAATAAACCGTTTTGATACCAGCTTGAATAATAGATTTGCAGCATTGAATGCACGGATAATGCGTCACATAAATCTCAGCTCCATCAGTCGGTACCCCAAACTTAGAGCATTGTAGAATCGCATTCATTTCAGCGTGAATCGTTCTTGCACAATGATCATCTATCATTAAGCATCCTTCGTCAGCACAATGGACGCCGCCAGCGATTGACCCGTTATAGCCTCCTGCAATCATGCGTTTGTCTCTGACTATAGTAGCGCCGACAGATAGTCTCGGACAGGTGCTGCGCAGCGCCAATAAATGGCTTTGAGCCATAAAGTATTGATTCCATGAAATTCGTTCCACGTTGTTCCCTCCAAATGTTGTGTTGCCTGACCTTTAGTTTACCTATCATAATGCATGACCGTCAAATCACTTTACTGAAATGGAAGACTTTATTTTCTCAAATGACTTTTCGCCTATTCCTGAAACCTTCGTGATGTCTTCAATAGTCTGGAAACGCCCGTTTTCTTCCCGGTATGCAATAATAGCTTCAGCTTTGGATGGCCCCACCCCCGAGATGCCTTGTAACTCCTCTAAGGTGGCTGTATTGATATTTACCAGCTCCCCCTTTCCTCCACCGCTTTGGACAGCTCCTCCCGTACCCTGTTGCACTGCTGTTTCCTCTCCTTTTTTCGGGATGTACACCACTGTCCCGTCCTGCAGAATCTCCGCCAAATTCACTTGCACTTCATCTGCTTGTTCACTGGTTCCGCCTGCTTTCTCAATTGCCTGAGATACTCTGTCCCCTGTTCGCATTTCATAAACGCCGGGATGCTGAACAGCACCTTTGATGTCTATCACAATTGCTTCGTTTGACTCATCTTTGACTGCTTCCTGCTTTACCTCCGTATTTACCGTCTCAGTTGGTACAGCCTGCTTCACTGGCTCTTTGTTTCTACCGCTGGCCAGAAAGATTATAATCGCTGTGAAAACAGCTACAGAAGCCGCTAAAATCATTGTTTTCTTATGCTGATTCACCCAATTCATCGTGCATGTTCCCCGCTTTCGTCATATTTTATTTTCATAACACATATGGTTTAGAGGATAATAGCTCAAAGGAGGGGAAACCATTGAAGATAGGCTTTATCGGCACAGGAAATATGGGTACGATCCTTATAGAATCATTTATTGAATCAAAAGCGGCCGATCCCTCAAACATGACAATCACAAACCGCACAATTGAAAAAGCGTTGCACATAAAAAACCGCTACAACAGCATCAACGTTACCGAAAGTCTCGAAAAGCTCGTTTCTGAAAATGAGATGATTTTTATTTGTGTTAAGCCGCTTGATATATATCCTTTACTGGCAAGAGCGCTACCTTATTTAAGAAAAGATCATATTTTCATTTCAATTACAAGCCCCGTTCAAACCGAACAGCTCGAACAATATGTGCCATGTCAAGTGGCGCGAGTGATCCCAAGTATTACGAACAGGGCGCTGGCAGGTGTTTCTCTCGTCACTTTCGGCACAAGCTGCGGCGAATCTGCAAAAGCGAAAATCAATGAGCTGATGCAGCATATCTCTCATCCGCTGCAAATTGAAAGTGACATTACGAGAGTCGCATCAGACATCGTAAGCTGCGGCCCCGCTTTTATGAGCTATCTGATTCAGCGGTTTATAGATGCAGCTGTATCGGAAACGTCAGTGTCTAAACAGGACGCGATTTTGATGTGTAAGGAAATGCTTGTCGGAATGGGAAAACTGTTAGAAACCGAATTGTATACCCTGCCTGCATTACAGGAAAAGGTTTGCGTTAAAGGCGGTGTAACGGGAGAAGGCATTAAAGCGCTGGAAAGCGGCGTCCAGGATATGTTTCACCGGGTATTTCAAAATACTCATATGAAGTACGAGGAGGATATTTCAGCAGTGAAAAAGCAGTTTCATGTGTAGGCGAGTATGCCATACTTTTGTCTGTACTGCAAAAGCATAAAAAAGCATTTTAAAAAACCATCGTTTTAGGAAACGATGGTTTTTGGTTTCTGCGCCTTGAAAAATAGGCGTTCTGATTGTGCTGATGGCTCGGAATCCGTAAAATCAGCAGTCACGTGATAGAGCTGAAAGCCGCAGTTCTTAAGCATTTCTTCGTATTCTTCCACTGGGAACGTTCTTTGCTCGTGTGTCTCATCAAAACGATCATACGCTTCTCCGTTCCAAACAAAAAACGACATATCATGAATGACAGAAAGCTCTTCACTTCCGGCAAAGCTCTGCCAAATATAGCTAATTCCTTCATCCTGGTCAGCAAATGTGCTATCCGGAAAAACTTCCGCAATTTTATAAGATGAATGAACATCAAACAGCAAAATGCCTCCAGGCTTTAACACCCGAAACACACTTTTAAAGGTTTGGATCACATCATTTTTTGTTTTTAAATAATTTAATGAGTCACAGCATATCGCAACAGCATCAAACTGACCGTCAAAGCCGGTAATCTCTCTCATATCCTGCTGAAGAAATAGAATAGGCTGGCTACTCGATACCTTTTGCTGGGCGAAGGAAAGCATCTCCTCGCTGAGGTCGATGCCTGTAACCTTGAAACCTTTTTCGGCAAGCCGGATGGAGATTTCTCCCGTGCCGCATGCAAGATCAAGAATACGGCCTTTTTCCGGGAGAGATGCATCAATCCATTTTGTCCATTGATCATAAGGCGCGTGTGACATCAATTCGTCATACACGCTTGCAAAACCTTGATAAATCATTGGTTCATTCCAAGGTCAAGATCTGCGAGCGGAGCGTCTCCCCACAGCTTTTCAAGGTTATAGTAGCTTCTTTCGTCCTTGTGGAAGACATGAACAATCACATCGCCAAGGTCAACGAGCACCCATCTTGCTTCATCAAAGCCTTCCATCTTTTTGACTTGAATGCCGTTTTCATCAGCTTGATCCTTGATTTCACGGGCAATCGCCTGCACCTGTTTATCTGAATTTCCGTGGCAGATCAAAAAATAATCAGCAACTAGAGAAATGCCTTCCATATCCAGTGCTAAAATATCCTCTGCCCGTTTATCATCGCATGCCGCAGCTGCGAGCTTTAAAATGGCCTTTTGGTTCATTCACAAATTCCTCCTGTTCAGTTGCCAGACACAAGCCAGTTATACGTTAAAAATGTGTCTGGAAAAACCGGTTGATTTTTTTTCATAAGAAAAACCATTGTATTTTTAATGGACTGAATCAGCGCTTGATTCAAATCTGTCTCAGCAAGCTTACGCACCTCATCGACACCGGGAAATGCCCGATTAGGCTCAATGTAATCAGCAACGTAAATGACTTTTTCTAAAAGTGTCATGCCAGGGCGCCCTGAGGTATGATACCTGATGGCGTCAAGAATGTCTTCATCTTGGACCCCCGTTTCTCTTTGGACCAAATATGCGCCGACCGGAGCGTGCCAGAGCTCCGGATTATGATCCAATAAATGCGCAGGCATTTTTTCTCGCGCAATAATTTGTTTCATTTCTTCTTTTGGGCGGAATTTGGCAAAATCATGAAAGATCGCCGCTGTTTCCGCTTTTTTAGAATCGGCTCCAAAACGCTCCGCAAGTTCGATCGCCGTGTTCATCACGCCAATGGTGTGGATATATCGATGTTCGGTCAATTGCTGCTTCACGCATGCAAGTGCCTCCTCACGATTCATATAAACCATTCTCCTCTACATACTTCTTCACTTTATCAGGGATTAAGTAGTCAGTGGGCTTCTTGCTTTTAAACCGTTCCCTTATCATAGTTGATGATACCTCAAATTCCGGAACGTCTGCAAAGAGAAGCGGATAAGGGGTTTCAACATGAAAACCGGGGCGCTTTACTCCAATAAATTGAATGAGGTTCAGCAGCTCGTCCAGCTTATACCATTTCGGCAAATATTCAATCATATCAGCACCGATAATAAAGAACAGCTGATCATTTGGATAACGCTGCTTCAATAAAGAAACGGTATCAAAGGTATATGATGGCCCTTCTCTTTCCATTTCAACAAGCTCCAGCTTAAAGGACGGATTGGATTGAATCGCAAGCTTCAGCATTTCCACGCGATGAAAGCTGTCGGTATAGTCTTCGTCCTGTTTATGCGGCGGAATTTGATTGGGCATAAACCAAATTTCATCAAGCCCCGCCTGGTACAGCACCTCATTCGCCATTAAGAGGTGACCATTATGCGGAGGATCAAACGTGCCTCCGAAAATTCCGATTTTCTTCATTTCAACCACCTTTAAGGAAGCTCGATTTGTTTATTTTCCTTTGATTCCTTATATAACACAATCGTATTGCCGATTGTCTGCACCAGTTGAGAGCGGCTTCCTTTTACAAGAGCGTCCGCCACATCATTTTTATCCTCTTCGCAATTTTGGAGAACACTGACTTTAATCAGTTCTCTCGCTTCAAGTGCCTCAGCAATTTGTTTAATCATGTTGTCGTTTACTCCGCCTTTACCTACTTGAAAAATCGGCGTTAAATGATGCGCTTTTGAACGCAAAAAACGTTTTTGTTTACCTGTTAACATTCTGTTCCTCCTAATTTTCCTATTACAATTGATCTCATTTTTTCAATATCAGGCTCTTGTCCAGTCCACAATTGGAAGGATAATGCCGCCTGTTCAACAAACATGCCCACACCATCGAGTGTTTTTAAGCCTTTTTGGCTTGCTTCTTTTAAAAGGGCAGTCTGAATTGGATTATACACGATATCACATACGACAGCACTGCTTGCGGCACGCTGTAATGAAAGTGGCACTTCATCTACGTTCGGATACATGCCCACTGACGTTGTATGGATGATCACATCATACTGCTCAAGACGTTCTTCTGCTTCTTTTATGCTTAACGCTTCTTTATTGTAAAACGAGGGAGTGGATTCTGTAAGCCGCTTTGCTTTTTCCAGCGTCCGGTTGCAAATGTCAAATTTTTTTGGGCTATTACGGACAATTGTTGTAAAGATGGCTCTCGCCGCTCCGCCCGCGCCGATCATTAAAAATGACAGTTCAGAGATGGGCTTGTCTAATACCTTCATTAATGACTTCACAAAGCCTTCCCCGTCGGTATTGTATCCGACAAGCTTGTCTCCTTCTCTTCTGACCGTGTTTACGGCACCGAGCACTTTTGCACTCTCATCAATATGATCCAAATAATCCATAATGGAAACCTTGTGCGGGACAGTCACATTGATTCCTTGTACGCCTAGAGCTCTTATTCCCTTTACCGCATCCTCCAGATCATTCTCTTCCACCTTGAAGGCATGATAATGTCCGTCAAGCCCAAGATCTTTCAATGATGCGTTATGAATATCAGGTGACATGGAATGGCCAATCGGATTTCCGATAACTCCGTACAGCTTTTTCATACTCCTCTCCCCTTTTCTTAAATTAATGAGCGCCGAACAAATACATGAACGCCTTTTGGAGCGTATGCAGTTACCTTTTTATCGGCGTCATGGACAGTAACCCAGCCTAACCCAGAGAAAACGATATCTGTCTTTTTGTCTTTTATCGTAAACGTATGGGCGACCAATTCCGGAAACTCATCCATTTCATCTTTACCCGGAGGTGTGAGCAATTCCCCTGCATGCTTTTCATAAAGCGCGTCTGCATTTTCAAGTTTTGTTCTATGAATCATCAGCTCATTTGGCATATAGCAAATAAAAGGAGATCTTTCCCCAGATACATAATCGAACCTTGCAAGTCCGCCAAAATACAGTGTTTGCTGATCATTAAGCTGGAATGTGCGAGGCTTCAGCTCTTTTTTAGGGGATAGTATTTTCAGATCCTTCTTATTGACATAATGCGCCATTTGATGGTTGTTGATAATTCCCGGAGTATCATAAAGCGCTGAGCCGTCATCCAGCGGAATTTCAATCGCATCAAGGGTTGTGCCAGGAAATTGGGATGTTGTAATAATATCTTCTTCACCTGACACTTCTTTAATAATCCGGTTAATAAAGGTTGACTTCCCTACATTTGTACATCCGACAACATAGACATCTTTGCCGTTGCGGTAATGCTCAATCGCATCAATTACTTCTCTGATTCCCTGGCCGCGTCCCGCACTGACCAAAAATACGTCAACCGGTTTTAAGCCAAGCTCTTTCGCTTCACGTTTCATCCATTGGATCAGACGCTCTCTTTTCAGTGACTTAGGCAAAATATCCGCTTTATTGCCAACTAATAAGATAGGGTTCCCCCCCACCAAGCGCTGCAGCCCATTAATCCAGCTGCCGTTAAAATCAAAAATATCAACTATTTTTACGACAAGAGAGTCCGTTTCCCCAATACCGTGAAGGATGTTCAAAAAATCATCATCCGTTAAGGAAACATCTTGTATTTCATTGTAGTTTTTCAGTCTGAAGCAACGCTGGCAAATCACATTTTCTTTCGTAAGCGATGCAGGCGGCGCGTACCCCAGACCTGTTTTGTCCTCGGTTTGGATCGTCACTCCGCAGCCGATGCAAACAACCTTTTCCATTTCTTACTCCTCCCACTGAATGTGCCCTTTTCGTTTGAGAGCACTCAGTATTCTGCGTTCAACCTGGCGATTAAAGCGCGTAATGAATCCGTCAGAGGAAGCGACTGGCACGACCAAAATCGTATGGTAGCCGTTTCGGTTTCCCCCGAGTACATCGGTCAGCAGCTGGTCTCCGATGACAACGCAGTCCTCTTTTTTCAGCTCCATATTGCGCACCGCTCTATTAAAGGCTTTACCCATCGGTTTTCTTGCTTTATAAATGAATGGGATTCCAAGCGGTTCAGAGAAAAGTTTCACTCTTCTTTCATTATTATTAGAGACGATTGTCACTTTAATGCCGTGTTCCTTCATTTCTTCAAACCACTCGATCAAGCGCGGCGTCGCGTTCGGCCTGTCCCATTCAACAAGCGTATTATCCAAATCAGTAATAATCCCTTTTACATTTCGTTCCTTTAATTTTTCAGGTGTAATATGAAAAATATTTTTTACAAACTCGTCAGGTAAAAAAAACTTTTTTAACAAAACCCGCACCCTTCCCTTTTCTTTCTCCTTAATATGATTGTCGAAAAAAATCGAACTTGCGCCTAAAGAAAAACTGAGCAAAAAAATTTCGACAAAAATTGGGTTTCTTCACCAGGTGTGGATAAATTTACACACACTATCCACTCTTATTACATCACTCTTTAGACAAATTATAAACACGATACTCACAAGTTATCCACTTTTTGGTGTGGATAACAGAACGATTGTTCTTATATGCATTTCATGGTAGATTAAAGATAACTTCAACCTCAGATGAACGCAACCTATCATTGTATGCGTTAAAATCATGAATGATTCCAACTTTTAAGGAGGTGCCTCTCCCATTAATTGGGTTCCTAGCATGAGAAAACTGTCTGATGAATTACTAATAGAATCTTATTTCAAAGCCACCGAAATGAATTTAAACCGGGACTTTATCGAGTTAATTGAAAACGAAATAAAAAGAAGATCGCTCGGACATATTATTTCCGTATCTTCTTAATAGGAATTTGTCTATTTTTTCCGGGCGTATTTCCTTTTTTTACTCAGATGACTGATATTATATCACTTTGGCTGCGCGCTTTACTACTGTTTTCAGCAAAAAACACCCCTAAAAAGAGGTGTTTTAAAGGGCCGGTTATTATGCTAACCAGTATATGCCGCCCACAACCAGGAGAACAACAACTAAAACAACAATAAAAGCGTATCCATATGCTCTGCCTGCGCCATACATGTGAAGCGCCTCCTTAATAAGGTTTTATAACAGCCTATGTAGGAGAAATAAATCGGACTAGGCGGTTGTCCGGCTCAACGCTGCAGAATCTGCCCATCTTGTATTCCTTCATATACGACCCTTGCCCCTTTAGGTGTCATATGATTGCCTGAAGGATCTATAAGACCGGATTGGATAAGCGCTTCATCAGTTGCTGTTCCGCCGTCTGCTTCTATAAAATGCTTCCAGTTATCTACAAGAGGGACATTCAGGCGCTTCGACACATCTCTTGTAATATCGTTGTATGAGTCGTGCCATTTCCTTGCTCCGCCTTTTGGTTCAAAAGCAGCTGCTTTATATCTGGAATAGTAAAACAGATGATGCTTCCCATTACCTTCTATAATTGGGATACACGTCATTAAGATTGGCTTGATCCCGTGTTTTCTGCTTTCTTCAATAAAATAAACCAAATTTTCTCTAAAACGCTGCTTCGACACTCTCGGTTTCCCCTCAGTGAGTATGGCGGCGTCATTGGTGCCGAACATAATAAACAAATACTTCGGTTTTTGATCCAGCACATCTGTCTGAAATCGGAGACGGGCATCCTCTGTCGTCTGTCCGCCGATTCCCGCATTGAGTATATCAAGGTTACCGCGCTCAGCTGTTTTTAATATATTGACCCACTGCTGTGCTTTTGGATAATCGCGATAATCCCAATTAGAGCCACGCGTATTGCTGTCACCAAATGCTACAACGTCTTCGTATCCCATTCCCTCGCATCCTGCTGTAACGAACAACAGAGAGAAAAGGATGATAAAATGTTTCATCTTTACACCCCCAAAAGCCTCACCTTAATGTTATACCTCTGTTTTCCTTCGTTCAACGAAGAGTTTTTTCGCTAACACTGTTTTTTCCTATAGTTAACGTGTCCCCCTCAGTGAATATCATTCTGCTTTCATTGCAACGCAGCAGATGATTTTTTTATTTTTAAATTCCCTTCTTTCTAATCTGAAAAACACACAAATCAAAGGAAATAAAATAAGCTGAATCCGCACTGGAAACAGCTTATCTCTTAAGGCGTCATTACATAGCCAGAACGATTATCATTTGATACCGGGATTAAATTCTTTTTTATGGTTACCATTTTTATCCCCCCCTATGTTAAGAATGCAAAAAACAGAGAGATGGACGGACAGCCTTTTTATAAAATAAAAAGAATTGTGTTCTTAACCTGGTTTTCAGTTGAACGGCTGAAATGGCACCAGTTATACTAATTTAGATGACGGAGGTTTTGGCTCCTGACATCACCTAAGTTGGGAGTGACCATAGACATGTTGAAAAAAGTAATAGGTATACTTGTGATTAGTGCTATCATTGCAGTCGGTTTTTTTCAGAAAGAAGCTTGGCTTGATGCAATCAAAGCAGGAGGGATGTTTTCCGTTTTTTTTAGTATGCTGCTGATTGCTGCCGATGTTTTTTTCCCAATAGTGCCGTTTGCTTTGGTTGCTGCTTTAAATGGTGCTGTGTTCGGAACGATAAATGGAATTTGGATTACACTGACCGGCTCAATGCTTGGTACAATATTGCTGTTTTTTCTCGCCAGGTACAGTTTTAGAGAATGGGCCAGAAAAAAAGTTCAGGCATATCCTGCCATACAAAGCTACGAGGCTTCCTTCAACAAAAATGCTTTTACCGCTGTTTTACTAGGAAGGCTGATACCGGTCATACCTTCCCTTATAATGAACGTGATCTGCGGGCTGAGTCAGGTTCGCTGGCATGTTTTTTTCTTTGCATCTTTCATAGGAAAAATCCCCAATATTGTTGTTGTCACCATTGCAGGTGCTAACTTTACCAGCAATAAATTATTGTCTATCAGCATTTACTGTGCGTATATTCTGATCATCATGCTGGTCATATATAAAAAGTTCCCTCATCTTCTGAAGGTGCCAAAAAAATAAGGAGGCTTGTTCGCCCCCTTACTATTTTTTTCGTCGCATGGCCACCAAATTCATTCGAAGAGCAGCGACAACCTCTCATGTAACCATATCTTCTGTTGAATAATGGTATATCATCATTAGCGACATGGCGATCACCGGAGTTGTGGTCTGCAGATCAAGCACGGTTTCCACCGTCCATTTCTCACCTGAGGAATGCATCATGCCCTTAATCTGATCCAGTTTCGCATCCTTAGAGAAAGCAGTCCCATAAGCCAAGAACGAATGACAGAACCATGATTCCACACTCTGGCAACCTTCTCGTAGTCAAAATCAAATTAGCTGCTTTCAAGCACTTCGAATCCTTCAACAATAGCGGCCGTCATTCCGTTCTCAATGCCTTATGGATCATTTTAAAAAAACGTCCGCTTCCCGCTTCATCAGCGTATAGATAACCATTTTCGACGGTGGTATCCCGAAAAAGCCGTTCTGCAATCTCCCATGCTTTATGATCGCCCCCCACCATAAAACAGGCTCCATGCCGTGCGCCTTCATTCCGCCCGATGTACCGGCATCGAGATAATCGATATCTGCTTCTTTCATTTGATTGTAGCGGCGGATCGATTCTTTATAATGAGAGTTTCCAGCTTCGATAATCATATCGCCTTTACTTAATAAAGGTGATACATCACGCAAAACTGCCCCATCAACCCTGATTTACATCATATCCAACCGCTTGATAATTACGGTCTATGAATTGCTTTCCTATGTTTATGCCCATTTTCCCTAAACCGATTAATCCGATTTTCATGCCTGTTCCTCCTGATTGTCAAAAGCCTTTACACTTTATGTTCCCTTTGTATTGTGATACGCAGAAAACAAATGAGACTACATCGTCTCCCCATTTTAATATGTTTTTCATGATCGGCTGTACCTGCCAATTCCATTTCGGAACCCTCTTTAAATCCACCATTTTTACTTTATCCTTGATTTACCATCTTGTTAAGTTAAAATATGGGAAGAGAATTTTCAGTAAAAGAAGGTGCCATGTTGCAGATTCAATCTCATACTCTTATTGGTGTTACGAAAACCACTATATTCTTTTTATACGCTGCATTTGCAATGATCGGTCTTACCATCGGGTATTTTATCCCGCAGATTGCGAAATGGGCATTATCCCTCCCTTGGATTCCTTTTGAAGGACCGCTTCGGCTCATCACCTCTTTTCAGGGATCAACAGCTGCATTTATCACTGCTCTTCTCGGTATGTCTGCGGGGATTTGGTTCGCTCAATCTGTTAGTGCAATGCTGCTGTCTGTCAAGATTACAGATCACACAGTGGAATTCATGAAAGGAAAAAAAGTGCAAACAATTCATTCCGGTGACATTGCTCTTGTGTTTATGGATCACAAACGGCTTGTCCTCCTAGGAACAGCCGGATATGAATTGGTACGGGAAGAAATTGATGAAAAACCAGTAAACGTTAAGAAGGCCTTTAAACAGCATCATTACGAATGGGCAGCAGATGGTGATCCGTTTAAAGATCAATTTCGCCGATGGATTCCTGATGCACCAGATCTATCGCAAGGCGCCCATGCCTTATTAAAAGCTCGTCTCAAAGCGCTGGAGGACGAAGAAAAAGACGATATTGAAGAATTCCGTCTCGAACTGGCACAGCTGGGCATTGTTGTGCGGGACGAAGGCACACGCCAATATTGGCGAAAAGCAGAAACCTGGCCCCCGAAAATTCAGCACTGCGAAGGGTTGTAACAACAGAGGCTCAAGAAAGAGCCTCTTCTTTACTACTGCACAATAAACAGCACTCTGGTGCCGTCAGGATAGCTGCTCATTTGATTCCCTACCCACGAGCCGGCCCCGCGATTATCAGAAGGCGTCACATATCGGACATCAGCTCCTGCGCCGCCTTCCTTGCAGACCGCCATCGGCCACTCATCCCGGTCATAGCCCGGCTTCGTCGGGATTCCCTTTAATGATTCCTCCCGCCTTTTGTCTGCTCCATCTCTATCAATGGTGCAAATCTCAGAATGTCCCTCTGCAATCGCATCTCTAATATGATCGCCTGTTTCCGGATAACGAGACAGCGGAAAATATAACACTTTGTCATACAAAGAAGCTCCTTGGATCTGCTGCGGAACCATTAAACAAAGAAGAACTGCAACAGCAAGAAACAGGCCTGCCATCCATTTTTTCATTCCCATCCCCCCATACATTTGTTCATTTCAATGTATGGGCGCTTGATAAAGATTATTGTTAACATTGAAGTTAATATGCTGTTTACAAAAGCCAGGCTCCCCTGCGAGAAATTTCCCGGTACAGACACAGACAGCCTCCCGCCCACATACATTTACATATAGGCTTTTGCCTACATACTCTTGTGGAGGTGACGATGGTGACAGGTGTTTTCGCAGCGCTCGGCTTTGTTGTTAAAGAGCTTGTCTTTTTAGTATCTTACGTGAAAAACAATGCCTTTCCACAACCGCTCTCAAGCAGCGAGGAAAAAAAATACTTAGAGCTCATGGCTAAAGGAGATGAACACGCCAGAAACATGCTGATTGAGCATAATCTTCGCTTGGTCGCCCATATTGTGAAAAAGTTCGAAAATACAGGTGAGGATGCAGAGGACTTAATCTCCATCGGAACAATCGGGCTTATTAAAGGAATTGAAAGCTATTCCGCTGGTAAAGGAACAAAGCTGGCGACGTATGCTGCGAGGTGTATTGAAAATGAAATCCTCATGCATCTTCGCGCATTGAAAAAAACAAAAAAAGACGTCTCCCTTCACGATCCGATCGGGCAGGATAAGGAAGGGAATGAAATAAGCCTGATTGACGTTTTGAAATCAGAAAATGAAGATGTGATAGATACGATCCAGCTCAATATGGAGCTTGAAAAAGTGAAACAATACATTGACATTTTAGATGACCGTGAAAAGGAAGTGATTGTCGGGCGGTTTGGACTTGATTTGAAGAAGGAAAAAACTCAGCGTGAGATTGCCAAAGAGCTCGGGATCTCGCGCAGCTATGTATCGCGGATTGAAAAGCGGGCGCTGATGAAGATGTTTCATGAGTTTTATCGGGCAGAGAAGGAAAAACGGAAGAAGGCGAAGGGGAAATAATGCAGAAGAGGCCGGACTCATATTCCGGCTTTCTTTCTCTATTTTACTAAAGTTTCTTTTAAAAGAAATTGAGAAAGAGTATATGAAAGAGTTATGAAAATCATTTTTTTATCATCGCTGATAAGCTCCTCCGAGAAAGACGGTCTGGATCGTAACAAATGACTTATAAGTCATTTGCTTGCATCCTCCCTCAAGTGATTCAAAGCCGGACGTTCTAAAAGCTCCCTAGAAAATCCTTCATCGGCATACTTCAGCACATCCTTAGTCCCTGCTTTCTTTATGCAGGCCTCGATCTGGCTGTCGATACTCGATCCCTTGATCGCTTGTTCCTCGGTCGATACCCTTACATATATTGCTATCACCCTGGATCTCCTTCCTCTAAAGTTTTATTAAATAATGATAGCTATCGTTAATGCATTTGTCAGCTTGAGGTCCCTCGATGATTATTACCTTCATAAAATGCATCACCCCTTGGGTAATGCTATGTAAAAGGTGTTTGTCCTAATGAGATCATTTTCAATGAGTGTGAAAAAAGCACTTAAAAAAACCGATAGTTAAAACAATCGGTTTTTCGACACTTACTATGCCCTCAACATAGTAAATCCATATCATTGATTAAGAAAGCTTATTTTCATTACATTCTTTATTCACTTGCCATCAATTCTATACGTTTATATCAATTATGGTTATTAAAAAATGGTGCTTTTCATTGCCAGACAGTTAATGCCAATTCGGCTTAAGGGATCAAAAGCAAAATCATCTCTAGTAAAATCTTGATAAATCATTCCTAGTCTTTTCATTTGCAAAGAAAAAATTCCCCCTCCATTGCTATAAGATTGAGTAGATTTTAAAATGTACATTTTATTTCACTTTTATATTAACTTATTTAATTATTTATCAGTTGCAAATAATCACTTTGTTCTTCTATACTTAAGCTATTGAATTATTTTTCCTTAAATAATCACAGTTTGATATAATCCTTCCTTCCCTTACAAAAAAATATATTTCATTTTCTAATCTTACTTTTTATATAATTGCAATATTTTGAAAGCAATTAATCCACTTGATACTAAAAGGAACTAAAGAAACAAAAAGCAACTAACACATTCATTGCTTGGACAAAGATCAGCAAAGCAATATCACCCTTTTTAATTCAAAGTTCCCTAATACTTTTTCATTATTTTTGTTACGATAAATGCATAAGTTATTTTTCATCCATATTGATTGAAGGAGGACATATAATATGGGCGAATCGAAAGATTTACAACTTAAAGTAGAAAAAGGTTTCGAGATCATAGGAAAAAAATGGACGGGATTAATTATTTATGTCCTAATGAGTGGTCCTAAGCGCTTTAGTGAGTTAAGTGAGAGTATGCCTTCCTTAAGTAGAAGGATTCTAACTGAACGTATTAAAGAATTAGAAGAACAGGGTATTGTCGTACGAAATGTAATCCCCGATCGTCCAATACGTTCTGAGTACTCTTTAACTCAAAAAGGAACAGAGTTAGGAAAAATATTAGGACCTATTAGTCAATGGGCAGAAAGCTGGGTCAAGGATTGACAGTTCTTTTAGGATCTATGCAAATAAACACAACAATATTTTAAATTACAAATATGAAAAGAAGAGCTCCATGTCTAATGTTCTCTATATTACAGCACGCCCTCTATCTGAAGATGAATCAATTAGCATGACCGTAGGAAAAGAATTCATTTAAAGTTACAAACAAACACACCCTAAAGATGAAGTAGTCCATAGATTTTTATAAAGCTGATATTCCTTATCTAGACGCAGATGTATTTAATGGTTGGAAAAAACTTCGCTCTCAATCTTCACTTCAAGATTTATCAACGGATGAACGGTTAAAAGTCGGCCGTTTAGTTGAATTATGTGGACAGTTTTAGTTAGCTGATAAATACATTTTTGTCACACCTATGTGGAATTTTTCCGTTCCAGCCATCATGAAAACCTATATTGATGCAATCACGGTGTCAGGTAAAACCTTCAAGTATACAAAAGAAGGTTCAAAAGGGTTACTAAAAGAAAAAAAGCTCTCCATATACAAGCTCGAGGAGACATCTACTCACACGGTCCTGAAATGGAAAGAGAGATGGGACACCGTTACTTAAAGGTCGTGATGGATTTTTTTGGTATTGAGTCTTTTGAAAGTTTTATTATTGAAGGGCAAATGAAATTTCCAGAACAAGCTACTAAAATTAAAGATAAAGCAATTCAGCAAGCCAAAGAGATGGCCAAACAAATTTGATCCAACATAGTAAGGCCTTGAACCTTATCAAGGCCTTTAAGTTTCTACAAGCTTTTTTGTTTTATACATCTTCATATACTGATTCATCTAGCTCCTATATACTCTAACCTGCTTTGCTAATCTTCTTCATGTTATTCTTGCAGCTGTGAGGAGAACTTATTCGCTCACATTCCATTTTCCCTAGAACAAAACAAGAGATTTTCCTGATTTTTTCTTTTTATGTCTTCCCATACATGCTGGGAAGCAGAGAATATGAGGAACATGTTTTAGAATTTGATTTATACGATCAATACCCTTTATGATCAGTTGTTGAGCGTAGTAAGTGTTTGTATGTCCTATGTAGAACAACCTAGTTATTATGGACTTAGCTCTTTACCGACAGTATTGATTCTGATTATTCAGATTTATGTAGTTTAGAAGTTGTCACCGTCTTATTTGTTTTAACTAAAAATAAATAGATGATAACGGACAACATGCTGGTTACAAATATAATAACTCCTAGTGGTTCTGCAGAATATTCACCCGCGATGCCTACTAGTGGCGAAGTAACTGAACCTAATAAAAACGGAATGACCCCTAGAAACGCAGAAGCACTTCCTGCAATGTGTCCTTGTGATTCCAAGGCTAATGTAATGGAAGAAGGTCCAATGACTTCAGCCGATGCAATAAAAAAGAAGAGGAATGACTAACGCAAATAATGATCCCTGAGAAATAACTACAATTAGAACAGCGAAGCTGGCGAAACAACTCCCAACCAGAAGAAAGCGCTGCCCTGTCCCCCCCCTGCTAGTCGTCTCATCAACTGTGTTCCAAGGATTAGGCTAATTCCATTCAATGAAAATAGTATTGAAAACACTTGAGATGACACACCGTAAATCTTTTGATATATAAATGGAGTTCCAGAAATATAATGCAAATATGCCAGCTGTCATAATTCCTTGTAGAAGAGCACAGCCCATAAAAAAACAATTTTGCAGCAAGGTTTTAAAGTTTATAGATAACACAATAAAGTTACTAGGTACACGTTGCTTTACGGGCAAAGTTTCCTTCCCCCCCATTTTGTGATGATCGTTAAAAATATCCCCCAAATTCCTAAAAAGATAAACACACTCTCCCATGAGATGAAAAAATTACATTAATCCCTAAAATTAGATCAAGTAATGGAGCGAGGTTTCTAATTAACGTAAGGAGTGAAAAAAACTTTGTTAATTCAACCCCGCTATATATATATCGAACAATTCGCAAGAGAAATTACTATTCCAGCAGATGCGGCAATTCCCTGTATGAATCGTAACGTGATGAGGGATGTACTCTTTATATAAATTAATATGAACAACCTCATCCTTAGGATTTACTTCTTTATATGTTTCAATAAACGCTTTCCCAGCAGCCATACTAAATGACTTTATATGATCGTAAGGATGTGCTGTAATATGCAATACTTCTGCCATTTTGATTCTCGCCTTTCTTTTTTTATATGTGAGTAAACCAAACCACACATGGGGCGTGCGATAAACTAACTATGTTACTAATAGTAACTTAGGTAACCAAATTAGACAACATTTTCCATTGTAACTACTTTTTCTTTTGAAAAAAGATTTCTTGAAACCCAGAGCCAATACCCTTGTTTTATAAGGACTTATCTTAATATGACATAGAACGAACTATTCGAAGAACTAATCAAAGTAAAAGAAATGAGAATAAATTTATTGACTACTTTAGTTACCTTAGTTACTATTAGTAATACAAAGTGATGAAATCGAACTATTCACTTTGTAAAATACATCAAGGGTTTAAAGAAAGGGGGTTTGAATCAAATGGATATTTTCTTAGCCATTCTTCCTGCAATATTTTGGGGAAGTATCGTTCTCTTCAATGTAAAGTTAGGTGGAGGACCTTATAGTCAAACACTAGGAACAACGCTTGGAGCACTGATCTTTTCAGCTGTTATCTATCTTGTTATTCATCCTGTATTGACGCCTTTTATTATTATTGTAGGAGTCGTTTCTGGTTTGTTTTGGGCTGTTGGGCAAAGTAATCAGTTAAAAACCATTGAATATATTGGTGTTTCTAAAACGATGCCTATATCAACAGGTATGCAACTCGTATCAACAGCTTTGTTTGGGGTGATTGTTTTCCATGAGTGGTCAACAGCCACTACAGTTATATTGGGAATACTAGCCCTCATTTTTATCGTGATTGGGATTGTGTTAACCTCTCTTGAAAGCGAAAAAAGTGAAGAACAAGCTGGGCAATTTAAGAAGGGAATTGTCACACTCGTTATTTCTACGATTGGATATTTAATATATGTTGTCGTTGCACGCTTATTTAACGTCGATGGTTGGGTGGCTTTATTTCCCCAAGCTATTGGTATGTTTATTGGTGGACTCATCCTCACTTATAAACATAAACCTTTTAATAAATACACAATTCGTAACATTATCCCTGGTCTTATATGGGCTGCGGGTAATATGTTCTTATTTATTTCCCAACCTAAAGTAGGGGTAGCAACAAGTTTTTCACTATCACAAATGGGAATCGTCATTTCAACGCTTGGAGGCATCTTCTTACTAGGGGAAAAGAAAACAAAGCGTCAACTTATTTCGATTGCAATAGGCATTGTGCTCATTATTTTGGGTGGAGTGCTCCTAGGAATAGCAAAAAGTTAAAAAACTAACAGAATATCTATTAAAAAATAACAACTTAGAACTAGGAGGAACTTATAATGTATGAAGATCTAAAAGATAAAGTAGTCGTGATTACAGGCGGATCTACAGGACTAGGACGTGCAATGGCTGTTCGCTTTGGACAAGAACAATCAAAAGTGGTGATTAATTATCGTGATAATGAAAATGAAGCATTAGAAGTTAAAAAAGAGGTTGAAGAAGCAGGCGGACAAGCTATTATTGTACGTGGTGATGTAACAGTAGAAGGAGATGTCATTAACCTTGTACAAACAGCTGTAAAAGAATTTGGTACATTAGATGTGATGATTAACAATGCAGGTGTTGAAAACCCTGTACCGTCTCATGAGCTTACTTTAGACAATTGGAACAAAGTAATAGACACAAACTTAACAGGTGCCTTCCTTGGTAGTCGTGAAGCGATTAAATATTTTGTAGAAAATGATATTAAAGGGAATGTTATAAACATGTCTAGTGTACATGAAATGATTCCTTGGCCACTATTTGTTCACTATGCAGCTAGTAAAGGTGGTATGAAGCTAATGACAGAAACACTAGCACTTGAATATGCACCAAAAGGAATACGCGTGAACAATATTGGACCAGGAGCGATGAACACACCAATCAATGCTGAAAAATTTGCAGATCCAGTACAACGTGCAGATGTTGAAAGTATGATTCCAATGGGATACATAGGTAAACCAGAAGAAGTAGCGTCTGTAGCAGCATTCTTAGCATCTTCTGAAGCGAGTTATGTAACGGGCATTACACTCTTTGCAGATGGTGGGATGACGAAATATCCTTCTTTTCAAGCCGGAAGAGGTTAATCCATATAATGAAAATAAGAAGGCCTTGAGGCTTTAGAGAAAGTAAAGAAAAAGATGAACTTCTTATAAAAAACAAAAAGTGAAAGATGGAAGTCTACGGACACTGAACTTATGGCACTAAAGCTGTTTGTTTAGTGTCCTTCTTTATATACTTTCAAACTTTTTTCAAAGCAATGATAACATTATGATATTCAACACGTTCATAAAATATTTTCTTTTCGTCAAGAAAACTGGTTAGTATCCTCCATCTCTACTTAAAATAGAGATAGATTTTACGCTAATTGTATTGAACCGCCTTCTTATTACAAAGTTTAATTGCAAAAAGGTATATTATATCTACTCCCTTGCGGTTTTTTGCAGTTATACCAATTCTTTTATGACTTGACGCAAAAGTCACTACTATCTTTTCATGGACAAAAAAAAGGAGCAAACGCATGGTTTACTCCTCCAACTTAGTTTCTTTACCTTGGTTCTTCATAGTCTGGTGTTTTCTTTGACAGCCCCAACCTGTCACTTTCTCCGTTACCTAGCATATATTCAAGTTCCTCTATACGCAAAAAAAGTTATTGCGGTCTCACCGAAAATTTAAATTGCGGTGGCCTATTGTCTTTTTCTGCGAACAAAAACTTGTTAATATTTACAGTACTAGTAGAGTTAATGGAAGAATGAATATCTTAATATCAATCACATCAGCTGAAGTGGGAATGAAAATTAATGAATGGCATAGTCATATTCAAAAATTCAACGTTACTGATGCTGAAATGTTAAAAGCTGAAATAGAACGTGATATAGTGGTTATGGAAGAAGATCAAGATTTGCTTATTTATTATCAATTGATGGCCTTTCGCCATAAAATCATGTTGGATTACACGCTGCCATCTGATGAAAACCGAATGTAACTTTCAGAATATTCGAAGAAATCCAAAGGCCATAAGAAAAAACTAGACAATATGCGCGCTTATTATTATAACTTCTTCCGCGGGATGTATGAGTTTAGAAACGGTGTATACACAATGCCATTACATATTACAAAAAGGCTGAGCTCAAAATTCCCACGATCTCTGACAAGATAGAAAAAGCTGAGTTTTATTTTAAGTTATCCGAAGTCTATTATCATAAGAAAATGACTCACATCTCAATGCACTACGCTGAACTTTCATACAATATCTATAAAAAACATGAACTTTATTCTGTTCGGCGTATTCCATGTCATTTTGTGATTGCTGGTAACTACGATGACCTTGAATTCATGAAAAAGCTCTCCCCCACCTTCAAGAAGCATGAAAAGGTGCTGAGCTGCTTAAAAGTAAAAATACTCACATCTATGCCACCGCATTTTTCAATCTCGGTAACTGCTATCACAAAATGGACAACCTAAATAAGGCTGCACGTTACATCGAACAAGCTTTGGTTCAATACAGAAAAATAAACTCTGACGTACTTCCACAAGCTTATCATGACCTAGCTTTGATTTATTTTAAACAAGGCAAAAAAGAACAAGCAATGGATTGCTTCCGCAAAGGAATCAGAAGTGCTGTAGATTTTAAAGACGAACTTTTTATGAACTTATTTGAAGCATTAGACGTTCTTTATATAAGAAATGGCGATACACCTAAACTCCTCAACATTTTTTCTCGTTTAAAGAACGGCAAAGGGTACCCTTATCTGGAAGAGCTGACAATGTTAGGAGGACACCTTTTCGATTATAATGGAAAAATAGAGGATAGTATCATCTGTTTCAAGAAGATGGTATATGCTCAAAAGCAAATATCGAAAGGGGAATGCATGTATGAAATCTAAATTGTTTATCAGTTTATCCGCCGTTTTCATTGGACTTGCCTTTTTCGGATCTATGTCTAATGGCGAAATGAAGGAAGCATCCCGGAATGTAACTCTAGCACCTACTCATGAGTTCCTTGTTTGATTCGATAAACAACATTAGTTCTGATTCCCTTTAGCCGTTTCATAACGGCTTTTTCTTAATTCTAAGAAAGATAAGCGAACCTTGTTCACCTACGTACAATGGTAATAAATTTTTCACTATTGTCTCCTCTTCACTAGCAAATAAAAAACAGCAGGAATTCTATTCCTATGACAGCAATCGTTAATGCATTTGTCAGCTTGCGGTCCCTCGATGATTATCACCTTTATAAAATGCATCACCCCTTGGGTAATGCTATGTAACAGCTGTTTGTCCAAATGAAGTGAATTTCAATGAGTGTAAAAAAAAGGAAAAACCAGTTACTAATCAGTAACTAGTTTTCACCTTAAAGGATTTAAATGTTCGGTTTCACCATATTTTCTGGTTTAACCATCTCATCAAATTGCTCTTTCGTTAGCAATTTAAGTTGCACAGCAGCCTCTTTTAACGTCAAGCCTTCTTTATGAGCAAACTTAGCAATTTTTGCAGCATTTTCATAACCGATATAAGGATTCAATGCTGTGACAAGCATCAAAGATCCGGAAAGATTTTCTTTAATTGTTTTTGTATTAGGTTCAATCCCAACCGCACAATGATCATGGAAAGATTGTATTCCATCACTCAGTAGCTGCACGGATTGAAGGAAATTATAGATAATAACAGGTTTAAATACATTTAGTTCAAAGTTGCCCTGACTTGAAGCAAAACCAATAGTTGCATCATTCCCCATAACTTGAGCCGCAATCATGGTAAGGGCTTCACATTGAGTAGGGTTGACTTTACCTGGCATAATGGAGCTACCAGGTTCATTTTCCGGGATTGAAATTTCCCCGATACCACAGCGAGGACCGCTTGCAAGCCATCTAACATCATTCGCAATTTTCATTAAGTCAGCAGCTAATGCCTTCATAGCACCATGTACATACGTTATTTCATCATGACTAGTTAAGGCATGAAATTTATTAGGTGAACTTTTAAACTGTTGGCCTGTAAACTTTGAGATCTCCTCTGAGACAACTTCTCCAAACTGTGGATGTGCATTAATGCCTGTCCCTACAGCCGTACCCCCGATAGCAAGCTCACGCATCTTATCAGTTGCTTCCAATATCATTTCTTTCGAACGTTCAATCATGTATACCCAACCGCTAATTTCTTGTCCAAGGGTTAAAGGTGTAGCATCTTGAAGATGTGTACGACCTATTTTTACAATGTCATTGAATTTTTTTGCTTTTTGATCTAATGTGTTCTGAAGTTGATCAAGTCTGGGAACTAATTGTTCATAGATAGCTAATACACCTGCAACATGCATCGCTGTTGGGAAAGTGTCATTCGAACTTTGACTGCGATTGACATCATCATTTGGATGTATGGTTTGTATAGAGCCTTTCTCTTTTAATAAAGCTGTTGCAAGGTTTGCTATCACTTCGTTAACATTCATATTGCTTTGTGTACCGCTTCCCGTCTGCCAAACAACGAGCGGAAAATTGTCATCATATTTGCCTTCAAGAATTTCATCACAAACTGCGGTAATAACCTCTGTTTTTTCACTATCCAAATTCCCTAAACGGTTATTAGCAATAGCTGTACTGCGCTTCAATATAGCAAAAGCTTTAACAATACGTTTTGGCATTTTTTCAGAACCTATCTTGAAGTTCTCTTTACTACGTTGTGTTTGTGCTCCCCAAAACTTATCAGCGGGCACCTTTATTTCTCCAAAAGTATCTTTTTCAATTCGATAGTTCATTAAAATAGTCCTCCTTCTGAACACAAAAATAGTTTAAAATTGATATAAAAATTTATTTATTTTGCTGCTAAATTTAGCTTAACACTAATAAATCATGATGTATAATGCATAATAAATATGATTTCAATTCCTTTGTGTAATGACTTATAAGAAGAGAGGGTTTTTTATGGAATGGGAACAATTAGAGTACTTTCAAACTCTTGCTCGTATACAGCATGTAACCAAAGCTGCTGAAACGTTATCAATAACACAGCCAGCACTTTCTCGGTCTATTGTTAGATTAGAAAATCACTTAGGTGTTCCGCTTTTTGATAGACAAGGCCGGTCCATTAAATTAAATAAATATGGGGAAAGATTCCTCAAGAGGGTCGATTCTATCATTAGAGAATTTACTGAAGGAAAGGAAGAAATTCAATCCCTTTTAAAACCAGATCAAGGTGAAGTATCTTTGGGCTTTTTACACACCCTTGGTACAACAATAGTTCCAAATTTAATTGGAGCATTTATAGATCAATACCCAAATGTTCATTTCCAACTTAACCAGTCTCACTCTAATCAGCTTTTAGATAAACTAAAATCAGGTGAACTAGATCTCTGCCTACTTGCTTCTTTTCCAGTCGAATCAAATATACTGTGGAAACCCTTATGGAAGGAGGAGCTTTATTTATTTTTGCCCAAAAATCATGTGTTAGCTACTCGTAAGGATATTACCTTAAACGAAATTGCTAATGAGCCTTTTGTTTTAATGAAAGAAGGTTTTGCTCTTCGAGTAACAATAGATCATATATTTGAACAGGTTAATATTACCCCAAAGATTGTATTTGAAGGCGAAGAAGCTGCTACAATCGCAGGTTTTGTTGCAGCGGGTCTTGGCGTTTCAATTCTTCCTGATTTTAAAGGCTTAGACCAAACAAATATCGCAAAGGTACGTATTAGTTGGCCAAGGTTCGAGCGCACAGTTGGTATTTCTTGGATTGAAGGGCAATATCTATCGCCTGTCACTGAAAACTTCAAGCAATATATCATAAATCAGTTTCCTCAAATAGATTCGAGATAGTATTAAGTTCTGTTGTTGATGCCAAGCCATGATACTCCTAGATGGATTTAATAGCTCTAAAGCCAAAACAAAAAAGATACCAATATAGTTTGGTATCTTTTTTGAGAGTTCGAATCCCTCAAGGTCGTAAATCCATATCAATGAAAGCTTGTTTTCATTATACTTCTTATTTTCATTTTCCGACATTTCTATACGTTTAAAAATGGTGAGCCAGAACCAATGAATGTCCTTGCTTTTTCCTCTATATTGATTAAGAAATTTAATTTGTTCCTTATTATAAGAAAGGCTGACGGAAATTTTCGTCAACCTTGGTCTTTCACCAGATTAAAGCGCCCTATCATACAGTTCTTAATCCTTCAATGTAACTATCGATTGTGGGGAAACAAGGAAAGAATCAAACATATCTTATTCTTTGTAAATTCATGTAAATATAAGGGTATGCGAAAAGTGCACTCTAACTGAGTGCACCTCTTGTTTTTATGAATTGTATATTTCTCTGTTTAGATTCACAACATCCTCGTGTGAAAAATCAACATCCTTTTTCTCTGCAAATATTTCCATCACTTTGTCGCGTAGTAATGGCGCTTTTACTTTATTCGCCTTTTTCAACGCAATTGTGAGTTCATCTTTTGTTAGCTCTGTGCAGTAAGCAGGAGTTCCTGGCTGCTGTCTCCAAGAGTCACTTAAAGAACCACCGTCTACTGCATCGAAGCCTAACTCGGTTACTACGTCCATGACTACTTGTTTTTGTGATGTATCATTACCAGCAACTGCCATAGCGATTCGTTCACTAGAATCTACGGATGTTCCTTCATTTTCTAAAGTATAGGCTAATAAGTTGTTGAACGCTTTAATGACAGGTCTGCCTAATTGATTTGAAACCCAAACACTTTCAACCATTCCGTTCTCGATTTCTTCAATTTTATCGTCTCTAAAAGGATAATAATTTGAAGTATCTACAATGATTACTTCCTCTCCGACTTGATCGATAATGTTCCGAATGCTTGGCATTGCTTTTGTAGGAAGAGAAATTATAAGAACATCAATATTTTTAATTGCATCCTCTACGCGCACAGTTGTTCCAGCAAGCTCTTTTCCTTCTAAATATTCAATTCCCCTTGCATCTGCAATTTTGACATCATGCCCATTCTTAACTAATTTTTTAGAAATAATTGAGCCAATTGATCCTGCACCTATAATTCCGTATTTCACTATTTTCCCTCCTACAGAATTTGTATATAAAAGAATAATTCTGCTTAAAGTAACACAATTATATGTTTACCAAATCGCAACATATAATCATTAGATATGAAAAATGAATTGATTATTGAATATTTCTTTTACATATACTAGAATAAAACCATTTCTCATCTTTTTAAAGTAGGCAATTAAAATTGCCGTAGTACATTTTTTTGTACGTAACAGTAGAAAGCAGGTGAAAAGGTGTCTAGAATATGTAAGGATGGATTTGACAAAGAGTGTATAAAGGAACAAAGAGAAGTATATGGCATTGCCTATACCCAAAATATACTTTCAGGACGCTGGAAGTATATTATTCTTTGGTTTTTAAAAACAAAAGAACGTCGTTATAGCGAAATTAAAGCTTTTTTATGGGACATTTCACAAGGTTCTCTTACAAAGCAGTTGAGAGAACTAGAAACAGATGGATTAATTAAGCGAGAGGTTTTTCCTGAGGTTCCTCCTCGTGTAGAGTATTCACTAACCTCAAAAGGGAAAGAATTCATTCCTATAATTGATTTGATTGAAGAGTTCGGGAAGAAGTTTGGGGAGCAGGTAGACTAATTTTACGACAAGAGTTTGTGAAGAAATGTATTAAAGTAACGGGGGCAAGAGTTAAAAGATCAGAAGCTGTCTAATGTGGCAGCTTTTTTTTACTAACTAAGCAGGTTAACACAACAAGAGCTTCCTTTTTTAGGGACATTTGCTGGATTAAATCTCTTGTTTGTTCCATTTAAATTCTTTTTCAAATCCTTCTTAACAAAATCTAGCCATCTTTTTGCTATTAAGTACAAAAAAATGTACTACGGCAATTTAAATTGCCCTCTTCATAAATTAGAGTGATGACCTTATCATATTGTATACAAGTTACACTATTTTTTTACAAATAACCCTATCCAACTTAATCAGCTTGCATCTAATATTTAAGAAAGGAAGAATATCAATATGAATACTACAGTTGAATTACTTAATAATCATACATCCATACGTTCTTTTACAAATCAACCACTAACAGAGGAGCAACGAGAAGCAATCTTTAAGGCAGCTAATCAAACTTCATCTTTCAGCCTTCTTCAGGCCGTTTCTATCATTAGAATTACAGATCCAGATCTTCGAAAAAAAGTGATGGAACTTTCTGCGAATCAGCCTTATATTGAAGAGGCAGCAGAGTTTTGGATTTTTTGTGCCGATTTTAACCGAAATCATCAAATTGCTCCCACTGTAGACCTTGAGTATATTGAATACCTTTTAATAGGTACATTTGATGCTGGGCTAATGGCTCAAAATGCCTTAACGGCAGCCGAATCAATGGGACTCGGTGGTGTATATATCGGTGGAATAAGACTTAATATAACAGAATTAACTGAGGTATTACATTTACCAAAACATGTGATTCCTTTAGTAGGGCTATGCATAGGTCATCCTGCTGAAGAGAAACCTGGACTAAAACCACGTTTGCCTCAATCAATGGTCATGTTTGATAATCAGTACCAGCCACTAGACGAAGAAACATTAGCAACCTATGATCAACAGATGCGTGAGTATTACCGAGAACGCCCAGTTAACGCACCTTTCACAGTGAAAAAAGTAAAGGGATGGAAAGATCATATTGAGGATCATCTTGAAAGAAGCAAACTCCCCTTCATGCTTGAGTATTTAAATAAACAGGGATTTGCTAAAAAATAAATTTTTTACAAGAGGACATTTCTGCATTCCATCCACATAAAAGAGGAAGAGTTTGACGCTCTTCCTCTTTATGCACCAACTCGATCTGCGGCAATTTTGAATCCATCCTTAAGCGATTGAATGCGGGACGTTTTAATAATTCTCCAGAAAATCCTTCATCGGCATACTTCAGCACATCCTTAGTCCCTGCTTTCTTTATGCAAGCCTCGATCTGACTGTCGATGCTCGATCCCTTGATCGCTTGTTCCTCGGTCGATACCCCTACATATATTGCTATCACCCTGGATCTCCTTCCTATAAAGTTTTATTAGCAATCGTTAATGCATTTGTCAGCTTGCGGTCCCTCGATGATTATTACCTTCATAAAATGCATCACCCCTTGGGTAATGCTATGTAACAGCTGTTTGTCCAAATGAGGAGATTTTCAATGAGTATGAAAACAAATAAAATAACCGATTGTTTAAATCATCGGTTTCTTCTCTGACGAATACCACGCCCACTAGTCCCTCAATAATGTGAAACTGTGTTTTCTGTTACAAAACCTTTATATATCAGTGTTTGTTTATTTTGATTATGTTGTTTTACAATGGTTTATTCATATTGCGGAGTAAAAATGGAGTAGTTTTTTCATTACCGGAAAGTTATATGACCTGTCATTGGTGTCAGGTCTTTTAAAATAGCCGAAATAAAGAGAGAGAAAGCTTTTAAATTCTCAGTAATCTTGTATATTTATTTGATTATCGTATGCCTTTTAGAGTTTCAAGAATTTTGCGTATAGTACTTTACCAATATCGTTTACGATTTTTTCTTGTATTTGTATCCAAATAGGGGTTGCTTCTTTATTTGTTATTCCTAACGTCCCCAATTCAACATGCCAGTCTTTTTTTATTTTGCAATTCTTTGTTTTTTCAAATCCTATATCGCAAGTGTGAAGGCTCATTCAATCTCTATGTTTGCATAAAGTTACGTTCATTTTGTGTACAAAATAATCACTGCTACTTCATCAAGGATAAATCTGTAGGGAATTAAATAAAAAAGATACCAATTTAATCATTGGCATCTTCTCTATTTGATTCCCTTCACACTTGTTTGCATACTTCATCGGATACTTCATCTTACTAATTGAAAATATAAAGTTAATTTAACGAATAAAAGCAAGGTCTTTCTGTGCTAAAGCATCTTCCAGCCACCTAGGGTGCATTGGCAATAGATTATCAGGTAACTCGTGAATATTAAAATACCTAACTTCTAAGGCCTCCTCTGTGGATTTTTTCAATGTCCCTCCAATAACTTCACATTGAAAACAGTTGGTAATAAAGTGACTGACTCTTCCGTCAGGGTAAATAAATGTTTGTGAGCTTGGATCTGAATAAACTCCTATCATTTTAGAAACTTTAACAGTTAATCCGGTTTCCTCTTTTATTTCTCTTATTATAGCTTGTTCAACTGATTCACCAGGTTCCACATGTCCTGAAGGGATGCCCCATAGACCATTATCAGCACGCTTCATTAATAAAACCGAACTTGATTCTTTGATTATTATTCCAGCGACTCCAGCTTTAACTTGTTCTGTCCATTGATAATCTGGTTTCTCACGCACTTCTATCTTAACTTCACTATCGAACAAATACTTCAAATCTCGAATCACAACATCTGGATTTCTAAAGTCATGTTCTACAGGAAATAAGGTATTTTGATCAGAAACTAAGATTGAAGCTATCCCCATTCGATTCGCTCCAATAATATCTGTCTCAGGTGTATCTCCAATCATGACGCATCTCTCTTTGTCTTCAAAGGACTCAAGTACTTTTTCAAATATTGAAGACTCCGGTTTTCCAATTATAATGGGCTTTTTATCTGCTCCCGTTTTAACAGCCGCTACTATAGCACCTGTAGCTGGAGCTGGTCCATTAGCGGTGGGAAATGTTTTATCTCCATTTGTAGCAATAAATGAAGCCCCACGGCGGATGAGATTTACCGCCTTATGTATATCTTGAAAAGTAATATTGTTATCCCATCCAATGACAACAGCTTCTGCTAGGTCTTCTTCAAGATCAATACCAGCTTTTTGAATCTCGCTTTTAAGTTCATCATTTCCTAATATATACGCTCTCTTTACTCCGGCCTTAATAAGGTAATCAGCTGTTGCCCACCCCGAAGTAATTACTTCATCAATACTTGCTGAAATACCAAGTTTATGAAGCCTTTTAACAATCGTCTCTCTTGTAACACAGGGATCATTCGTTAAAAAACGAATGGATTTCTTTTCTTCACGGAGACGTTTTAAAGAAGAAACAGCTTCTGGTAAAGCTTTGTCTCCTATATAAATAACTCCGTCTAAATCGAATAAAAATACATCATATTCCTTATAGATCATCTTAACACTCCTTAAGTAGCTGTCGTGGGGTTAATGATTGAGCGATACGCGAAATGATTTGTAGGACCATGTCCCTTCCCAATACCTAAAGGATGTTTAATAGCTGCTGAAATAAATTCTTTCCCAGTTGCTACAGATTTCGGTATACTGTGCTGCTTTGCTAGCTCTGCAGTTATAACGGCCGAAAAAGTACAGCCTGTTCCATGGGTATGTTTTGTATCAAAGCGAGGAGAAACAAATTCCTCGAAAGCCTCATCACAATACATAATATCGCGAGCTTCTCCGTTCAAATGCCCCCCTTTTACGACAGCACTCTTTGCTCCATATACTTCCACAATTTCTTTAGCAGCATCGCGCATCTGCTGTACAGTTTTAATTGATTTGCCGATTATTACTTCTGCTTCTGGAATATTTGGTGTAATAACAGTGGTTTGAGGTATTAATAATTTTTTCAAATGATTAACGGCATCCTTATGAAGTAGATGATGTCCGCTTTTAGCAACCATAACTGGGTCCATCACATACGATTGGATATTAGCCGCTTTTAATTTTTCAGCTATCAGTTCTATAATATCCACGCTTGCAAGCATACCAGTTTTTACAGCATCCGGTTTTATATCTCCGATGACACAGTCTATTTGCTGAGATATATTATTCAGAGATACCTCCTCAAAACTTTTCACACCAAGAGTGTTTTGAGCAACAACTGATGTAATAACAGCCATTCCAAATACTTGCTGCTCCTGGAAGGTTTTTAAGTCTGCATGAATTCCCGCTCCCCCGGTTGGATCTGTTCCAGCAATCGAAAGTGCTTTATAGATATCCGTCAACTCATACACCTCCTAAGGCAGGTTTCACTGCTTCAAAAATTACAAAAGGCGGGTATTCCTTTTCACTTTTCCAATTATTAAATTTAAATTTTTGTTCGATGGCCTTTAACTGCTCTCCGTCAATATCGTTTAACGTTGGTTCCAGTAATGTTACACTTTCAAAACCTACATTAGATAAAAGTTTATAGTACATTGACTTCGGCCAATGAAAGTCATTTAAAATTAAATCTTCTTGTTGAGGAACATGAAGCCACTCATTTCTTTCTTCTCCGTAAGAATACTCTTTCCCCGGTATTCCGTTGCGAAAGGTTGAAAATTCTATTCCAGTTGAGTCAGGGTTTGTATCGAGTATAACAAAAGAAGCACCTGGTTTTAACACACGAAAAATTTCATCCATGATTCTTTTGATACGTTGATCACTATCTGTATTAATAAAGACGTAACAGGCCATAGCAGCATCAACTGAATGATCTGGTAAGAAGGAAAGATTATCATGTTCAATTAAATGATAGTCAACATGTGGATGTTTTCTTTTTGTCTTTGCTATATCCAACATCTTACTTGATTCATCTACTGCGATTACATTGCAATCTATTCTGTCAGCTAACCTATATGCTACCTTTCCGGGACCACAGCCAAAATCGAGCACCTTTTTAATATCCGCTTTATCAAATTTACGAAAAACATACTCAAAACCTAATGTTTGTTCTAAAACGTCGTTATAAGCATCGAATTTACCAGCAACACTGTCTTCTTTCCAAGAAGTTTTCATTAAATTTCCTCCTTTTGTTTAGTTGAGAAGTAATTAAACCACTTATTTCTAACAAAAAATTGATAAGTAGGAAGTAAGCCTTGAAATAGAGAAAGGTCCATATCTCGCTTATAAGCAATATGCTGATATATACTGAAAAGTAAAAGAACCTGTTCCCAATACTCAGGTAATTCTAGAGTTTCAATATCCTGCCTTGACAATGAAATTTGATCTTTTCTAAGCAAAGACTCATATTCTAAAACTGTTTCAATGAAAGGCCAATTATTCCCGGCAGGCATTTTAGGAAATTCAAAAGCCGAGGTATCATTATAATTTTTAGCTTCCTCAAGTACTGTTTTTGCCCATTCGTTGTCGGACTCGTAGATATGAATGGAACCAACATTATGGAAATATTCTCCGACTTCTAAATAAAGTTCTCTCGCCATTAATTCTTGCATAAATGTAAAAGAGAAAAGATCACTAATCATTCCTCGAAATGCATCATTTGCACGCATTACGGAAGACATGTATAACTTGTTTTCTCTTATGAAAAATTGCAAACCGATTGTGCAAGAAACATCAATGTTTCCAGAAACGAAGAGTTCCGAGGCATCGAATATTTGAATAAATGCCCTTTTTGAATCAATGTCTTCTTGTGTCAAAAGATTTTTTATTCTATTCCATTGATTTAGTTTTGCGTTTCCAAATTCAAATATTTTAGGTCCATACGCAGTGCCTGTTAATGTTTTTTTATTCATTGAATATAAAGGCATTTTTTTATTGTAATAACTAATAAAATCTAAGTTGTTACTCCCCGACAAATACCATAAAACTTCAGCAAAATTAAACACGATATTTGTTTTTCTAGAGGGTAAGTAAGTGACACGTTCTACTGGATTTTCAAGGGTCAGATGATAGTTCAATTTTTCTTTGCTTTTTTGTCCACGCGGTGAATTCAAAAATTCAGGGTTGTGATAGATGTCATACAGTGTTTCCATATATGCTTCATGAAAAGTTCTCTTTCTCATTTAGATTCCACCTTTTATTTCATAAGGATACTTTTAATCTTTTGTAATAAATCATCGGTATCTTTAAAATTAATGTATTCAACATCAGCTACTACATTTAACCCTTGGATTAAGAATGCGTAATCTCTATCTTTTTCTAGTAATAACACTATCTTTTTTTTCAAGGCAGAAGCCCATCCAATTTCTATATGTGTTCCAGGAGAAGCCGGTGAGCCAGGAAAAGCTACAAAAAGGTCACAAGTGCTTATTTCATCAAAATCAATTTTAGTGCATTGTTGAGGTGTCATGAAATCTTTCCCCCATCCTTCTCGCTTGTGAGCATTATGAACTAACCATCCTTCATTTTCAAAAAAAGAAATTAAAGATTCCAACTTTCCCCTTTCATGTAAGCTCATCAATCCAGTATTCTCGTCTACTAAACTTTTAAAAGGCCCTGCTAAAAAAACTTTTTTAGTTGTCACTTTAATATCATCCTTTCAAAATAAATAAAGCCACTTTCATATGGAAAGTGGCTTAAAAATAGATAAGATAAAAAATCTCTCTAATTTTCTCACTTCCCTACGCTGGTGTTAACCAAATCAGGTTCAAAGGGTCAGGACTTGTGTCTCTTCTCAGCTTCTAAAAGCTCCCCCAGTGTATAAAATATAAATATTTACTTTCATCCTAAACTATTCCATATTATTAGTCAAACAATGATTGATAAGCGTTGAACCCTGCGTATCAACCGACAAAAGTTTTTTGAAAGTTACCACGACTTGCATTTGGTGCCATGTCATGAACTTCTAAAGGAGATTTGATAACTCCAACAACCAAAAAGATACCAACATGTTTTGGTATCTTCATCTAAATCGAGTCCCTCAACATAGTAAAAAGATATGACCATTTTCAAAAGCCTTTATTTATAGCATCCGTTTACTTTATTTACACTGATTTTGATCAAGTATCATGAATTCTGGGCACAAAATGGGTATAGTTTTTAATCTGTCCAAATAACAAAATGAAGGTTCTTCCCTTCCTATAGTCCCAAAATTGATCTCCTGCAATTTTGAAACCATCTTTTGAAGAACTGTCTTATCTACGAAATGAGTTTTTTAATGAGCTAATCCCCAAAACCACCTAATTCCCCATCGTACAGATTCTCCATGAGAACTAAAAAGTTATTGCGGTATCACCGAAAATTTAAATTGCGGTGCCCTATTTCCTTTTTCTCTCCCCCAAAATAAGGTTATGTCTCAAGGATTTAAAAGTGGTACAACCTTTATTCTTTTGACTCATTTGGCAATGTTGAAGCAATCCAAGACATAAATAAAAAACCCTCAATTAAGAGGGTTTAATCAGTTTTCATGTTTGATTTCGGTCAGAAAGTTGATGATATGCTTCACTTTTCTCTACAGTAATAGTAGTAACTAAACTTAAACCTAAAGTAACTGCACTAAGAATAATGATTACGCCTTTTTTAAAATTCATACAGGCATTCTCCCCTCTGAATTTGTTTTTGCGTTTCAAGCATTTTTTGATGATAAACATATGATGTTTCAAACTCCTTTGATTTTGCAAAAACTTCAGCCGTATCAATTGCGATATCTTCCACATACGCATAATTCTTATTTCTTTCTAAGTAATCAATCGTTTTTTTGATTCCCGCTTGATCTACTGCATTGATATAAAGTGCTTCCAAGTACTTTTGCAGGGACACAAAAAGTTTATCACCTTGGGATATTGCAGCAGATAAACCCTTTTTACTCATTTTTATTGCTTCACTTGTTTTTCCTTGCTTAAAAAGAAATTTAGCGTATGTAAACATTGAATGTGGTAAATTGCTCAACTTAGCACTTTCTGATACCTTGGCAGCCTCATTTAAGAAATGATCTGCTTTATCATTTATTCCTAAATCTGCGTAATTCTTTCCGAGATTGTAGTAAGCCGAGCTAAGTAGCCTTTCATTGCGATCTAATTGTTTGGACAACTCTAAGGCTTTTTCAAGGTGCGGCAAGCTTTTCTCGAAATGTTTAAAATCAACGTAATTTCCAGATATCACGAAATGACATTGTATTTTTCGCACTTTATAAAGTTCATATTGATTATAAATGTCCATCGCCTGTTTAACATGGTGCATCGAGATATGATTTTGCTTCATGATATAGTAAGCTTCAGCCAACTTAAAATGAAATTCTGCCTTCTCAATATCATCATTAACATGAGTAAGGTGTTTTTCTGCTTCTCGATAAAAACCAATTGCTTTGACATATTCCCTCTTATCAAACTCATACATTCCACGAAAAAACAGAGAGTAGTAAGACAACAGACCAGTGATCCCCTTATTGGATGCTTCTATTTTTTCAAGCAGTTCATCAATAGTTGGCCTGATTCTTGTTGTAACTGGTTCCAAATAATCTAACATAAGCTGATGACGGAATTTCATTAGAGAGAAGTAAATAAGTAAATACTCATCTTCCTCCATCTGATTGATCTCTTGTTCCACCTCAGCCTTTAAAATCTCTGCATCCGGGACACTAAATTGACGTATCATTTTATACCATTCATTGATCTTTACGCCAACTTCTGACGATGATAAAACCGGATTCACAGGGCCCCTCCTTTTATGTCTTTTTATGTAATATTCTAACATTTCCAAAAAGTGTTTGAACCGCAAAAAAACCGCAAACTTTTTTATTCGGTTCGTTCATAATAAAAAAGCAGGCATTATGCCTGCTTTTTTGTAAGGACTCTATCAATTAAAAACATAAATAAACTGAATAACAAGGACATAACTAACATGTCGAGTATAGTAATCCCCGAATCTCTTTTTATTCCCAAAAACAAAATAGCTTGTAAAATTAAAGAGATCAAGAAAAACAATATGTACTTCATACTTTTCATGTTAAAACATCTCCCTCACCTTTTTTATAACGTACACTAAACCGAGCCAAACTTGCAGCTAAAACCAAACTACTACAACTTTAATGAAATAGGCCTTTCCCTCTATGATTCGGGACACGCTAAAGAAAAGAATGATATATCGCCAATTGATGTCCTTAAATCGGAAAATGAAGAAGCCATCTTCGGTCCATTCAGCTTTGATTTGAGAAAGAGATGAACGAAGGAGTTTTGGAATTTCGCGCAGCTTGTGTCTTGGATTGAAAAATGCCCATTGATCAAGATGTTCTAGGTATTTGCTTTAAGACAGCATATATACCAAACGTCAAAAATTAGGAATATAAACAGAGAAAGATTACAAAATTGAAAGCTTAGTGTAATCTTTCTCTATTTTTTCGGTGTGTCCTTTATTTTATACTGTGCATACTGTGCCAGAAAGTAGAGGGAAATTCGTTTTGACTTATGGGCCGAATAAAAAACAGTTTTACAAGTTCTGAAGGATTAAGATGAATTTTCGCCGCTCTTTAGCAGGGCATAACATATGAAACTTAAAAATTTTCTAAAGGAGTAAATTATGAATTCATTTATTTTAAAATTATTAGCCATAATTTTAATGGTATTTGACCACGTTTATACTTATATCCCTAATTACCCCATATGGTTCGGATACGTTGGAAAATTAGCTGCACCAATATTTTTCTTTTTGATTGTTGAAGGATTTATCCATACGAGAAATCGGAAAAAATATATTACTCGGTTATTTGGTTTTGCGATTTTAATGGTTGCATTAGATTATTCACTTAAAATACCAAATAACATTTTCTTATCTTTAGGATGCGGTATAGTGCTGCTAACAGTCTTGGATTATGGTAAACGGACGAAAAAATACGCATTGAGTACGATTGCAGCTATTGTTATTGGCATACTTATGTTATTTACCGAAGCATCCCTATACGGTCTGGGGATGGTACTCATATTCTACTTCCTAAGAGAAAAGAAAGGCCTGAAGATTATCACTTATATCTTGTTCAGCTTGTTCTTCTTACTGACCAATTTAGGTGCACCGGACTTGTTTAACCAATTGTTTTTATATGACTATCAATGGATAATGGTTTTCGCTTTCCCGTTCTTTCTCCTGTATAACGGTAAAAAAGGTTATTCAAGTACTTTTATGAAATGGGCTTTTTACGTATTTTATCCGTTGCATCTTACTGTGATAATCCTCATTAAAGAATTATTTATAGTATAAAACTATTCACAAACATTCTGAAATTGTTTTCATCATAAAAGGTGCGCGCGGGCCGAACAGCAATAGGACTACCCTTCCCAAAAAATAGTGTATATACTAAAAAGCAAATACCGAAAGGGGAATGCATGTATGAAATCTAAATTGTTTATCAGTTTATCCGCCGTTTTCATTGGACTTGCCTTTTTCGGATCTATGTCTAATGGCGAAATGAAGGAAGCATCCCGGAATGTAACTCTCGCACCTACTCATGAATTCCTTGTTTGATTCGATAAACAACATTAGTTCTAATTCCCTTTAGCCGTTTCATAACGGCTTTTTCTTATTTCTAATACTGAAAAAATCCAGCATACATAAAGTTTTTGAGGTGAAAATTTTGGACTTATTTGATGAATGCTTAGAAGCTCTAGGGAAAAACAAAGAAATCTTATCAGAAGAATTAACGGCAAAATATTATGAACTGCTTTCAAACAGTTTTCCCTTTACATCTTGGGGACGAATCAAGTGGGAAGAAGTTTGTTGTCATCAATCTATAATTTACGAGGAAGAGATTTACGATTGGCTAGCTAAACACCATTTTAAAGATAGGAACATTATTATTCTTTGGGGTTACGGAGAACAGCCAGCATTAAAAACCAGTCTTGAGCATGCATTAAACGTAATTGATGATGTAACTGCCGTTGGATCAGATACTTTTATGTTTAGTGAATATGGCTACGTTATCGAATTTTTTCATGATGGCGATGTTACAATTGGAAAGTCCCCTTTCATTGAAAGGATTAGCAAATAGGCAAAATGACACAGATCGAATGATTCATTTCCACCATTTGATCCACATAACAGTTAGTTTCATCATTCTTCCATGGTAATATTTTGTTATGACGATTAAATGAAAGGATATGATCATGAAAGTATTTGAAGCCAAAACCTTGCTCTCCGAGGCTGAAAAGCGAGCAAAGGAATACAAAGATTTAAAAAGTAAAATGGTCAAATTAAAGAAAGCGTTCAAAGCTGTTGCAGATTTAGATGATAGCGAGTTTTCAGGCAAAGGTGCTAATAACATCAAATCATTTTATGAAGATCAAGCTGGCATTGCTGACCAATGGATTGATTTAATTGAGATGAAAATTTCTTTCTTAACGAGTATTCCTGGTTTCTTAGAAGATGCCAACTTATCAGATGCCTACATTGAAGAAACCTTTTTAGCGCATGAGCTTGCTAACGCCTACACCAAATCAAAATCCATCATGTCTGAACAGAAAAAAGCCATGAAAGATATATTAAATGATATCAACGATATACTGCCTTTGGATCTGTTCTCGACAGAAACTTTTAAAAATGAACTTTCGTCTGCCGAAAAGAAACGAAAAGAAGCCATTGAGAAAATGGATGAAGTTGACGAAAACTTAACATCAGAATACGGACTATCAGAAGCAAATGAACAAATGATTCAAGCTGATTATCAAGCTTTAATGAATGCGACAGCAAAAGGCAAAAGCGCCTCTCCTATTCACTATAATGCGAAGGCTTATAGAGACAGTGAGATTCACAAGATGACTGAGGATGTAAAGAAACAATCAACAGACTACATCTCTTTTAAGGACCAACAGGCGGAACAAAGAAGAATTGCAAAAGAACAAGAAGAACTGGCGAACAGACCATGGTATGAAAAGTCTTGGGATGCTGTTTGTAATTTTACAGGAGAGGTCTCTGGATATTATGATTATAAAAGAGCCGCTGATGGGGTTGATCCTGTTACCGGCGAAAAGCTAACTGCTGGACAACGGGTCGCTGCCGGTGCAATGGCTGCGGCAGGATACATCCCTATCGTAGGATGGGCAGGTAAATTAGCTAAAGGTGGAAAAGCTGTTTATTCAACAAGTAAGGCATTTTATAGAGCAGACAAAGCTCTCGATGTATACAAAACACCTAAGACATTCCATGTCCTTCAAAATTCCAGCAAAGGACTTTATGGACTTGCTTCTGCGAACGGTTTTAGCGAAGCCTTAACCGGACGCGATATGTTCGGGAACAAGATTTCCAAGGAACAACAAGAGCAAAGTATAACTAATGCTTTATCAATGCTAGTTCCATTTGGTGTAGGTGGCGTTAGCAAAAAGTTGAATGCAAAAGCAAGTAGCAAATCAGAGAATTTTGTTATTTTTAATAAGACCCATAAAGATTCAATGCCAAAACCTAAAGGTACCGGCCCGAATGGCGGGCGGTTGCAATCTCATCATGGGTTACAGCAACAATGGGCTAAAGAAAACTTAAAACAATATGGCTATGACGCCAACAAAGCACCAACTATAACAATTGAAACAGGTAAGGGGTTCCCTCATACTGAAATTAGTAAAAGACAAAACGCGAGACGTAACGAACGTGTTGCACAAGGGAAAGGAAAATGGAGTTCTACTTTACAAGAAGAACTTAATTATACTGTTGAAGATTTAAAAGCAGCAGGATTTTCACGTAAGACCATTGAAGATGTACTGGAACAACAATATAAGATGTTTGATAAACTTAAAGTTAGTTATGAAAGGATTGATTTGAAATGACCTTACTCAATAAGATTAGCTCACATTTTTCGATAGATGCACAAGAGCCCGCTGCTAACATAGAAGAAATTGAATCATTAAGAGAATTCTCACCTATAAATGTACCATCTGATTATATAGACATAGTAAGTGAAGCAACAGAAGTTGAAATAAGTGTAGATGGCGAAAAGTACATACGGATTTGGAGTCCAACAGGGTGTATTGAAATGAATGATTCTTATGAAATTCAAGAATACATACCAGAATCACTCGCAATTGGTGATGATGAGGGTGGAAATGCTCTAATTTATTTAGACGGAAACGAAGGTTTCGGATTGTATATTGTAGGTTTTGGAGATTTAGATGCTGAAGAAGCTGTTAAAGTCGCTCCATCCTTAAGTGATTTATTAATTAATAATACAGGCATAGAGAGTATATTAGAATTGTAATTTTACACCTCACTGCTTTTTCGGCTTCTTTAACGAGATACTGTTTAAAGACAAATATATATACATTAGAAATTGTCGTAGAGATTGTCTAATGGTCATTACACAAGAAAATAAAGAAATTGCTAGAACAGTTTTAGGAGCTTTTGAAGGTAAACCAAAGGTTACGAAATATTGGGATGATAACAAGAGTAGCAGCATTGATATTTTATCGGTCAGTGACCAGCCTCAGGAAGGTATCACGTCATATTCAACTCTAGGTTTGTCAGATCATTCTATTAATTATGAGGTGAATGGCACTCCGTTGCGGGTAGAAATCGTAGCTGCAATGGAGTCAGCTTCAGACATATATGCTAATGTTTTATCAACTTGTGCCTTTAATATAATCAACTCAAACTTCTCTTGTGCACCAGGTGTTATTTTTAAAGATGTGATTAATATGTATGATCAGGAAACCGACATGAAACATGTTATGTTCGTTCCCCCATTTCTGTGGGAGGAAGATTTAGAGCTACTTGAATTTAGCAACAAAAATGTTACTTGGCTAATGGCTTTACCTATATCAGAAGGAGAATTGCAAGTAGCTGAACAACACGGTCCAGACCATTTACAAGATCTTTTGGAATCAAAGCAGATTGATATTTTTGATATAAAGAGAGAATCTGTTGCTTATATAACATTTACATTTATTCATAACTTTTATTTCACTAAATAATTACATCTTTTAAGTAACCAAAATTTTTGAGGGGATTGCAATATAACCTGTATTCTTCTTTATAAAAATTTTATTAATATGCCTGTTGCAGCAATAACCGTCGCTATAGTCCATAAAATAATTGCATTACGCGAACTAACTATTTTTAGTTCAACATGTTCCTTGGTGGCCATTCCTGAATTGGTAATTGCTTCTGAAATTAAGTTTTTATCTCATCTTTTGTAGCCAGATTATCAAGTTTTTTTGTTCGTTCCTCTATGACAGCTACCTTTTTGTCAATTTCATTTACCTTTTCAAGTATTTTTTCCATTATATCTCCACCTCCATTTTGACTACTTGCTGTTTGTAAACTTGCTTCTATAGCTTCTTTAATTTGAGCTATCTCACTTCTAATATCTTGGACATCTTCTCTTATATTAGTGGATTCATGGACATCAAATGTAGTTTTGTTGCTATATCGTACAAGAGGATTCCTTCCTCTTACCTTTCCCGTCATTCCATCTGGAAAATCAACTACTCTTGCACTAACCATTAAGATTCTTCTTTTTTTCCTGTCATCACTTTTGTTCACAATGGTGATTTCAAAAGGTTTATCTTCTTCAGTAAGTTCTTCAATCTCTAATTTTTTCTTATTGATATTTAAGGCGTCGTTCGTCTTCTGAATGAGCTAATTCGTCAAACTGCTTTATAAGGTTCCTGAGCTCTGCCATTGCCCGAGATTGCGCGTTCAAGAACGTTGCATGACGATCCCAAGAAAATTGGAATTCGTATTTTTCCTCTTCGACTTCATTTGTCTCAGATAGGACAGACTTTTTCTTTTTCAGTTCCTTAATCATCTCGTCCTTAATCAGAAACGAACATGATCTTTTGCGCTCTTATAATTGCAGCATATTGGATCTGTATCTGATCCCATATCATATCGACAGGTGATCGCTCCTGAATCTCTTCTATGATAGAGAGCGTGTCTTTAGGTAAGAATTTAGAGAAAATCCGTGTGTCACAGCGTTTTGATTTCTGTGTGGTGCGCCCCCTTTATTACCTAACGCATTCTTGTTACCGAGTGGTGCACCTACTTTTTTTGTATGGACACTTTTCTTAGCGGGTGCACCCTTTTTTCTTTGCCAACCATGCCGCTGTTTCCATGATTTAATGTTGTTCACAGACACCTCATATTTCTCAGCAAGGTCTTTGTATTTCATACTTTTGACATAAATCCTTATACGCCAGTATGTGCTTTTCAACCATCTACATTCACTGCCGCCTCCTTTTGAATTAAGTTGTTTTGAAGATACTCCCTCTAAACTGCCCCGTATCCAAGTCGACAACCGACCATTTCTTTCCTGAGATTTACCGCGGAAGCAGTTACAGGGAATATAAAAAAAAGACACTCTATTGAGTGTCTCTTGAAAAAAGATCAAAATTATAATAATTATCCTCATATAATAGTTCGAATTTTTCCAGTGGGAAAAATGATGACTCAAAACTTTTTAACAAAGAATACTTCTGTTCTTCGTTTAAATTTTCTATAAAATTAGGCCTGAAAAAGATATTTTCTGTATATTCTATGATTAGAAAGTTTAGATACTCGACAAATTCTTTATCATTTAAATGCTCTAATTGATTAAAATATTCTCCATACACATCATCATTATCTAGAAAATATGAGATGATAATATTTGTACCACCTTCGATAGGATAAATATTTAGATAAATTGAGGGAAGCACAAGGTTCTTATCAATATTATGAATTTCATTTAAAGTATTTCCATTTAAGTCCTCATTGACTGCAAAAGAAGTCGATACAGCAAAATTAATTTCAAATGGCAACTTTCGAAATAATGTTTTTATATTTGAAAAGTTATTTTCAATATAGCCCCTTTTAAACTTTTCATAATCAGATTTAAAATCTCTAATATCAAGCTCTGCTTGTTTAAAGTTATAAACAAAAAAAGGGTCAATTAATTTATTTGGGTACTTTTTGGATATATTTCTAAGTGACTCCAACCTTCTAATTTTTTTATGCATTTCAATAGATAGTGCTCTAAATGCAAATAAAAAATTTTGTATTTCTTCATTTTCATAATCCTTTAACTCTATAGGCTTAAACAATTCTGTATCGTGAAAATCACAAAAACCGAAAAAAGTACTAGCTTTATTCTTGCTAATCCTTTTAAACTCAGTAGTAATTCCTTCATCCTTAGAGAATCTATGCGAAATTTGATAAACATGATTTTCATCACTTATCCGATTAAGAATTCTATTATTTTGTATCGAGTGAGCATTTTTTATTAAATCTCCACATTCTTCTTTCTTAAATCCAAAACATGTTTTGAAATCAGTTTCATCCCACAGCTTACTCATTTCATATTGTATTCTGCTTTCAGAATAATTAAGCTCACTTAAAGATTTCTGTTTAAAGTTTCTTGCTTTTTGGTAACAGCAAAACTTGAACTTCTTACCTGATAAACAAGGACAGGGTTCATATGGTTCAAATTTTAAATCTTCTTTCCTTAAATTATCAGCAAACAAGATCATCTTATCATTCCTCTTACC
>NZ_MOEO01000007.1:0-234097 GCF_001875785.1 Bacillus sp. FMQ74 | reverse complement strand
CCCCCCTAGCCTGATCCAATTCCCTGGGGGTCAAAGTCCCCGTTGGTAAATTGGGGGGGGGTAAAGCGGAATTCCCGGATTTTCGGTTTAGATCCGTCCCGGGGGTCAGTGGTCGACGAAAATTGGGATGCTACCGGGGTCGCCCTTTTTGTCATGACAGGGTACCCAGTAAAGGGCAAATTTTGCTTACCCCCTTCTCGGTTTCCGGCATCCTTAGGTCCAATGATGTGCAATAGTCAAGGTTCCTTGTGGGATTACCCAATTCGGACGGGGTGAGACACCAGCCCCTGTCTTTGCCCGAAGGGCGTCTATTTTAGATTTCAGAGATTCAGCCTGGAAGTTTTCGGGTGTTCGATTAACCACATTCCCCGTTGGGGGCCCCGTCATTCTTGAGTTCAGCTGCGCCGTCTCCCAGGGGAGTCTAATGCGTAGCGCAGCATAAGGGGGGAACCCCCTAACATTAGCATTATCGTTACGGCGTGACTACCAGGTATCTATCCTGTCGCTCCCACGTTTCGTTCTCAGGTCAGTACAGCCAGAGAGTCGCTTCGCCACTGTGTCCTCCACATCTTACGCATTCACCGCTACACGTGAATTCCACTCTCTTTTTGCACTCAAGTCCCCAGTTCCAATGCCCTCCCCGGTGAGCCGGGGCTTTCACATCAGATTAAGAACCGCTGCGAGCCTTTACGCCCAATATTCCGGACAACGCTTCCACCTACGTATACCGCGGCTGTGGCACGTAGTTAGCCGTGGCTTTCTGTTAGGTCCGTCAAGGTACCGCCCTATTCGAACGGTACTTGTTCTTCCCTAACAACAGAGCTTTACGATCCGAAAACCTTCATCACTCACGCGGCGTTGCTCCGTCAGACTTTCGTCCATTGCGGAAGATTCCCTACTGCTGCCTCCCGTAGGAGTCTGGGCCGTGTCTCAGTCCCAGTGTGGCCGATCACCCTCTCAGGTCGGCTACGCATCGTTGCCTTGGTGAGCCGTTACCTCACCAACTAGCTAATGCGCCGCGGGTCCATCTGTAAGTGGTAGCCGAAGCCACCTTTTATGTTTGAACCATGCGGTTCAAACAAGCATCCGGTATTAGCCCCGGTTTCCCGGAGTTATCCCAGTCTTACAGGCAGGTTACCCACGTGTTACTCACCCGTCCGCCGCTAACATCAGGGAGCAAGCTCCCATCTGTCCGCTCGACTTGCATGTATTAGGCACGCCGCCAGCGTTCGTCCTGAGCCAGGATCAAACTCTCCGATAAAGTAGTTTGACTGACTACGCACATCGCTGTGCGATTTATAAAAATGAATTAACAGGTACGTTTTGTCTTGTTTAGTTTTCAAAGATCATTCAATAATGGAGCGGGTGATGAGAATCGAACTCACGACATCAGCTTGGAAGGCTGAGGTTTTACCACTAAACTACACCCGCGTTATATCTTATAATGGCGCGCCCGAGAGGAGTCGAACCCCTAACCTTTTGATCCGTAGTCAAACGCTCTATCCAATTGAGCTACGGGCGCTTATTAAGCGACTTAACTATCATACTATCATTCAAAGTTAAAGTCAAGAAGTTTTTAAAAAGTTTTTTTGAAGCTCGAATCTTTTTCAATTCGACTTTTCTTATTATACACGTTTTTAAAAACTTGTAAACACCTTGGGAAAACTTTTTTTGTTTTCTATTTTGTTTCGTGCTGTTCATCAGCGACGTTTAATAATATACCATGTGTATTTCATTCGGTCAACACTTTTTCTGTATTTTTTTATTTTATTCTTTCACGCTTTATCATGTATAGACTTTATCTCCTTTTACAAAAGATATAAGAAACCAATCACTAGAAAAGAAACGAGGCATGTTATGTATTACTACAAAGAAGAACTGATAAATATCATTAAACCGGATAAGCCAGATCCGGCAGCCGCTAAGGTCTTGCAGGAGATATTAGGCGGTCATTACGGAGAAATGCGTACGATGATGCAGTTTTTTTTCCAAAGCTCTAATTTCAGAGGAAAGCAGAAACAGTACCGTGATTTGCTTCGCGGCATTTTTTTAGAGGAGATTGCCCACGTTGAACTCGTTCAAAACACAATCAATGCTTTATTAAATGAATCAGGCGGTGAAGGTGTCGGCAGTCAAGGTGCAGATCAAGCACCACTTAATGAAGCCGTTAAACATGCTAATCCTCATCATTATATTATTGGGGCGCAAAGTTCCCTTCCCGTTGATGCAGGCGGCAACCCTTGGAACGGGTCATGGGTGTATAACCACGGAAACTTAATTACTGACCTGCTGGATAACTTGCTTCTTGAGTCGACAGGCGTACTTCAAAAAACAAGGATTTATGAAATGAGCTCTAATCAGACATTTCGGGAAACACTTGCTTTTTTGATTGTACGCGACAATGCTCACCAGAATGCATTTGCGAAAGCGCTCGAGACATTGGGCGTTGAATGGGCGAAGCTCCTCCCTGTTCCAAATTATGATATTAACAAATATCCTGAGTGCAGAAAGTATGTTGAATTAGGCTACCATAATGCACAGTTTAACTTCAGGTTGGATGAAACGAGGATCGGCGAAATCTATCAAGGGAAATCTCCAAGCCGAAATGGCGGAGAGTTACAAGTCATAGAGCCTCCGGCAGGGTTTCCTGTACCGATACTTCCTGAAATGCCAAATGAACACAGTCCGGGGTTAGGCGATATGAATGCCTAATCAAGGCAGAAAGGTGCTCAATGAAACTTCTTGAGCACCTTCTTAATTGTGAAAAACCGATTCATTCAACGATTGGCGTTAAAGAATCGCCATTCCATATTTCTCCCTTATTGAGCGTCCAGTTGTCATGATATAAAGCTGAAGCACCCTTGTTTACCGCTGGACTCCATTCATCATTCCATGCGAGAAAGTAAATGGTTTTAGGATATTTTTGTTTTATTGCATTGATGAACAGGCTGTAATCGAAGCTGCCGTTTGCTGTTTGCGGGCCCACTTCTGCAAAAGCAAATGGTTTATTAAGCGCCGTTAGCTGATCATATCCATTTATCGAATAGGCATCTTGGAAATACGCATCTAGTCCGACAATATCTACATAAGACGCACCTGGGTAAAAATCGGTTTTAAAATCTCGGTTGGCGTCAGGAGAGTAAACCCAAAGCAAATGATCAAGTCCTCTTGTGTCGGTCATATAATGATAGATTTTCTTGTAGAGCTGTTTATATAGAGAGATTCTTTCATTATCCTTTTGGTTATATGATGTAAGCCCCCACCAAAACCATTCACCGTTCATTTCATGCAGCGGCCTGAACAGAACAGGCACACCTTGGTTCTCCAGCTCTTGAAGTCCGTCAGCAATTTTGCTGAGCATGGCATTTAGCCGCTTCCCTTCTACTGTTGAAGAATCTAGTATTTTTTTATACTGATCATTTGTAATCGGTGTTTTAAAATGCCCTGACTGAAAAGCAGGGTTCGCCAGGTGCAAACTGATTTGCGGAATTCCGCCATTTTTCCAATACGAAATTAAATCGCTGTTGCAGCTTACATCTATTGAATCTTCAATATTTGCTGTTTCAAGCCACCCTCTGGCATAATCACAGCCGTAAATAGCAGGCGATTGCCCGGCGGCGCTTCGAATTCTATCAGCCTCTGCCATAGAAAATGTGTCATGACTGTAACCTCCGAACGCGCCAGAAAGAACCCTGTTTTCCGTTCGGTTCGGCAGATGAGCAAGCCAATTCATCACTGCTTTTGTTGTCTGCTGGGCATTAGGATTCACAGGAGACACAGTATGCGCTTCAATTGGTTTTGCAAAAAAAGCAGACGCAAGTAAAAATAAAATGAGCAAAGAGATCGTATATTTCTTAACCAAATACAACTCCTCCATTCATTAAGGGTGAGATATCATGAATTCACATGTTCCTTCTATTGAAAATTCACCAAAATGCGCAGGCAGAATAAAGTGTGAGCCTGCAGTGCATTTATACTGATTACCATTATTTAAGATACGTCCTGATCCGCTCAGAACACTCCCCAGCAAATAGGTTTGATGAGAAGGAAAAGAAGCTCGGCCGCTAATCTTCCATTTGTACACTGAGAAATAATCTGATTGCACATAAACAGTGATCTCCGCGTTACCAGCTTCTTTCACTTCGGGTGTATGCGCTTTATCAATATGCGGTATCGTTATGACTTCCATGGCTTTTTCTATATGAAGAGATCTTTTTTCGCCCTGGTCATCACAGCGGTCATAATCGTATACGCGATACGTTGTATCAGAGTTTTGCTGGATTTCAAGGACGAGGGTTCCCTCACATAAAGCATGGAGTGTACCGCTTGGCACATAAAAGAAATCTCCGGGCTTAATTTTGATTCTCCTCAGCAGCCCGTTCCAATCACCGCTTTCTATTCGCTGTTTGAACTCTTCCTTTGTGCTTGCGTGATGTCCCAAAATCAGTTCAGCGTCATCTTTGCAATCCATTATATACCAGCACTCTGTTTTACCAAGATCGCCGTTTTCGTGCAGTTTTGCATAATCATCATCAGGATGAACTTGCACGGAGAGATCCATATTTGCATCAAGCAGCTTTACCAAAAGCGGAAACACCTTACCATCCGGAAACCCGAACACCTCCGGATGATCTTGCCATACTTGATCAAGTGTCTTTCCTGCCAGCGGACCGCTTTTTACAACCGACGGACCATGAGCATGTGCAGAAACGGCCCAGCATTCACCTGTTTTTTCTGAGGGTATTGCGTAGCCGAAAGCATCGTAAAGCTTTGTTCCCCCCCATATTCTTTCTTTAAAGACAGGCTCCAAAAATATAGGGTGCTTCATGATCGCACCTCCCCGGATGCTGACTCTGCTTGCAAGGCCTGTTGCGCTAAAACCAGCGTGCCGATGATTCCTGCGTTACTGCCTAAATGTGGAGGTACTATATAATCACTTATATTTTCCGATAATTCAGAAAAATTTAAGTAGCTGTTCATGATCTTCGGTACATATTGATAGATATAAGGAAACACTTGTTTCTGTTGCATGACGCCGCCGCCAAGAATGATTTTTTTAGGTGCAAGGATCAAAATATACTGAGCCAGCGCTTGGGCAATATAGTACCCTTCCAGTTCCCAGACTTGGGTTAGATCTGATAAATCAGCAGCTTTTTTTCCCCAGCGGGCTTCGATAGCGGGGCCTGAAGCTAAGCCTTCAAAGCAATCTCCATGATAAGGGCACTTCCCTTGGTATACGTCATCCGGGTGCCTCCGGATATAAATATGGCCCATCTCAGGGTGTGACAGCCCCTGAAGGAGCCTCCCCTCTACAATAGCCCCCGCGCCTATGCCAGTGCCAATCGTTATATACAGGCAGCTGTCGAGCCCCTTCGCTTTACCGAAAAGGAATTCACCCAGCGCTGCAGCGTTGACATCCGTACTAAACCCGACTGGGATTTTCATTTCGTTCTTAACGGTTTGTAAAAAGGGATAGTGTCTCCAGCCCGCTTTCGGTGTGGCCGTAATGGTACCGTATGTTTGACTGGTTTTATCGTTATCAACAGGACCAAAGGAGCCGATGCCGATTGCCTGTAATGAAAATTGGCGAAAATATTGAATCACTTTCTCTATCGTTTCATCCGGCATCTTTGTGGGGAATTCTATCCTGTCAATGATCGTTCCATCTTCTCTACCGACAGCACAAACAAACTTTGTGCCGCCTGCTTCAATACCGCCAAGCATGCAGATGGCCTCCTTGTTGTCTCCGCAATCAGCGCCGTATGTTTACAGAAGTCACAACAAACTTGTCATGCCGATGACGTGAAAAGGAATATTCAAATGGAATCCCGGTATCTAAGAAGCCCACATGTTCAACTTCAAGAATTGGATCATCCTGTTTGCAGCCCAGATGCTGCTGGTCAATATGATCAGATTTGCAGGCTCTGATTTTCCGATGCGTTCCGGCGATTTTGAGCTGCAGCACATTTGTAATATGATTGTAGATCGAATCATGAAGGACATCGTCATTAATGCCCGGGATTAAATGCGTCGGCATATATGTTTTTTCCAGTACATAGGGTTCACCTTCTACAATTCGCAGCCGAACGACATAATAAACCGGTGTTTTCTGATCAATAGACAAATGGGCGGCCACTTCCTCAGTGGGAAATTGCACTTCAAACTGAATGACCTTGCTTTTGATTTTTTTATCTTTCAGCAAGTTGGTCAATCCTAGAATCTCATTGCTGACTACATGGACATGGTCATCCTGTATTGCAGATTGAATAATAAACGTGCCATGGCCGCGTTTTCTGAACAGCAGACCCTCGGCAACTAAATTATCCAAGGCTCTCTTCATCGTCATACGGCTTGAGTTAAATTCTTTTGCAAGAGATACTTCATCAGGAATGGGCTGATCGATCGGATATACGTTATTTTTAATTCTATTTCTCATTTCATTTGCAATGATTTCGTATTTATTCATTGGTATCCTCCGGCAGCTGTTAGAGTCTGATATCACATAAGCTTTTACGGATATCATAAGTTCTTTTCCCTATTTCATCAATGTTGCGGTTGTTCGTCATCTCTATTCATCATGATGATTGCCGGAAGATCTTGACCTTAAGAAAATCTAGAAACCGTTTTGCTCAGCAACCGTTTTAAACCATTTTCCGCTCTTTTTGATGGTTCTTTCTCCGTCTTTCTCGAGATTGACAGATACAAACCCGTATCGGTTTTTATAGGCATTTGTCCAAGACCAGTTGTCCATGAACGTCCATAAGTGATAGCCCTTTACGTTCGATCCTTCCTGCATGGCGCGGTGAATCCATTTAAGGTGCTCTTTTATAAATTCAATCCGGTAATCATCCTGAATCATGCCTTGTTCATCCCTGAAGCGCTCTTCGCCTTCAACTCCCATGCCGTTTTCAGAGATAAAACACTCGATGTTCCCGTAGTTTTCTTTTAAATTGACCAAAATATCATAAACGCCTTTTTCATAGATCTCCCAGCCGCGATGCGGATTCATTTTGCGGCCCGGCATGACGTAAGGATCAAAATACCTGTCCGGCAAAAAAGGAGCGTCGGGATTCGGAAGATGTTCTTTTGCTTTCACACGTCTCGGCTGGTAATAATTCACTCCCAACAGGTCAACCGTGTTCTTTTTGATGATGTCAAGATCTTCAGGGTTGTAATCAGGCATAAAGCCTTCATTCTTCAAAATGTCGACCAGCTCTTTTGGAAATTCACCTTTGACAGATGGGTCTAAAAAGGATCTGTTAAAAAACGCGTCTGCGATTTCCCCGGCTTTCACATCCGCCGGATGGCTGCTTCTCGGGTATGATGGGGTCAAATTTAAAATGATGCCGATTTTTCCGTCCTGCTCCATCTCCCTGTAAGCCTGAATCGCGCGGGCACTTGACAGCATCGTATGAAATCCAACCTGGACAGCCTCTTTAAAGTCGACCTTGTTTGGATAATGAAAATCATATAAGTAGCCGCCTTCTACGGGAACGATTGGTTCATTATGTGTGAACCATTTTTTCACTCTGCCGCCAAACAAACGGAAGCATGTTCTTGCATAGTTTTCATAAGCGTCAACCGTCTCTCTGTTTACCCAGCCGCCGATTTTTTGAAGCGCCATCGGCATATCAAAATGAAACAAATTGACAAAAGGTTCAATTCCGTTAGCGATCAACTCATCAATGACATTGTTATAGAAATTTACGGCTTTATCGTTGATCTCGCCTGTTCCGTCTGGTATTAAACGCGACCAGGAAATCGACATCCGGAACGAGTTGTGGCCAAGCTCCTTCATCAGCCTGATATCTTCTTTATAATTGTCGTAAAATTGGGATGTGGCCGCGGGTCCGACATGGTCAAAAAAACGATGCGGTTCTTTCTCATACCAATAATCCCATATATTCTGCCCTTTTCCGTCTCTGTCGGCGGCACCCTCCGTTTGTGTTGCTGAAGCGGATGATCCCCACCAAAAATCCTTTGGAAAACGATATTGTTCTGTTTGTGTCAAGTCTCTCTCCCCTTATGTCACATTTTAATGCTGTTATCTTTTTGCTGAGCAGCTGTTTCCTGCACAGCCTGTTCTTTTTCTTTTGCCAGATTTAATTTATCCATTGCTTTTAGGAACGGAAACCAAATCACGAAGACAATAAGCAGATTGATAAGCTGCATCACGCCCCCCATGATCGAGTTCGTCGCCATGATGCCATTAATGAATAATGGAACCGTCCACGGCACCGTCACACCAGTCGGAGGCGGAACGAGCCCGGCTGACATGGCCAGATAGGTGACGAGCGTAACAACCATCGGCGCCAATACCCAAGGCACAAGAATGATCGGATTCATGACAATCGGGAGCCCGAAGATAATCGGTTCGTTTACGTTAAAAATACCGGGAGCGAGGCCAAGTTTTGATACTTGCTTCATCTGCCTGCTTTTCATGAATATGAGAATGGTAAACACAATCGCAAGCGTCATCCCGGTTCCGCCCATCCCTACTGTATAAATCTCCATAAACGGTTTTGAAATAATATGAGGAATTTCTTTTCCCGCCGTGTAAGCAGAAAGGTTTTCTACCTGCAGTGTATTCCAAATCGGGTCCATCACGGAGTTGATAATGATCTGTCCATGCAGACCGAAAAACCAAAGAATTTGAATGAAAAACACGGCAATCAGCGTTGGGATGATACCGCTTCCAAGTCCGACAAGCGGCGCCTGAATCGCATGATAAATGACGTCGTGCATATTTGTTTTAAAAAACAGAGTTACCATTACGTTAATCAGCAAAAATACGGTCAATGTGATAAAAGCCGGAATAAGTGCGGCGAATGATTTTGCTACAGCAGGCGGAACACCGGCTGGCATTTTGATTGTCAGGTTTTTCTGAACGATTCTTCTGTAGATTTCACCAGAAAGAAATGCCGTAATCATGCCAAGAAACATCCCTTTTGCACCGAGACGGTCGACCGGGATAACGCCTGTAATGGCATCTCCTGTTTCCGGCTGAACGATAAATGGCGTTAAGAGCAAAAAGGAAACCAAAGCGATCGCTCCGCCAAATACAGCTTCGACCTGATAGCTTTTTGACAGGTAATAACCTATCCCGAACACAACAAAGACAGACATAATGCCCATTGTCGCCGTGGAGGCAATGCCGAAATGAGACTGAAACGACGTAAGCATTGAGGCGTTCATGATTTTGTTTAGAAACGGCAAATTCGTTAACACGACAAAAATGGACCCAAATATCGTCAGCGGGAAAGCCAGCATAAATGCATCACGCAGCACTTGCAAATAGCGGTTATTGTTTAACCTCCCTGCAATTGGAACAAGGAATTGGCTGATTTTCTCGAACACCCTATCCACCCCGATTATTTATAGATTCTTGGTTTTAAAGAGATCAAGCATCTCTTTCACTAATTCTTTCATGGATAATGTTGACATCAGGTGATCCTCCGCATGCATAAGCAGCAATGAAAAAGCTGCTGCTTCTCCGCCGGATTCCTTCTGTATCATTTGAAAGTGAATGTCATGGGCCACGGATAAATCCTGCTCCGCCTTGGCAATGAGGGCATCCGCCTCGTCCTTGTTCCCTTCTTTATAGGCGCGCAGTGATTGTATGATGCAGCTGCGGGCATTTCCGCTGTGCAGGATTAGCTGAAAACTGATTTGTTCGTCGGTTAAATTCGTGATTTTCATCTGTTCCATTATTGATTCACCATTAAGGACAATGCCTGCTCATACGCTTTTTTCCCATCTGCCATTCCGTAGGCCATCATGTCAATGACTTCAACTCGAATGTTGTATTGATCCGCCTCTTTTTGGAGTTCGCTTTTCAGAAAGCTCATTTGCGGACCAATCAAAACGGCATCCGCTTTTCTCAAGTCTTCTTTTGCCTTATCTTGGCCAACAGCCCAAATCTCTGCTTCCTCACCGATAGACTGTGCGTATTCCTTCATTTTTGTCACCAATAAACTGGTAGACATTCCTGAACTGCATGCAAGTAATATTTTTTTCAACTGCTATCCCCCCTGTTATTAAAACGCTTACATAAATTATTATAGTCATTTAATTTTAAATGTCTATACTTTTATAAAATAAATATAATCATATTTTTGTCCGGTTCATCGTTTTGTAAATTTTTCTATGGAAGATTCATTCATAATGTGTTACACTCATCAACGGAAACGAATCAATTAAATAGCTATTATCACTTGTATAACCTCAATAATATGGTTTGAGGGTGTCTACCAGGAACCGTAAAATCCTGATTACAAAATTTGTTTATGACATTTTTTGTAATCAGGATTTTTTTATTTATCAAAACATTTAAGTAAAGGAGTTTGTTATGAATTTCAAAGTTTTCCTGCTTGCAGCTTCTACGATTGCAGTCGGATTGGTTGAGTTAATTGTGGGAGGAATTCTTCCTCAGATCGCAAATGATTTAGACATTTCCATTGTTTCAGCCGGACAGCTGATCAGTGTATTTGCGCTGGGATATGCAGTAGCTGGGCCTTTGCTTTTGGCATTGACTGCGAAGGTTGAGCGGAAGCGCTTATATTTAATTGCTTTATTTGTTTTCTTTCTTAGCAATCTTGTCGCCTACTTCAGCCCTAATTTTGCAACACTGATGGTATCTAGGGTATTGGCGGCGATGAGTACAGGACTGATTGTTGTACTTTCTTTAACGATTGCCCCGAAAATTGTAGCGCCTGAATACAGAGCCCGCGCAATCGGAATTATTTTTATGGGATTCAGCTCCGCGATCGCATTGGGCGTGCCGCTCGGAATCTTAATCAGCGATTCTTTCGGATGGCGGATTTTGTTCCTTGGCATCGGCCTGTTGGCGCTGGTTTCCATGCTGATTATTTCAATCTTCTTTGAAAGAATACCAGCAGAGAAAATGATTCCTTTCCGGGAACAACTCAAGACGGTTGGCAATCTGAAAATCGCGAGTTCACATCTTGTCACGATGTTTACATTGGCTGGGCATTATACACTATACGCCTACTTTGCTCCGTTTTTAGAAGAAACTCTTCACCTGAGTTCTTTCTGGATCAGCATTTGTTATTTCCTTTTCGGTATATCCGCTGTATGCGGAGGCCCTTTCGGAGGAGCGCTTTCAGACCGGCTTGGTTCCTTTAAGAGCATTTTGCTGGTAACTGGTTCCTTTGCCATCATTATGTTCTTACTGCCGCTGTCTACATCGTCTATGATTTTCTTTTTGCCTGTCATGGTCATTTGGGGTCTTCTGAGCTGGAGCCTCGCCCCCGCTCAGCAAAGCTATTTAATTGAAATTGCGCCACATTCATCTGACATTCAGCAAAGCTTTAACACGTCTGCCCTCCAGGTCGGAATTGCCCTTGGCTCAGCCATTGGCGGTGTTGTTTTAGATCAGACGGGTACTGTGGTGTCAACGGCATGGTGCGGCGGATCGATTGTTATCATCGCTGTCCTGTTTGCTTTAATTTCTTTAACAAGACCTGTTCAGACAGCAAAAAAATCCTCCTTGTAAAAGGAGGATTTTTTATTATTTAGCTGAAAGCTCATCTTCGGTGACCCATTTGTGGTTTTTCACTTTTTCGCCGCTTGTTGTCGATGTGTAGTCAACCATGTATACAGTTGTTTTTTCCGCGGAGTCGATCTCAGCTGTGGCTCCTTTCATGCCTTTCATATGAGAAGCCTCTAAAATCACCTGATCTCCGGGTTGTAACGTTTTATCTCCGGCATCTTTGATTTCTTCTTGGATCACCCATTTGTGATGATCCACACGCTGTCCCCCGTTTGTCGGAGTATAAGAGACAACATACGCCGTTGTATCGTAGGCGCCTGTTACTGTGGCTTCGGCTCCTTTCATGCCTTTCATATGAGAAGCCTTGATGATTACCTGGCTGCCTACTTTGTATTTTGGATTTTTAGATTCCTGTAATCCCTCTGGAACGTCAGCTGATCCGGAATGGTCCATCTCTTCATGTGTTGAGGAGTCTGAATGATTGTCTTGTGTGCTTTGTTTCGTACTGTTGTTGTTGCCGCATGCTGATAAAACAAAAACAAGAGATAACATCAGAATTCCCAGTGCATTTTTAGAGATTTTCATGTTCATTCTCCTTTGCTTCATTTTTTTACTGTAACTTTTGCCCGCGGACAATGAAAAATAACACGTCCTCTCGATAATACTATACCCCCGAATGGTATGTAAATACGCTGATGTTCTCATAAAACATTCCCGCAGTTTGTCCTATTCCCCTCAACTTGTAAAGCCAAACATGAAAAAAGCCGCTGTCAGGCGGCAATTACTGATTTAATATTTTGATATACACACCTTTTTTTGCTTTTTGATAGGCTGCCTCACCCATTTTCCTCACCTGTTCAGAAGCATCTGAGGATTTGATCCATTTGTCATCGTGAAAAATGGATGGGTCGATAAGACGCATTTTCTTCTTTTGATGGAAATCGTACTGGATGTCATCTTCTATTACTTGTATGCCGGGATGAATGGATGTAAGCAAGCTCAGAACTTCTTCATTTTTTGATGACCACAAGATGTTCAGTACCTCTTGATCCGTTTTCAGCAGATCCTTTGCGGATATGACATGATGCCGCAGCGCTGCCTTCAACGCTCGCGCTAAATATTCATATCCATATACATTCACGGGATTCAAAAAGAAATCAATCACTTCCTTGTAATACACGCCGACAAACCATTCGGCGGCTTCGATACCGTCCGGAAACATCCTTCCGTTTCTCACAATAAGATGAGCCAAAAAGGTTTGCGCTTCGTGCAGACTAATGTGCCCATATCGGTACATATCACGCAGCGTATAGTCTATCCGATCAGCACACAGCTCCGGTGCAGGCTGTTCGAGCAACGTCCATCTTGAATCGTCAAATAAAAGTTCTTCGCTTTGATAGCCGTATTTTTGTAAAATGTCCGGGATTTCAGAGTGAACAATGACTTGTTGATAGATGTTTTCATGATAGTCTTCTGCTTGATTTTCAAAGACAACGTCGGCCACATGTGAAAAAGCCGTGTGTGATACATCATGGAGCAGGCCTGCAATCTGCTCTTCTATCGTTCCTCCGAGCTTTTTGATGAGGAGCATCACGCCGATAGAGTGCTCATATCTGGTCACATTCCACTTTCGATTGACTAAAAAGCTTGCTCCGCCCTGATAAATTCCTTTTAATCTTTGCATCGGAGCGCTCTTGATAAGCTCTTCCAGCAATCCTTCTATATGGTGCTGCCCGTATATGGCATCGTTGATTTCCATGTCGTCACCTCAACATCTATTTTCTTAGTGTTCATTTTATTGTATATATTGATAGTATACTTTCAATAGAGGAGTGTTACGGTGATCATCATCCCAAACAATGAGGTAGCGAAACATATGTTGACCGATTTTTTTTGCTAAGCATTGGGGTACACCCGAGATGGCGATTTCCAGCGGCATTTTTCGGTGTGATGAATTAAATGGATTTGCTGCCGTAAATGAGAGCGGCGAAATCATTGGCTGTATTACATACACAATAGATGGGAAAGACTGTGAAATTATTTCATTAGATAGTATGATTGAAAATAAAGGAATCGGCACAGCTTTACTTCAGCAGGTTGAAGCGACAGCTAAGCATGCACATTGTCAACGAATAGAGCTTATCACAACGAATGATAATGTACATGCGATGGCGTTTTATCAAAAGAGAGGCTATCAATTCGCTGCAGTGTTTCCAAACGCAGTTGAAAAAGCGCGGCTGCTCAAGCCGGCGATTCCCGTGATAGCTGAAAACGGCATTTTGATTCGGGATGAAATTTTATTTTCGAAGGTAATTGATTAAACGAATAGGAGTCTTTTATGTTCAGTCATTATAAATACCCTCTTATTTTCGCGGCATTCCTATTAATCGCTTTCTGCCTAATCTTTTTTTCCTATCGCCTGATTCATCATGTTCGTTTGGAGTATCCGAATTGGCAGGGAGAAAGCAAAGATCAGAATTGGAAAGCTGTTTTCAAAAAAAATGAAGATGCACCGAATGAATACAGCGGCGAGCTTAATTGGATCGGCGATACAAATGAAACAGACAACACTTATTTGGAATCACTGATTGTAAAAAAGGATAATGAAGTTCTGCTGAATTCTAACATAGAAATCCCAATGCGTGACTATTCCGGAGGCACTTTTCGTGATGGAAGCGCAAAAGAAAAGTCCATTTCTTTTTTAGAGCGGTTAGATGAACATGAGCTTGAAGGCCATGATATAACCATTGAAGTGAAATGGAAGCAAGGTGATCATTATGCTGCGAGTCAGCTTACGCTCAATGAAAAGACCTTGTTTGATGAAAGGCAGCAATAGATGATCAAAACCAAAAATAGACAAATGAAAAGGCGTAGCATATTTTATACAGCTAATATGTTATGCCTTTTCTACTTTTTCATTTCCGCCAAAAAGTGGAGCAGTCCGCCTTATCCCGAATATTAAACTCAATCATTTTCTCAAGTAGCGTGTAATCAACTGGACCGTTCCAAGGGATGCGTATTAGCTGCTCGGTGTAATCATATCCGGCCTTCACAATATCATCCTCTACGTGCGCTACCGTTACTTTTTCAGGAGCGACTGCTAAATGCTTTTTAGAAACACTAAAACCAATTATAAATGTACCGTGATCCGTAAACATCGGTTGGTTCCATTTTATTGCTGTATGTAAATTTGGATATTTATTTTTTATCCAAGTCAACACCTCTTCGGTTCTATCGCGATGAAGCGGATTATCAATCCCCGCTAAATATTCAGAAAAAACGTTCATGTTGCTCCCTCCTAAATTAAATGATGCCGTAAAGAGAAGTTCGTTAAAAGAATCCTGATTGTTCAAGGTGTAAGCGGGTTGTTTTCATGGGACGATATCAGTTATCAGTCCTCCTACTCACAGCCAGTATCAATTCCTTCAATTGTTTCTTTAGTACTATCGCTTTCTCCTTCTAAAACTTCTCATAAAATAATAACCATTATTTAAGGGTCTCAGTTCATTATTCTTGTAAATCCAATCTTTAAAATCGATTAATACCAGCTTAACAGTTTAAAAATATAATTGGGTTGTCATTGAGATTTATTTTAGGAGGTTATCCAGTTGAAAAAATTCCCAAAGAAATTACTGCCTATCGTGGTTTTATCATCTATTGCGTTCAGCAGCTTAGCCAGCGGCATTGTGCCTGAAGCCAGCGCCCAGGAAAAGAAAAAGGGGAACCAAGACGAAATTAAGAATGTTATTGTTCTGATTGGTGATGGTATGGGTGTGTCTTATACGTCCGCTTATCGATACTTAAAGGATAATAAAAAGACAAAAGCTGTGGAGCCTACGGCTTTTGATCAGTATCTTGTCGGCCAGCAAACAACTTACCCCGATGATCCAGAACAAAATGTAACGGATTCTGCAGCGGCGGCAACGGCTATGTCTGCGGGAATTAAAACATACAATAATGCCATAGCCGTGGATAATGACGGGTCAGAGGCCAAAACGGTGCTTGAAGCTGCGAAAGAAAAAGGAAAAGCAACAGGACTTGTGGCTACTTCAGAAATTACACACGCCACTCCGGCCTCTTTTGGGTCACACGACCACAGCCGAAAAAATATGAACTCAATTGCGGATGATTATTTTGATGAAATGGTCAACGGCAAGCACAAAATTGATGTTCTTCTAGGCGGAGGAAAGAGCAATTTTGACCGTAAGGACCGTAATTTGATCAAGGAATTCAAAAAAGCGGGATACAGCTATGTGGATAACCGCAAAGACATGCTGAAAAATAAAAACAGCCAAGTTCTCGGCCTATTCGCTGACGGCGGCCTGCCTAAAAAGATTGACCGGACGAAGGATATTCCTTCACTTAAAGATATGACAAACACAGCGATTAAAAAGTTAAACAAGGATAAAGACGGATTCTTCCTCATGGTGGAAGGCAGCCAAATTGACTGGGCGGGCCATGACAATGATATCGTCGGCGCCATGAGCGAGATGGAAGACTTCGAAGAAGCTTATAAGGCGGCTATTGATTTCGCCAAAAAAGACAAGCACACATTGGTTGTCGCAACGGCTGACCACTCAACCGGCGGATATTCCATCGGTGCGGACGGCATCTACAATTGGTTCAGTGAACCCATTAAAGCTGCAAAACGCACACCAGACTTTATGGCAGAAAAGATCGCTGACGGCGCGGATGTTGAAAAAACGTTGAAAACATATATCGATCAAAAGAAATTGGCTTTAACAAAAGCCGAAATTCAATCGGTTGAAGAAGCGGCCAAATCGAAGGAAGTGCTGGATATCGATAACGCCATCGAGAACATTTTTAATAAACGCTCTCACACTGGATGGACAACAGGCGGACATACCGGTGAAGATGTTCCCGTCTATGCATACGGTCCGTCTAGTGAGACATTTGCAGGCCAAATCGATAATACAGAAATCGCCAAAAATGTCTTCAAGGCTTTACAATACAACATTAAGATTAACGATAAGTAAAAGAATACAAGGTGTCCCGTTGCTTGTATGAAGTAACGGGATCTCTTTTTAATGGAGGAATCATCATGAGAAGAATTCTTTCAATTTTTGTTTTTGCCATCATGCTTGCGGGCTGCTCATCAAACGCGAGTACTGAAAAACAGCATGCAGGCGGGGAGAAAACAGTAAAAGCCGAGCTGCAAAGCACTTCATCCCAGAAGGACAGTACAGATGATTATCAGCCTAATTCCCAGGTAACTGATGACCGGTCATTGCTTAAGGTCGGCCAAACGTTTTCGGATGATAAGGGAAAAGCTGTCTTAAAAGATATCAAACAAGTGAACAAAACCTATAAGATTGGCGACGTGGAGTTAACAGTAAAAGAAATGAAGCTGATCCACTTGCGCCCGGACTACAGCATGATTGATTATTTTCATGAGTTAACACACGATGAAGAGTTCGATTTCGTTAAGGTTTTCGTTGATATTAAGAACACCTCTTCAAAAAAAGTAAATGTTGCGCCGATTGCCTTGATGAAAACAAATACAGGCGAAACCTTTGATTGGAACAAAGATATTTATCTTGAAGAGTTAAACGGCGAATTGGAAGGCGGCGCCGAAAAGTCCGGAAATCTCGGCTTTATTGTGAACGCATCAAGCGGCCATGCTCATGATAAAGAAGCAGATAAGAAGAAAGCAGAGATCAAGTGGATCGAAATCACGACAAGCGACGTCTTTGACCATAACCATAAGAAAATCAGTGATGCTCAAAAGATCAAAATCAAGTTTTAAAATGAAGAACTCCCGTACCAGGTACGGGAGTTCTTTTTCTTATCTGTTTTTTTGGCGAATCAACTCATCAATCCGCTCCAGCACTTCTCCCATATCCATGCACTCTTTGAAGCTTTGATTGATTTTTTTTATGCCTGCCGTATACTGATCGTTATGTAAAGCCTCATCTACAGCCTGTTTTAATATTTGGACATTGACTTCATCTTTAGAGATGACATAACCTGCATGGAGTTCAGAGAGACGCTGCGCCACCATCGGCTGGTCCTTGTCATGAGGCATGACAACCAGTGGCACGCTGAAATGAATCCCTTCGTTTACGCTGTTCATTCCGCCGTGTGTAATGAAAACATCCGATTGCTCCAGCACTTCCAGCTGAGGGACATACGGAGCAATGATAAAGTTTTCCGGTGCCTGCTTTAATTTGGTCAGGTCGGCTTTTTCTCCGGCAGCGATGACAACTTTTCCGTTAAAGCCGGAAAATGCATCGATACAAAGGTTGAAGAATTCCTCTGTATGATCCAGTACAGTCCCCATTGAAATATAAATGACCTTTTCATCTTTTAGCTGTTCAATTGGGAAATCTGTTTTTTCCGCTCTCTTTGGAAAGCTCGGGCCGATAAACAGACACTCGTCCCCGAAACGATCACTTTCTGGCTGAAAATAACGGCTTGTATACACTACGTTCAATTCCCCTTTATTGTTCATGAATTGAACCAGGTTTTTCGGGGCAACACCGTACGTTTCTTTCATTTTTGCCAAAAGGTCTTCGCACTCTTGATCCAATTCAAGCGGCGCTCCAGACTCCGGATGCAGCGGCAGGATTTTCAGATGCTCCTCGCCAAACAGGAAAGACGCCGATGAAGAGATCCCTGGAATATCTAAGTAATCCCTCACCAATTCCCCCGCACCGAATTTATCATAATAAACAAAATCAAATTGAATGCTCTTAGATAAGTCTTTGACAATCTGTAAAATGTCCAATGACGTTTTGATATGGATTTTGACGAAATCAAGAATGCCATTGGGCGAACCGACATGAATAGGTGTTGTTCTCAGCAGATCCCTGTGAAGATGGACAGTTGCTCCCGCTGCTTCTAAACGTTTTTTATATTTTTCAGTAGAGATATAATGGACATCATATCCCTTATCGGAAAACGCTTTTGTAATGCCTAAGGTAGGATTCACATGGCCTTCCGCAGGAAAATTTAAAATCAATACTGTCTTCATGTAGACAACTCCCTCTCAAATCGTATTCTGAATCTTTGTTTGATCAGACTACTACTAATCGTAAGATGGGAACGTAACCCCATGCAAGGGACAAATGAATGAACTATTCTGCTGCTCTGGACTTAATCAAAAAAAAGACACCCAAGCTGTGGTGTCTTTTTACACTTTTCTGATCGTAAAAAATTTCCGCAGAAGCCATGGGCCCGGTGTAAAGCCCAGCGTTAACTGCCAAGCGCCAATAGCCTGCAATCTGTATTCGCGCACGATCTGCATCTTCCGGCTCATGCTTCTGACATCCTCAAACCATACCTCATGCGTGCGCCCCTGCTGATCACTGTACCGGAAAAATGGTGATTGATATTCGGTAGAATATTGTATCGGGGCTTGGTACCTCATCGCTCTTTCGATTGCGTTTTGATTTGAAATCGCTGAAGCAACTGTTCCCGGCTGGTAGGGGATGATCCAGTCGTACCCGTAGAGCGGGACTCCGATAATGATTTTTCTGCTCGGCACCTGCGCAATCGTAAACTCAATGGTTCTCCTTATTTCAGTAATCGGCGCTACAGGGCCCGGCTCACTCCCCGCATGATGCCAATCATAAGCCATGATAAACATATAATTGACAACCGCTCCTATCCCCCCGTAATCGTAGCCTCTCAGCCATGGAATATTATCGCTTGTTTTTGCAGGAACAGCTATCGTCAGCACATACCCTCCCGCCTGAAGGCGATCTCTCAGCTGGCGTAAAAAGCCAGTGAAAAGATCGCGGTCCGCGGCGCTCACCTGTTCAAAATCGATTGTGACACCTCCATACCCCCTTGTGGAAACTAAGTTATAAATGTTGTTGACCAGATTGGTTCTTGCTGTTGGATTGTTCAGCACTTGGTGAACAATCTCCGTACTGAAGCCTCCTGATGAAAGGTTTGTTATTGTTGCCAGCGGCGTCACTCGTCTTTGCCAAGTTGTCTCGATAGCAGCCGCATCATTTAATTGGTTTGCAATATCCCCGTTAGGTGCAATACGATATTCAAAAATCGAAATTGAAGACGAGTATGGCGCATAATCATTGATTAGCTCCCGATCAAGGTCAGGGTTTCGGAGCACGTAAAAACTTAATGTTCCCGCAATATAATTTGAGATCGAAGGTATCGTTATTTTTGTTCCCGCTTGTAAAGCATTTGGGCTGATGCCCGGATTGGCTGCCCGCAGTCTCTCTAATGGAACAAGCGCTTTTGCCGCGATGGCGGTAAGCGTGTCTCCCGGCTGGACTGTATATACATAAAGAGGGATAAGCAGAGCCTGCCCCGGCACGATATTCGTTTCATCTAAACCATTCACACCCCGTATTTGATCAACAGAAGCACCGTATCTTCTGCCTATCGAAAACAAAGAATCACCAGGCCCGACGATATGGATAAACATGTTTAACCCCCATTATTCGTTAGTCAAACCATCATAAAATTTTATTAACGGGGACTCTTAGATATGTGGTGAATGCATAAAAAAATACCAAGGGTTCTGCTCCCCCTTGGTACCGGATCATGCAAATCAATTCTCTTTTCCTTCTTCAAGCACTTGCTTCAAATGCTCACAGTCATGATTGAAATGAGCCAGCACATGCTGTTTGGCTGCTTCTTTGTTTTTCTTTTTCACTTCTTCAAATATTCTGCGGTGCTCACGTAGTATCGTTTCTGCACGGTGGTCGCCGGTATAATTAAGGATTCTGCAAAAGTGAATTAGATCATTTACATGCTCAAGTAAATTTCTCAAATGTCGGTTATGGCTGAAATCAACAAGTAGCTCATGAAATTTTTGGTTTAAACGAATGATTTCCGTATCTTCCGTGCCGTTGTGAATGGCTTTCTCTGTTTCTTCAAGCTGTTTTTCGAGTATGATCAGCTCTTCTTCGTCCGCTTCGTCTATGACTAATTCGACTGCCAGCTGCTCCAGCGGAATTCTGATTTTATAAATCTCATCTACATCTTTTGCCGTTAATGATGTGATCGAAAACCCATTTCGGTCATCCGCCTTTAACAAACCATCTTTCTCAAGCAGCCGCATGGCTTCCCTTATCGGCGAGCGGCTGACGCCAAAGCTTTTCGCCAGCTGTGTTTCGTTTATCCGTTCCCCAGGCTTAAAAGTCCCGTTGAAGATCATTTTTTTCAGCTGGTTATAAAATTGCAGGTAGTAGGGAGTCGGCTTATCTAATTTAAAATCGTCCATATATAATACCTCTTCTGAATATATTCAAGGGCTTTTCTTCATCAAAATCATATAACAGATGGTAATGGGAAGCAACAAACTGCCTTGTCAGATCCCAGAATTTGAGGTACTATATGTTTGCTGAACGACGGTCGACGGACTACTGGCAACTGAAAAACCGTCGTGTTTTTCTTCGTCAATAGGACACCATACCTCCGCCAGAATAGCGCACGATTACATTTTTACATCTTTCAATGGAGGAAAAAATATGCTCATTATTCTTGTTATGTTTCTTCTAGGAATTATTTTAGGCTTTATTGGCGCCGGTGGAGCCGGCTTTGTCATTGCCCTTTTAACGCTTCTTTTCCATATCCCGATTCATACGGCTTTAGGCACTTCTCTCGCCGGCATGGCTTTCACCAGCTTATCAGGGGCATACAGCCACTATCGCGAGGGCAACATTCAAATGAAAATCGGCTTAATAGTCGGAGGCTTTGCAGCCGTTGGCTCATTTTTCGGCGCCAAGCTGACATCTTTTATTCCCGCTGATTTGCTTCATTATTTGACGGCTGGAATGTTATTTTTATCAGCGATTCTCATTTTGATTAGATTATTCATTTTAAAAGAGAAGGCTCAAGTAAATCAAAGCACTCTTTCAACGTATACGAGAGCGGTTATCTTAGGAATTGCAGCCGGCGTTCTTTCCGGCACATTCGGCATTGGATCGGCACCTTTTATTCAAATCGGTTTAATGATTATGCTGAATTTGTCCATCCGCCATTCTGTCGGAACGACGATGCTTGTGATCATCCCTCTGGCTGTTGGTGGAGGCATCGGATATATCACCGAAGGTTTCGTCGATTATGTATTGCTGATTAAAGTTCTGGTCGGAACAATGTGCGGTGCCTATGTAGGCGCCAAATTCACCAACCTCATGCCAAAGGTGGTTTTGAAATCAGCCATCTTTTTGACTCCGGCGATTGCAGGCCTGCTGTTGTTATTTTAAATAAAACAAAAAACCTGACGTCATGTCAGGTTTTTTTATGAATGCTGCCCTACTCGTTCTTTCGTTAATCCAAAAAACGCCAGTGAGCCGATGACAGCTGTCACAAACATAATCGCTCCCATCGGAACGGCTGTTGTCTCATTAATGCCTACAAGCGGTGACACAATCGAACCAAGGAGCAGCGGAAGCATTCCAAGCAGTGCACTTGCACTTCCGGCGCGGTGCCCCTGCTTTTCCATGGCCAGCGTGAACGTGCTGGTCAAAACCATGCCGATCGTAATCATGTAAATGAAAATGGATATGACTAATGTAGCAAGAGGACCGTGAATGATGGTCATGGTTAATAGCACAGCCGTCGCAATCATAGCCGTAATGACAGCCATGCGAAGCAGGCTTTTTTCGTGAATGATTCCGCCGAAGCGCCCGATGATAAAGCTGCCTGATATAATGGCCAGCCCGTTAATGCCGAAAAGGATACTAAATACCTGCGGAGACACCCCGTAGATATCCTGGTATACAAAAGGCGTACCGGACACATATGCAAAGCTTCCTCCGTGAATAAACCCGACAGTTAACGCGTACCCCATAAAGGACCGATCCTTCAGCAGGCTGCCCATCGTTTTGACAGAGGTTCCAATTGAGCTTGGAATCCGTTTTTCCGGCGGAAGCGTTTCTTTTAACCTCAATGCAATCAGAAGAACCAGTAAAAATCCGATGATCGTTAGTACATGAAAAATTGTATGCCACGTTGCGAACGGCAAAAGCAAAATGGCACCGCCTGTCATAGGCGCAACCATCGGCGCCACGGCGGTAATCACCATTAGCAGCGAGAAAAATTTAGAAAGCTCTCTTCCGGTAAACACATCGCGGACGATTGCGCGAGACAGGACAAGCCCTGCGGAAGCAGTGAATCCCTGCAAAAAACGCGCTGCCACTAAAGTTGTAATATTGGGCGACAGTGCACAAAACAGAGAGGATAACGCAAATAAAAAAATACAGATTAATAGCGGTTTTCGTCTTCCCTGCGCATCACTGACCGGCCCGACAATCAGCTGGCCGATCGTAAGCCCGACCAGACAGGCTGTTAAACTTAACTGAACAAGTGAAGCACTTGCTGATAAATCTTCCGCGATTTCAGGAAAACTTGGCAAATACATATCTATATTAAGCGGGCCCAATATAGCAAGCATGCCGAGCAGAAACGCCAGTGCCAAGCGTTCTTTTCCAGTTGGATTGTGCAGCATGTTATCAAACCTTCCCTTCAACCTAATCCCTTATACAATGGATGTCAGCTCCAATAATGGATTGAAGCTGTGAAACATTTGTATATTGTATCATAACTTTCAGCCTGTGAAAGCCGCTTAAAGCTTGAACGAAAGACAAAAAATCAGGGTCTTCTGCCCTGATTCAGTAAGTCCCGATCCGCTTGTCTTATGCCCATAATCGCAAACCTGCCATAAGAAGCACACCGCAGATCACAGTAATAGATAAGCTTTTCGTTTTCATCGCAATCAAGAGAGTCGGGATCAAGATGACGGCAACAGGCCAATTCAATTTCAGAGTATCATTAGACTGAATCATACAATCCTTTACGACAAGTGCTGTCAATATACAAACCGGCACATAGGAAAGCCACTTGAGCACGGGCTCCGGCAAAGTGATATTCCGAACAACTAAAAAAGGGATGATACGGGGAATCATCGTGACCAGCGCACAGCCGATAATCACCATCAAGATATATATATTGATACTCATTTATCCGTCACCACCCCGATAGTTGCTACGATGACCGTTGATATAATGACCGCAAGATGAGATGGTATAAAGAAAGAAAAAACAGTCATGGCAATTACCATATACATAATAAGAGAAACATAATGTTTAAGCTTCGACGGCACTACATGTTCCAGTTGAAGAACCAACAGCGCCAAAAACATAGCCGTCACCGCAAAATCAAGTCCGAACGATTCCGGATCGGTAATCCACTTGCCAAAAACAGCACCTGCCACACAAGACAGCACCCAGCATGCATACGCTGTAAGATTTAAACCGATCATCCAGCGGTCGTTAATCGGCTCGTTTTTGACAATCTTATTGGAAGCAACACCGAACGACTCATCTGTCACCATCATTCCGATCCCTACATTTTTCATAAGCGAATACTTTGAAAAATGAGGAGCAAGCGACGCACTTAATAGAAAATTCCGTAAATTCACAATGAATGTTGTCAGGATAATCGCTGACATTGGACTGTTCGCCGCTAACAACGCACACATAATAAACTGGGCGCCGCCTGCAAAAACCAATCCCGACATGAGCACAATTTCCATCACACTTAAATGCGAGGCAACCCCCACGATTCCAAAAGCTAAGCCTACGCTAATGTAACCGACCAGCGTCGGAACACAATCTTGAAATCCCTGAAAGAATGTTGGATCGTCAGTTTTTGCATGAGTCATTTCTTTTTCAGACAGCATTCTGTTCCCCTCCTCGTCTAACATATTATACACACGTACGTTATAACTTACAATAAAATATGATAACAGAATTCTATATGTTATAATAAAACGAATATGGACGTAAGGAGATACATGTATGGATGATATCCAAGCCATTATCGCAAAGAATCTAATCAAACTTCGAAAGACCAGAAACCTTACTCTTGATCAAGTTTCTGAATTAACCGGTGTCAGCAAAGCGATGCTCGGCCAAATCGAAAAAGGAAAATCAACCCCGACTGTCACCACGCTATGGAAGATCGCAAACGGGCTTCAAGTATCGTTTTCTGTATTTCTGAAAGAAGACAAGCCAAAAGTTAAAAAAATCAATCTGCAGGATATCGAACCTGTTACAGATAATGAAGAAAACTACAGTGTCTACCCTTTTTTCCCCTACAATCCTGAAACAAAGTTTGAAATTTACGTTGTTGATCTGAAACCCGGATGTATTCATGAAGCAAAAACACATTTAGGAGAAGAATATCTTCTCATTAAAGAAGGCGAATTAACGGTTAATCTGCAGGGTCAGGAGCACACGCTCGCTTCTGGAGATGCCTTGCAGTTTGCAGGATCAACACCGCACAGCTACATCAATTCATCTGAAGAAACGGCTAGCTTTTTTCTGCTGATGTTTTACCCTGAGCCGCAAGAATGACAAAAACCTCCCTCTGGGAGGTTTTTGAGTGCATATGACTTGCAAGATGAAAACAATCGTTGTATATTAATTGACGTGTCAATCATTGATACATCAATTGATAATTTTGACAGGAAAGAAGGGATGGGTTTTGGCGTCATTTTGTTCAGAGGAAGCCGAGATTTTATATCAGCTGCAAGGCGTGAACAAGGTGATTGGCGTGAAGTTCGAGGCATGCACGGGCATCAGCCAATCTCGTTTGGAATTGCTGACATTGCTTTATCATGCAGATGAGATCAGTCAAAGCGACCTTCAAAAAAAAGTAAATATCGATAGCGCAGCCGTTACCAGACATCTGAAACAGCTGGAAGCCAAAGGCATGGTATCAAGACGGCGCAAGCCTGAGGACAATCGCATCACCCTTGTTCGGCTTACAGATCAGGGTAGAGAGCGAATCGAGTCTTCTAAGAAAGAAAAGGAGCGTTTCATGAAGGAAATGCTCGCAAATGTAAGCGCAGAAGAGCGCCGCCTGCTCATTAATGTACTGGCGCGCATGCGGAACAATATAGTTAATATTGAAGCTTAAGAGGAGTGTATCAACATGATCAAAACAAACGATTTTATGGAAATTATGAAAGGCCGCCGTTCTATTCGCAACTATGATCCGACAGTGAAAATCAGCAAAGAAGAGATGACAGAAATCTTAGAAGAAGCAACAACTGCGCCCTCTTCCGTTAACGCGCAGCCATGGCGTTTTCTTGTCATTGACAGCCCGGAAGGAAAAGAAAAGCTCGCACCGCTTGCCAGCTTTAACCAAACACAGGTCACAACATCATCTGCTGTCATCGCTGTATTTGCAGACATGAACAACGCAGACTACTTAGAAGAAATCTATTCTAAAGCCGTTGAACTCGGTTACATGCCGCAGGAGGTCAAAGACAGACAAATCGCCGCGCTGACTGCACATTTTGAAAAGCTTCCGGCACAGGTCAACCGTGAAACGATCCTGATTGACGGAGGCCTCGTTTCGATGCAGCTGATGCTGACTGCACGCGCGCACGGCTATGATACAAACCCGATCGGCGGATACGATAAAGAAAACATCGCGGAAACCTTCGGATTGGATAAAGAACGTTATGTACCGGTCATGCTGCTTTCTATCGGAAAAGCAGCAGACGAAGGCTATGCTTCCTACCGTCTGCCGATTGATACAATTGCAGAATGGAAATAAAACAAAGAGCCCAGGAATGTTTTCCGGGCTCTTTGTTTTTAAGTATAGCCGCCGTTCGATCGTCTGACCTTTTGGTTAACATGTCTGAAACCCTTAATTTCATTTTGTCGTTTAGTCATGAAAAAAGAGTGATGACCACTCATCACTCTTCTCTCTATTATTCTTTTATTTTCTTCCTGCCGAACGGCCACCAGTTTCCTTCTCCGAAGGTCGCAATGATTGCCGGAATGAAGAGCGGAAGAATGACAAGACCGTATAGCAAGAGCCCGATAATGATAACACTTGCCACCTGCATAAGCGTATTGACGCCTGAAGGCATCATCGCCGCGAACGTACCGGCCAGTATAATAGCAGCTGTAATAATGACAGATCCCATTTTACTCATTGATCTGACAACACCTTGCTGAATGCCAAGGTGCACCTCTTCCTTAAATCGATCCAGCAAGAAGATCGAATAATCTACCCCTAACGCGATTAAGATAACAAAACTGAAAAATGGTACTGCCCAGCTGACGCCGGCGTTTCCTAAGCCGTTTACAAAAATTAATTCTGTGATAGATATTGACGTATAGTACGTCAGCAGCAGTGACGCGATCATATAAATCGGCATGATCATGGAGCGGAACAAAATGGTTAACACGATAAACAGGCCTATAATCATGATCACCATCGTTCTGGAGAAGTCCGTTGTGGACAGCTCTTTTAAGTCCGCATTCATACTCGTGACCCCGCCGTACACGATCTGGTCATCCTCCAGAGGAGTGCCGTCAACTTCGTTAGCGACAGCTTTTTTGATTTGTTTTATTGTCGTAATGGCTTGTTCTGAGTAAGGATTTGAATCCAGAACGACGCTTAATTGAACACCTTTGCCGTCTGCAAAGGAATATTGGTCAATTGACTTCTTAAAGTTTTTGTCCTTCATTACTTGATCAGGAATGAATATGCCGGTATCTCTTACAGTTGGACTTTTGCTCATGTCCTCTAACATATCACTGGAAGCTGTAATGCCGTCAGAGATTTTCGTCAGGCCTTCATTTGCGCTCTTCACGCCTTCTGACAGCTTCTTCAGGCTTTCTGTCAATGTTCCGGCTTGTGCCTGCTGGCCTGAGAGCTGCTTGTTCGCTTGTTCAAGGCCGGTTTGAATCTGGACAAGCTGTCCGCTGATTGCCGTAAGCTGCTGCACGGTCTGTGAGGTGTTGCCGGTTTGAGAAATTTGTTTGCTCACGAGCTGCAGCTGCTGATTAATTTTGCCCAAGCCATCTGCGGCATCGCCCAGTGAACCGCCAGAGCCGCTATTTGAGGCCGAGCCGGTTTGCCCTGCCATTTGATTCAGTCCGTTTTCTATATCTGTTAATCCGCTTTGGACATCGGCAATCCCTTTTACCGTCTTATCCAGCCCGTCTGAAACCGATCCTAGCTGGTTATCAATATATAAATCTTTGATTTTTTCACCAGTCGGCTGCGTGATGGTCATGACAGAGTCAACATGATCAACTTTCTCGATCGCTTTGCTGATATTTCCGAGATAAGGGATTGTATCAGCTGTTGTGAGATCTTTGTCTCCTTTTACGACAACGTTGATCGGGAACGCTTTTCCTTCCCCGAATCCATCCTTGATGGCCTTGAGAGCTTTGATTGATTGATAATCGCTGCTGATTTCCGCAGTTGAATCGAATGATATCTGGTCATCATAGGTCAAGATGAACGGAAGCGTAATCACCACCGTGATGACAATGAACAGAAACGGACGTGCAACGGAGTGTTTGCCGAGAAACGCCCATAATTTGTTGTCACTGTGCGACAGCACTTTCTTAGAAGGCCAGAATAATTTTTCACCCAGTGTCACCATAAATAATGGCAGCAGTGTATAGAGAATGATCATTAAGATTCCCACACCGACCGCTACTCCTACGGCGGATTGGAAAATCGCAAACTTCGCAAATCCTAAAGCGGAAAATCCGATTAATACCGCGAATCCGCTGATAAATAAGGTTTTTCCCCCTGTGCGGTAAGCGATAAGCGCCGCTTCTTTTTTATCATGCCCGTTTGCCAATTCTTCACGGAATCGTGTAAGCAGCAGAATGCAGTAATCTGTTCCAATGCCGAACAGGATCGCAACTAAGAAGGTTTGCGTAAAAGTCGAGATAGGAAAATCAACATAGTATACAAGGATGCCAAGTATGGATTGACTGATCAGATAAGAAAAACCCACTGCTACAATCGGTATAAAAGGCGTCACAACAGATCGGAACACGATCAGCAGTAAACCGATGATCAGGCAGACTGTGATCACTTCCGTTTTCTTAAGCCCTTCCTCTGAGCTGTGAGCGAAATCCTGATTAATAAGGGAAGCTCCCGTAATATATGCCGTCAAATCATCAGGAACGATTTGATAAATCTCGTTCGCGATTTTTTCCGCCTTTTTATCAGAACCTGTAATCGTCACAGGAATGAGAACGGTTTTCTTGTCTTTCGACATCAACTGGTCTTTGACTTCTTTTTCAGCTGACAGAGGAGATGTGACCTCTTCTACACCATCGACCTTTTTGATTTTATCGATTATTGTCCGGAGTTGATTCTCTGTTTCTTTCTTTAGAGCATGGTCTAATGTAAAGACAACACTGATCGAATTATTGTCTTCTCCCGCTTGTTTTAAAATGGCGTTTGCCCTTTCTGAAACTGCATCAGCGGGAAGCTGGGCCTGCCCCTTTTGATTGGCCAGCTCCGTTAAGTTTGGAGAAAACAAACTCAAAACGACGGTAAGTGCTAATACTATAGCTGCAATTGCCCACTTGAATTTGATGATTGCTCTCATTCGGCAGAATCTCCTCCTTTAAATTTGCTCTTTAAAATGGTGAATATCTCGATGATGGAATGTAAGTGTTCCTCATCTATATCATCGATCAGCGGTTTGAGTGCGTTAAAGATGGCAGAATCTAATTCTTCCAGTATGTGTTCACCACTGGGTGTAATGTTAATAAGCTTAGAGCGCCTATCACTTTTTGCCGGACAGTCGTCCCATTGAACCAATCCTTTTTCGAGCAGCTTTTTCAGTCTGTTAGAGATCGCGCTCTTATGTACATTTTGATACATGGCCAGGCTGCCGGGAGAGGTTGGGCCTTTGACTTTTAAAATCTTCAGCAGGTCTGCCTGTTCCCTTGAGATATGCTTGAAGACATCCTGATTGATTTCACGATGCACAAACTCTGTCCCTTCAAGCAGGACTTCCACAAACAGGTTTATCGCCTGACATAGCTTTTGTTCATTCAACATCTTCCCCTCCTCATTATAGTTTACCCCGCTAAACTTTATGTTCAATTTCAATTAGTTTATCCCCCTAAACTATACATGTCAACAGATTTTATTCACAAGCACCCCACAAGGAACACCAGTTCGTGTACAATAGAAACTATACACACGAAGGGGGAAATTTAACATGTCAGATTTAGCATTCAAATTGTATGAATATAACGTCTGGGCCAATCAGCAAATATTCAACCGATTAAAAGAGCTTCCAAAAGAGGTATACCATCAAGAAATTCAAAGTGTGTTTCCGTCGATATCCCATGTATTGTCTCATGTTTACCTTTCTGACCTCGGCTGGATTGAAGTGTTTTCCGGCAAAACGATGAGCGATGCTTTGGCGTTAGCTGAACAGCTAAAAGAACAGACAGAGACAAAAGAAATGGAGGAAATGGAAGACCTGTTTCTGAAGTTATCCGAGCGCTATACACTATTTTTACAGCAAAAAGAACAGCTCAATCAGCCCCTCCAGATTCAAAATCCCTCAGGCGGAATCATGAAAACAACTGTTTCCGAACTGATTCCCCACGTTGTCAATCACGGAACGTACCACCGCGGCAATATCACGGCAATGCTGCGGCAGGCAGGATACGCATCCGCACCGACAGATTATGGGCTTTACCTGTACATGCAAAAAACTGAACAGGCATAGGAAAGCGGCTCCTAAATGGAGCTGCTTTCTTTCGCTGGGTAGTCCAAATCACATTAAAATTTCCTTTCATATACCCTTTATAGTAAAAAAGATAGAAATTTTAGTGTTATAATAATCATTAAAAATAGATTGCTGACTCAATAATCAATATTTAATGGAGGAACACATAAAGTGACAGACGACATGACGAAAGACAATATAAATCAGCAAACATTGCAGAGAGGCTTGAAAAACAGGCATATCCAGCTTATCGCCATCGGCGGGGCTATTGGGACAGGCTTATTTCTCGGCTCAGGCAAATCGATTCATTTTGCCGGACCGTCGATTTTATTTGCTTATATGATCACAGGAATCATTTGCTTTTTAATTATGAGATCGCTGGGTGAACTGCTGTTATCAAATTTGAACTACCACTCTTTTGTGGATTTTGTACAAGACTATCTAGGCGATATGGCAGCCTTTATCACCGGCTGGACATATTGGTTCTGCTGGATTTCCATTGCGATGGCTGACCTGACAGCCGTCGGGCTTTACACTCAATATTGGCTCCCTGGTGTGCCGCAATGGGTGCCCGGCTTAATCGCTCTTATTATTTTACTGATTATGAACCTGGCGACAGTCAAGCTTTTTGGAGAATTAGAATTTTGGTTTGCTTTGATTAAAGTCATTGCCATCTTGGCGTTAATTGTCATTGGCCTTGTGATGATTTTTAAAGGCTTTTCCACAAGCTCAGGAGTGTCCAGCTTCACAAATCTCTGGAGCCACGGAGGCCTGTTCCCGAATGGCATGCACGGGTTTATCCTCTCGTTCCAGATGGTTGTGTTTGCCTTTGTCGGCATTGAGCTTGTCGGACTTACGGCGGGTGAAACAGAAAATCCCGAAAAAGTAATCCCTAAGGCGATCAATAATATCCCTGTCCGTGTGCTGCTTTTTTATATTGGTGCTCTTCTCGTGATTATGAGCATTTATCCTTGGGATGTCATCAATCCCAGCGAAAGCCCATTCGTACAAGTATTTGTTGCGGTTGGTATCATCGGGGCAGCAAGCATCATTAACTTTGTTGTGTTAACATCCGCTGCTTCAGCATGCAACAGCGCTGTATTCAGTACAAGCCGTATGGTTTATTCCCTGGCGAAAGATCACAATGCGCCTGAGTCAATGGCGAAACTGACTCAGCGTAAAGTGCCTAGAAATGCTTTATTCTTTTCAGCTATCGTGATTTTAATCGGTGTTACGTTAAACTACATCATGCCAGAAGGCGTATTCACCCTGATCACAAGTATTTCAACCGTATGCTTTATCTATATTTGGGGGATTACGGTCATCTGCCATATGAAATACCGTAAAACAAGACCTGAATTAGCGAAAACAAACAAGTTTAAGCTTCCGCTTTATCCGTTTACAAATTACCTGATTCTTGCGTTCCTGGCGTTTGTTCTGGTTGTGCTGGCACTGGCACAGGATACTCGTGTTTCCTTATTTGTCACACCGGTTTGGTTTATTTTGCTGATTGTGATTTATAAAGTGAGAAAAGCGAAGCATCAATGACTCGAAACTCCTGCCTCAAAAATGAGAGCAGGAGTTTTTTTGATGAAAATGACCTTTGCTTTTGAATTTGAAGGTATGCTATAGTGTTTGTAATCAAAACAAGAAGGGATGATGGGTGGACAATGATTAACTAATCTTATTTTTTACCGTTTGAAATCAATATTTCAAATCAGAAAAAATAGGATTAGTCTGCCCATTTTCTATATATACGACACCGCTATTTATAAAGAATAGCTTATTTGATCATGCACAGGCACGGCTAATCCTTCCAACACATTTGGGAGGATTTTTTTATTCTCCCTTTAAAGCGAGGGATATGGATGAAAGAGATTATAACATTAACAAACGTGAGCTATGAAGTGAAGGATCTGACTGTTTTTAAAAACGTAAATGCCAGTGTTCAGCAAGGAGATATCATTGGGATTATCGGCAAAAACGGCGCTGGGAAATCTACGCTGCTGCACCTTATTCACAACGACTTAGCCCCTGCACAGGGACAAATCCTTCGGGCGGATATAAAAATGGCTTTAGTCGAACAGGAAACCGCGGCGTATTCCTTTGCCAATCAGACACCTGCCGAAAAGAAGTTACTGGAGAAGTGGCATGTGCCCCTTCGTGAATTTCATCAGTTAAGCGGCGGTGAAAAACTGAAAGCGCGGCTGGCGAAAGGGCTGTCAGAGGATGCAGATCTTTTACTGTTAGATGAACCGACAAACCACCTTGATGAAAAAAGCTTGCAATTTCTCATACAACAGCTGAAAAGCTATAGAGGCACTGTGATTCTTGTTTCTCACGATCGTTATTTTTTAGACGAAGCCGCAACAAAAATATGGTCGCTCGAAGCTCAAACGCTGATTGAATTCAAAGGGAATTACTCCGGATATATGAAGTTCAGGGAGAAGAAAAGACTCACCCAGCAGCGCGAATATGAAAAGCAGCAAAAAATGGTCGAACGGATTGAAGCACAAATGAATGAGCTCGCTTCTTGGTCAGAAAAAGCCCACGCCCAATCGACGAAAAAGGAAGGGTTTAAAGAATATCACCGGGTAAAAGCGAAGCGTACGGATGCCCAAATAAAATCCAAGCGGAAGCGGCTTGAAAAAGAGCTGGAAAAAGCAAAGGCGGAACCCGTTACCCCAGAATATAAAGTCAGCTTTTCAATCGATACAACCCACAAAACAGGAAAACGTTTTTTGGAAGTTCAAAATGTAACGAAGGCTTTTGGAGAAAGGACCCTCTTTAAAAACGCAAACTTTACAATTCAGCATGGCGAAAAGGTTGCCATCTTAGGCCCCAACGGCAGCGGAAAAACGACATTACTGAACATCATTCTGGGACAGGAAACAGCAGAAGGAAGTGTATGGGTGTCGCCGTCCGCAAACATCGGCTATTTAACGCAGGAGGTGTTTGATTTGCCTTTAGAACAAACACCTGAAGAGTTATTTGAGAATGAAACATTCAAAGCAAGGGGGCACGTTCAAAATCTGATGAGGCACTTAGGTTTTACAGCCGCCCAATGGACTGAACCGATCAAGCATATGAGTATGGGTGAGCGTGTAAAGGTCAAGCTGATGGCATATATTCTGGAGGAAAAAGATGTGCTGATTTTAGATGAGCCGACAAACCACCTCGACCTGCCGTCACGCGAACAGCTGGAAGAAACACTGTCACAATACACCGGCACATTGCTGGCTGTTTCACATGACCGATATTTTCTTGAAAAAACAACAAACTGTAAACTCGTCTTTTCGGACAATGGCATCGAAAAGCAATTGAATAACGCTCCATCAGAAAGAAACGAGCGGGAGGAACTTCGTTTAAAGCTTGAGACAGAAAGACAAGAAGTGCTGGGAAAGCTCAGTTTTATGACGCCAAATGATAAAGGGTACAAGGAGCTTGATCAGGCTTTCAACGAGCTTACGAAACGGATGAAAGAGCTGGATTGAAGCCGTGAGGACCTCTAAATAAATTGATAGGGATATAGGACAAAATAAAGCAAATAATATTGACAAACGAAATAGACACACAGGAGGTCCTATCATGGCACTAACACCTTATGATCCATTCAGACAATTAGCGAATATGAGAAAAGACTTTGATCATTTTTTCTCTGAGTTTCCTTTTGATTTGAGAAGCGAGCACAATGTAGGCAGCATAAAAGTGGATGTACACCAAACTGAAAATGAAGTGGTGGCTACATGCGATATTCCCGGGATTGAAAACAAAGAAGATATTAACATTGAAGTCGAACAAAATATTCTAACGATTAGCGGTTCAATGAATAAAACAAGTGAAATAAAAGAAGAGAATATGTATCGAAAAGAACGTTACTCAGGCAGCTTCCACAGAACTGTAACACTGCCGGCAGCTGTTTCTCACGAAGGCGTAAAAGCAACCTACACAAATGGAGTACTGGTCGTCAGAATGCCTAAGTTAACCCAAGGCAATAAAAATAAAATCGATGTTGATTTTCATTAAAAAGGACAACAGCCGTTGTCCTTTTTTCTTTATATTTTCAAGCCTTCCCATGACCTTAGTTTCTCTAATGATGACTTATAATACCCTGCCACTACATCCAAATAGGCATTTCCTTTTATCGGGGTAAACGGATCCGGTCCAGCCGCCACCATCTCCATAATAATCGGGCCTTTATAACCGATAGTATTGAGCGCTTCGATTTGCTCATTGAGATTCGCATGGCCGTTCCCGATGGCCTGGCGATTTGAATCGGCCACGTGATAGACACCGAGTTTCTGCCCTGCCAGTTTAATGGCCTTCACAGGATCTGCTTCTTCTATGTTCATATGATACGCATCGAGAAGAACTTCGAGATTGGGGCTGCTGACATCACGTATGCATTGTAACGCTTCTTTGCCAGTGACCACTTGATGATTTTCGTACCGGTTTAATACTTCGAATACGACCTGAATCTGCAATTCCTCCGCTTTGGCCATGATCTTTTTAGCGCTTTCGACCAATAAACTCCAATCCCGCGCATCATCACCGCTCCCTCTCACTTTACCAACATCGCCGTGAAGACAGATACGTGGAGCGCCTGCATCCACAGCCCAATCCAGTAAATCCAAGAAATACTGTACAGCCTCTGACCGAACTTCTTCATTCACACTTGAAATATCCACATTCCTTGGCGTTACCGATAAAATCTTTACTTGATGAGCAGCCAATGTGTCAGCAATGTCTTTCGGATTTAGCGAAATATCCCCTTCGACCTCAACCCCGTCTACTCCGATTTCTGCAGCCAGCCGGCATTTTTGTTCAAATGGAATGCTGCCGAAAGTCCATAAGCATAACCCATATTCTCTTCCCATATTAAAATCCCCCTTTTTAGAAAGATGAAGCTGTATTCTTTGACATGATTTCTCCTTCAATCTGTTCCAATGATTTGCCTTTTGTCTCCGGCACAAAATGATAAACAAAGAGAAAGGCAAAAACGCCAATGGTGCCGTATATGAGAAATAAAGAACCTGTACCGATTAAATCTAAGAGCAGCGGGAAGGACAGCGACACTGCAATATTTGCCAGCCACAGACAGGTACTGGCGACCCCCAGCGCCGTTCCCCTGACCTGCAACGGAAAAATTTCAGCCAGCACAACCCAAACGACCATTCCCCAGCTCGCTGAATACGCTACCATAAACAAGCATAAGCAGGATAACAGCAGCCAACCGGGTGCATGAAAGAACAGCGTACTGATGCCCAAAATACCAAGTGCCATAGACATTCCGACATTGCCGATCAGCATGAGCTTTCTTCGCCCTATCATATCAATCAGCAGCAGGCCGATAATCGTAAATAAGACATTGATGATGCCGATGCCTATGGTTCCTGCAATAGCACTTGAAGCGCCGAACCCGGCATTTTCTAGGATGGTCGGTGTATAATAAATAATCGTATTCGTGCCTATTACTTGCTGAAAGACGGCGACCCCAATACCGATAAATAAGATCGGCCTGATAGCCGGAGATAATAATGTTGATATGGAAACACGCTCTTCCGTCTTGATCTCCTTCATACTGCGGATCTCAGCATCAATTGTTTTCGTGTCTCTCGTCAAAAGCAAAATATGGCGTGCTTCATCCTCACTTCTTTTCTGCAGCACCCATCGCGGGCTCTCAGGCATAAAAAACATGCCGGCCATGAGAATGAAGGAGGGAATTACCGCTAATAGAAGCATCAGATCCCACCTGCCCGAAGATGAAAAAACAAAGTTTACAATATACGCCATGAGAATCCCGAAAGAATTCATCAATGTATTCAATGAAGCGATTCTGCCTCTGATCGCGGCAGGCGCCATTTCGGACAGATACAAAGGAACAATTGCCGAAGCTCCGCCAACCGCGACACCCAGCTCTATTCTGAATAGTAATAATATTCCGATATTATAAGCCAAGCCTGTTCCAATGGCTCCAATTGTAAAAAGCACACCGAGCCAGATGATTGTTTTTTTCCTGCCATAGCGGTCGGAAAACCTTCCGCAAAAGGCTGCTCCGGCTAAAGCGCCAATCAGTACTCCGCTTACAACAAATCCTTCTAACAATGGAGTCAGCTCCATGTCTTCTCTAATAAACAGCAGCGCACCGGATATTACACCCGTATCGTACCCGAACAGCAAACCTCCTAATGCCCCGAATAAGTAAATAAGACTGATATAGGCCTTTTTGGATGTCATCAAGAAACCTCCGACTGATTGTATTTAACGTTTAAGCAAGGGAGATCCCTTCGTTTAAGAGAAAGATCCCCCCAAATACTAAAAGGGTCATAACAGTGATGCCGTTGAATCCCGCACCATTAATGAAGGAGACAGCATCACACGCTGAATTACTTTCTTTGGTTTTGAATCGGCCATGCCGTCTATCAGCAGTTCAATTGCCCTTTCCCCCATTTCTTCAGTCGGCTGTGCGATCGTCGTTAATTGGGGATCACTGATCTTTGCAAGGAAGCTGTTGTCAAACCCAACCACAGAAAGAGATGAAGGAATAGAAATATGAAGCTGCCTTGCAGCCTGCAAAACGCCTAAAGCAAGCAGTTCAGTCGTCACAAAGACAGCCGTCGGTCTATATTTTTGATTAAGCAGCTTTAAACTGATGTCTTTGCTTGCTGACAAATCATACGGACAGTCCAGAATGGCTGATTCATCGATTTGGATTCCTGAAACCTGCAGCCCTTCTTTAAAGCCGATGACACGGTTTTTGATTGATGTATTGTTAATCTTTTCTGCTATGACAGCTATATTTGTATGCCCTAATTGGGCTAAATGGACGGCTGCCTCGTATCCCCCTTTAAAATCATCCGCCACTACGGTGTCTACAGGCAGATGCGGTATATCTCTTGACAGCATGACAACCGGCATGTCGCTTTCAATCAGTTCGCGTACCGCCTGACTGTTTTTGAGACCCGTCGCCACAATAATGCCATCTACATGCTTTTGCTTCAGCATGGTGATATATTCTTCTTCTCTCAGCGAATTGTTGTCTGTACTGCATATGATGACACTGAAGCCCTTTTTACGGCCGCTGTCCTCCACAGCTCTGGCCAATTCAGCCATAAATGGATTGGCAATGTCAGGAATGAGCAGCCCGATGGTTTTCATCATTTTTCTCGATGAAGTCACAACACTTGGCTGATATTGAAGCTCCTCAATCACTTTCCAAATTCTATTTTTCGTTTTTTCACTTATATTTCCGGTGTTATTAAGAACCTTTGAAACCGTAGAGATTGAAACGTTTGCTTCCTTAGCAACATCATAAATGGTTGTTTTCATTAAGAAGGCCACCTTTATAAAATAGATCCTCTCTAGTATAAACGAATGCTTACCAGAATTTCTTTTTAAAAAGGCGCTTCTTCTATCAAAAACTCAAACCATTTGCGGCACTCCATTTTTTAATGTGACAGGCCGCTTCGTTTTGCAAGATTCTATACAAGCTGCGGCAATAGCAAGTGCTGCACGTGCATCTTCGCCTGTTACCAAGGCTGGTTTATTATTTCGAACAGCATCAACAAACGCTTGTAATTCATCAACATAAGCATCAAATAACAAATCCTGGTCGTAGCGAATCGTGTTGTAGCTGACTCCGTCTTTGTTATACCTTGTCATGTTTGTATGGCGGATATCTCCGATGGTCAGCATGCCCTCAGACCCAAACACTTCTCCGCGGACATCATATCCATAAACGGCTTGGAAGTTTGCTTCCGCCGTTGCAATCGCTCCATTATCAAATTTGATCGTGACAACTGCAGTATCCAAAAATCCTTTGTCTTTAAAATCAGGTCTGACAAGTGCATCAGCCGCGGCATAGACTTCAATCGGCTTTGCATTTGGATTGAGGTAGAGTAACGTATCAAAGTCATGAATCAGCGTCTCTAAGAAGATCGTCCATTGAGGAATTGGTGTCGGATCGCCGAGTGCCGGGTCTCTTGTGATGGAACGCATTAACTGAGGCGTGCCGATTTTTCCTGCACAGATTTCCTCATACGCATTGCGAAAGCCTTTAGCAAAACGTCTGTTAAAACCGATCTGAAGCGGAACAGACTCTTCCTTTACTACCCTTATGACTTCATCCGCTTCTTCCAGCGTGACAGCCATCGGTTTCTCACAGAATACAGCTTTCCCCTTCCTCGCCGCTGCAATAATGTTAGCGGCATGCGTCCTTGCCGGCGAAGCAATGATGACCGCATCAATATCAGGATGTTCCAGCATGTCTAACGGGTCTGTAAACGCTTTAATATTTGAGCCGATTGCTTTTGCAAATGCTTCTGCATTCCCCGGAACCGGATCTGCAACTGCATACAAATCTGCTCCTTTCACACGGAACGCAATACTTTCACCATGAAAAGCTCCCATCCGTCCCGCACCTAATAGCCCAACCTGTACATTTCCCATGAGCACCACTCCCAATCTATGAAGTTAAGGAAAGACTTTCTCCTATATATCATTAGTACATAAAAACAATCCTTATAATCATTTATAATATTAATTTTAAATGGGAAAGTCTTTCCTAATTGTTTTCAATTGTAACCCCTTACAATTTGCAGGTCAATCTTTTTTTGCTGTGTTTTAAAGCAGGCCTCTCCTTCAGCCGTCGATCAAGTCTGCAATGACTAAGGGGGGCAAGGGCAAAAAAATATCAAGGGTGTGCGGCCCTTGATTGTTCAAATGAAAATTTCTCATATATAGAAGAAAGGTAATGTAATGGGTTCAAAAGGTCGCTTCCATGGTGACGGAAGAAAAAGACGCGTGCGTGTGATCACCAACTTGGGAGCTTACCAGAACTTTAAACATCTACATTGGCATCCTGTGTTTGGGAAACCGCTTAAGTAAGCAGCTTTTATTAGCATAGCTGTTTCCGCATACGTATATTGGTCATGGCATACCCCATCTTCTGATAAAGATGGATCGCTGTCTCGTTATGCGCAAACACATGAAGGGCCAGCCTTTCCGAACCAAGCTCTCTTGCTCTTTCATCAAGCTTTTGAAGCGCCAATTGAGCTAGCCCTTTTCCGCGAAAGGCTTCATACAATCCAAAGGAATAGATAAACGCTTCCTTTTGAGGATGAAACGGATCAGCATACAGCCAGAGCCAGCCCATTCTTTCCACTTGGTCATTTGTGATGTTCCAAAAATAATGATTGCTGCTGTCTCGCCCATTCGGAATCATGTTCTCATATGCCTGCTCCGATTTCTCAAGCGCCTCTTTTTCCGTCCAAGTTCCCGACGTTATGTTTTGTTTCGCATAATTTTGCACGGACATCCCGCGAAAGGCTTGGAACTCTTCCAAAGTCATGGCTTCCAAAGTTAATGTCATTCTGTACTCCTCCTTTATAAAAAAAGTCCAGCTTGTGCCGGACGAATAACGCAGAAATGGAGCTCTATTTCAATTACTCGGTTAATACCTGGGACTTTCTATTATTCGATAAGAGAAGGAGATCTCCTGCATATAGGTTTGTTACACCATGATTATCATGATAGACACAACCAAACAGATCATCGCAGGTATCGTCATAAGGACCGATTGTCGCGCTCGAAAAATATGCGCATGAAATTGCTTCCGCCATGAGAACGGCAAACAGTACACCTGCTCCTAACGCTGCATACCGATTCCAAGCTGTCATAGCAAGTGCCCCGGCTACTTCAAGAATGCCAGTAACAGTCAAAAACCAGAATGAATATTGATAATGCCGCCAATGCTCAAATTGAAATTGAAAGGGAACGCGGCTTACCTTTATCATACCTCCCGCGAGCATAAAAACTGCCAAACTGACTTTCATAATAATAGATATCACCTTATGTCACTCCCTTTCGGAAGCATCGCGTATATTAAAAGATTCACAACCTCTGCTGCGAGACTTGCCGGATCTTTGATTCCGGTTAACAAAAATGAATCGGTTAAATGTTCAATCATGCCGATCAAACATTCAGCGACCGTTTCCATGTCCAGCTCGGAGTGAAAATTCATTAGCGGCAGCTTTGAGTAATTGTTTCCGGCTTTCTTCTCCTTTCGTCCTTTTTTACTTTTCAACTAGGCCCCCCAAAAAAATAATACTCACAGAAAATTTACTTGCGAGTATTATTTCATGGCATTAGCTTCATTTTTACAAACTGATCCTGTTTGCCAGCTTCCTTTATTAAAGGGTCTCATGTATGTCGAATAACTGAATCAATTCATTGATTACTATATCAATGGCTTTTCATTCACTGATAAGTATTTGCTGAATAGATTGAAATTCAGGCTGTGACAAACTTTATTCTTTTTTTCTAACGAGCATCACTCCGGGGCCAGATAGAGTTTTGCCTGCAAATGCAAGGAACAATTGGGTGCAGCGGCGCATAATGTACTGTACAGAAAGATGGAAGGGTGTGATGGGATGCCGTCTACAGTAATCAACCTATATTATTTGAAGATCAACAGTATTTCGGGCAATGGTTCAATTACAATAGGCGAAGCTGCTTATAACAGCCCTACCAACAATCAAAAATCTCAAGGGACCAATTCTTCTTTCGGTGATACCTCGCCTACAGAATCGGTTATGGAAAACTTCTTAAACGATCCTGATGTAAATGATCAGACATCTATCGGCAACTCTGATACATCCAACGTTAATGCTCCTCCGATTGCACCACCGCCAATTTTAGATTAAAGGGGTTTCGTCTATGCCATATCAAATTAACATCGCAAATATTAAGATCAACGGCGTCACGCAAAACGGAAATATAGATGTCGGTCCGACTGTGCACAACAGCCATACTGCGAACAGCAAATATTTTGGAGCAAACTTTTCCTTAGGGGATCTTTCGCCTACGTCTTCACTTTTGAACACTGGAAATATTGATTCAGACGTTAGTGACCAAGACCAAATCGGAAACCCTTCTGCGCCGATTGCAAATCAAATTTAAGGAGAATCTCATATGGATTTCGAAAAAATTCGAAAGTGGCTTGAGATTACGAATGAATATAAACAAAGTGACTTTTGGACAAATGTGCTCAAATATAAAGCCCCGGAACATTTTTTTGATTCCGAAGCTTCTACGTTTTTTGTTTACGACTTTTATCAAGATGAAGAATATAATTTTATCATTGTGGAAATGCCCGGTGTGTATGAGGAAGAATTAACAATCCGCTTATTATCTAAAACCCAGCTGTTGATCAAAGGAACGATCACGCCTGTTTTTCCGGACGAAATGGTGGTGCTTCGTGAACGGTATTACGGAGAAATTGAGCGAACCATTCAGCTTCCCGAAGCTACCGAATCCCATTTATTACAAATTCAGCTATTAAACGGGCTTCTGCACATTTCGTACCCAAGGCAAGTCGAAACCATCCCGTTGCAAAAAGGACTTTAAGATTGTTCCTTTCATTCCTTATCCACAGGGGCTGATATATGGTCTTTATATTGATCCACATAAATATCCCCATTACCCAGCAGCACTGCGTACACGGTTTCTTTCACCTTTATGTCTCTTTTTCGCAATTCTTCCAAAAGCCAGGACTCTGTCAAACAATTCTGCTGTAAATTATTCTGAATGATTTCTCCGTCCATAATAAGCTCTATCGGAAGCCTGTGTTCTTGGTTTACCGCAATCATTAAATCCTGTTTGGTCACATGCCGGAATTGCGGTTTTCTTAACACAGTCAGCTGACCATTCGTTTCAAGGATTGCAAAAAGAACTTCTTCGATATTAAATATTTCTTTTTCACGTAATTGCTGATTTAAATAATCAAGTGTGTAACGCATTTTCCTCATATTCGATTCAAGTATCTTCCCGTTTTGAATCAGCACTGTAGGATCTCCGGCAAAAAATTTTCTTAGCTTCCTGTTCTTTATCGACAGGAACGAAATAAGAAAAATGGTTAGCACAAAAATACTAAACGAAATGGCCATATTGTGCGGTTTTATTGAAGTATTATAAGCTAATCCGGCAGCAATCGCACCTAATGTGATCGCCGCAATAAAATCAAAAATCGTCATTTGAGAAATTGTCTGTTTGCCTAAAATCCGTTCTGCGATTAACAGCAAGCCAAAGCTGGCAACCGTTCTAATGACAACTTCTAGTTCAATCATGTTATGGCGCTCCCCGCTTCCCAGATTGTATTGGCCAAAAAACTCCTGCCGATATCATTGTTGGGCTTAATATATCCCATCTATCCCAAAAATATTGTTCGGTTCAGAGCAGAATGAACCGACTGCCTTTCGGATATATTAAATTGCGATTGGTCAGAAGGAAAGCCAATCCCATGACAAATCTAATTCCTCATTGGTCAGGTGGTAGCATGAATTTCACTTGGGAATCTCTTGTTCTCATTGTAGCCGGAGTCATTTTGCTGAGAATTTCAGGAAGGAAATCAATCGCACAAATGACGTCAACTCAAACGGTTGTCATGATTTCGATCGGAACTATTATCGTTCAGCCAATCATCGAGTACAGCCTCTTCAAAACATTAATTGCAGCGGCAATTTTCACAATCACACTCATCGTTATGGAATGGATCCAAATGAAATCGAACATCATTGAAAAGATGTTAACCGGAAAAGCAAAAATTGTCATTGAAAACGGACAGCTTCATATCGAAAACTTAAAGAAGATGAGACTTACAGCTGACCAGCTTGAAATGCAGCTAAGGCTTCACGGCGTTACGGCAATACAAGATGTTAAAATAGCGACATTAGAGGCCAACGGGCAATTAGGAATAGAATTGACTGATGACGCCAAGCCTTTAACAGTCAGGGATCTGAAAAAACTCATTCACCCCGATTTCATAAATAAGGACGGACAAGCCCAGTCTGGCAATCAGAATATTTTTGATGAAGTTGGTAAAAAAAATAAAAAAAACATCCCTAAAAAACTGCATTAACAAAGGCGCATGTGGCATTTTGCAGGTTTTTGTCTCTTACTGAAAGTTTTTGCCGTTTTGTTTAAGCAATTGCTGCTCACACACCATATTGTATAAACAGTCATAACGGAGAGGAGAGATGAATGATGAAATTCCCAGTTTATATCCATTCGATATCCGGGAACAGCGTTTTTAATAACGGATTTGCATTTTCCATCAGCCCGTTCTCTGTGTCTAAAACAACAGAGGGTTCCGGAGGGAATAATACAGGTTTGGTTTTTGAATCCAATTCTTTAAGCCAAACAAGCTCCGCCAATCAAGCCCAAAATGTAACATATGCGATCCAAGAACTGCTTTCTAAGCTTTTAGCGTAAAAATTAAGAAATAAACACTTCATGAGGTGCCATATGGCTTTTCCAATTATTCATACAAACTTTTGGGATGCTGTGATAGCCGTTCCAATCATCATATTGATAACCCAAATCCTCAAAATATTATTGAAAATCCCCAAAACATTTGTGCCATCAGTTGCCTTAATAATAGGTCTTGTCATTTCTATTTTCATAAGCCATCGACACAGCCTCTTTTCCGGCGTGTTTATGGGCTGGTTTTATGGCTACGCCGCTATAGGCTCCTACTCATCATTAAAAACGACCATCTTATCCTTCAGGCAAACGAAAAACGATACATCAAATTCATAGATGACATATAACGATCTGCCGCCTCTTTATCAGGCGGCTTTATTTCTGCTGATAGGTTTGAATGCTGTTACGATCATCTTCAAAAGAGATGCTCATTCACTCTCTTAAGAGGCACTATTATTTTTACCATTATGTTGATGCAATTAAATAAAAACGAAATATCATAGAAGTAAATAGACTGCCAGCGTCCTCTATGACATCTACTTCTGAATGAAAGGAGCTTTTGAAGCATGCGATCTCAAATCAACATCTCAAATCTCACGATAAATGGGATGACACAAAACGCGAATACAGATATCGGACAAAACTTGCAAAACAGCCATACTGCGAACAGCAAAAATTACGGTGTCAATTTCACATTAGGAGACTACTCTCCTTCTAATTCAATTATTATTTCAGCAAGTTGTGATAATGATACAAGTGATCAAGGGCAGATTGATAACCCTTCTTCACCTAGTGAAGAATAAAATGATGCACAAAAAAGAACTCATATGAGTTCTTTTTTAATCGTTTGATATGTCTTTTCTGAAAAGCTCAATGGTGTGAGTGCTGAGGATATGATAAAGTCAGGAATACTAATATGCTGATGGGTAAATCATTTATACCCCTTAACTGATCCTCGTGCTATGATGCAGAATAGATTGATCCATTTGCTCCAGCCCATTTTCAATAAGCCCTTATATTGATGTGTTCACTGCCAAACATCTCTTTTTGGCACAAATGTATAAACCCTTTATTCGCCTTCATATAATCGATAAACCCTTTCCAGCTTTTGTTCAAGCTGTTCAAAATGAACAAAGCGGGCTTCTCTCAAATACTCAGTCCCATCAATGAACAAAAGAAGCACGGGAACAGTAAAGACTGAAAATTTGCCGGCAACCTCTGCAACATCGTCAGCATTGACATGCCCCAATTCGATGTTTGGAAACTGATCCAATACCATTCTAAGCTGCGGCAGAACTGCGTGACATACTGTACAGCCAGGCCTTGATATATAGATAAAACTGAATTGGTGCTGTTTGATAAAATGATCTATAGTATCTAATGAATGTAATGCTGTCATTTCTTTCATCCATTTACTCCTTCAAATAGGTCTATTTTTCATGACCAAGCATGTCAATACGTATCATTCACTATACAGATTTTTATTTATTATATCCGCTTTTTTGCTTTGCAGAGTACCTGCAAGCTCGTCGAAAATGTAAATACAAAAGAACAGTTACTGCATGACAGTAACTGTTCTGATTTACTTCGTATTAAAAATGCAAAGCGTAAGCCCCCGGACCGATGAGTGCAACCCCGATGGATACTGCAATCAGCACCACGTTATATTCAAAACCGCCGGCGCCATTCGCAAAGCCTTTGGCTCCATGAACTTTTACGATCGCACCTAACATAATGATTGTTATGATAGCAGCTCCAAGCGGGAGGAACACACCTAAAATAAATAGAATTCCGCTTACTAACTCCCCAAGACCTGACAGAGCAGCCGCAGCGTTACCTGGTTTTACCCCAATTGATTCGAACCATTGTCCGGTCCCTTTAATTCCGTATCCCCCAAACCAGCCGAATAACTTTTGTGTGCCATAAAACAAAAACACCACACCAATCATAATCCGAATAAGCAACAGTCCTGCATCTTCCATTTTTATCTCTCCTCATCTTTGATTTCATCTGATTTTTTGCTGAACGGTTCCATCCAGCAATCATCAATTGAATATATGTTTCTTTATTTTTTTATGTGTCAAATCAATCTAATTCTCTTACTTCAAACGGCAGCAGCCCTTGTTCAATTTGTGCCCGATGCGGTTCATATTGCACAGGCAGCATCAATTTATCGCCCATCGATTCGTGTGATTCATCATGGGCAAAGCCCGGAGGATCAGTTGCGATTTCAAACAGGATCTCCCCATGTTCCCTGAAGTAAATGGCATTAAAATAATTTCTATCCCGAACAGGAGTTACACCGTATCCGTGAGAAGCAATATGTCTTTGCCAATCTAATTGATCTTGGTCATCACTTGCCCGCCAAGCAATGTGGTGCACCGTGCCGGCTCCCATTTGACCGCGGCCAATAGGCGTTAACTTAAGGTCAATCACATTTCCGATATCACCGGCAGAACGATAACGAACGAAGTCTCCTTCCTTGCCGACCCGTTCCAGCCCCATGATGTTTTCCAATAGCTCTGCGGTTTTGTCAGGCTGTGCTGATAATAGGGTTGCACCCCCAAAACCTTTAATGGCAACATCAGGCGTTACATCTCCGAAGGTCCACGTGTTAGCCTCTCCTTCTTCTCTTTCCACGATTTCTAAATGCAGGCCATGAGGATCATCAAACTCTACATATTGTTCTCCAAAGCGCTCGATTTTGGTGTATGGAACGTTGAACTTTTCCAGTCTCTTTTCCCAAAATGCCATAGCCCCCTTCGGCACGACATACGAAGTCACGCCAACTTGTCCGTCTCCAATGACGCCTTGGCGGGCTCCAGCCCACGGAAAGAAAGTGATGATAGTTCCCGGCTTCCCGCCCTCATTCCCAAAATAAAGATGATACGTACCTGGATCATCAAAATTGACAGTTTGCTTGACCAAACGAAGCCCGAGCACTCCTGCATAGAAATCTGTGTTCTCTTGAGGATGTCCGACAATCGCTGTAATATGATGAATTCCCATTGTTTTTTTAGCCATTTTTATCTGCTCCTTTTACATATACTCAACAAACTCATTCACAGGCTTACGGTAGCCGCGCGGCCTTCTGCTCTCTGTTTTTTCTTTCCCAATTGTAATCATCATGACAACCTCAAACTGGTCATCTATGTTCAAAATCTGTTTTACGGCTTCCGCATCAAAGCCGATCATCGGGCAGGTGTCCCAGCCTTTTTCTTTAGCACTCAGCATAAACATCATCGCAGAAAGTGAAGCGTTCCTTATCGCCTCATCTCTCTTAAATTGTTCTCCCCTGTTTTCATAAAACGAAACGGTGTCTTGAACCATATGGTCATATTCTTGCTTATTTAATACCCCTAACACCTTTAATCCTTCATAGATGTCAGCCGCTTGCCGATATGCCTGTTTATCTCCTAATACCAAAAGAACCGCAGATGAGCTAAACACTTTATATTGTCCGTTTGCGGCCTGTTTCAGCTTTTCTTTTACATCCGGGTCTAGAACCGTCACATATTTTGTATGCTGCAAATTAAAAGCCGATGGTGCCAATGCAACCAATTCAAACATCTCATTGAGGTCTTCTTTTGTGATTGGATGACCTGAAAGAAAATTGCTTGCAGATCTTCTTTCATTGACTAAGTGTGTAAATTCAGCCATTACGATACACTCCTTTTTATCTCGAATCCGAGATATTATTCTATAAAAAATCATATTGGATTTTAAAAAAAGAACTGACTGCGATTGAACACTTGATCGTTGACCTTATTAACCAAATGTCTCGAATTAAAATATCTTGAATATGAGATAATAGTAAAATACAGATCTTCTAATGTCAATAGTTTTTTTACAACAGATGGGAATTTTTCGCTGAAGGCAGCATTTTCATTGAACTCCTTGTTACATAAGAACTCATTTGTTTGCAGTGTGAGCCTTTTAGCACAGCTCCAACTTTTTTTCTGTTACCTTATTTATTAGTAACCAGGAAACAACGTTGCTATAGACCCACTCGAAATTGAATTGGTATGATAAGCAAAGTGATTACACAGAAAAGGATACGGAGAGCGTCTAAAGAGCACTCCTATTTTTTTGTGCAGTTTTATAGGAGGAAAAAATGGCAAGTGAAAGAGAACAAATCAGCAGAAAAGTTGCTTTGATTGCATTGATCGCCAATTTGATCCTAATGGCAGGAAAGGTATTTTTTGGACTGATAGGCGATAGTGAAGCTGTTTTTGCAGACGGAATCCATTCCGCGGCAGATGTAGTTGCTTCGATTGCGGTCTTGGCAGTGATCGGCATTTCCAATAAACCGCCCGATCAAGACCATCCTTTTGGGCACGGAAAAGCTGAAGTCATTAGTGAGGCGATTGTAGGAATAATCTTAGTGATCGTATCCGTTTATATCCTCATTGAAGCGATTCTGTCCTTTGTTAAAGGGCCAAGCGTCCCCCAATACAGTGCATTGTTTGCGGCTCTTATTTCGTACGTGGCTAAGGAAATCTTATATCGTTATTCTATCAAGCAAGGGGAAAAATGGAACAGCAAAGCGATTATAGCGATTGCATACGATCATAAAGGCGATATCGTTGCCTCCCTTGCCGCTTTTATCGGCGTACTATTGGCTATCATCGGAAACAACCGCGGCTGGTCCTATCTGTTGTACGCAGATGCAATTGCCAGTGCAATCGTTGCTTACCTCATTTTTAAGATTTCTATGGAATTAATCAGGCCGTCTGTTGATGTGCTCATGGAAAAGAGCGTTGACCCCAAGCTGATCGAGGAATATAAGGCTGTTATTTTTCAATGTGATCAGGTAAAACGAATTGATAGAATCCGCGCGAGAGAACACGGCCACTATAAATTGCTTGATGTCCGTTTATCTTTGGATCATGATTTGACAATTAAGCAGGGACACGACATTGCCCGCGAAATTCGAAATGAAATCAAAAGACAGTTTTCCGATGTTGAAGAAGTGCTCATCCATGTGAATCCTTATTTCGAAGAATGAAAAGCTCCTTTTTAAAAGGAGCTTTTGCTTTATGCTGTTAAACTTTCCCTTTAGAACTCGCTGTACTATATAATATGGATGTATATCAATCATAGGGACAGAAAGGTTGTTAGAATGAAGGAATTTTTTTCGATTGGGGAAGTGTCAAAGTTATTCAATGTGAAAATCTCTGCTCTTAGGTATTATGATGAAATCGGTCTTTTGAAGCCGGAATATAAAGACGAGCAAACGAACTATCGATATTATTCCACCCAACAGTTTGAGCGGCTGGATACCATCAAGTATTTGAGGGCCTTAGGCCTGCCAATCAATAAGCTGCTTGATTTTTATAACTCTCAAAATACAAATACCCTTCTTCATTTACTAAAAAGCCAGCAAGCTGAAATTGATCGCAAGAAGAAAGAATTGGAACGCATTGAACGAAAGATCTCCCGCCGCATCACACATATAGAAGATGCCGTTAACATGCCGTTACATCAAATTTCTAAAATTAAACTTCCCGCATTGCGTGTCGCTTATTTACAGCAGGAATATGTTCTCGGCCATGATATTGAACATTCGTTAGCAGAATTGAGAACCCAACTGAATGTGAACGAAGATATATTTATAGGCAAAATCGGTTTATCCATTTCAGCAGCAAATGTGAAGGCAAAACAGTTTGACAAATATTCCAGTATATTTATGATTCTTGAAGATGAAAATGAAAAAACTTCATCAGAAATCATTTTCCCTTCAAGAGAGTATCTGCAAATTAGGTTTAGAGGGTCACACCCAGAAGCCGAACCATACTACAAAACATTACTGGCGTATATGGAAGAACATCATTATGAGGTAGCAGGGGATTCAATCGAAATCACACTCATTGATTATGGCATTACGAATAACCTAGACAATTATGTGACTGAAATCCTCTTGCCCATCAAATAATCTCATGAATATGTTTTGATCTCCCTTGACTCTCTACTAACTAGAGGGTTTATTTTTTATGCAGGAATCATTATTGGAGGAGAAAGCTTATGTTTGGAACGATATTTAACACAGTGATGATCATTGCAGGAAGCATAATCGGGGGGATATTCAAAAAAGGCATTAAAGATGAATACCAGGATATTTTGATGCAGGCAATGGGATTCGCTGCAGTCGCGCTGGGGATCAACGCCGTTACACAGCATTTGCCTGATAGTAAATACCCTATTCTTTTCATCGTGAGTTTAGCTATTGGAGGTTTGCTTGGCCAAATCATCAATCTGGAATTACGATTCAACAAGCTGGTGAACAAATTTTCTAAAAGCAATTTAGCGGAGGGGTTATCAACTGCGGTCTTATTATTTTGTATAGGTTCGCTGTCAATATTGGGTCCTGTTGAAGCCGCTTTGCATGGAGATTATACATACCTTCTGACAAACGGTATGTTAGATGGGATCACCTCCATTGTGCTCGCCTCGACTTTTGGTTTTGGAATAGCGGCAGCTGCCATTGTATTGTTTGCTTGGCAGGGCTCCATCTATTTATTTGCTAAAGTAATGGAGAGCGCAATCAATGCAGACCTTATTAACGAAATCACAATTGTGGGAGGCATACTCATCCTCAGTTCAGGTCTAAGCATTCTTGGAATCAAGAAGTTCAAAACACTGAATCTGCTGCCTTCCCTGTTGATCCCTCCTGTTGTGATTTTTGTGATTCATTCATTTGGATTATGGTTTTAACAAATCGACATCAATTATGCGGAAATCATGAATGCCGGCCATGTTTTATCACTGGGACAGACGATGAATGGTCATATGGGCGTCAATTCATTCATTACAATCTTTGCGATCGTCTTTGTACATAAACCGATCGATGGCCGGCAGTTCACAACAAAAATACCAAGGTCGTCAAGATCCTTGGCATCATGCTGATAATGCACTGTGTTTCTGTCTCCGATCTACATTTGTAATGCTGATTCTTTGATACCGTGCATTCAAATCACAATGTACTGCCCTCTATAAGGCTTTCTCACCTCTGGGTGCGTTTTCATCAAAGTATTCATAAACGATGTCATATTCGAAATGTGTACGCCGGTTTCCTTTTCAATCCTTCTTTTCAAATCGATACTGCTCATTGGCTTATTCTGCTGCTTTAATATGTGTAATGCTGCTTCACGGGAGGCTTTTGATTCAGCTCTGCCCTGTCTTCTTTTTTTCTTTTGGATTGGTTTTGATGTTACACGATATGTCTTTATATCATTTGCAGCTTGTTCCATGAGCGCGGCTTGAGATGGGAGCGCCTTTGACCGTTGTAATTGAAACTCACGAAGGATCGATCTTTCATGTTTATCTATGTGTGCTAATCTCGTACACAAAGCTTCTCTTTGATCAGCCATCTTCTTCCCCCCAATTATGCAGGCGGAAAAGAGCTTTATTCCACCTGCAGATCTGAGTCATTGTTCAACTCTTTAGAACACGGATCAGGGAAATCAACATCTATGAAGGTGAGTGGTTCTATCGGTCCTACAGCGCTATATCATGATTTTTTTGTTCGGAACACACTCAGTATATAGCCGCCTATCCCCCCAGCAATTGCTGGAATAAGCCACCCAAGCCCTATGCTGTACATAGGAAGAATCTGAGTGAAAACGCGATTCACGACTTCAATTTTTATCCCAGCTGCATTCAAACCGTCAAATAGGCTGATGATAAACGTGAACAGTAAGCTCCCCTGATACACTTCAGCCTTCCCTTTAAATACAGAGTGCAAAAACGTTAACAATATTAAGGAAATCGCGATTGGATACATCGTCATTAAGACAGGCATGGACACCTTAATGAGCTCTGTTAATCCTATATTTGCAACAAGTGTGCTAAACACCGCTAACATCACAGCTATTTTTTTATAAGAAATGCTCGGAAATAATTCATGAAAAAACGAAGAACACGCTGTGATGAGTCCGACACTTGTCGTCAAACATGCTACTGTAATCATTAAACCCAATAAGATAGAACCATAGGATCCAAAATAATAGGATGAAACCTTAGCCAAAACCTCGGCCCCATTTTCTAAAAACCCCAGCTTTTCAACGCTGGAGGCCCCCATATATGAAAGGGAAGTATAGATAAGAGCTAAAAGTGTCGCAGCAATCGCGGTTGCTTTTGCACAAACGATGACCAGCTGTTTTTTGGTGGCTACCCCTTGTTCTTTCATTGCATTCACCACAATGATTCCAAAAACAAATGCTACAAGGGCATCCAGTGTAAGGTATCCCTCCTGAAAGCCTTTAAAAAACACATGTGATGTATACCCTTTTGAGGGCGCTTGAATGGTTCCAATTGGATGAACAAGAGCTACCACTACAAGTAAACCGATAAATGTCAACTTAATTGGTGTTAAAAATTTTCCGACCACATCAACTATTTTTGTGGGATTAAGTGATAACAGACATGCAACTGTAAAAAACAATATTGTAAATATGATCAATGAAACAGGGCCTGCATCACCTGATAAAAAAGGTTTCACTCCAATTTCAAACGATACGTTCCCCGATCTTGGGATAGCGAAAAAAGGCCCGATGGCCAGATAGAGAATCGTTGTAAACACAATGCCAAACACCGGATGCACACGGCTGGCTAACGATTGTAAATTATCTTTACCTGAAAAAACAAATGCAGTCATTGCCAGCAGCGGCAAGCCAACTCCTGTCACCAAGAAACCCGCATTGGCAATCCATACATTTTTTCCAGCCATTTGCCCAAGCATAGGCGGGAAAATAAGATTTCCCGCCCCAAAAAACAATGCAAATAGCATTAATCCTATAATGATGATATAGGAAGCAGACACTTTTTTTGACATGATAAATCCTCCGAATAAAGTAGACACCTCTTGAATGGCAAGGAAACACTACAGATGCTATATGCATTGGCACGGTGCTGATTCCAAAATAAGATTGTGTCAATTTCATTAATTTTTAAAAAGTTCAATAAAATCATGATCATTTGATCGTTCCCCATACGTTTAAAAAACCAATTGTACCATAGCCATATAAACAACGGTTCCCCCCGCTATGGAAAGTAGCATATTTTTTTTCCACAAGTGAAGCAGTACAACTGCAGCTGCTCCAATCAATTCAGGGATGCCGTGACTCCCAGAAGGTAGACTCACGTCTTTAAAACAATAAATAACCAGAAGCCCGATTACCGCTGATGGCAGCACTCTGCCCAAAAATTGTATGTATTGCGGTGTCGGTTTCCCAGACGGGAAAATCATGAATGGCAGGAACCGTGTCAGCATTGTGCCAAGCACGACCATAGCAACGGTAATGATTTGCTGCGTTATACTCATCGTCATACGGAAACCTCAGCTTTCTCTAATGGTTTTCTCAGAACAGTGAGTATCCCTAAAATGGCGAGCAAAGCAGGAATAATGAAATGGTTTCCGCCAAAAATCATAAGGCTGGCAGCTGAAAGCCCAAGTCCTGCGAGGGCACTGTGATGTTTTTGCTCTTTCATCCACTGCTCGATGAAGATCACAATAAAGAGGGCGGTCATCACAAATTCAAGGCCTTCGGTATTAAATTTCACATACGATCCAAACATGCCTCCTATCGCTGCACCCGCGACCCAATATAAATGATTAAGCAGTGTCACAAAAAACATAAACCAGCCCTTTTCAACATTCGCCGGAACATTAGCGGTATAATTGATAGAAAATGATTCATCGCACATCCCGAAGATCAAATAAAGCTTTTTCTTTCCAGTCCCCCTGTACTTATCCAACATGGAAATTCCATAAAACAAATGCCGGGCATTGACCATCAGCGTCAAAAAAAGAGCATTCAACGGATTGAACGCGCCCAGCAAGAAATGGGCGGCAACAAACTCCATTGATCCTGCAAATATAATAAAACTCATGATGATCGGATAAATTGCACTAAACCCTAAAGAGTGCATAAAGATTCCATAAGCAATTCCCAAAAATAAAAATCCGGCAAAAATCGGAATCGTATACGGGAAGGCCGAACGAAATGCAGCCCCTATTTGATTTGTTTTTGTCATCAGATTCACACCTTGCAACATTTTTATTTTAAAGTACCATATTAAATCCATACAACAAACAAGATAATTGTATGGATTACAATTATCCTTTGTATGATAATAGAGAAACTTGCTGCACTCCTTTAAAAACCATTTATGGGAAATGAAACAATAGAGGTGGATTATGCCGGTCAATTCATTCGACAATTATCCAATGTCTTGGAAGCCAGAAAGAGAGGCATTAAAACGGCCTTTCTATGAATCAATCGCTGCACTGCTTGAACACGATATCAAAAATGGTTTTTTAGCACCTGGTACAAAACTCCCGCCTCAGCGAGAATTGGCTGACTTTCTTGACTTAAACTTTACTACAATTACCCAAGCCTATAAAGTGTGTGAGGTAAAGGGGCTGATATATGCGGTCACCGGAAAGGGAACCTTTGTTTCTCCTAGCGCCGCTCGTTCAATAATGTACTCAACTCAACATTCATGGCATTTTTTTGATGCCTTCTTGCTGTAACCCAACTACTGTTGTGATGTCGAGTGCCAGAAAGAAATCGCGGCAGTGATCCGCAAGCTTCGTTTATTATTGATTGAGGACGATATTCATGCGTTTATGACCGCAGGCTTGATTTCTGATTATCAGGAGCCCATGTTCAACTTGCTCCCAGAACAAAGCGTATATATTTGCAGCACCTCTAAGTCAATCTGTTCAGGATTAAGAGTGGCTTATATGGTCTATGGAACTGCCTAAGGCGAGAAAATTCACCAGGCGATGTTCAACATTAATGTAAAAACGTCTTCTTTTGATGCAGAGGTCATAACAGAACTGATCTTATCAGGAAAAGCGCACGATATTGTTTCTCAAAAAAAAACAGCTTGCCCAGTCAGCTAATGATATGTTTGCAGAGTTTTTTCCTGAAACAGAGCTGAATGGACATCCTCTCAGCTTTTATCGGTGGCTTTCCATCAATGATGATACCGATGCGTTACAGCTGGAAACGGATTTGAAGAAACATGGAATCCGCGCATTTCATTCTGATCTCTTTCTGAGCGGTTCTGCCACTCCTCATAAGTATTTGCGTGTTGCGCTTTCTTCAAAAGAATCATTAGACGAGTTGAGAATAGGATTAGAGAGATTGAAACATTATCTCGGCTAACCTGATCAAACACATCCTATACCGCTTGGTGTCCTCTGCCTGCGCAAAAACAAAATGGCGGCTCCACCTTCTAAATACTGCCACATTGAGTGGCCATAGAATCGCCTACAACATGATTCAGGCAACAAACGTTAAGCAAAAAAGCAGATCATAAAAGATCTGCTTTTTCTATTACATGATTTGTTTCTTTTGTTCATGATTTATTTCTGGCTGTATTTCCTCTGTGAGTTGATGCCCTTCTATATCCACATTCGGAATCATCTTGTCCAGCCATTTCGGCAAATACCAGGCTGCATTCCCCATCAGCTTCATGACACTCGGAATCAGTGTCATCCTTACAATAAAAGCATCAAAGAGCACACCAAAGGAAAGAGCCAATCCGTTTGCTTTAATCGAAGCTTCACCCGCAAAGATAAATCCTGCAAAAACGAAGATCATGATCAAGCCGGCTGCTGTAACAACAGGACCGCTGTGTTTTAATCCAGCCTGAATGGCTTGTACTGGATTCTTTGTTTTAACATATTCTTCACGCATTCTGCTGACAAGAAATACTTGATAATCCATGGCTAAACCGAACAGAATCCCAATTGATAAAATCGGCAGGAAGGCGAGTATCGGCCCTTTTTCAGGTATTTTGAAAAAGTCGATGAGATTCCCGTCCTGCAAGACAAATACACAGACCCCAAGAGTGGCTGTCATCGTTAAAATGAAACCTGCAACAGCAACAAGCGGCACAAGCAGCGAACGGAAAACAATGGTCAGCAATACAAATGCAAAGCCGACAATGAGTACAGCAAACACAGGTATCGCATCATTCAGGCGATCTGAAATGTCAATATTCACTGCAGTCGATCCAGTAACAAGCAAATCTACTCCGTTTTCATCTGATAAATTGCGCACATCCTGTACCAAATCCTTCGTTGCCACATCATTTGGCCCTGTTTCAGGAACGACCGTAATGATGGCAAAGTTCCCTTCTTTATTAGGCATTGCAGGGGTGACACTTGCTACATGGTCTAAGCCCTTTATTTCTTTCACTGCATCTGCGAAAGCCTCCGCCTTATTTTCTGCAGCATTTGTGGCATCCGCTACGATGGTTAATTGGCCATTAAATCCTTCTCCAAAACCTTCGGCAAGCAAATCATATGCCCGCCGATCCGGATTATCCTTCTCTTTCATCCCAGCATCAGGCAAGCCCAGTTCCAAATGCATAGATGGGATACTAATGACGAGCAAAATCAGAATGCTGCATACACTTAGCATGATAGGATTTTTGGTGACAAAGCGTCCCCAGACATTTGTTTCAGCGCTTTGCTTTTCTTTATACTTGTTTGATTTCGGAATCATCCGTTTCCCTGCAATCGATAAGACGGCAGGCACCAGCGTGATGGAAGCGAGAACAGCCATCAGTACACTAAGCCCTGCTGTCAGCCCCATTGCAGACATAAAAGGAATGTTAACAACCGTCAATCCGCAAAGGGCGACGATAACAGTAAGTCCGGCAAAAACGACTGCGCTTCCCGCTGTTCCCACGGCTCTCGCAATCGATTCATTCTTTTGTATGCCTTCACCTAAAAACTGGCGGTGTTTCGTAAAAATAAATAAAGCATAATCAATCCCAACAGCAAGGCCAATCATTCCGGCTAATGAAAGACTGACGGAAGCAATATCAAATACTTGTGTCCCAATCAAAACCATTCCAATGCTTACACCTAAACCAATCAGTGCAGTTAAAATCGGCAAACCTGCTATTAATAAAGAACCGAATGTAATGGCTAAAACGACAAAAGCCAAGATAATGCCGACAATTTCAGAAACACCGCCTATCTCCATCTCGGCTCCCGGGACATCTCCGCTTAGCTCCGTTTGCAAACCCTCATCATCAGCGATTTTCAAACTGTTTTTTAAGTGTTTAATAGAGTAATCCTTTATATCATCCGCTGTAGATTTATACTTGATATCAGCATAGGCAACTGTGCCGTCTTTCGCGATTGTTCCTGTGACAAAAGGACTTGCAATCGAGTCAACTGAATCATCTTTATTGATTTCCTTGAACGTCTTTTCTATTGCTTTTTTCGCTGAATTTGCAGTCAGTTTCTCTCCATCTTCAGCTCCGAAAATCACCCGTATGCTCCCTTTATCAGGGCCATGAGGAAATTCTTTTTGAATCACATCCATCGCTTTTTCCGAAGGTGTGTCAGGAATGGACATATCCTCAGAAAAACTCGGTTTTAACGTGGTGGCAAGCCCTATCGAAGCAACTAACACAACGATCCACGCACATATGACTTTTACGCGATGGCGAGCAACCCATCCTCCTAATGTATATAACATTTTTGACATGATAATCTCCTTTCAGCACATTGCTTGATCACTTACTTTCTGATTGTAGTTGACATTGAAATAAAAAAAACGTACATTCGGGCATGTACGTTTGGGCAATTTTCAAATATGCAGTTTAGTTGTCTAATGTCAGAATACCTTTTTGCATGGCAATCGTTACCGCTTCAGTTCTTGAATTCGCGCCTAATTTATTGTAAATAGACGTTAATCTGGACTTTATTGTTCGCTCAGAGACGCCCAAATCAAAGGCAATCGCTTTGCTTTTAAGCCCTTTAGCAATTGCTTTTAGAACAATGACTTCCTTTTCTGTCAGCTGCGTCTCACTGCGCTGCTTTTTCATCCGCTCAAATTGGATTTCTTGCAGACGTTTAAGGATATCAGGCTGCAATAGCACATTTCCTCTTATCGCTGCATCCATTGTGTGAAAAAGGGTTTCTGAACTCGTATCCTTTAACAGATAGCCTTTCGCTCCTAATTCAATCCCTTCGATCATTAAGTGATCTTCATTATATGTAGTCAAAATAATGATGGGGATATCGTGTTTTTCTTTTATTTGTTTAATGGCTTCTAATCCGCTCATCTCCGGCATATACAAATCCATCAGAATGATATCCGGTTGTAATTCATCTGCAAGACGGACTGCTGCTCTGCCATTTTCCGCCTCTCCTATAATAGTGTATTGATCGTTCGTTTCAATTAAAAGCTTCAGACCTTCCCTCACGACAAGATGGTCATCAACGATTAAAACTTTATACATCTTGCATCTCTCCCTGAATTGGTACAGTAATCTCAATTTGTGTTCCTTTCAATTTTGTACTCTTTATATTGAATTGGCCATTTATTGCTCTGACACGTTCTTGTATGCCAAGAAGCCCATAATGCCCTCTCTTTTTCTTTCCTTTTTCAACATCAAAGCCTTTGCCGTTATCCTTAACTGTTAAATGAAGCCTCCCCTTTTCATCATCCCAAATGGAAATCCAGATTGTTTTTGCTTCAGCATGCTTTGCCGCATTCGTCATGCATTCTCCAATGATGTAATAACAGTTTTCAGCTGTACGCACATCCAGCACCTGATGCAATCTGTAATCTAATAAACAAGCCATGCCTGTCGACTCTATAAAATGATCCATTAGTGAGGTAATTCTTTCTTTTAAAACACCGATTTCTTCTGATTTGCTGCGGAGATCGTCAATCGCTGAACGTGCATCAGCTAATGTGCTTTTCACTCTTTTCATCGATTGTTGTATGATTTCCTTCGCTCTCTCTGTGTTGCCTTTGGCGAGATGAACATGAATTGCATCCAGCTGCATATTTAAACTGACAAGACCCTGAGCAAGCGTATCGTGTAAGTCTCGGGCCATCCGCTGCCTTTCGTTCTGCAGCGTCAGCTGTTCTACCTGCTGATGAGCCAGCTCCAGCCTTTCAAGAGTCAATTGAGCTTTTATTTTTTCATCGACTTGGGCAAAAAATGTTGCAGCATAAGTGATGATAACAATCATGATCGGTGCAGCAATAACAATAAAATGCAACACTTCACCTTTATTAAGGTGATACGCCGAGTTTATGGCCAGCAGCAGCAATAGATAAAGAATGGGAAAAGTCCTTCTTCTGTCTGCCATTCCTATGATTTGTCCAATTAAAAATGCATAAAGGCCGATAATGACCAGTATGAGAAAGCCAGTCATGAGATTAGCAAGTATAAAGGTGATCAGGCCTTGTACCACGAAATACAGAATCACTCTTTTCTTAACCCAGCGATATGAGTGCCAATGAAGCAAGGCAAAAATTCCGATTAATAGGGTAAACGCATAAAGCAATAAAATGGACCAGCTCCCAGAAACAAATTGCAGCACGATAGAGGCTATATAGATCATAAGAATAAAAGCCAGGCCAGGCACTCTAAGCGCAAGCATGTTTAATGCCCGCCTATCATGTGAGTAATATTTATCTTTGAAAGGATTCCTTATAAGCAAACCTTATCCACTTCCTTTACCTGTTTCACAAAATCAAAATTCATGAGAATCGAACCCAACATTAGAGTTTCCAACAAATGATCATTGCCCAAACGTACATGAACGTTCTACCTTTATGTACGTTTTATCTTTTCAAATTTATCTTTAAAATCATAAGGAACATACTATTCATTGAAGGAATGATCATCATTGAAATCAATTGATCTTACAATTTTATCATTAAAAAGAAAAGGAATCCGGACTGAGAAGGTATTAAAAAACCAATATCCTGATCGATTAAGCCATATGACAGATAAAAATACGCAGCCAAAAATCAGATGCAAGGAAAAAGAGGAATGATCATGTATTGGTTTCTAGGTGCTTTATTATATTTTCTTATCGGTACTTGTGTATTCATTGGAGTCATTAGAGACAGCCACTCAGGCTCGTGGACCCTGCTTGCCTTAGCAGCTCCACTCATCATTTTGGGTTACCCTTATTTTTATTCTAAGCAGCTTTTTGCTAAAAAATAGTGAAATAATGCCATACAATTCTCACATTGGTAAAGATATCAATATCGAGATACAATTTAGATATACGACGGAAAGGAGTCTTGCCTAATGAGTCAAAGAGTGTCCTACTATGAGATTGCACCTGAAGGTATGAAAATCATGATGGATATGGAGAAATACACGAAACAATCTTCAATTAACCGAACTACGAGAGAATTAATCAAAATCAGAGTCTCCCAAATCAACGGCTGTGCCTTCTGCATAGATATGCATACGTCCGATGCCCGCAAAATGGGAGAAACTGAACAGCGAATTTACTGTTTACATGCTTGGAATGAATGTGATTTTTACTCCCCTGAAGAGAAAGTTGCTCTCGAACTGTCTGAACACATCACGCTCATTCCATCTAAAAGGGTTCCTGATGAGCTATATCATCGGGTGCGGGAACATTATGATGAAAAACAATATGTTGACCTTGTTCTCATCATTAATCAAATAAACAGTTGGAACCGCATCTCCATTGCAATGGGGAATCGAGCTGCTTCAAAATAAGAAGAAGGAGTAAGATTAGAGCGAATCTTACTCCTCCTAGATATCGTACCGCATCATCTGATGTTTCCGTTTCAAAATCCTAAATCTTCACGTTTAGGTGCTTTTCAAACGCGATTTTCCCGCTTTGTGTAATCCTAATCGCTCTCGTTTTAGGCATACGAACGATCCATTCTTCTTCTAACATGCGCACCAATAGGGCGTTTCCTAATGCTCCTGCAATATGATGCTGCCGTTCACTCCAATCCAAACAGCAGCGGGCAAAAGCTCTCCTCTTATTCCGTTGTTGCTCTTCATTGATGCCTAACTTCGAAAAGAATAAAGCACCCTCTGAAGTCACCTCAAAGTGTAAATCAACTTTTTTTAACATCCCCTGCTCAACTAGTGAATGTGCCATTTGCACGCCCACATAACCTGCCAAATGATCATAACAGGTACGGGCGAAATGCAAGTCCTTTTTCTCTTTTGACTCTTTTAAAGATTTGACTTTACCTTTAGGAGCAATATGAAGCAATTGTTCAATCACGTTTGCGGCATCTGAGTTAGACAATCTGTAATAGCGATGTCTTCCATGCTTTTCTACGCTAATCAGCTTCGCGTCAAGCAATTTATTCAGGTGAAAACTTGCGGTTTGAGGTTTAATGTTAGCGAGATATGCAAGCTCTCCCGCAGGGTGTATCCTTCCATCCATCAGACTGAGAAGAATGGAAGAACGCGAGGGATCTGATAGCAACGAAGAGATTTTTGCAATATTAGGATTCATGATTTTCCTCCTTACATTCATATTTCGATGATAGTTGAAATGTTAATCCTTTACAATATAAATGTAAGCGTGACAAGGAGGAAAAAACGATGGACATCAAAAAACGAGACACTCGTCGATTTAAAGAAATCAAACCCAAGATTATGTATTATGGTACCTCGACATTTCTTCTAACAACATTGAATGAGGATGGAACCACTAATATTAGTCCTATGTCTTCTTCTTGGGCTCTTGGACATTATATAATCCTTGGAGTAGGACTGGGAGGAAAAGCCATCGACAATTTGGAAAGACACAAAGAATGTGTCATAAACTTGCCTGGCCCGGATTTATGGGAAAACGTTGAAAGAATTTCATCTTATAGCGGAAAAAAGAGTATACCGCCTTTGAAGAAACAGCTCGGATTTACATATAAAAAAGACAAATACGAGGCAGCAGGGTTAACGCCTTTACAATCAAAAACAGTATCACCAACACGAATTAAAGAATGCCCTATCCAAATCGAAGCCGAAGTGAAACATATTCGAATTCCAGAATATGACCAGTCATTTGCAATTGTAGAGACGCAGGCACTGCACTTTCATGCCGATGAAAGTATAATACTGGACGAAAACCATATCAACCCTTCCATATGGAGCCCGCTTATCTATAATTTCAGACATTATTTTGGTTTAGGAAAAGAAGTCGGAAAGACCTTTCGTTCAGAGACATGATTATTTTGAGAAAGCTATGACTTGATCTATTTTATTAGTAGATAAAGAGCATGCACAATTCTCATTATGTCATCATGATACCTTTTTACCTGCGCATTCATAGATCTCATAGACATAATGTAAATGTAATAAGGGGCTCCCCCTACCTAAAAGGGTTAAAAAAGATACCAACATCGTTTGGTATCTCCTTTTTATTCGGACTGATTTCATTATAAATCTCTTTTGAAACTGGGCTATATGGCTTATGATGGGATGCTATTTTATATTTACCAAATTAGCTGCTGCTTTATTTAGGAAATAAACGTAACCTGTTTGCAATTGCTCAAGCATATTTCTATGAAACTCATCAACGATGAAAAACTCTGTTTGATTTAGAAAGTCTTGGGGTGTTGATAGGTGCCCCTTTCTTCTTAAAAAGGATAAATGTTCTTTTACACGATTCAAAACGGTTGGATCGTTTGCAGAGAGACCTTCTTTCAGGAATCGAACCATATCTTCATTAAATGACTGCGCTTCTATGGCAGAATCGTTCATTTCTTCTACATCAATTGTTTGATTGGATAAATCAAAATCATACTCTTTTTTCAAATGTTCATTTTGATCTTTTAAGGCTTCTTCCCATTCTTCTTCAGTTTCAAAACCTTTAAACATTGTCTCCATATCTAAATCGACTCCTTCTTTAGCACTTTTGATAGAGGAATTGATTGTCTTGACCAGTCCTTTAAATCGTTCGATCTTTTGTTCTAATAAATATTTTTGCTGGATCAGCATATTTTCTCTATCGGTTTCTCCATCTAATAATTGTTTAATTTCTTTGAGAGGAAAATCCAGTTCTTTGTAAAAAAGGATTTGCTGTAATCGTTGGATATCCTTTTTTCCGTATAAACGATAGCCCGCTTCTGTCGTTTGCTCCGGAATCAATAGGCCTAATTTGTGATAGTAATGTAACGTCTTCACTGTGGTGTGAGCTAACTTTGCAACTTCACGTACCGTATACAATTCAATTCCCCCTTTCCATGTTTTTATACTAAGGTATCCTCGAAGGTAAGAGTCAACGCATTCATTTCACCTTTTATGACTAAAAACAACAAGCCACTTGATATGTATTGATGTGTTTATCATTTTCAGTGACTTAACCCAGTTTCAAGTCAGAATATCAGTGAGCTTCCTATATTTCTCCTCTTTAACGAAAAAAGAACCTTTTAAGGTTCTTTCTTAAGATTATCCAGAAAAGTAAATAGAGTATTCGGTTACCGGCTTAAACCCTAGTTTAGCTGCTAATGCAATGGACGAATTGTTGCAGATATCACAATCCCAGCTAGGAACAATCCCATTTTCCATACAAAACGCTATAAACCTATTTGCTACGCAATAAGCTAAACCCAGTCCTCTATATTCTTCAAGTGTATAGATATCCATTTCCGCTCGATTATGCCCTAAAAATATAGATGTACACTCACTTACTACGTGATTGCCATGTAATACGGCAAATCCAAAACCTTTTGAAGCAAACTGTGAGACAGAATCCCAATACTCCTCATAATAAGCGCTGTTAAACTCTGTGCTGTGTGAAATGATGTCTTCGTCTATTCTTTTCAATACAAGCTCCTTTGGCAGTTGCAAAGTCTTTTTGGAATATTTCGGTTGATAAGAAAATGCAGCTCTTCTCATTTGATTCAAGTCATCTTTCAGTATGGTTTTCAGTACGCTATCCCATGTATCACTGGAAGAAAACAAGGTAAATCGTTTTGATGATTTCACTTGTTCTTCATAATATCCTGCAATGAAATCATGAAAATCCCGATTCCCTTGGTCTCCCGCAATAAAATAAATGCCTGATTCTGTTCCTATAAAAAACGATTTAGGAAAAGTTTGATCATCTGCATAAACAGTTCCCGGAATGGTTTGGTCTAATATTGAATAGACAAATGTGGGACAATATTTATCGTCAAACATTGTTTTTAAGCTACTGTATTTTTCTTTTGTTAATTCCTGCAAAACAGACAACTCCTTTAAAACATCGTCTCCTTCATGATTCTGTTAACAGCATCAATTTTCCTCTGTCACCAGCTAATAACTTCCCTGTTACAATCTCAGACAAATAAAAACAAAAAACAGGTGTCTGCACTCAGCTCGCAGACACCTGTTGAACAACACTTTGCTTTATATAAACCTAAGGAGGAAATGCTGAGTATATCGATTCTCTATTCCCCAGTTACAGCAAACTGCTTTAAACGGTCACCAATTTCATCACGGACTCTTTGGAAAAATGCCCATTTTTCTTCGTCAGTCCCTTGTGCTTTTGCCGGATCATCAAATCCCCAATGCACACGTTTTACATGAGGAGGCGTCATTGGGCATTTATCTGCTGCATCCCCGCAGAGCGTAACAACGAAATCAGCATTGTTTAAAATGTTCGGATCAATGATATCTGAAGTTTGATTGGAAATATCAATCCCCGCTTCTTTCATTGCTTTGACAGCATTAGGGTTTAATCCATGAGCCTCGATTCCTGCGCTGTACACATTCCACTTGTCTCCAAGGTATTTTTTCCCCCACCCTTCAGCCATTTGGCTGCGGCAAGAGTTACCAGTGCATAAAAAGTAAATTGTTTTCTTTGACATATTGACCTTCTCCTTTTAGAAACATGAATGGATCATCAGCAGCCAAATATACAGGCCGACAAGTGTGATCAATAAAGTGGGTATCGTGAGGATAATTCCTGTTTTAAAATACGTGCCCCAGGAAATCTTCATACCTTTTTGCGAAAGGACGTGAAGCCATAATAATGTCGCCAAGGAACCAATCGGCGTTATTTTAGGGCCTAAATCTGAACCGATCACATTTGCATAAATAAGCGCTTCTCTCATCATCCCATGTGTATCTGTACCGGCAATTGCCAATGCGTCAATCATCACAGTCGGCAAGTTGTTCATAATGGAAGAAAGGATCGCCGCGATAAAGCCCATTCCAATTGTCCCGGCAAACAACCCTTGATCAGCTGCGGCTTGAATGACGTCTGAAAGGACATCAGTTAATCCGGCATTTCGGACACCATACACAACAACATACATGCCAATTGAAAAGAATACGATAGCCCATGGCGCTTCTTTCACCACTTTCTTTGTATGGACGGCCGGACTCTTTTTCGCAGCGATTAAAAAAATGATCGCTATAATACCAGCGACCACTGATACAGGGATAGATAAAAATTCACTTGCAAAATATCCAATTAACAGCAGTCCCAAGATATACCATGACAGTCTGAACATATGTTGATCTTTAATCGCTTCAATAGGCTTTTTAACCTCAGTCAGGTCATAACGTTTTGGTATGCTTTTTCTAAAGAAAAGGTAAAGCACAATGATACTCGCCAGCAGCGAAAACAAGTTCGGGACAATCATTCTGGATGCATATTCAATAAATGTAATATGAAAATTATCCGCTGAAACGATGTTGACCAAATTGCTCACTACTAATGGAAGCGAGGTCGTATCTGCAATAAATCCGCTGGCAATGATAAAAGGAAAAACTAATTTTTCATTGAAATGTAATGCTCTGACCATCGCTAATACAATTGGTGTCAATATAAGAGCGGCACCGTCATTTGCAAATAACGCGGCGACGATAGCTCCTAATATAGATACATAAACAAACATCCGCACACCGTTTCCTTTTGCAGCCTTAGCCATATGAAGTGCTGCCCATTCAAAGAAACCGATATTATCAAGAATTAACGATATCAGTATGATGGCCACAAAAGCCAATGTCGCATTCCAAACAATCCCTGTCACGGTTAACACATCATGAAAATTGACAACACCTGCTATTAGAGCTAAAACTGCTCCTCCACAGGCTGACCACCCTATAGATAAATTTTTCGGCTGCCATATGACCAATACTAGAGTTAATAAAAAGATGAATACCGCCAAAATCATTGATGTCAATCTAATGCCTCCTTACTGGCAACACGCTTGAGTTTCCTTTTGTTTGATGTGGTTTAACAATTCATCCTCCTGATCGATTTGATGTAAAATCAATTGCAATGTATCAAATTCAGGACATGAACCATTTATTGAATAATAACGCCATTGGCCTCTTCTGTCCTCATTCACAAACCCTGCGTTTTTTAATTTTCGCAAATGCTGGCTTATGGCGGGCTGGCTCATTTCGAACATATCAACCAATTGACAGACACAATATTCTTGTTCAAGAAATAATCTCATCATTATAAGCCTTGTTTGATCACTAAGTGTTTTTAAACAGCGAGTCATCGCCGCAACATCAATAGTCATATGTACTCCTCCTTCACAACTCGTTATATAAGCAACAAATGGCTATACATTATACATTATCCTTTACGTTTCTTTATACAGCGCTCTGTTTGCCTAAAGGGATCAAAATTCCAAAAACGAAAACACGAGTCTCTCCCCGCGTTTTTTTAGCGCCTCTGCCATTATATAAACTATTATTTATATAAACAATCCCTTATATTTGGAACATCAAGGCTTTTTGATTCCTTAACACCAACCTCATTCTGAAAACCCTTTGCATTGCTTAATTACACATTAGATTTGATTATTTTGACATTGAAGAATGCCATTTCCGGCTGTTTTCAATCATGATCCAGATCATTATAAAAGTGAGACGATTTCAAGTTGCAGGGAGTGGCCATTCAGCCAAAGCTGAAAATAGACGGACCATCCGGTCATTAAAAAAACAGGCCTCTTTAGAGGCCTGTTTTTTATTGCAAGTATTTTCTCCATTGCCATGACATCTACAAAATGGCCGTTGATTTCTCCCTGTTCTTTGAAGGCTTTCTGTACCAAATCCCAAATATGATTCACGTAGCTTGAACTCACTTAAACGCATTCATCACCAAATCACGCACATAGGAGTCATTCACCTCGTCCCCTGTTATAAGCAGACGATAGAAAATCGGTCCGTATATGAGATCTATGCTTACTTCAATATCAAGATTCTCTCTCAATATTCACCTTTCTGAATTCCCTTTTCTAGAAGGCCTTTCGCTTGGAGGCGGCGAGGCTGGAAAAATCGTGTGCGATATTCTTCTGCCAATTTTTCATCCAACTGCCCTGCCCCTATTCTAAAATCAATCTTTATGTTAAATCGACACCCTCCAGTTGTTTCAAATATCTTTGCAGGCGAACCTTCGGGTTTAATTCTATATTTGTAATATGCTTTACATACCGATTCGCACTTTCGGCAATCTCTTGGTCACTGATTGTATTGGCGCGATATTCGGTAAAGGAAGGCAGATAGGTCATGCCTACTAAATTGGCAGATGCTTGGAACGGTTTTGTCAGCTCGCTTATTGAAAACAAGTTATATCCACCGGCTTGATAAGAGTGTTCAGGCGAACCGATGGACACGGCAGTTACCCACTCTTTCCCCTTCAATTTATTTCCGCCGGGACCATGAGCCCAGCCAAACGTAAACACTTCATCAAACCATTGTTTTAAAAGCGGTGGACTGCTGTACCAGTATAATGGAAACTGAAAAACGATACGGTCATGGGCGAGGAGCAGCTGTTGTTCAAATTCGACATCAATTGGTTGATCGCGATATTTTTCATAAAGATCATGGACAGTTACATCCGGTGCACTTAAAACGGCTTCTTTCCACTTTTTGTTGATCCGAGAGGATTCTATATTCGGATGTACCACAAGTACGAGTGTTTTCATATGATCCATTCCTTTCATTCCTTTGATGTGACATCATTATATGATGTATATTAAAATATAAAAAGTACGCACATTGAATGTATATAGTATCAAAAAGTATACTATTAGGAGTGAACAGTTTGAGAAAACGTAAACTTGGTATTGATTATTCTTCTGATGACTTTGAAGGATGTCCAGTGGAAACAACATTAGATATCATCGGGGGGAAATGGAAAGGCATTCTTCTTTATCATCTCATTGACGGTAAAAAGAGGTTTAATGAGTTTCGAAAACTATACCCTAAAATTACCCAACGCATGCTCACGCTACAATTAAGGGAATTGGAACGAGATGGCGTGATTCACCGCGAGGTTTATAAACAGGTCCCTCCAAAAGTGGAATACTCTTTAACTGAGTTTGGAAGAACATTAGAACCTGTTATCTTGCATATGAAGGACTGGGGAGAAAAATATAAAGACAGGATTGATAATCTCGAGGCAGCACGTAAAGCTGAAGATAAAATCTAATAACAAGAAAAATACCAAGGGTTTTGACACCCTTGGTATTTCTGTAATTCAGACCTTCACCGGTTACACCCACAAGCCCTCAAAAAGTGTTTTTTGATTACATTTACCGGCTGCATGTCAGTTACCGTTCAAAAGGTCATTCTTTTTTCTAATGATGATTGAGACTTCTAAAATTGCTGCCCTTCACTTCAGCTACGTCATACACGGTAACAAAGGCAGTTTTATCAATATCATTAATAATTTCCTTTAGTTTGGTTTCTTCTAAACGGTTGATGACACATGTGATTTCTTTAAATTTCTCGTGGGAAAAACCCCCGTAAGCTTCTTTATATGTGGCGCTTCGGCCTAATTGTTCACGTATTGTCTCTACCATTAATTCGGGTTCTGTTGTAATGATTTGGAAGGTTTTGGACCCGCTTAAGCCTTCCTCCACAACATGAATCACTTTGGATGCAATGTAGTAAGCAATGACTGAAAGCAATGCCCCTTGTAAGCCAAATACTGTGGAGACAAAAATAAACACAAAAAGGTTTAAGAATAGGATGAGATCGCTCGTTCCAAATGGCAGTTTTCGGGATAGCAGCACAGCAAGCATGTCAATGCCATCTAATGCGCCGCCATTACGCAGCGCCAGCCCCATTCCGAATCCAAGGATAATCCCGCCGACAACGGTAATTAACAAGGTATCTCCTTCTATGATAGCGGGTGTGTGGTGGAAAAAGCTTGTCCCCGCGGCAAGCGATACGATTCCGATAATTGATAATAATGCAAAGCTTTTCCCAATTTGCTTATATCCTAACCAGACAAATGGAATGTTGATCACAGCAATCAAAATCCCCAGCGGCAAGTTGAATAGCTGTGAACCAACGATGCTAAGACCAGTCACCCCTCCATCAGATACACTGTTTGGAATGAGCACTGTTTCTAGTCCATACGCCGCTATGATTCCTCCAATGATAACCATGATGATTTGGAAAATCATTTTCGCTTTAAATTTCTTATGTTTTTTGGGTGTATTCATACCATTCCTCATTTCTCAAATATTTCGTTATATTTAAATATACCATAATAGATATTTTCAGCTAAAAACATGCGTTTTTTTAAATAAAGTAATTAACAGTAAGGTAACCTTCTTTGACTTAGAACATTCATGTACCGTGCCGCCTGTTGAGCAAGCGGCCCCTTTCAGTTCATATCGTGAATCGCCCTCAAACTTCAACACCGAAAATCCCAATTTATTCTGATATGATACTTAAAAAAGGAGGGTTGATGACAATGAATAACCTGTGTCGCAGTAAACAAGCTCCGTTTGAATACACCTTATCTCTTATAGGGGGAAAATGGAAAATGAGAATTCTTTATGAGTTAGGGTGTGAAAAAACGATGAGATACGGCGAGCTGAAAAGGGCTATGCCCTTTATCACCCATAAAATGTTAAGCGCACAGCTTAAAGAGTTGCAAACTGACGGTCTTATTCATCGATCTGAGGTTTCTCAAACCCCTCTGAAGGTAGAGTATTCGTTATCTGACAGAGGGCTGTCTTTGTATCCCCTTATAGATGAAATGTGTAAGTGGGGAATGACACAAGGAATGCCTCATACGTAAAAGCTACTTACAAAAAAGTGCGTACTTGTTTCCCAATGAGAGGAATTTTATACTGAATGAAAATATTTCTTAGGAGGAAAACATGACAAAACAAGTCTATATCATTCATGGCTACAGAGCCTCCTCAACAAATCATTGGTTCCCTTGGCTGAAAAAACGTCTGCTCGCAGATGGGGTCCAAGCAGACATTTTAAACATGCCTAATCCGCTCCAGCCAAGACTTGAGGATTGGCTGGATACACTCTCTTTATATCAGCACACTTTACACGAAAATACGTATTTGGTTGCGCATAGCTTAGGGTGCCCCGCCGTTTTGAGATTTTTGGAACAAATTCAATTACGAAAACAGCTTGGCGGAATCATCCTTGTTTCCGGCTTTGCCAAATCGTTGCCCACTTTAAAGATGCTAGATAAATTTACACAGGGATCGTTTGATTATCAAAAAATCATCGAGTCCGCGAAGCACCGTGCTGTTATTGCTTCTAAGGACGACCAAATTGTGCCTTTTTCATTCAGCAAGGATCTGGCACAACAAATTGACGCTGCGTTATATGAAGTTCAGCACGGAGGTCATTTTCTAGAAGATGAGGGATTTACTTCTTTGCCGATTGTTTATGATGTTTTAACCTCTTATTTTTCAAAAGAAACTCGCTAAAATCTTTCGCCCGCTTTAGGAAAGCGGGCTTTCTGAATTATCGTTTGATCAATACAGATAACTCACCTTCAAATACTTTTTCTTCTTTCTGATTATAAGTAGATAACAATACAGTGAGGATTCCCAATTCATTTCTCTTTGGCTGCTTATCAATAACCTCAACAATTGTAAACAATTCATCATCCGGATATACGGGTTTTATGAATGTCATATGATTCATCTCTGTTCCGGCTATAATATCGTCTCCATAGAGACCTTCTTCAATCCAAAGTTTAAAAGATATGGCCAGTGTTTGTATGCCGGAAGCGATAATTCCATTAAATCTGCCTCTATTCGCTTTTTCTTCATCTACATGCATATACTGAGGGTCAAATTCACCCGCAAACCGCATAATATCATCTTTTGTTACTTTTAATGATTTCGTTTTGAAAACCTGGCCAATTGTGAACTCATCTAACTTCATTCTTACACCTCTATTTTTTCAATTATCTATGTTTAGTTTAGCACTGTGATGAGCAAATCAAAAACTCTGGTTTTCGTTTAAGAGAATGGAATGACGCAAGGCTTATCATAGACTGGAAACTGAACAGCTCTCAACACTTAATCGTCACTTGGGTTTTTCGCAAAACTGAAAGCTCCCTCATATCTCCCAAGCGGCTTTGAGTTTTTTTATGCCTTCTCTTATGTCTGATTCAGACACCCCTGCAAATCCAAGTGAGACCCTTTTTACAGGAGGATGATGTTGATAAGAGGGAGAAACAGGATAAACTTTTACGCCATGTTTTTTTGCCTTCTCAATTAACTCTTTTTCACCAAATGGCAAATAAACGTCAAGTAAGATACGAAGCCCAGAGTTTTCCCCGCGAATTCTGACATGCTCTCCTAACTCCCTTTGCACTGCCTCTAATACAACGGCTCTTTTTTTACGGTAAAGTTTTCTCATTCTGTTGATGTGTTTTTGCCACTCTCCATTTTTTATAAATTCAGCTAGTGTTAGCTGACTGTGGCAGGACACTGTCTGCTTATATAAGGATGTGATTTCATGGCCCTTTTTTAAAAGAGGCGAAGGAAGAATCATATAGCTGATACGCAGCGAGGGCAAAAGAGACTTAGAAAAAGTGCCCATATAAATGACGCGGTTATGCTGATCAAGCCCTTGCAGAGAAGGAACCGGCTGTCCTGTGTACCTAAATTCCCCGTCATAATCATCCTCTATGATAAAGGATTGATTTTTAGCCGCCCATTTGAGCAGCTGAATTCTTCTATTGATCGTCATGATTGTTCCCAGCGTAAATTGATGGGAAGGTGTGACATATACAAGATTTGGCTGCTGCTCTTTGATCTTCTTTATACAGATTCCTTCATCATCGACTGATATTGGAACAATCTTCATGCGATTGGCTTCAAAAATCTTGCGTGCTCTTGGATAACCAGGATCCTCATATCCTATAGAAATATTCGGCTCAAAAACTTGGCACAAGATTTGCAGAAGAATAGGGTTCCCGGCACCTATAATCACTTGTTCAGGGGCACAATGAACTCCCCGAGATTGATACAAGTACTCTGCAATGAGTGTTCTCAGCTCAAACTCTCCTAAAACATGTCCCGGCCGATAAAGCTCGTGTCCATATCGGTCTAAACTATTGACCATGCTTTTTCTCCATGCGGAAAAAGGGAAGTAAGAAGAATCTACATTTCCATAGTGGAAATCAATCCATTGTTTGCTTTCTTCTGTTTCTTGTTGAATGGGTGCTGTGCTTGGCATTATGTCATAGGCAAAATCAGAATCATGATAATCAGCAAACCACCCGCTTCTTGGCTTGCTCACAATATAGCCCTCAGCAGCGAGCTGTTCATAGGCACGTTCTACAGTCGTTTGACTGATAGAAAGCTGATTCGCCAGGAGCCTTTTCGAAGGAAGTTTCATTCCTTTTTGAATACGGCCCTGATGCATATTTTCTTTAAAATACCGATAAAGCTGCTGATAAAGCGGACTATCCAGATTTCTATTCAAAAAAGGCGTGATATCCATTTGCGCGTTGTTCTCCTAACTGGTATGCATTTTTTTATGAAAACTGGCCGTTTATAAAAGGCCAATTCCAGTTTATAGTCATTGTAATCCCCTTAGGTACCGGATTTGTTAAGAAAATACAGACAATGAACAAGAAACATAGTGGAGTGATTGTAATGAACAAAACAACAAATGGCTGGATAAATGGTTTTATAGGCGTACTCATTTTCAGCGGCTCGCTGCCTGCGACCCGTTTGGCTGTGTCAGACTTCGATCCGTTATTTCTCACCGTTTGCCGCGCTGCGATAGCTGGTGTACTGGCGGGGGGTCTCCTTCTCATCTTCCGGCAGCAGCATCCTGCCAAGAGAGACCTCATTTCATTATTAATGGTAGCATGTGGCGTAGTGATTGGTTTCCCGTTGCTGACAGCTTTAGCGCTTCAGCATGTCACATCCGCACACGCTATTGTCTTCATTGGACTTCTTCCACTCGCAACGGCGGTCTTCGGCGTACTGCGCGGGGGTGAACGTCCTCGGCCCGTCTTCTGGATTTTCTCAGCTGCCGGCAGCTTGCTGGTAGCAGGTTTCGCCCTGATTCAAGGGGGAGGTTCATCTCCGCTTGGCGATGTGTACATGCTGGCTTCCATCGTTATATGCGGTCTTGGTTATGCAGAAGGGGCCAAGCTTTCACGGCGTCTTGGGAATTGGCAGGTGATCTCATGGGCACTCGTTCTGTCGCTTCCTCTTATGCTGCCATTGTCGTTCTTTTTTACGCCGGACTCCTGGTCGGGCATCGGCGTTCCCGCGCTGCTCAGTCTTGCATATGTATCCTTATTCAGCATGCTGATCGGCTTCGTGTTTTGGTATCGAGGTCTTGCCCAAGGGGGAATTGCGGCGGTTGGGCAGCTCCAGCTTCTCCAGCCTTTTTTTGGACTGCTGCTTGCCTCAGTGATTCTGCACGAGAAAGTGGGCTGGACACTCGTAGCAGTAAATATCGCCGTTATCATGTGCGTTGCTGCTGCTCGGCGATTTGCAAAGTAAGGCAGACCTTTAGCGTAAACTTCAATAATTCATGAAGGCATAAAAAATACCAGGGGCCAGCAACCCTTGGTATTTTTTATGCGGTCGAGGCGACTTGAATCCCACAGGTTATCCCCTTAGACAAATAAGTTACCAACTTACCCGCAACACCCTTTTACCCGCCGCTATTATAAAATCCTCTCTAACAAATCCCCCACTTTTTCTGCCATGACACGAGGCGGATAAGGCATTTCGTTTTTCAACCACCATTCCACTACCCCTACGTAAGCATTTGCAATAAATTCAACAATGACATCTTCACTTTGGCCGTAATTTTTGCCTTTCGTTACATCTACATCTTTCTTGAACTCTTCGATATTAAACTTAAGGAACTGACTGCGAAAATATCGAGCGCCTTCACTGGCTAACATCGTCGAAAAGAATAGATAATTACGCTCAAGGTATTCCATGCAGTGTACAGTTGATTCAATCCAGTCCATTTCAGCTGCCGACTCACAAAAATCCCCCATATTGTTTATATGCTCTTCCATAATCCTTTCCAATAGATCAAATTTATCTACGTAATGAAGATAGATCGTTCCCCGGTTTACATTTGCCCTTTCGGAAATTTCCTTAATCGTAATATGATCAAAACTTTTTTCAGTCATCAGCTCAATTAGTGCCCTTTTAATAGCCTCTTGGCTTTTGGTTATTCTTCTATCCACTTTGGACATAGCTTTTCACCAAACTTTCTTAAGATAATCAACAAATGAGAGTGGAATGTTGAATAATCAACAAATCGCTTGAATTTAACCATTGTATGCACCATGTTTTTATTTACAATAATAAACAAATATTGATTAGTGAATCATGCTTTTTCTCGAATGAAGTCATTGTCCATTTTAATTACTAGAGAATTATTTTGTAAACACAAAGAAAAGGCGTTATTTCAAATTGCAGAGAAAATGATGGAATTAGACCGCTTATCCTAAAGGTACTCTAAATTCTAATTTGACCCGCAACCCAACGATACATCCGTCAAGAGGCAGACTTTAATGAGGTGAAGAATGATTAAAAGACAATTTACGATCATTAATGAAACAGGATTTGCGAGACCAGCTACCCTATTAGTCAGTTTGGCTCATCGGTTTGCATCTGATATTTTTCTCGAACACCAAGGGAAAACTGTCAACCTCAAACAAGCACCAAAATCCATCATGGACATTATGGATTTAGGAATTAAACCCGGAACCGAAATATATATATACGCTCATGGAGCCGACGAAGCGAAGGCTATTCAGGAGATGAAAGAGCATTTAATAAAAAACGATTATATACAGTAATCAATGTTCAATTGTCAAAACATTGCTCAAGCGTCTGTTTTCAAAATCAGACACACAATATATCGTAGTAGCGGGATTGTTATCGTTGATCATCGGGTTGGTATTAATTTTGCGACAAAACAGCTTTTCAGGTCATGCGTTCATTTTTCTTCTAGTGATCATTCAACCTAAAATAGAAAAATAAAAAATGATCTACAAGCAAGAATGGAGGGTTTATATATATGCAGCAGAGAATAGTACCAAGGGCAGTTAACCCTTGGTATTATTGGATACCGAAAGAACTTAGATTATAAGCTATAAATGGCTAGTCCCGTGGCATTTCTAAGCGCTCTGCTTATGTTTAAGGGTGTGCTACATTTTAACGGATATAATAGAAATCAAAACTAATGATGCGACAACCAATACAGTTCCCATTAATGACTCACTAAATTTGATGACAATGAAGCTGGAAAATATCATTAAAGGGATATTCGTAACAATAACCGTTAAAATGTAAGTGGTATACTTGATTCCTACAGTTGCTGATAAAAAACAAACAACATCTGTTGGAGCTAGCGGACAAATCATTCCCAACGCCAAAAACTTATAATTGTAGGTCTCCAATAATGTTTTCAACTCTGGATGTTTACGCTCTAAATTCTTCATCATTTTTCCGCTTGAAAACTTCCTTGAAAAAACATAAACCAAGGTTTCGCTCAAAAAAATGCCAGCCATCGACAATATAACGCTCTCAATCGGATCAAAGCATACTTCCCCCTAAAAACATGAGAGTCACACCTGGAATAAAAAAGAGAAGTCTAATGGTCCAAAGCGCGATAAACAGCAGCATTGCATATTTTGTATTCGCCAATATAAATTCCTGTAAATCACTCATATCGAGTTGACAATAAATGCCCTAAGAAAAAACAAGCATCTTACTATGCTTGTTTTTCTTCTATAACTGTAGAAACTATTCTATTACGCTGCGTTTGCCTGATGCTTGCCTTGGCGGGCCTTTAGCAGAACCCTGATGCATGTTCGTCATTCTATATGCAGGCACTGTTTTCGGCGGGGAGAATAACTAGTAATCATCACAGTTCGAATACATCATTCCTAATCCTTTAATCCCTTTCCATCGAGAATTTTTTGCACATATTTTTCAACTCTTGATTCTCGGGTTTTGGATTGTTTGGCTTGAGAAAAATAAAGAGTATATGCTCTTTGCCGTCCCGGGGTCAATGCTTCAAAAGCAGTTTTCAATTCAGGGATTTCATCGAATTTATTTTGAAGTTCTTCAGGAATATTCAATTCAATATTGTTGTTAACTTCCACTTTCAAACCCGCTTTTTCAACTTCAATGGCTTCTTGAATATAGGCTTTCAAAATGGTTTCCATCTCATTTATTTCCTGAACATTGGTAAACCGAATCTGGCGTGCCGCCTGTACATTCTCCGTTTGTTGAATGAGAATTCCGTGGGCATCCTGTAATAGGGCTCCTTTGTGAAACAGAAGCGCACAATATTCTTTAAACCCATGTATTAAAACGACATTTTTATTATTGTATGTGTAACAAGGATGCATCCACTTAAAATCTTCAGTCAGCTCACAGTCAAGAATGATGGTTCTCAACTTCTCAAATTCTTCCTTCCACTTTTTCGCTTTATTTAAAAAATCATCAACCTTCGGATTCGTTCTGCTATTTGTCATGAAGAAATTCCCCTCTTTCCAGGTATTTTTAATTAGGCTAATTGGTTCCTCGTGTATTTACATAAAATGTGAAGTCCAGTCAATGTTATTTTTGACATCGCGGTGTTTATTTTATTCTTCTATATGTTCCTGCTCTTATTATTTAATAGATTAAGCTGAAAGTGGAGATGATGCAACAACATAAAAATGTCAAGAGCTATATTCATGTCCATAACATAAAAAGAGAGAAGGCCCATATAGCCTTCTCACCTTGTCTTATTCTTGCCAATGCATAAGGTCACTGCAACACTAGCTATACTGACTAAAGTGCCTGCAATAGAAACCATAATTGTCAAAAAGCCATTGGGAATAAAAAATCCAATTGGAATGAGCCCCAAAAAAGTAAAAACGATAAAACATTGGTATACTCCTGATATGATTCTTACAACCAAGTTGCCGAAAAAGGACATGGCTAATGGAGGGATAAATAAAAATACAACGATCCCAATTGAGATCAATAAGATAATAGGCTGATCAAATGAAATGACGTGATCTCCAGGGGAACCTTTAGCAGCCACTATAACAGCAACGATGGACATCATTAATGTAACAAAAACAAGAGAAAATCTTCTTAACAACGTTATGACTCCTTCACTAAAGCGAGTATTCCGGCCTTTTTCCAACCTCGATTACCATTTTATGTTACCCAATGAAAGATATGCATTCACATGTCACAGCTATAAGTCGTATTTAGCAAAATTGCTTATTTAACTAGATTTAAAGAAGCAACTCATATTTAGTTAGAATATTAAGCGACACACGAACCTTTATCTAACAATATAACAAATTAATGGAAGTTATACAATCCTACACTTTAGCGGCCCTAGACCATACTACCACCGGAATAAGTAATAAGGACAAAATCCCTCCAGTCAGTGATAATGCGAGGTAACTTGAACCTGCCACAACCATTCCAGATAATGCTCCGCCAGCTGCTCCTGACAAGGCAATCAGAACATCCACTGTCCCCTGCGTTTTAGCTCGTGTGGCGGAATCAGTTGAATCTACAATAAGGGCAGTCCCGCTGATCAAACCAAAATTCCACCCTAATCCAAGTAAAGATAAAGCAATAACGAGAAGAACCATAGAATCACCCGGAGCAAATGCTGCTATTACACCTGACAGAAGAAGCGTCGTTCCAGAAGCAATCGCCATCGCAGCACGTCCCAGCTTATCAACAAGGACACCTGTAACCAGGGAAGGGAGATACATAGCACCTATATGAAAACCAATAACAAGACCGACTGCACCCAAGCCATGCCCATGATGTCTCATATGAACCGGTGTCATTGTCATAATAGCTACCATTACAATTTGAGTAAGAATCATAACCGTTGCTCCAACGATTATGCCTTTTTTGTTTTCTGTATGCTCAGTAGCCGCCAAATGTCCTTTATCACCAGGCTCTTCATTTGCCGCTTCTATTGTTCTTGCTATAACTAACGGATCTGGGCGAAGCATGATGAAAAGAACTGCACCTGCTAACATATATGCTGCCGCGGCTAAAATGAAAGGACCAGCAAGTGAAGGAACACCAATAGATAGAGCAAAATCACCCATCACATTCACTAAGCTTGGACCCGCTACTGCACCAAATGTAGTAAAAACCATTGTAATACTAACAGCTGTGGCTCGCTGCTTATGATTTGCTAAGTCTGTACCTGCATAACGGGCTTGTAAATTTGTGGCTGTTCCTGCACCGTAAATAAGCAATGAAGCAAATAACAAGAAAATACTATTTATGATTGCTGCCATCATCACTCCTATTGCTCCAAGTCCGCCAATCATAAAACCAGCTGAAAGACCTGTACGACGGCCGTAACGTTGAGAAAGCCTTCCAACAATGAATGCAGATCCTGCTGATCCTAAAGTAAATAAAGCAGCAGGCAAACCAGCAAACGCATCAGTACCGAGCATTTGCTGTGCAATAAGCGCACCGACAGTCACCCCTGCCGCCAGCCCCGCACCGCCAAAAATTTGTGAGATACTCACAACGAATAATGTACGCTTGTATAACGATTTTTGTTTTTCTGGAGAACTGGTATAGCTTTGTAACGAAGCTGTATGGACGTCTATTGCATTTACGCTGTCCTTGTCTGCCATATTGTGACCTTCCTTTCTAAAAGCCTAAATTTGTATAAACCTTCCTCTAGATGTGGATCATCATAACACGCGCAAAAAAGCCATACAATATCATAATTGTATGGCAAACAATATTAGGTAAGACCGTCTAGCAAACGTCTTAGGATCATTAATCCTTGCTCAAGCTCTTCAAGTGTTTTCGGTGCACAGACAGAAACCCTTACAGCTCTTTCAGGACAACTATTTCCTACTACAAAGCGTTCAGCCGCATACACTTGCACGCCATGTCGCGCAGCCAACTCTTCAAATTCGGCACCAGACATTTTTCCCGGTAACAACAACCAACGAAAAATGCCTGTTTCAACGCCTAAACATGTATATCCCGCAACATATCGGTTTACGAGTTGATTTCTGCGAATGGTTTGTTCACGATGACTCTCAATTAAGACTTCAAATTGATTTGATACAATCGTGCGAGCAGTAAGTTCAGCTAATAGCGGGGAAACGGTTATATTTAAATTATAAAGCGCCTTTGATATTGGCTCCTTATATTGTCTCGGTACTGCTACATAAGCCAAACGCAGGCCTGGCGCTAACGATTTTGATAAACTTGCAATATGAATAACCTGTTGCGGTGCGAATGAGGCGAGTGCCGGAAGCGGATTTTTGTTGAGAAGATGGTACGATGCATCTTCAATAACAAACAGATTATATTTCTTTGCAATGTCTGCAACCATTCTTCGATTCTCAACAGACATAAAGGAAGTCGTCGGATTATGATAATCCGGGATTAAATACAAACCTTTAATATTTTCGTTTTTACACGCATATTCAAGTGACTCCGGACTCATTTCATCGTTCTCTGATTTTATCGGTACGATTTGCACACTAAGCAATGATGCAACAGTTTTTAAACCAGGGTACGTATGATGGTCAACTCCGATGCGATCTCCAGGCTTACAAAGACTCGCCAATGTCGCAGCAATCGCATTTTGCCCTCCATTTGCAAATAAAATGTGATCAACGGATGTTTCAAATCCGCCTCTTTGGATGAGCTTTACAGCTGCATCTTTTTGCCAAAGGCTTTCGCCTGCCCGGCCGTAGCTAAACCATTTTTCATAATCCTCCTCCTGAACCATGTTTTTCAGTTGGAGTAACAAGGGCTCATATGAAGCGTGATCTGGAAGTGTCGCTCCCATTTCAATTAAGTGTTTCGGCTTTGTATCCTCAAGTAAATACGCATTCGATAACGCATCATACGATACAAATGTGCCGCTCCCTACAGTCGCACTCAGCAGCCCCTTTAACTCGCACACTTTAAATGCTTTGGAAATCGTACTCACATTTAAATCTAAATAATCGGCCAATTCTCGCTGCGGAGGAAGTTTTGTTCCAGGTAATAATACTCCGTTTATAATATCCTGTTCCAATTGCCCTGCAATTGCTTTATAAATAGGCTTTTCAGCTTTATCAATCGATGGCTTCCAGCTCATCGGATAGTTTTCAAAAGAATTGATAGGCATGATTCGCATCCTTTTTCACTCAATTATATGAATGTGCTGCTTATAAGACAATTATAACTTTCTTTTATTGATGCCTTTTTATGAACAGCATGCTTCAATAAAACCTGTAAAATACAAGTGAATCACTTACTTTATTTCATATAAGTCATCCTGCAAAAACTGTGCACAGAATGTCGGGTAGATACATTTCACTCCTGTTATTCTTTGGTTAAAGGAGGCCAAATAAATGGATTTGCTTAAAAGTATGAATAGGGCATTAAAGTATATTGAAGAAAACCTCACTCATGATATTGATTTTAAAGAAGCAGCAAAGCTTGCTTTCTGCTCTGAATATCATTTTAAAAGGATGTTTTCCTTCCTTGCAGGTATTTCATTATCGGAATATATTCGTCGCAGACGACTTACTCTTGCGGCTTTTGAACTGAAAGACAGCCATGTAAAAGTGATTGATATCGCAATCAAGTACGGTTATAACTCACCAGATTCTTTTACACGGGCATTCCAAAACTTACATGGCGTAAACCCATCAAAAGCCAGGCTTAATGGCCATTCCCTTAAAGCTTATCCAAAAATGACCTTCCAATTATCAATCAAAGGAGGAAGTGAAATGAACTATCGCATTGAAGAAAAAGAGGCATTTCGCATTGTTGGGATTACAAAAAGAGTTCCTATTATTTTCAAAGGGATTCATCCGGAAATTGCAGCTATGTGGGAAAGTTTAGATGAAGAAGCAATAAGTGAACTAAAAGCGCTTTCTAATGTAACACCATTAGGGCTCATTAGCGCATCCACAAATTTTTCTGAAGGCCGGACGGAGGAAAAAGGAGAACTTGATCACTATATTGGTGCAGCTACAACAAAGCAGTGTCCAAATCACCTCTCACAGCTAGAAGTTCCTGCCTCAACATGGGCGGTATTCGAAGCCATCGGATCATTTCCGGATACATTGCAAGAAGTATGGGGGCGCATTTATTCCGAATGGTTTCCATCGTCAAATTACGAACAAATAGAAGGCCCGGAAATACTGTGGAATGAGCATAAGGATGTAACATCCCCATCATTTAAAAGTGAAATTTGGATACCAATTGCAAAAAAAGAATAAGGTTTTCGATCAGGGAAAAGGTAGTGAAGGTTCTTGAAGAAATCATACCAAGGGCGGCAAAACCCTTGGTATCCCTGATGCGGCCGAGAGGGCTCAAACTTCACACGTATTTTTCATTGCCGGACCGTTCATGTAAACAAAAAAAGCCCTTATATATCCCGATCTGCATGATTCCTAATCTTTAATATCGATTTTTCACTCTGCATAGAAGGCTCTTTATGTAAAGCCAATATTAAAGTGATCCCAATAATACAGAAAGCACCGACCCATTGAAAAGAACCAAATGGCGCTTTTAACCAAACGACAGTTGTTACAACTGCTGATAGAGGCTCTAGACTGCCTAGTAGGCTTGTTTCTTTTGGAGAAAGGCTTTCCAAGCTTTTTATAAAGAACCAAAACGCAATCATTGTTCCAAATAAGATCACAAATAAGATATATGCATACGCCTCAATGGGTAAACGCTGAAAATCAAGCTGCCACGGCGGATGGATAAAGCTCAATGCAAAACCGCCGATCACCATTGCCCAACCCACTACAACAAGAGAATCAAATTTATGTAATAAACCAACGGCATATAAAGTATAAAAAGCTGCCGCAAATCCTGATAAAACTCCCCATACTACTGCAGCTGCCGGCACTGAAAGTTGGGACGTTGAACCATTTGTTAACAAAAAGAAGCAACCCGCTAAAGCAAGTACAACAGTAATGATATCTTGTTTGGCAAGAACAGTTTGTTTTCGCATAAGCGAGTAGATAATAACGATGACTGGGGATAAATATTGCAATAATGTAGCAACGGCAGCATTCCCATGTTGAATGGATGCCATATATGTGTACTGCACAGCAAGCATTCCCAATAAGCCAAAAATTAGAAGCTGAACAGCTGACGCTTTGTTTTTCCAAACCCCAATAACCTGAGACCGTTCCTTTCTGAACAATTGAAGCATCAAAAGTAGCATTCCAGCCGTAAGCAAGCGTGTCGTTACAAGCCAATTGACATCAATTTGATATTCTTGAAAAAGTTTTTTGGCTACTGTACCCCCAATTCCCCAACATGTCGCCCCTGTTATAACATAGAACAATCCTATTCCTCTTTTGGAAGTATCCATACATGACTCCTCACTAATAAATATAATAATAGTGTTATGATAAATGCATACCTTTATAAAAAATACTCAAATAGAATGAAAAAATATAAATATATTGAGGTGAGAATGTCCGAATGAAGAATTTTGCGATCGATCAAAATTTAAAAGAATTAACAGAGCACCGGACGGTAGAATTGCCAGTTGCCTGTTACGAGACAAGGATCAATCAAAATATAAATGGCTACATTCCGCTTCATTGGCATGATGAAATTCAATTTGTTTTGATCCTAAAAGGGATAGCTGTCTTTCAAATAAACGAAGAAAAAATAGTGGTTCAAAAAGGGGATGGATTATTTATCAATAGTGGCTGCCTGCACATGGCAGAAGAAAAGGATGGCTCGGATTGTACGTATATTTGCTTAAATGTGTCACCCCATTTCGTTTTATCTCAAGAACTGTTTTCAAGCTATGTTCAGCCCTATATGTTTTCAACCAATTTATCCTATTTATTTTTGGACGGAAATCAACAGTGGGCAAAAAACATCCTAGAAGCTGTTAAAAAAATAAACCAATTGATTCAACAACAGACATCACTTTATGAGATCGACATTACCATGCAATTAACGTTAATGTGGAAAAACCTGGTCAATAATGGTTTTCAATTAGAGTACGATCAATCTGAAATGATAAAAAGCCATCGAATGAAACAAATGTTAAACTGGATTCATCTCCATTATGCTGAAAAAATCACATTAGAGGACATTGCAAAAGCTGGCCAACTAAGCCGTTCTGAGTGCTGCCGTTATTTTAAACGAATGCTGAATAAGTCGCCATTACGTTATGTAATGGATTATAGAATTCAAAAAAGCTTATTATTACTGCAACACCCTGACTCCAATGTGACAGAAGTGTCTTATCAAGTTGGATTTAACAGTACCAGTTATTTTATAAGTAAATTTCAACAAGCGATGAAAATGACACCATTAACATACAAAAAAATTCATACGAAGCATTAATTCATAAAGTTTATCCCTGTTAATGGTATCTCCTTAAAGTGTTTACGGTTTTGGTTTTAAAAACGGCATCGTATAATGAGAAACAACTTAAAAATCGAGGTAATAACAACATGTTTTTAGCTCCACTATTTGAAAATGATGTTCCAGTAGCACTTCTCCGCCCTTAATGGAGTAAAGTGACTACTTCTATCCGTTAGGGCATTTATTGACCTAATTTTAAATACGGAGGGAACGAAAATATGAAAAATACCTTGTTAAGTTCTATATATTTAGTTTAGCCGCTAGTATCTGGGGTGGCATGTATGTTGTGGTTAAGGTTGTTGTCGCAGTGATTCCGCCTTTTGAATTGGTTTGGATTAGGTACATAATCGCCATTCTTGCTCTTCTTATCATTGGTTTCATAAAGAGACAATCTTGGAAAATTCATAAACGCGACCTTTTATTAATGGTTGCTATTGGAATTGTTGGCAACCATTAATAAAAGGTCTACATCCCTTGGTATCATTGGTAGGGCCGAGAGACTTGAACCTTCACGGGTTATTCACCAACTAAGTCTTCAACATTTAAAACCATATCACTAGTTATGAAAGCTTGTTTTCATTACCCTCTCTATCTTCCATTTTCATCATTTCTATATGTCTTCACGAATTATGGTTAGAAATTTATGATTAAATTTGTGCCTATATCGATTAGCAAACATGTCACTGGCAGCATGTCTGTTAGAGTAACCGCCTGTCTCATTTCATACCAACATTTTTTTATAAGAAATAATTGTAAGGGCTATCTATGCACATTTCATAACTGCTGATTCTGGACTCCGGCTTGTTTTCAAATTTGAGAACGATCGGTAAAAAAATTAGAACTTAAACATGTGCTTTAAATATTTTTTGCTGACATTTCATGAATATCGTTCCTGCTTATATCCACTCAAATCATTTCTGTGATGCCATTGAGCCAAGTCATGAATTCCTAAGGGAGATTGAACAACTCATTTTCAATGAAAAACTGATCTATGTTAATTAGTCGAGGTTTCAGGATATACGCGGATCACTTGACCTTTCCTTTATTGGGAATCCGACACGCTCCCTATTGTTTTGATGTTGTTTTTGCTTAATCTGTTTTTAAAAAAGTTATTGACATCAAAAAATCGACCATGTTATCATTAAAAGTTTGATAATCCACCTCCATATATGGTAATCTTAAGAAGGTTACCCATATATGGAGGTGGATGATATGTTTCAAATTGGCGATAACATTGTTTATCCAATGCACGGAGCAGGTATAATTGAAGCCATAGAAGAAAAAGAATTCTTAGAGGAAAAACAACAGTATTATGTCATAAGAATGTCAATCAGTAATATGACAGTTATGATTCCAACGCGTAAAATATTGAGTTCGAATATACGACCAGTTACCGATATACTTGCATTAAAACACATTATGCACATTTTTCAGCATGGAGAATCAGATAGGTTACTGCCATGGAAACAAAGGTATAAAATAAACACGGACAAAATAAAAACGGGTGAAATACAAGAAGGTGCTGAAGTTGTACGTGATTTAATGCGTATGAAGAAAGAAAAAGCACTTAATTCAAGCGAAAAAAAAATGTTGGATAATGCATATGAATTTTTGATTAGTGAACTGGAAGTAATTAAAGGAATCACTGAAAAACAAATAAAAAGTTTCTGCTAAGGTTATGTATTGCATGAATATCCTGAATTTTCGATAATATCATGATAAAAAAGTAAATCCATTTCAAAAACGTTCAACTTCTTCAACTTACTTTGAGAATATTAACCTCTTTTGTTATTCTACAATCTAATCCATTTTTATTATATTAAATTTCTTCTACGAACTATTGAAGTTTTATCAAAAAACTCGATAAAATAGTCACTTGTTTTTATATCCTGATTCACACTGGCACGGACAAGGAGCCGTAAGGATGAAAGAGAGGTAGGGCTTTCATTGTTTTAGGTATCTCTAAGTGATTATTTCTAGAAGAAAAAAGAATCAATTTCCACCCTATCTTTAAGAATTTCTTATATATCCACTGGTTTTTTGCTTCCTCGCTAAAATAGTATTGGTCCCGACTAACGGCTACCAAGCATTTGGACAGGAAAAGAAAATATCTTTTTTAATCGAGGTTATCTGAAAATGATTTGTAGGACTTGAGATTATGAAGTCTTGTACTTACATTTACGGGCAGTTAGTGAAAAAAGAAAATGTAGTTGTATTCGAAAAGAAAAGTAATTAATTTATATACATTCCGCATATTGTCAACCCAGTATGTTATACTGTAAACAAACCTTTAAAGTTTTAAATCTTTTTCTATTACCTTGTAGCATCTCCCTACTCGAACGTTGAGTAGGGTTTTTTATTGAGTATTATATAGACATAAAAAAACAGGCCCTATATAAAGAGCCTGTTTGTATAAACGATTTAAGATTAAGCTTTTTGAACGTTAGCAGCTTGAGCTCCACGAGCACCTTGCTCAACGTCAAACGTTACTTTTTGACCTTCGTCTAAAGATTTGAATCCGTCACTTTGGATTGCAGAAAAGTGTACGAATACATCGTCTCCATTTTCGCGTTCGATAAAGCCAAAACCTTTTTCTGCATTAAACCATTTAACTGTACCTTGTTCCATTTTTGTTGCCTCCTAGTGTGTAACCACACAGTATATACTATCCTTGCCCAAAGTATCATCAAGACGAAAAGTCAATCTTCATACTATCCTTTACACCGAACAAAAATAATTCTTCTTTATTATATCAGGAATCGGAAATAACTGCAAATTAATATTTTCTTTTTATTCATGGCATTATTTGTTAAACATGTGGATGCCAGTGCAGAATAAGAGGCCTATTAATAACTATGGTTTGAAAACATCGTGAAAATGAATCACAAGTGTCTTCAAACCTTTTTCTTTGCTTAATAGTGCTTTATTGATGATTGTCAAAAAGCTCAGCTGTTTCCTGTTCAAGTGCAAGATAATCTTTTAAAAGCAGGGCTGTTCACTTGTAAAACTTGTTTCTGCAGATATTTCCAAACAGTCACTCATGGATACCCCCATTACTTCATTATCTCTGTCAAAAACCTCTTTTCCTCAAACAATCAATGTTCACGGTCATCGATTCCCATAGGGGAGCAGTGAGAGAGTTTGGCCCGGTAAAGAGCCGGGTATAATCTTCATACACTTTTTGTATTCCGGCTGACTCGCTAATAAAGATGGAATTGAACTGGAAGTCAGTTTATCATTTCCAATAATTTCACAGTTGGATGGGAAGAATACTTATCATATAAGTAGTGTATGACGTTGGGCCTTCAAAGGCTATAAAACGTTTTCTCACTTAGAAGATCACCAGGGAAGGGGAAACTTTTAAAAATGAAAGAACAAAACCTAAGGACTTTGAGAAAACTGATTACACCTTATGAAAAGTCCGATTTACACAAAAGTATTTGTCAAATCATTAACACATTGGTACCGTTTTTCCTGTTATGGTGTTTGGCATATAAAAGCTTGTCGATCTCTTATTTCCTTACATTAGCGTTTTCTGTCGTTGCGGCAGGCTTTTTAGTGAGAACCTTCATCATCTTTCATGATTGTTGCCACTATTCCTTTTTTAAGAACAGAAAGGCGAATCGAATCTTTGGAACATTAACAGGAATTCTGACTCTGCATCCTTTTGATCATTGGGCACACGACCATTCTGTCCATCATGCGACAAGCAGCAACCTGGACAAACGCGGTACAGGCGATATTTGGGTACTGACCGTTGAGGAATATAAGGAAGCCTCAATTAAAACAAAAATAATGTACCGTTTGTACAGAAATCCGTTTGTTATGTTTATTATTGGGCCGATTTATGTCTTCGGGGTTACCAATCGTTTTAATCGAAAAGGGGCAAAACGCAAAGAACGGATGAATACGTATGTAACGAACCTGGGGATCGTCGCTTTGGCAGCACTTTTATGTTGGGCTATTGGCTGGCAGAACTTCCTGCTGGTTCAGGTGCCGATTTTTATGATATCGGGATCTCTCGGAATTTGGATGTTTTATATTCAGCATACGTTTGAGGATTCTTATTTTGAAGAAGATGAGCATTGGGAATATGTAAAAGCAGCAGTTGAAGGAAGCTCTTTCTATAAGCTTCCAAAAGTCATGCAGTGGCTAACAGGCAATATCGGTTTCCATCATGTTCATCACTTAAGCCCAAGAGTCCCAAACTATAAGCTTGAAAAAGTGCATAACAACACTGAACCATTGCAAAACGTCCCGACCATTACACTGGCAACAAGTCTTAAGTCGTTAAAGTTCCGCCTATGGGATGAAGAAAGCAAAAAATTTGTTGGTTTTAGCCACTTAAAAAAAGCCTCTAAAAGCCAAGTATCGGCGCGGCTAACAACGGATTAAAATAAACTCCCCCATAATCGGTGAAAGTGCAGACTCACGCAACGATGTTGTGCAGAGGTCAGCACTTTTTTAGTGGACTCCACAATGCGGTACATTTGTTGCCGTATTTTCCGCAAAAAAGTAACACCAAAAGATGATTAAAACCCTTGGTATTATTGGGATGCGTAAAGAACTTGAACCTCTACGGGTTATTCACCCACTAGGACCTCAACATAGTAAATCCATATCACTGGTTATGAAAGCTTGTTTTCATTACACTCCTTTTTTTGATTTGCCATCATTTCTAAAATGGTGAGCCAAAACAGTAACGCCTACATTTTTCATTTATATCGATTTAAGAATTTTAATTTCTTCCTTATTATAAAAAGGCTGACGAAAATTCGTCAGCCTTCTAGATTTTCTCATATGCGTTTTCCATAAATGATATATCGCTTTGGAGCATTTCCAATGTATGAAAATGGATAACATGTAGTTAGAATGAGCTCCTCTTTCTTATGCTGCAGCGTAAGAATGGAAGTATCATTTTTATCGACAATTTTCATGTTCTCAATCTTATACTGAAAACTCCCATATGGCAGCAGAATCTTTAATTGATCACCTTTTTTTAGTTCCCCTGTCCGGCGAAAGACGGTATCCCGATGTCCCGATAATACAATTTGTCCGTTTTCATTTGGATAATAACTTTCCTTGTAGTGCCCGACGCCCTTTTCCAAATCATCTGCGTCTGTTCCCTCTACAATCGGAAGCTCTGCGTTTATTTTAGGAATCTCAAGAACACCGACAGCTTCCCCGACATTGGGTTTAAAAGTGTCCTTCTCCTTGCTTTTTTTGGTTTCAGGATGTCCCGCTGCCAGCTTGGCTTCTTCTAAAGCTTCAGCTGTCTTTTGATTGGTATCCACCACTTTCCAGACCCCATAGCCTATGAAAATGAGTCCGGCAGCTATGATAAACAAAGGAAACGCTTTTTTTATGATTTGCATTTAGGCATTTCTTTTCCTTCTAAAATACCAGAGGACACATCCAATTAACAATAATCCAAAACCAACAAGAAGAATATTATAATTATTTGTCGCTGTATCCGGAAGCTCATTTCCGGCATTTGTCTTTTCACCTGTTTTTTCTGGTGTTAATGGCGTTGATTTACTTGGCTCATCAGAAGGATCAGAGCTGCTTGGTTTTTCAGAGCCTTTCGATACAACATTCATCTCTGCTTTAGGCTTATCTGGCTTATCAATACCGCTGCCTTCGACAGTTGCCACGTTTGTAATCGTTTTGCCTTCATATCCCGACTCAATTTTCGCTTGGAATGTCACAGTCCGCCACTCAGTGTCAGTGACATCGCCAAAGTTAGCAGTAACCTTGCCGTCCTTGATTATTGCTTCCCCACCGTTGCTCGCTTTCAAGCTGCCTTCGACATACTTCAATCCGTCTGGAAGTTTATCTGAAATCACAAGATTTTCTACTTTACCGTCGGATACTGTATTTCGGGTTTTAATGGTGTATACTACTGTATCCCCTGCTTCATACTTTTCCTTATCTGAATCCAAGTTCTTCACTGTTTTTTCAGATTCTAAAACAGGAATTCGCGGATATACCTTCACTTCATGGCTCGGTTTGTCAGGAGTTGTGATATTGTCGCCGCTGATGTTCGCAATGTTGACAATGTCTTTTCCTGCTTGACCAGACTTCACTTTCACTTCGAACGTCACAGAGTGCCATTTCGTATCGATCACATTGCCAAACTCACCTAACACCTTACCGTCGGCAAAATACCCCTGATCATCGTCTTGATCATCACTTGCCGCTGTACCATCTACTTTCAATGTTCCGGAAACATATTCTAATCCTTCCGGAAGAGAATCCGAGATGACAAGATTTTTGACAAGGCTGTCTTCCATCGTGTTTCGGGTTTGAATTGTGTAAAGAAGCGTGTCGCCCGATTCCGGATGGTCCGCATCTTTATTTCCATCAGCTTTTTCCTTAATGGAGGCTGTTTTCTTTGATTCCAGCTTAGGATCTTTCGGGTCAACTTTGATGTCTGTTCCCGGTTTATCAGGATCATCAATGTTGCCGCCATCAACGGTTGCCACGTTTTTAATCGTTTTTTCCGCATATCCGGACTCGATTTTCGCTTGGAATGTTACAGTCCGCCATTCAGTGTCAGTGACATCGCCAAAATCAGCGGATACCTTGCCGTTTACAAAACTTCCTTTGCCATCATGGCTTACTTTCAAACTGCCTTCAATATACTTCAGACCGTCTGGAAGTTTATCTGAAATAACGAGATCAGTTACTTTACTGTCTGCTACTGTATTTCTCGTTTTGATCGTGTAAACAACTGTATCCCCTGCTTCATATTTCTCTTTACCTGAATCGAGATTTTTTACTGACTTTTCCGACTTCAAAACTGGATCTTTCGGAGAAACTTTGACCTCCTGGCTTGGTTTATCCGGTTTATCAGTATTGTCACCGCTAATGCTAGCCGTATTGACAATATTTTGACCCGCTTGACCAGCTTTAATTTTCGCTTCAAATGTAACAGTATGCCATTCCGTATCGGTCACATCGCCAAACTGGCCTGATACTTTGCCTTTTGTCACATCACCTTTGTCGTCGTCTTTAGCATCTGTAACCGCTTTATTGTCTACTTTGAGTGTCCCAGAAACATATTCGAGTCCTTCTGGAAGTTCATCTGCGATGACGAGATTAGTTACTTTACTGTCTGCTACTGTATTTCTTGTTTTGATCGTGTAAACAACCGTATCTCCTGCTTCATACTTCTCTTTATCGGAATCCAGATTCTTCGCTGTCTTTTCTGACTCTAACACTGGATTTCTTGGATAAACTTTGACTTCATGGCTTGGTTTGTCTGGTTTATCAATATTGTCACCTGTGACGCTGGCAGTATTCACAATTTTCTGATCAGCTTGTCCAGCTTTCACTTTCACTTCAAAGGTAACAGTATGCCATTCCGTATCAGTCACATCACCAATTTGACCCGACACTTTGCTGTCTGTCATATCGCCTTTATCATCATCTTGGGCGTCACTGACGGCTTTATTGTCTACTTTTAGCGTTCCAGAAACATACTCTAGGCCTTCTGGAAGTTCATCTGCGATGACGAGATTTTTCACCAGACTGTCCTCAACCGTGTTTCTCGTCTGGATTGTATAAAGAAGGGTATCTCCCACTTGTGTCTGGTTCTCTTCTTTATTGCCATCTGCTTTTACTTGAATACTTGCTGTTTTCTTTGACTCTAAAACAGGATTCCTCGGATAAATATCAACTTCATTTTTCGGCTTATCCGGAGTTTCCATGTTACTGCCAGTAATGCTAGCCATATTTTGAATTGTTTCGCCAGCTTGGCCGGCTTTTACTTTCGCCTCAAATGTAACAGTATGCCATTCCGTATCAGTCACATCACCAATTTGACCTGACACTTTGCCATCTGTCATATCGCCTTTATCATCATCTTGGGCGTCGCTGACTGCTGTACCGTCTACTTTTAAAGAACCTGAAACGTATTCTAATCCATCCGGAAGTTCATCTGAGATGATGAGATCTTTCAGCAGACTGTCCTCAATTGTGTTTCTCGTTTCGATTGTATAAAGAAGTGTATCTCCTACTTCTGGATGTTTCTCATCTTTATTGCCATCCGCTTTTTCCTGAAGGCTTGCGGTTTTCTTCGATTCTACATCCGGCTTTCTTGGATAAATCTCAGTATCATTGCTTGGCTTATCTGGTGTCTCGATGTTACTGCCTGTAACGGTAGCCGTGTTCTTAATCGTTTCACCAGCTTGGCCGGCTTTTACTTTCACCTCAAAGGTAACGTTATGCCATTCTGTATCAGTTACATCGCCAATTTGGCCTGACACTTTGCCATCTATCACATCACCTTTGTCATCGTCTTGAGCATCGCTGACTGCTGTACCGTCTACTTTCAGAGTGCCTGAAACGTATTCCAGTCCATCTGGTATGGCATCTGAGATTGTAAGGGCTTTTACCTCACTGTCTTCTTCCGTATTTCGTGTTTGTATTGTGTAAAGAAGCGTGTCTCCTACTTCTGGGTGGTCAGGATATTTGTTTCCTTCCACTTTTTCCTTAATTGCTGCTGTTTTCTTTGATTCTAAAGCAGGGTTCCTAGGATACACTTTCACTTCATTATTTGGCTTATCCGGTGTTTGGATATTATCTCCTGAAATGCTTGCCGTATTGATAATATTTTTTCCTGCTTGACCAGGCTTCACTTTCACTTCAAAGGTCACATTATGCCATTCTGTATCAGTTACATTACCAATCTGTCCTGACACTTTGCCATCAGTATATTGTCCTTTGTCGTCATCCTGATCATCACTGACAGAGGCACCGTCTACTTTTAGTGAGCCTGGAACATAGTCTAAGCCTACTGGCACCACATCTGAAATAGCAAGGTTTTTCACCTGACTGTCTTCAGCAGTGTTCCGAGTTTGTATCGTGTAAAGGAGCGTATCTCCCACTTCCGGATGGTCTGCATCCTGGTTGCCATCCGCTTTTGACTTAATAGCAGACGTTTTCTTTGATTCAAGTACAGGATCTTTAAAAACAACCGGAGTCGTTACTTCGTTTGATTCGGTTGTTTTACTTGTATTCGTTAATAAACTGTTATAGTTTATTTGCGCTTTATTAGAAATTTCTTTGCCTGCATAACCTGTTTTGGCTTTCACTTTAAACTGTACAGTCATCCCATTAGGCAAGTCGTTCGTGTTCGGTAAATTTCCTAATGTAATATTTACTTTATTTCCATCGAAATTGCCTTCATCACCATCGGATGCATCAGTTAAATTCTTTGTTGTCGAACCGTTAATTAATTTTAATGATCCCGGAACGTATTCAGTTCCCTCTGGAATTGCATCGGAAAAGCTTGCATCCGCAGCAACGTCTCCACCTTGGTTTTTGACTTGAACCGCATATGTTAATTCATCTCCGGGATGCACCTCACCCTGTGGAGAGACTGACTTATTTGCTGTCACACATGGTTCTGTTCCAAGGAAAATATCATCTAAAAAGTTACCGTTTCCTATGCTTCCACTGGCTGAACTCACCGCTTCAAAACCGAACCGGGTTGTAGTCTGTCCTGCTGGTACAGTATAAGAGCCTGTATGAGTTCCCCAAGCTGTTCTCCCATCAGACATTTGTTTTTGGACGACTGTATCGTACGGATTCTGAGTCGCTGCCCCGATGCGAACCTGCATGGTGTCAACACCTGCTGCGCGTGCCATATGGGATAAGCGCCAATAAATCGTTTGTCCGGGCGTTGTTTTCACGTCTTGGTACAACATCCCATTTTCCATGGCGTTTAATTCTGCCCACCGCTTTCCATCAGGAGGTGCAGGATAATCCTTTGCACCAGAAGGAAGATTCTGAGCATGGTTCCATATTTCAATTACTTTATAGCCAGCTGCATCATCAGTCGTCTTCCAGCCAGGAACCTCGGATTCGTAATAATAGATACCCGAACCATTGACTGCAGATCCTCTCGCAGCACCTTGCTCAAAGCTTCCATTAATCAATGCGACTGGAGCTGGACAAGTCGTATCTGCACTTTGAGTTACCTCTGTATTATCTTCAGCATGAATATGATTTGGCAAAACAGTCAACACATTGCCAGCAATCAATAACAAGACTGCAAAAATCATTAGGGTTTTCCTAAGATTCAGTATGTAAGCTTTAGGCACAAAGCCCTTTCTCATAGACTCCCACTCCCATTATTTAATTGTTTTATGAATCTACCTCCCGATAAATTCATACTAATTTGAATATTCGTTCTTTATATGACCTCCTCTCAATTTAAATATATAAAACAAGTACATCTTTTACAATGTGACAAAATATTCATATATTTGTCATAAAATAAGGTTGGATTGCAAAAAACATCAAGTATTTGTCGTAATTTGTAAAGGGTATTTAGCACTTTTTTGTTTGAATTTTCATGAATTCCTAATTATAAGTGTTTTATGCATATAACTCTCATATGAGCCAAATCGTGCTTGTTAAAATGCAGGAGATAAGAAGAACATGCCATTAATTCAACATCATCAATATAGAGAGATTTGATTACTCTGATGCAATAACCAAAAAAAGAAGATACCAAAGGTTTGGTATCTTTTTTAGCAGTTCGAGTCTCTCAATATTGTAAAATCATACCTTTTCCAGAAAATGATTTATGAGTAGCCATCAACTTATAGCCAAGAGCAATAAATACTGTTCCAGATACTTTATTGAGAATATTATTGAATTTTTTATTGTCTTTAAGTGTTTTTGTGGCCATCGTTGAAAAAGACGTTACTAAGATGTACCACACTAAGGCTATAACCTCGAAGATGCTCCCTAAAATAAGAAATGACAATGACACTGTCGACCCTGATGTTGATGCAAACTGAGGCAAAAACGATAAATAGAACAGAATGTTTTTAGGGTTAGCGATATTTGTAATAGCCCCCTGGATATAATGTTTTTTAAGCGTCTCGTTAGCTGTATCCTTTAAAGTTATTCCATCACTTTTCTTAAGAAGTTTTCATTCCAATGTAGATCAAATATAGTAAACCTACCATTTTTATAGCAGTAAACAGAAGACTTAGATAAGATAATGGATAATCCAACAGTAGCAAGTATTGTGTGAACAAAAGCGCCGGTAGCAATTCCAGCAGATACAGCAAAACCACTTGCCCCTTCTGCTTAATACAAACACAGCGTCTATGCCAGGAGCTGCTATAAAAACAAATGATGACAATACAAACACAATAGATCATGAATGCCAAACATATATTTCAACTCCGAAACTTTTACATTTCATCTAGAAAAATTTCAATAATTAAATGTCAATGAACCAACTTTTTTGAACAACTCCATGCTAAAAACTCACAACAGTTTTAAAAACCTTTTCCGCCAGTCCTCTGCGAGAGCATCGATTTTCAATATTTTTTCAATTGATTTTTTATCCTCTTTTTGATGAAAAAGAACTTCCGTGGCAGAAAGTACAGATATTTCACATGAGTCCTTTTCAACAAGCTCTATGTCTGAATTAGACTCAATCGTCCCTTCTTGTAGCACCCGAAAAAAATAGCCGGTTAGACATGTTTCAACCACTTTCTTCAGAAAATCTCTCTCTTCATTGTATTTCGATATAGTTGCACATGGCACTCTTCCTTGTGTTACTTGAATGATGGTACCACCTATTCTATACACATCACCTATACAAACCTGTTCTTCCAGCATGCCCGTTGCAGTAATGTTTTCTCCAAAAATAGGCGGAGTCATTTTTTTGTTAAAAATTCGTTCCCAATAAGAATAATGCTCAAATGGATATAAACATACTGCTCGATCAACGCCGCCGTGAAATTTATGGTTTGCAACATCATCACCAATAATGCCGGGTTTTTTCAGCTCAATAGATGATACAGTAGACTTACCTATCGCGGACATTTCTTTTCGATTATTCCAATCATATTCCTTAGGTTTTCCAACAGCTAAATGAATGATTTGTCTATTCATGATACCCCTCCAATCGCCATGAGTTAGATTGTCCAGTATTCAATCCCAAGTTCTCGACTGATTATTGGCTTACATACAGTTTCTTTAAGGGCACTAATAAAAACATGGGTTGCAGCACTCAAATATTTATCTTTTCTATAAACAACTCCAATTTCACGAGAAAGATTAGGTTTTAAAATTGGAATGATTCTTATATGAGGGTGATTAAGGTACTCTAAATAAGGTTTAGGAAGGATTGTTACTCCTACCCCTTTAATAACCATATTGATTAAAGACTGCATGGTTGTAATTTCAAAAATCGGCTTAGGAAAGAATCCTAAGTCTTTACAAGCTTCATCTATAAGATTCCTAATAAAATACTGTTGAGGGAGTAAAATGGAGGGTGTTGTCTTTAACACCTCTACATCTAACATATCCTGATTCTCTAACGGGTGACCTTTAGGCACTGCGAAAGCCATTTCTTCTGTGGATAAAGAAATTTGATTCTAATTCATCGCCTTTCATAGGTAAAAATACAATCCCCAAATCCAACTTATTTTCTATGAGTTGTTTGTGAATGTCTCCAGTACGCAGCCCAAAAACGGATACCTTCACACCAGGGTATTTTTGATGAAAATTCAGTAAAGTAGGCGTGATCAGGTAATCCTCGACTGTCAGCAAAGTTCCAACCAAAATTGTCCCTCTTTGAAGTCCATTTAATTCATCTATTGAGGTCTTAGCCTGTTCTACCTCATAAAAAATTTTGCGAGTATACTGTAAGAGAAGCTTTCCTGATTCAGTAAGTGCTGTTTTTTACCAATACGGTCAAATAAAGGAGTGCCAATTTCATGTTCTAATAGCTTAATTTGTTGACTTAAAGAAGGCTGAGAAATTCCTACTTTTTCAGCTGCTCTTGTAAAATGAAGTTCTTGGCATACTGCATAGAAATATTCAAGTTGTTTTAATTCCATCTCGTGCCTCCTTTAGGAAATGAATAGTACTTTATAGTCTGTCTCTATTAGATTGACTTTAAACTCGATTCCTTGATGGGCACATATTCGTTTTTCGCTGCCCCTATTCCCGAGATCAAAACAATAACTGAAGTAAAAACTAACATACATAAAGGAGCCGTCCAACTATGTGTAACGTCATGTAACCAACCAAATAAAACAGGCCCTATAGCAGACAGAAGATAACCTAAAGATTGAGCCATGCCTGAAAGTTCAGCTGCCTCGTTCGCATTTTGAGTACGCAGGCTAAAGAACATCATAGCTAAACTAAATGCAAATCCAATTCCGATTCCAATTATGATCATCCATAAAGGCATAAGAAGTGTATCCCCATATATAATAGCAACAAACCCAAAAATTAATAGAGAAGCAGCTGCAGCTACTAATAACCGCTGGCTTTTTAAACGTCCAGCTAAAATAGAAACAAGAAATGTTACAGGAAGCATAGCAAGTTGCATTAAAGACAACGTCCAGCCAGCTTCATGAGTATTTAACCCTTTTTCTTCAAGAATTTCAGGTATCCATGTAATCACTGTGTAGAAAATGAAAGATTGAAACCCCATAAATAATGTAACATTCCACGCTAGCCTAGAACGCCATAAGCTTATGGATTTAACTTCCTCTCCAGTTTTTTCAATCTGAACAGACTTTTGTTGATATTGCAGCTGTGGCAGCCAAATAAAAATGGTGAGCAGAGATAAAAGTCCCCAACATCCAAGGGCCCCTGACCATCCCAAACCCAAAGACGACGAAATCGGAATACTTATACCAGAGCCAACAGCTCCAAATAAATTCATAGATACTGCATAAAGTCCTGTCATCAAACCTATTTGTTTCATAAAGTTATATTTGATAAGACTGGGTAATAAAACATTGCAAATGGCAATAGATGATCCGATTAAAATCGTTCCTATAAATAATGTTTCTTTTCCCACAAAAGAACGTATTCCAATCCCAATTGTTAATACCACTAAGGACATCAATAGGGTTAACTCCATACTAAAACACCGAGCTAAATGAGAAGCAAAAGGGGATAAAAATGCAAAAGCAAGTAAAGGTATTGTGGTTATGACTCCTGCCAGTGCATTAGAAATCCCCAAGTCATCACGAATTGCAGCTATTAGCGGACCAACCGATGTTAGTGAGGCTCTAAGATTTGCGCCAATTAGGATGATACCTATGATAAGCCATCCTATCCCAGGCTTTAAATCCAATCGCGATTCCCCTCCGTAATTTGTTAATTGTGAACTACCCGTGATCAATATTGACCCTCCGTATCACGCAATGACACCATTAAGTTTCAGAATGTTTACTGTTTCAACAGCACTTGTGTCTCATCTGAAATTAGATTACGAGCAGTGAAATCGTCACTGGTTTGACTCTTATGATCAATTTATCGGAGAACGACATGGCCCTACTTTTATTCCCAAAGAGTTATAGTGGTTCTTTATATTCATTATTGCTTGACCGCTTGTCACTTCAATAATGAAATCGTTTAATTTCCTAAGATCAACTGGTTGATTCAAAATTAATTGATAAAATAGTTGTTTCATTTCCTTTGGATATACATTCCCAACCATACTGGACAGCCCATTACAGCCATTAAGTATTTTTTCCGGAAGATTGACATCACCACCAGCAAACATCACAAAGTCATCCGGTAAGTTTGTACTTGAATGACGTTTGGCATCGCTCACTTCTTTAAGTCCTACAAGATTTGAATGTTTTTGATTGATAAGCGTTTCAAATGATTCAGCACTTAGCTCAAACCCTGTTCTAAAAGGATTATTGTAAAGCACTACATGTTTAGTTGTGTGTTGCAGCAACTCATTAATATAGCTAATAGCCTGTTTTTGAGTTGGTTGAATATAAGGTGGGAACTGAATCAAAATGGCGTCAAAGACAGAGTCTTCAAGCTCCTTAATGAGTGTTATTGCATCTTTGGTTCTTGTTGCTGATACACCAAACATAAGTTCAACATTTTTGAATTGTTTTTGATTAAAATAATGAATAATCTGGATTCGTTCTTCAATGCTCATTGAATTTTGTTCACCAGTAGTGCCAGATACAAGAACAGAATCAACTCCATTTTCTTTTAAATAGTCCAGGATGTCATTAAAACCTTCTACATATAAACTCTCATCATTATGAAATGGAGTTGGAATAGCAACATTAAAATTCTTCATACAATACCTCCATGGTTTTTTTCGGAATTAGCATTTAACAATTGTCTTATACCTTCTCAGAAAGTCAATTTCCAATAAAAGTATAGGTCAGCTTAACTTATAATACAATTCAATTATTTATATAGAAATGATAGGTATGACCTATCTTTTATAATCAAAAAAATAAAGTTAAACTGACTAAATTGTTAAAACCGAATTGAATTCACAGGACATCATTTTATAGACATAAAAAAAGAGGAGCAAACATATGGTTTACCCCTCTCACTTTGTTTCTTTACCTTTGGCTTCTTCGTCTAGTATTTTCAGTTCCCCTTTGCTCAAGGAAGCGTTTAGTGTTTTCAATACTAGAAAAACTCTTTTTATTACCTTCGGAAGCTAACAATTTTTCAAGTTGAATACTATCTGCAGAACGTTCTCCTTTATAAATCTCTACACTCATGTTTTATTTCTCCCGTTTAAACATTTTTATTGTTCATTCTGTTTCATAACACGAAATGATTTGGGATATCCATGTATTTCTTTATCAGAAGTCTTTAACAAGTTGGATAGAAGGTCTTGAATTAAACGAAAGCTTTTAACTTCTTTTTCAATCTCTTCATGTTTAATATTTACAATGCCTCTTAAAGTATGAGAAACCATTTCGTTTCTTCACTTTTCCATGATTTCTCTAATTTCCTTTAACGAGTAACCTAATGATTTGGCATCTTTTATTCATATATCACATTTCATGTTGAATACTTAATAACTTTTCAAATGCTTTTATATTTGTATCAAAATTAGGCACAGTTTGAGATTCTTCGGCAAATTTGACTTGTGCTACAACCAAATCGTTAAAGGGTGTTGAAATGCCAGTACCCTCTGCCATTTTTGGAACAACTCCATTAATATAATCAATTTCAGTTTTACGTTTTTTCTCAAGATCTTGAAGCATACTTGCTCTTAGAAGCCTGGATGGTTCCATGGCTACCCTAAATGTTTGGATACGTTCAGGAATATCATTTTCGCTTCTTAATTCCAAAGATTCTAAATCAAGTCCACCCATTTTAGCAAATTGGACACCATTTGCGTGTCCAACCTTGATCGTCTCATCTGCGATATGAACTGCACTAACAATGCCAATTTCATTGTCAAGAATGTTTCCATATTCTCCGTTTAATGCTGCCGATAAACCACTGAATGCATTATTAATAAGTAATTTTGACCACTTCGTTCCAACTAAGTTATCGGAAATGTGTGTTCCACCCACAAGGTCTAAAACCGATTTAATATGCTGGATTCTTTCCGTTGTTTCACCGTTTAATTCTCCAATTTGAAAAGCGTACTCTTTAAATTGAGTATACTCGGTTGTAAGGCTAGATACGCCTGGTTCAATAAATGTAGCACCAAATTCAACTGAACCTGCAATAACACGTTCATCACCAACAATTGAAGCAACTTTCTTTTCAGGTATACCGTTTTGTAAGGAACATACAACACTATCATCCCTTAAAAATGGAAGCAACTCTTTAAGAACGGAGTCGTTATATAATTGTTTTGTTAATAGTAAGACTAAATCATACTTTCCTGACTTGTTTTCAGGAGTAATGGCTTTCACCTGTGCCTGGAATTCCGTTGTACCAATTACTTTAGCTCCGACTTGATTTAAAGTATCTACATGTTCTTGGTATGCATCAATCAACTCAACATCCATACCTCCAGTAGCCAGATATGCCCCAACTATGGTTCCTAATGAACCTGCTCCTAAAACTGCAATTCTCATTTGAAAATCCCCCTTATTTTTCCTCTAAGTAGTTATAAACAGGTTGTGCTGCATTTAAGGTTAAATCCGTAAGAATATGAGATGCTGAAACGACTTCTAATACAGGCAAATCTGCAAGAGGTGCCAGAGCATGTTCAAATAATTGAAGTCGAGCAGGTCCAGCCCAAGCCCCTTTAACCTCTATATTAGTTATTTGTGTTCGTACCAAATCGCAAATCTTTAAATCCCCATTGTAATCCGTAGCAATCTTAACCATAAAATTAGGTCGACAAATTTCACTTTTAGCTATTTCCTTATCCATCTCAAAATGTTTATATCCCATGGTAGCAGTTGCTATACGAAGTGAACCGTAATCAAGCGTGCCAACTAGAGTATCTGAATCTACATAAAGCTTGGGTGCACCTAACTTCTTTGGATATGCAGTAAGCTCTCGACCACTTGCAATCGCTGGAAAGTTGTCCACGTACATCGAATGCACATAATCTCCATCCTCACCATTAAATCGGACAGGAATTACTTGTCCAGCCTCAGTATAAGCACCTAATCCGGAAACATCGGGCATCCACATCACTTCGAATTTGACCAAAGGATCACCGATTTCAAGGGGTTCTGGCACTGCTGCTCGTAAAGCTTTTTCATCAGTTCGGTAAATAATATTAAGATATTCACGGTTAACAAACTTATAGTTTGGAACGGGGTATGCAGGTGCTGTTAATGGTGTATTGAAATTTTTCGTTATGTTACTTACATCGATTTTCATGGAATAATACCCACCTTTTATCACTTGAAGTTCTGTAATATTCATTTTTCCTATTTGTTAGTCTTTTTTCGTATATCTTACGTGATTATCTTACATCTATATTTACATTTAATCTAATACATAATAATGTATATATATATATTTACTTTAATAAATAAGTGGGGTATAAAGATGGAATTGCTTCAGCTAAAATACTTTCAGACAGTTGCCTATACTGAACACATTTCTAAAGCAGCCAAACAATTGAATATTGCACAGCCCTCTTTAAGCCTTACTATTAAAAGACTTGAGAATGAATTGGGAACAACCCTATTTGAGAGGAAAGGGAGAAATATTCAATTGAGTTCGTCAGGAAAAATTCTTTTGAGACACGTAAACAGGATTTTTACTGAAATTGAAAATGCACAACTGGAAATTCATTCGGAGGAACAGCTAATTGCTAGCACCATAAGAATATCAATTACCAATCCAAGATTCCTTACAGGACTTATCAGTGACTATATTAACCACTTTCCTGAATCAAAAATTATCCAAGCAATAGGGATTAAAAGCGAAATATTCACAAGTTTAAAAAAGGGGGACATTGATTTAGGAATAGCAGGCCATCCTATTCAAGATGAGGAAATAGAGAGTTGTGTTCTGGTAAATGAAGATATTGTTTTGGTGTTACCCTCGAACCACAGGTTAACGGGTAACACCAAAATCTCGTTAAGTCATGTTGCCGATGAACCATTTATTACTCTAGCTAATAATGTGGAGTATAGCGATTTTACAACTTTGCTTTGTGAGAAAGCTGGCTTCATCCCAAATATTGCATTTGAGGTAGATTCTAATTTACTGGCCGAAATTATAAAGCTTGATCAGGGTGTAGCTTTACTTCCTATTTCAGTTTGTAGAACATTGGGGTTGAATTATATTAAAGTTGCTGATGACTCAGCTACATATCCAGTATGCTTATCTTGGATAAGACATAAAACGTTATCCTCTTCAGTAAGAAATTTTCGTGACTTCATTATTTCGTACTATAAAGAAAACTATGAAATGTTCAAGGTTTATTAAAGGTTTTCATATTTCTAAAAAATTTTGATCTTTAGTTTAATTTCACCATAAGCCTTCTCATACAAAAGCTTATTAAACCGAAGAGTGTTATTTGCGAAATTATTCACTTAAACTCAACTGCCTCTTTAGTTTAAGAACATTTCTTCACAATCTACATCCATCATAAACTTGGTGTACTAATTAATGTAAGGTTTTATAGCATTGGTTTGAATAATGAGTACGACAGTAACTTACCTAACAGCCACCAAGCTGAAAAAAAGAGGTAGGGCAAATCCCACTTATTATCAACCCAATTGCTGCTTTTCTTTGTTTCTATGTAAACAATGATTAAACACTTATAATTCAGCTTTTTATCACTTATAAATATAGATAATAACTTAAAAAAGAGGAGTAAACACATGGTTTACTCCTCTAACTTAGTTTCTTTACCTTTTGCTTCTCCATAGTCTGGTGTTTTCCTTGATAAGCCGAGTCGATCATTTTCATCGTTCATTGGCATACCATCCATCTCTCGATACTTTTCGCCGACTTTCTCATTAAATAGGATACGATGTCAGTTCAGAGGATAAAACACAAATTGAATATATTTGCCTCCGACATAAACTCTAACAATTGCATTGTCTCGTTTATATATGGGGTCACTGTCAGCTTGTTTTTCTTTATATTGATTACATCATCTAGACAATTTAAAAATAAGCACAAAAAAATACCAAAGGTCAACTACCCTTGGTATCATTGATGCGGCCGAGAGGACTTGAACCTCCACGGGTTATTCACCCACTAGGCCCTCAACCTAGCGCGTCTGCCATTCCGCCACGACCGCGTGATCATTTAATTGTTTGTGCTGGTTTATTAGGCTCTTAACCTAGTAAAACCAATTTGCGTGCACTTTGTAAATAAAGTGCGGGTGAAGGGACTCGAACCCCCACGCCGTAAAGACACTAGATCCTAAGTCTAGCGCGTCTGCCAATTCCGCCACACCCGCATAAGACACAATGGTGAGCCATGAAGGACTCGAACCTTCGACCCTCTGATTAAAAGTCAGATGCTCTACCAACTGAGCTAATGGCTCTTACTATTTGATTTCAAAAATAAAAATGGCTGGGCTAGCTGGATTCGAACCAACGCATGACGGAGTCAAAGTCCGTTGCCTTACCGCTTGGCTATAGCCCAACGAAATGGAATGACCCGTACGGGATTCGAACCCGTGTTACCGCCGTGAAAGGGCGGTGTCTTAACCGCTTGACCAACGGGCCGATGGTTGAGAACTTATATCGAAATCTTATGGCGGAGAAGGAGGGATTTGAACCCTCGCGCCGCTTACGCGACCTACACCCTTAGCAGGGGCGCCTCTTCAGCCACTTGAGTACTTCTCCAATATGGCTCCACAGGCAGGATTCGAACCTGCGACCGATCGGTTAACAGCCGATAGCTCTACCACTGAGCTACTGTGGAATAATGAGACAAGACTTATTATATCAGCCTTGATTTACAGTGTCAAGAGGTAAATGTTTTAATTTATCTCTCGTAACGACTTTTATAATGTAACATAGGCTTGCCATAATCGTCAACCTTTTTCACGAAAAAATTCTTTTTATTTTCCCGCGGCATTTTCCGCATCTGTATCTGTCAGGGTTCATAGCCCGCTTCTTTATATACTGTTGGCCGCAGGCCGTACAGATATACATATAATTTTTTTTGTTTTCCGCTTTTTTCTTAAGGGGTGTACAGAACCTCGGCGCGTTGACTTGCTGCAAAAGCATTCTAAAATCTCTGTCTCTGTGTTTGTACCCTTTTCCTTCAAGGTGAAGATGATAATGGCAGAGCTCATGCTTGATGATGCCGATCAGCTCCTCCCTGCCGTGTTCAATCAAATATTTTCTGTTCAATTCAATGTTATGGGAGGTTAACAGGTACCTGCCGCCAGTGGTTTTAAGCCTGTCATTAAAAAGCGCCTGGTGGCGGAACGGCTTTTTAAAATACGTTTCAGAAATATCCTCTGTCAGCTTTTGAAGCTCTATATTATCCATAGTGCACCTCACTTAAAAAACATTGAACGGGACAATTCACCGTTTGCATACAATATGGTAATCACCGTCCCTCTTATGAGAAAAGCTGAGGAGGAATGAGCCTATGCCAAATTGGCTTAAAAAACAGATGCAAAAAGCATTCCTTGAAAAAGATAATTACCAAATTAAACTGCTGAATCAATGCTGGTATTTCTATAGGAAAAAACACTGCTCGTAAGCAGTGCTTTTATTTTACCATAGACAGCGATACTCTGCCTTTTTGTACATCTACGCCGTCAACCCAAACTGTCACGATATCGCCGACAGAGACGACATCAAGAGGATGCTTGACGAATTGATTGCTGAGTTTTGAGATATGCACAAGCCCATCTTGTTTGACTCCGATATCAACAAACGCTCCAAAGTCCACTACATTGCGCACGGTGCCCTGCAGTTCCATTCCCTCTTTCAAATCTTCCAGCTGAAGGACGTCTGTTTTCAGCAAAGGCTTTGGCACCTCGTCGCGCGGATCGCGTTCCGGCCTTGTCAGCTGTTCACAAATGTCTTTCAGAGTGATTTCGCCGATTCCCAGCTCTTTTGCCGTTTCAGAAAGTGCCAGCTGATTGATTTTATCTTTCAATTCCGCCGTGCCGATATGCTCTGTTGAAAGCCCGAGTTTTTTCAATAGCGCTTTTGTTTCTTTATAGCTTTCCGGGTGGATGCCTGTTCTATCCAAAGGCTCTGTCCCTTCCTGCACTCTTAAGAAACCGATACATTGCTCGTAAGTTTTTGCACCGAGCCTTGGGATGTCCTTCAGTTCTTTTCGATTTGAAAACTTTCCGATTTCCTCGCGTTTTTTGACAACGTTGCCTGCGACAGACTTCGATAATCCCGCTACATACTGAAGCAGCGCGGCGGATGCTGTGTTGACGTTTACTCCAACCTGGTTTACGACCGTTTCGACGACAAACCGCAGAGATTCATTTAAGCGCTTTTGGCTGACGTCATGCTGATACTGTCCGACCCCCACAGACTTCGGATCGATCTTAACGAGCTCCGCGAGCGGGTCTTGAAGTCTTCGCGCAATTGATACGGCACTGCGCTCTTCAACCTTTAGGTCAGGGAATTCTTCTCGGGCGAGCTCAGAAGCCGAATATACGCTTGCTCCCGCTTCATTGACGATCACATAATAAATTTTGCGCGGCATGTCTTTCAGTACATTGACGATGAATTGTTCTGTTTCTCTGGATGCTGTGCCGTTTCCGATCGCCACCATCTCGACTTGATACTGCTCAAGAATCTTTTTCACTTTTTCATGGGCTTCTTTTGTTTTGTTGACTGGCGCATGCGGATAGATCACATCAATTTTCAAGACTTTTCCGGTCTCATCTGACACAGCGAGCTTACATCCGGTTCGAAAGGCTGGGTCAACACCGAGAACGGTTTTGCCTTTCATTGGCGGCTGAAGTAGAAGCTTTCTCAAGTTTTCCGAGAAAATATGAATCGCCTGTTCATCGGCTTTTTCTGAGAGCTCTTTCCTGATTTCACGCTCGATTGCCGGCTGGATCAGTCTTTTATAGCTGTCCTCAATTGTCTCCTGCAAAATCTCTTTTACGGATGTTGAGCGATTTTTGATGATTTGTTTTTCTAAATACGCTTTAATGTGATCCGCAGGCGGTTCGATCGATACCTTTAAAATATCTTCTTTTTCGCCGCGGTTCATTGCCAGCACCCTATGCGGAACGACTTTTGCGATTGGCTCTTCATATTCATAATACATTTCATACACATTTTTTTCGTCCGTGTCTGCCGACTTTCCGGCAACAGATTTAATGGTTCCTTTTTTGAAGGTTTCCTGGCGAATCCACTTTCTGAAAGTCGGCTCGTCTGAGATTTGTTCCGCAATAATGTGCTTGGCACCTTCAATCGCTTCTTCTCGTGTAAACACTTCTTTTTCTTCGCTGATGTATTGGTCTGCTTTTTCTGTCAGACGATCATCTTGGGGGAGTGTCAGGATATAGTCGGCAAGCGGCTCCAGGCCTTTGCTTTTAGCGACTGTCGCCTTCGTTTTGCGCTTTTGTTTATAAGGGCGGTAAAGGTCTTCCACTTCCTGAAGCTTTACCGATTGCTCGATTTTACGTTTTAGATCATCTGTCAGTTTATCCTGCTCTGCAATCAGCCTGATGACTTCTTCTTTTCGCTGATTCAGGTTTTGTATGTATTGCCAGCGTTCAGAAATCGTTTGAATCTGAACCTCATCCATTGAACCCGTCTGTTCTTTTCGATACCGGGCAATAAACGGGACTGTATTGCCGTCCTCAAGCAGGCGGATGACACTTTCAACATGTTTTTGTGATAAACCTATTTCTTTCGCAATTTGCTGTTTTAAAAGGGCTGACGTTTCCATGTAACCAAAGCCTCCAATTTTGTCGTTCTTTCTCTAGTGTATCAAAAACCGAAAAAAACACATAAAAAAAGAAGCCGGTATTTCGGCTTCTTAGGACAGATGTCCAAGAATATAGGTCAGATCATCTTTTCTCGATGTCGTATACATTTTCAGCGAATTCGATATGTCTTCTACCGATTGGCCCTTTTTCAAATGGGAGCGGATATCAGGTACGTTGAGTCCATCTGTATGTATAATGAACTTTGAACCCTTTTCATAGGTGGCGGTGTGCGTTTTGTATTTTTGCGGCTTGCCTGATAAATAGCCCGAAATCGGCAGAGGATAAAAGCTTTCACCAGACGGGGAATGCAGAATAAACCGTACATTGCCGACAGAGCAGTACGTAAACTGCCTTTGTTCAAAATTGATTTTCAGGATAGATGCTGTAGCGCCTCTTTTGTTTTTCATCGCCTGATTACAGCGTTCGATAATGCTTTGTACGTCTTCATTCGCATAGTTTTCCACTAAGTCTTTGATAGCTGCAGAGGATTCATTTGCAAGCGATCCGCTTCCAAGCCCGTCAGCAACCGCACAAATTAATTCCTTATCATCAGCTTTCATAAAAAAGCTGTCGCCGCAAATCGATTTTCCTTCTTTATTCAGTTGATATACTAGAGTTTGAATATGCTCGTTTTCTTCAACCTGGATCATTACATTAACTCCATCGAGGGGTCTTCAATCAGGGCCTCTCTGAGCTTCTTCACAGCTTTGCGCTGCAGACGCGAGACGTGCATTTGAGATATACCGAGAATGTCCCCAGTTTCTTTTTGGCTTTTGTTTTGAATATACGTAAGGTCTATGATTTGTTTTTCACGGTCTGAAAGGACATGAAACACGCTTTGCAGCATCAATTGCTGGTTGACCCGCTCATATCCATCCTCCTGTGATCCGACGATATCAAGGATCGTGACGGTGCTACCGTCCGAATCCGCTTCAATGCTGTGGTCAACGGATAAGGCTTGATAGCTTTTGCCCATTTCCATCGTTTCAAGAACCTCTTCTTCTGAAACATCGAGGAATTCGGCAATCTCTTCGACTTTCGGCGATCTTTGTGTTTCAGTCGTCAGCTGATCAACCGCCATTTTGATTCTTGGCCCCAGTTCTTTAATCCGTCTCGGCACATGAACGCTCCATGTTTTATCTCTGAGGAAACGTTTAATTTCACCGATGATTGTCGGAATTGCAAAAGCTTCAAACGATTTCCCGACAACAGGATCGTATCGCTTAATCGCGCCGAGCAGCCCGATCATGCCGACCTGGCGGAGATCCTCGTGGAAGCTTTTTCCTTTTGAATATTTTTTCGCAAGCATGTCAACCAAATTTGTATACACCCGCACAAGCGTTTCCTGCGCCTGTTCATCTTGCTTTGTTTGGTAATCGCTTATGAGCCGATCGACTTCATCTTTAGTTAGTTTCGTAGTTTTTGATGGTTGTGTCATGATCAACTCGCTCCCCATTTAAATACTTTGTCATCGCTACAGTGACGCCGGAGTGGTTTTGCACTCTGACTTCATCCATGAGCGTTTCCATTAAATATAGACCGAGCCCTCCTTCTGATAATTGATCAACTGTGTGCGAAGGTGTGTACGGCCCTAGATCCTGCTGCTTTTGATCAAAGTCAAAGCTATCTCCTTCATCCGCCACAATAACCTCTAAACGGTCTTCAAACACACCGAATCGTATTGACACTTCCCCATTTTTATCTTCTTTGTAAGCATGCTGAACCGCATTTGTGCACGCTTCACTGACTGCGATCTTCAAATCTTCAATTTCATCATACGTATAGCCCATTCTGCTTGCGACGCCTGACAGCGTCAGTCTGATAATTCCCACGTATTCAGGCTGGGCCGGCACTTTCATTTCGATGTAATCAGCGTTCTTCTTCATTGCACTCCACCTTCTGACTTTGCAGAAATATCAATGATGTCCTTCAGGCCTGTAATGTCAAACAGGCGGATCAGCCGGTCAGAAAGATTTTCAAGTTTCAGCGAACCGCCTTGTTTTTTCACTGTTTTAAAGATCCCTACAAAAACGCCCAATCCGGTACTGTCCATGTAGCTGACATCTTTCAGGCAAATTCTTAAGTCCGCGCCTTGTTCTGCCAGAGGAACAAGCTTCTCTCTGAGCACTGGCGCAGAGTATACATCAATTTCTCCTGCAATGTTTACTTGTATATCATTCTCGTTTTGCTTCACATCAACATTTATATTCATTCGTATCACCTCAAATTTTTCCTTCAAATCACTAGTTGCTTTATACCCTCGTCTGACAGACGCTAAACCTTTCTCCGCAAAACAATTAACGTAAAATCATCATGAAGCTGAAAGTCCTGTAATTTGAGGAGGCTGTCATAAATGTTGTTGACCATTTCCTGCGCGGAGGAACACATATGTTCCTCAATGAGCTTCTGCAAATCAGAACGCTCCAAGAAACCGTTTTCTGTTCTGCATTCTGTGACGCCGTCGGAAAATAAAACGATCATATCGCCCTTTTCCAGATGCTGATCGAATTGTCTGTAGTCATAATCCTGCGAGATGCCGAGAACGAGTCCTTTAGCCTCTAAATCATAGAATGCGTTGTCTTTTTGAGAATAATAGAATCCCGGTTCATGTCCCGCCGAAGCATATGTAAATTGATGCTTGTCCATATTGTAATTGGCATAAAACATCGTAATAAACATACTAGCGTCAACGTTTTGTTCAACAACACGATTTAAATTTTTCAGCACCTGAGAAGGGTGTATGCCCGTTTCCGGCAAAGAGTCCATTGCGTATTTAATCATGGACATACAAAGAGCCGCTGGAATGCCTTTTCCGATCACGTCCGCGATTGCAATATTAATGGATTTCTTGTCTTTGACGAAGTGGTAGTAGTCACCGCTCATCTGTTTGGCAGGCACACTGATGGCGCCGATATCCAGCGATTCCTCCTGAGGAATTTTTGTTCCGAGCAGTGTCTGCTGGACATTAGCTGCGATTTCAATTTCTGATTTAATTTCCTGCTGTATCCCTCTAAGGGTTTGATGCTCCTGATAAGCCATTCCATAACCAATCATGACTTCTATTAAAAAATCCAGCGAATGAAACACATCTTCCGGGAGACTTGGATACAGCTCCTTCAGCACTTTTCTGTGAATGCTGATGATTTCTTCCGGAGGAATTTGGTGCTCGATTGTTTTTCGGCTGAATTTTTGGGCTTGATATAAAGATGTTTCTGTTAATTCGGTTATATATCGACTAAGCAGCTGATGATACCGCTGCTCAATAACCTCCCTAAAATCCACGTTCTTACCTCCTACCGAAGCCATTTGATGGCTTGTATCTCTGTTCCTTCCCCCGCTACGGAATTTAAGCTGAATTCATCCATCAGCCTTTTGACCCCGGGAAGTCCCGCACCAAGTCCTCCAGACGTTGAAAACCCGTCTTCCATAACTTTTCGGATATCAGGAATTCCCGGCCCTTGGTCTTCCGCTATGATTTTCAGGCCCTTTTTTCCTCTGTCTGCGACCTGTTCAATTCCAATCTGCCCTTTGCCGGCATATAAATAAATATTCCTGGCTAATTCTGAAATAGCCGTTGTAATTCTAGCCTGGTCTACAGTGCCGAAACCCAGTTCTTTCGCAACGTTTCGTCCCAGCTGTCTGGCGGCCACAATATCCCATTCTGTCATGATTTTTACACAGGATTGGTCGTTCATTCGCTATTCCCCCAATTCCCGCTTCAATGTCTCAAGCCCCTGCTCTAAGTCGAGCGCAGTTTCGATTTCCTCAAGTGCGATTCCAAGTTCAATCAGCGTCACTGCCACAGCGGGCTGAATGCCGGTCAAGACAACTTTTGCCCCCATTAACTTAGACATTGTAATAACGTCGCCCAGCACTTTCGCGATAAATGAATCAATCATATCCACAGATGTCAGGTCAATGACGACTCCGTTAGCACCTGTTTCGTATATTTTATTTAATAAGTCTTCTTGAAAGGTTAATGCTGTCTGGTCATCAAGTTCCCATTGAATGGACACTAATAAGCAATTATACAGTTTCAAGATCGGGATTTTCGGATGTCTCAAAATGTTATTCCCCCAATGAAACGATTTTTCGATCCGTCATTTCCAATGCTGTTTGAATTCCTTTTTGCAGGGTATTCTTAGTTATAACTTGGGATAAATCTATCCCCAGGTTGACGATGGTTTGAGCAATTTCCGGACGGATTCCGGCCAGCAGGCAATTCGCTCCGACAAGCCTTACCGCTTCTGATGCCTGAATAATATGATGGGCAACCATCGTATCGACGACAGGGACACCTGTAATGTCAATCAGCACGACTTGGGAACGGTGTTTGACAACGCCATTAAGAAGATTTTCCATAATGCGTTTCGCGCGTTCGGTATCAATTGTTCCGACTAGCGGCATCACCGTGATATTTTCAAACACCGGGATAAGCGGCGCAGACAGCTCCTGCAGCGCGATTTTTTGCAGGGATACTGTTTTTTCCCATGAGATTGAGTATTGATTAAAAATTTCTGTGTTAATCGGGCTGAAAAAGCGGTCAATCTGCCAGATTAATTCCGTGCTCTCTTGATCTGGCAATCTCTTATCATTCATTTTTGTGTAGAGACGCTTCCAGAATTCAGCAAGCGCATTAGCCAAAAACTTCAAAGAAAGCCCGATTTGGACCGCTCGAAGCGCCAGTTCACTGATTTGACTTTCAGCAGCGTTTTCGTCCTTAACAGACAGCAGCAGAATGTCGATATACTCTTTAGATATATTTTCATACACTTGGTCAGTCAGCTGGTAGGATTCTTGCTCGCTTAATTCTTTTAGTGTGTCAGTCCACAGTTGGAGCAGTTCATTTTGATTTTCGGCAATGAACTGGTATACAGTCTGGTTCGACATCAAATTCGCTTACCTCCCAATAAAAAACAACATATTTTTTCGTTATTTAACTATTATATCGTTTATGTTTTTTGAAAACAAAAAAAGTTGCTCTGTGTGAGCAACCTGCAAATATGTCTAAAAATCAATGAGTGCCAAACTGATTTGTAAGGCTTCATCAACCTTATCCATCATTTCATCATCCAGATGAGTAATCTTATCCGTTAACCTTTGCTTGTCAATCGTCCGAATTTGCTCCAGCAAAATAACGGAATCTCTTTCAAAACCGTAGCGTTTTGCATCGATTTCGACGTGGGTTGGTAATTTCGCTTTCTGTATTTGTGCTGTTATGGCTGCAACAATAGCAGTTGGGCTGAAGCGATTTCCGATGTCATTTTGGATCACTAAAACCGGGCGCACCCCGCCTTGCTCTGAGCCAACAACAGGAGATAAATCAGCAAAATAAACATCGCCGCGTTTCACAATCAAATGATTATCCTCCGCTGACTAAGCGCTCAACTGTCGTTTCAGCCTCGCACTCCGCAAAGTGAGCCTCAGAAGAAATATTCAGGTTGATTTTCGCCATTTCCATATAGCCGCGTCTCATCAAATCACGGTTGTGACGAGTTGTTCGTTCGCTGACATACGCTCTCACTGCTTGTGATATCAGTTCGTTTCTGCTTCGTTTCTCCCGCATCGCTACACCATCCAATTCAGCTACTAGGTTTTCGGGCAAGCTGATTTTCATTTCGGTTCTTGCGCTGGATTCAGACAAAAAACATACACCTCCACCAAACTTACGGATACGACTCTTTTATCCATCCAGTGATAATGATACCATTATTCACTCTTCAAGCAAAGCTGTTTTATAAATTCGCCATTTAAGTAAACTAATTGCTTGTATTGACCTGCAACAAAGGATTTCTTACTTCCATTATACTCCCATTTTCCAAAAACATACGGGGAACGCGGGAACTTATTGTACAGGCCACTTCATAGTTAATGGTTTCGAGCCTCCCTGCAATCTCATCCATGGAAATATATTCATCTCCCTGCGGGCCTATTAATGTGACTTTTGTGCCCGGCGGATATTCCTGATCCAGCTCCACCATAAATTGGTCCATGCAAATTCGGCCGGCAATTTTTAGGCGTTTTCCCTTCACAAGGATGTCGGTACCCTTCAATTTTCGGAGCCAGCCGTCCGCATAGCCTACAGGCACCGTCCCGATCCATGTGTCTTTTTCTGCTGTGTACTCGGCTCCGTAGCTGACGCTCTCGCCTTTTCTGATCAGTTTGACATGCGACAGCGTCGAATGCAGGGTGAATGCCGGACGCAGCTGAAACGGCATCTCGTCCGAAATGTCAGCAGACGGGCGAAGGCCATACATGCCAATGCCGAATCTGACTGCATTAAAAAAGCCTTTTTTCAGCCGAAGTCCGGCGGCGCTGTTCGCACAGTGGACCATCAAATTCTTTAACGGCAGCGGAGCAATCAGCTCTTTAAAGCGCTCAAACTGCATTAAGAAATAGCCTCTTTCTTTTTCATCCGCTGTCGCAAAATGGGTAAATACCCCTTTGCACTTTAAACGGGGGTTGCGGTCAAGAATGGCCATCACGTTCTGAACTTCTTCCTCTGTTTTTACACCAAGCCTGTTCATCCCCGTATCGACCTTCAGATGAAAATGAAGAGAACCTTTTTTCGTGTGGCGGGCTGCCTCCTGAAGCCATTCAACAGAATAACCTGTTAAGGTCACGTCATACTCAGCAGCGATTGCCACATACTCCGGGGGAACCGCGCCAAGCACCAATATAGGCGCCTTCAAGCCCTTTTTACGCAGTGAAATCGCTTCATCCAAAATGGCTACGGCCAAGCATGAAGCACCTGCGTCAAGAGCAGCCTTCGCTGTTTCTGCATCACCATGCCCGTAGGCGTTTGCTTTCACAACTGCCATTAGCTGGACATGTTCACCGATATGTTCTTTCATATTACTGACATTTTCCTTTATCGCGGACAAGTCAATTTCCGCCCACGTATCCCTGTAAAAAGGTTTTGTGCTCATTACGACACTTCCTAGCTTTTATTCAATATCATTTACATATCATACTAAAATTAAAGGCCAAAGGGAAACGATGTCTAACGAAAAAAAGGCCAAATCATGTTTGGCCTTTGGCGGTTATTTCGATGATTGTCCCTGCATGCTTTTCGCTACTGTTACCATTTCCTCTTTAGAAAGATCTTTAGAAGAGAGAAGGTAATCAACACCGTCATATGTCCATGATAATGATGCATCCGACAAAGCGCCGATGGTGTAGCCGAGATTTACCGGTTCGCCGTTCAGCGTAACGGAGGAGGAGGCCTTGGCAATCTGGGCTTTTTCCTGAATTAACGTAAATGATTTTTCTCCTCCGTACGTCATGATGATGCGCTTCCCGTCTTCAGTAGATATATCTTTTTCTTCAAGCAGCTTTACGCCAAGCGGCAGTTCCAGCGGCGTTTTGACCGCAAATGTATCGGAAGGCTTCGCGCTTGTGGCAACATCCATTTGAGAAAGGGTCATATTTTTCTTTTCGTCAAATGATTCTTTATCAAATTGTTTATTAAATTCAAAGCTGCTGAATTCTACTTTGACCATCACTTTCCGGTCAGTATCCATCACTTTGACAGATGACGGGCTCATATCCTTTTTGTTAAATGTGATTTCTTGCGTCGGCAGCATTTTGTTATGCTGATAGTTTGTTTTTGTTTCAAATACGTATTTCTTTTCTTTCGCTGTGAAAACTGCATCCGAATCGTTTTGAACATCCTTTACGAGCGATTCAAACAGATAGACCTGACTGCTGTTGTTCGGCCAGTCGCTTTGAAATCTGAAGCTCTTATTTAAAGACGGCGTGAGAACAAATACTCCGTTTTCATTTCGTAAAATGACTTGGTTTTGGTCCTTTTTCGGATTTTCTAAATAAACCCTGTACAGAGACGGCTTTTTGTGCCAGATTTCCACATTGTATACTTGAGGCTCACTCCCTGTCTCGATGGTCATTTTCGCTTTTGCTTTGTACGAGGTGTATTCTTTCGCCTTTTCATCTAACCCGGCCACAATATCTTGCTGTGTTTTTTGCCCGCAGGCAGAAAGAATAAGAACAGCAAGCAGTCCCGTTAAAAGCAAAACAAAGCTTTTTCTCACCTTTTTCAACCCCTTTTTCTCAATTGATGTAAAAGGAAGAAATCGCTTGTTTGACTTTAACGGTACGCTCGGTACACGTTTAGGCAGAACAGATGCGTACCATAAAAGCCTCAAACAACTTGTCTCCCTTAATGCACTATCAAATATATGAGTGGGGTTTCCCTAATATGCAGACTAGCTTGACAACCTTTCAATCACAACCTGCGCGGCAGCGTATTCTTTTGTGTGAGTGATTGATACGTGAACGGCGGCCTGGCTCAGTTTGGTACAAATGATGTAGGGCTTGCCATTTTGGTCTTTCCTAATTTCAATGTCCTGAAAGCTGAGCTGCCTCCCTATACCGGTGCCAAATGCTTTCGAGAACGCTTCTTTTGCCGCGAATCTGCCTGCGAGAAATTCGATTTTTCTTTTCTCTGAAAGCTCACGGTATTGGTCAAGCTCGCTTCGCGTCAAAATCCGCTCGGCAAACCTTTTCTGGCGTCCAGCCATAGAGGCGATCCGTTTAAGCTCGGTAATATCCAGTCCAATGCCGTAAATCATGTATGATAACCTCCTTTGCGTACGTACTATTTAAATGGTTTGTCTCATAAACGTGTTACTATAGATATACCAAAATGAAGAAAAGGGGCTCGGAATGTTTATACGGACTGAAAATTTTCAAACGTTTATCAGGCTTTATCCCGTTGTCACCTTTATATTGGCTTTGCAAGCTGTTCTCTGGCTGTTTTTTTCACTTCCTGTCCATTCAGTCGTTTTATGGAGGGATACTGTCGCAGGCTATAATCTAGGTGTCGCTAACGGTGAATGGTGGCGACTGATCACACCGATTTTGCTGCACGCCGGGTTCACACATCTGCTGTTTAATTCCATGTCCATCTTTTTATTTGCCCCGGCTTTGGAACGCATGTTGGGAAAAGCGCGTTTCCTTCTTGTGTACGCCGGCTCCGGCATCATCGGCAATATCGGCACGTATGTTACTGAGCCGCTTGATTACGTGCATGTCGGGGCTTCAGGCGCCATTTTCGGGCTATTCGGCGTGTACCTGTTTATGGTTCTTTTTCGGAACGAGCTAATTGGGCAGGAGCATTCCAAAATGATCATCACACTGCTTGCATTTGCCGTTCTCATGTCGTTTATCAACTCCAATATTAACATGATGGCTCATCTGTTTGGACTATGCGGCGGGTTTCTTCTTTCGTTTTTGTGTGTGCAAAAAAAAGAGCGGCGGTATTAACCGTCCGCTTTTTCATATGAGTACCAGTTTAAAATGAAGGCTGCATCCTCTTCACCTACATCCCTCACCGTTAATTCTTCCATGTGGCTCGATGATTTCACTGAAGTAGAAATGGTATACAGGCGGCCTTTCTTTTGGAAATAGGATTGGCTGAACTTGCAAACCTGCATTCGTTTTTTCAGTACAATGGCAGTTGTTCTGCCTATAAATCTTGACGTCAGCTGCAGACGGTTTCCGTTGATTGTCCACGCAGCGTCTTTATACGCGAGATAACCGAAAAGCAATTCAATCGGCAGCAGGATGACCGACAGATAGCCCCATGGCTGAAAGAAGATACATAATGGGATGATCAAAAAGAGTGAAAAAATGACAGAACGGAACAAATAGCGTTTCAACGCGCGCCGCGGCAGGCGGCGGCAGTTTTCTTCCAGCGTGTATTCCGGCGTAAATGTTCGGAGCATGTACGGAAGCTTTTTTTTATGAATCATTGGAAAGAGAATGGTCAAAGCGCCTTCTTCTTTTTCCCGGTCGCCGCCGCCCGCACTGACGATGGACACCGTTACAAAGCCGAAAAGCTGGCGGATGATATTTTCTTTTATTTTAATGGCTTGTATTTTTCGCAGCGGTATCGTGACTTGATGTTTTTCAATAATTCCTCTTGAAATCACCAGTTCCTGCTCTTTTTTTATGATTTGAAAGTTCGCGTATCTAAACATCATGCCCGCAATGCTGAAAATCCAGGCGATAAATAAACCGATAAAAATGAGTACCGCGTAAATACCGATGCTGGCGTGCTGAAGGAATGAAAACTTATCGAATAACCAATCCATCGGCAACACTTCATCAAGCTGGGAAATCAGCGCAAATACAGCGGAGATAATGACTCCGATTCCGCCGGAGGTAGAAGCGGCCATGAGCAATTCTTTCGCGTTCATGCGATAGTGCTCTTGCACCTCAACGGCCGGCCCCAACTCCTCTTCAGCTTCAAGCTGTTCTTCATCAAGTTCATTTTCTCGTTTTTGCGCTTTTTTCTTAAAGACAGCTTCTTTGATGCGTTCGGCTTCTTCAACAGAAATAGCAGAAAGGACGGCTTCTGCCTCCTTGCCTCCGCCTGCTGTTTCAATTTGCAGCTTCACAAGCTTAAAGATTTGCTGGACAAGGCCCGCGCTCGTATTCATCGTTTGAATCCGATCAATCGATATGTATCGCTTTTTCGTAACAAATAAGCCTTCTTCGATTCTAAATTCATCATCTTCAATTCGATAGGTAAACCTTCTCCATTTGATGATGCTTGCCGCTACAAGCCAGATGAACAGCACACCGAGCGCAATGGCTCCGTAAAAACGGACAGTATGGTTTGAATTGACGATATACACAAAAAAGAATGGCAGAATGATATTTTTTATTGTTTGAATAATGGTATGGCATAAATTCAAAATGACTGCTGCCGGGTGCAGGCGTTTCGGTTCAGACATCATCGTCAGTCACCCTTGCCAGACGGGAAATGGAGTCTCTCAGCCGGTCCGCTTCCTCCATCTCTAAAGCGGGGATCGAATGAACGGTCGCAGCCGTGGAAATTTTCACCGTTGCCAGATTGTATTTTTTCAATAATGGCCCTTGCGACGTATCAACGTGCTGAACCCTGACCATCGGGACAATCACACGTGTCACCACAAAAATACCTGACTGAATATCTATTTCATGCTCATGGACTTCATATCGCCACACCTTATGACGGACCTTCGGAATAAGAAAGACCGTCACAATCGATCCCAGCAGCCAAACCGCGCCGAGCACGCCGCTGATCCAGTACGGCCAATGAAAATAATAGCTTAACACTGCAACTGCTATGACAATAAGCAAGCAAACAGCGGATATGATGATCTCTTGAAGTCGCCAAACCTTTAATCCGTCTGGACTGATTTGATTTTTTGGCTGCTCTCTCAAAAATACCTACCTCCCTTTTTTTCGTCGTTATTTATACGTCTCTTTTACAGAAAGGTTTCATTCTTAAGCATACAGAGAAAAATAGCTTCCGTCAGCTGAAAGTTTGCTGAATAACAAATCGCGAACATAAAAAAGCCCAAAACATCATGTTTTGGGCTCTGAATCGATCAAATTAGTAAGATTTTTTCTGGCGTCTGTCACCTGAAGAACGGCGATCGTTTGAACGCTTTTTGTCGTAGGAAGAACGGTTGTTGCTTTTCCCTTTTCCTCCGCGGTAGCCGCCGCCTTGACCGTCTCTGCGTTTAGAAGAGCGCTGGTTCTTGTAGCGTTTGCTGACCATCGGCGCTTCGTCTGTTAAGCGAACCGGTGTGTCGTCTGGCTCTTTTGTAGCCATTTTGATAGCCGCCGCAACCACAGTTACTGCATCATGATCTTCAAGCAGCTCAGCTGCCGCTGTCATGTAGAAGTTCAGGTTGTTTTCACTGATTGTCGTGCGAAGACGTTCAACAGTAACCTGCTGCTGGCCTTCTAACGCTTCATCAAGTGTAGGCTCCTTCATGCGGTCCATTTTGCGTTTTGTTGTTTGTTCAATTGCGCGAAGCATGCTTTTTTCACGCGGTGTAATAAACGTCATTGCCATACCTGTTTTTCCTGCACGGCCCGTTCTTCCGATACGGTGAACGTAGCTTTCAGGATCTTGAGGCACGTCAAAGTTGTACACGTGTGTTACGCCTGAAATATCAAGTCCGCGAGCGGCAACATCAGTTGCGACAAGAACTTCGATTGCGCCTTCTTTGAATTTACGAAGCGCAACCATACGTTTCGCCTGCGTTAAGTCACCGTGAATTCCTTCAGCTGCATACCCGCGAAGGTTCAGGGCTTCAGCCAGCTCATCGACACGGCGTTTTGTACGTCCGAATACGATCGCAAGCTCAGGAGACTGAATGTCAAGAAGGCGAGTCAGTGTATCGAATTTTTTGCGTTCTTGCACTTCCAAATAGAACTGCTGAATGTTAGAAACCGTCATTTCTTTCGCTTTTACTTTTACATGTTCCGGCTCAGTCATAAAGCGCTCTGCGATGCGTTTGATCGGCGCAGGCATCGTGGCAGAGAACAGAAGTGTCTGATGCTCGCTCGGCACGTTTGAAAGGATAGATTCAATATCGTCAATGAATCCCATGTTCAGCATTTCATCCGCTTCATCCATTACAACAGTATTTACATTGTTTAAACGAATTGTGCGGCGGTTGATGTGGTCAAGAAGACGGCCAGGTGTTCCGACAATAATATTCGGATTCTTCTTTAACGCCCGGATTTGTCGTCCAATATCCTGTCCGCCGTAAATAGGAAGAACCTTCGCACGTTTATCTTGTCCGATTTTATATAATTCTTCAGATACTTGAATGGCTAATTCACGGGTTGGCGCGATTACGATTGCTTGAATATTAGGAGACTCGGGGTTAATTTTTTCAACAAGGGGTATACCAAACGCAGCTGTTTTACCTGTACCTGTTTGCGCTTGTCCAATGACGTCTTTATTTGAAAGTCCGAGCGGTATTGTTTGTGCCTGAATCGGTGTTGCTTCTTCAAATCCCATACGATTAATTGCTTTCATGAGATCAGAACTTAAATTAAAATCTTGAAACGTTATAGTCAAATTATTCAAACTCCTTCTAATTGCTGTTTCAGTAATGTCGTGATTTACCACTTATAAAACTGCCCTTTAGACAAAAAGGACAGGATCCATCCGTATACAAAGCCCGAATTACTTTAAGTTTTATCTTACCATTACACTATTTGTTTTTCAATAAGATGAGAAGCAGATCAGCATCTCGAATATGCCGGCTGCTTTTCCATCCGCTCCCAAGAATCCGGCGGAGAACTTCGGTCAGCGGATGAAAAGTCCGGACGAATATGTTCGTATCGCGAAATAACCTATATATATTGTATCATAGCCGCAGCCGGCCAGATATACATAATTTTCGGCCGGCATACATTAGTGTTTGCACATCATGTTATTTTATGATGCAATATGCGTTTTTTCGCAAAATATTTTCTTAGGAAAGCGGGCTCTCTATTAAATCTTTAACGATTTCTTCAAGCTTCATACCTCTGGACGCTTTGAATAAAATCAAATCGCCTTTTGATGCGTTTTCCTTCACAGCTTGGAGGAGATCTTTTTTCTCAGTGTAGTGGCTGACGCGGTCTTTCCCAAAGTGTTTCAGGGCGCCTTCCGCGATAAAAGCTCCCAGTTTTCCGTACGTAAAGACGCGGTCAATTTTCTCAGGGCTGATCACAGCGCCGCACTCTTTATGGAACGTTTCTTCAAGATCACCGAGTTCAAGCATATCACCGAGCACGAGCATTTTTTTGCCGTAGCCTTCGAGGCTTTCTGTCAATTGAATTGCAGCTTTCATGGAAGTCGGGCTCGCATTATAAGCGTCATTGATTATCGAAAGGCCACTGTCTGTTTTGATGAGTTCAAGTCTCATCCCGGTTACCTTTAGGCCGCTCAGTCCTTTTGCCGCACCCTCAGGCGTGATGCCAAAATAAGCCCCTGCAGCAATCGCAGCCATGGCGTTCATCACATTGTGCTTGCCGAGTATCGGAATAAAAAACGTTTTTTCTATCCCTTTGATTGTAAAATGGGTTCCTTCCTCGCTCTGGCTGACATCCTGAAGCTGATAATCATTATGCGCTCCCGTACCGTACGTTTTCGTCTGGCAGCTGTATGCATTTTGAAGAAGCGGTTCGTCCCCGATATAAATCAGCACTCCGTCTTCTTTAAGCCCGTTAATGATTTCAAGCTTCGCCTCCGCGATGCCCTCTCTAGAGCCAAGGTCTTGCATATGCGATTCGCCGATATTCGTAATCACTGCCGCATCCGGGTTTGCCAGGCGGCTCAAGAGGTCAATTTCTCCTTTGGCGCTCATTCCCATCTCCAATACGGCGATCTCCGTATTTTCAGGCATCGCTAAAACCGTCAACGGCAAACCGATATGATTATTGAAGTTTCCTCCTGTTTTGTGGACACGGTACTGGGTCCCCAGTACGGCGTGAATCATATCTTTTGTTGTCGTTTTGCCATTGCTTCCGGTTACTCCGATGACACGCGTGCCAAGCTCCTGCAAATATGCTTTTGCAAGCTTCTGAAGTGCGGTAAGGGTATCATCCACTAAAATGACGGCGTGATTCTCGGGCGGATTTGGCTCTGACCGATCCCAAAGAACGGCCGCTACACCGGCTTCAAAAGCCTGCTCCACAAAAGCGTGGCCGTCAAAACGTTCCCCTTTCAGCGGAATGAAAAGCTGATGTTGTTCCAGTTTTCTTGTATCAGTTGCCACTCCATGAATGACTGTTTGTTCATATTTCGGATTTGTCAGTGTGCCATTGACCATTTCGGCAATGTTTTTTACTGTTCGCTTAATCAAGTAAGGTCCCTCTCTTTCTTTTGTATATACGGGAAAAAACACTGCCCTTTTACCGGCAGTGTCCTTCTTCATTAGAATGTATGCTTAATCAATTGTTTTTCAGCGTGGCGTTCTTTTGCAAGCTCCACAAGCTGTTCAATCAGGTCAGCATATTCCACTCCGGCTTCTTTCCAGAGCAGCGGGAACATGCTGAATGGTGTAAAGCCAGGCATTGTGTTGACTTCATTGATCAGAACTTCGCCGTCAGCTGTCAGGAAAAAGTCCGCTCTGACGAGTCCTGAACCATCGATCGCTTTAAACGCTTTGATCGCCATCTCACTGATTGTTGCGTATTCCTCATCGGTCACAATCGCCGGAATCATCAGATCAGTATCTCCATCCTCATATTTCGCTTTATAATCGTAGAAATCTGTCTTCGGTGCGATTTCTCCCACAACAGAGCATTTAGGATCGTCATTTCCAAGAACGCCGATCTCGATCTCACGGCCGTTAATTCCTTCTTCAACGACGACTTTGCGGTCATATTGGAAAGCAAGCTCAAACGCTTTTTGCAGTTCTTCACGGTTTCGGCATTTGCTGATTCCGACACTTGAGCCGAGGTTCGCCGGTTTTACGAAGCAAGGGTAGCCTAATTCCTTTTCAACCTGCTCACAGCTTTCTTTCGGAGAACGAGTCCAGTCTTTCTTAAGGAAAGCTGCGTATTTAGCCTGAGCAAGGCCGGCCTGCGCAAATAAATGTTTCATGACAACTTTATCCATGCCAGCTGAGGAAGCAAGCACTCCGTTGCCGACATAAGGAATGTTCAACAGCTCAAGCATTCCCTGGATCGTACCGTCTTCTCCGTTCGGTCCGTGGAGGAGCGGGAATACGACGTCGATGGCTTCATTTTGCTGTGACACTTCCTGCGGAAACATCTCCTGGTTCAAGGCAGCTGGAGAAAAAGCACTGCCTCCTTGCTCAAATTGAAGCATTTTCACATTTGAAACAGGCTCAGTTAAACGGGCGCCTCTTACCCATTCGCCTTTTTCTGTTATATAAATCGGATGTATATCAAACTTCTCAGTATTTAGCGCTTTGATTACAGCCAGAGCTGTCTGCAGGGAAACATTATGTTCTGCCGACTTTCCTCCGTACACTAATCCTAGACTTGTTTTCAATGGATACTCCCCCCACTACAATTCATCTTTACTATCTTATCACTTTCACCGGAAAATGATCTAATTATTTTTGGGCATGCTGATGTTGAATGCATTTGTATGTAATTCCTTTTTATTTTATATTAAAATGGCATTGAAAAGGAGATGTGACATATGAAAAAAATCACGACAAACGAACAATTTAATGAACTGATTCAATCTGATAAAGAAATCATTGTAAAGTTTTATGCTGATTGGTGCCCAGACTGCACACGCATGAATATGTTCATCGGCGATATTTTGGAAGAGTACAACCAAAACGATTGGTATGAACTGAATAAGGACGAGCTTCCTGACCTGGCTGAAAAATACCAAGTAATGGGCATTCCCAGCCTGCTTATTTTCAAAAACGGTGAAAAAACAGCTCACCTTCACAGCGCCAATGCCAAAACGCCTGAAGAAGTGACTGAATTTTTATCTGAACATATAAGCTAATTCGTTAAACAGCCTTATTTTATGTCGTCGGGCTCTACATGAACATGAACATGAGTGACATCGTGTTCATGTTTTATTTTGTCTTCTACTTCATCAGCCACTCCATGACCTTCTTCTACTGTAAGCTTCGGATCAACCGTAATGACCATCTCGATATGAACTGTGCTGCCTAAATACCTCGCTTTCACATCCTTTAAGCGATGCACATTTTCGATCCTCCCGACGGTCTGTTTGTAGGGCTCAAGATCTTTTAAATGGAAGCCGTCTGTTAAAGAATGTGAAGCGTCTTTAAAGATATCCCACGCCGTTTTGCAAATGATGATGCCGATGATAAAAGCCGTTACCGGATCAATCCACGGCAGCTGCAGCTGGGACGAAAAAACACCGATAAACGCGCCGGCACTTACAAAAGCGTCTGATCTGCTGTCTTTTGCCGCTGCCATCAGGGCAGAGCTTTTAATGGATGCTGCCAGCCTTTTGTTATATAAATAGATGCCATACATAAACACAGCACTGCCTAACGCCGTCCATGCCGCGATAAGATTTGGCGTTTCCGTCGTGCCGCCCGCAATCGCTTTTCCTCCGCCGATTAATACTTCAATGCCGACTGCCATCATAATAAAAGACGCAATAAGAGACGAAATTGTTTCAGCCCGATAATGGCCGTATGGATGATCGCTGTCCGCCGGCCTTTGGGAAATCCGCAATCCTATGAACACTGCTAATGACGCAACAATATCTGTTCCATTATTTAACCCGTCTGCTCTCAGCGCTTCAGAATGATATAGAATCCCAATGACTAGCTTCACAACAGCAAGAATGACATATGCAAAAATATTGAGGAGCGCCCCTTTTTCTCCCTTTTTCAGATTTTCTGTCCGCTCCATTGAATACCAGCCTCCATTCTATTACATAGTATGGTTCAAAACATGAAAAATAGCAGAACAGCGTTCAATGAAGCGGGACATTTCGACAGTAATTATTGCCCGGGAAACTTTTTGTCGATTTGTTGAATGTTTGTAAATTGGCAAAGAATAGGACTGTTTTCGCCTTTACAGGCTATTGCGGACATTGTATACTGAGGTTAATTGATAATGATTATCAATATCGTTTGATTGGAGGTTGGTGACACAATGACACCTCAGTCTGCAGAAATCAGAAAAAAACAGCTCATTCATCTGTTAATACAGAATGGTATATACAAAAAGTCAAAGCGTCATCTGTATGAATTGTCGCTTTAGAAAGTGAATACAAACATGTCAGGAGGGAGCCGGAGCATGCCGAAGCGTAAAATAAAAACTTACCAACAGCTAATCCAGGAAAACAAAGAGGCGATTATGGGCAATCCAAAGCTGATGAATGTTATTTATGACAGGATCGACCGAAAGCATCAAAAAAATCTGCAAGAGCAAAACAATACATAAAAAGAGCCGGAAAGGCTCTTTTTTTTATGACTTAAACGCTTCTGCTGCCAGCTTGTGTATCACGGCGTCATCCATCGGCGGGTTGTGGAGACCGGCGCGCACATCACGGTAATAGCGCTGGAGCGGGTTGGTTCGTTCAAGGCTTTTGGCCCCGGCAATTCTCATCGCTTTATCAACAACAGACAGCGCAGCGTTTGTGACAATATGTTTCGCCGCACCGAGCTCGCTTGTCAAGTGTGGACGCCGCTCCGGATCGTCATACAATTGAGCGATATGGAAAAGAAAGTGTCTGGCATTAAGCAGTTCAAGCTCCATTTCGCCTGTCCTTTGCTGTACGGCCGGAACATCCTTGATCGGTCCCTTCAAACTGTTTGGAGAATACTCAGATGCGAATTGAACTGCATAGTCACGCGCAGCTTGAGCCACACCAAGATAAATCGCCGGAATATGAAGCAGCCAGCCATTCGGCTTAGCTCCACGAGGCCCTTGAAGCAATTCGACCAGCTTATTCTCTTCAAGCATGACTTCGTTCAGTACAAGATCATGGCTCCCTGTCGCCCGCATCGCCATCATATCCCACGTTTCTTCAATCGACAAACCGGGATCATCTTTATGAATGAGAAACACGCCTGTTGTTTGTTTGTCTTCAATCCATGCGGTTACTAAAAAATAATCCAGTGCTTGTGACATTGTCGTAAAGGTTTTTCTTCCGTTCACTGCCCATTTGCCATCCTTTTTGACGGCGTTTGTACCCGGACGCCCTCCTCTTGTCGGGCTTCCGGTTTTCGCTTCAGTCGCCGCCCTGTTAATGACGGCTCCGTTTTGGACTTCCTTGGCCACAAATGCAAATACGTTTTCATCCCAGCTGTTGCCTTCTCCAAGCTCCCCGATTACGCTCAAATGCCAGCCGATGCTAAGAGCCGTAGGAGCATCTCCCCGCGCAAGCCGCTCTTGAAACAGGAGCATATCGTAAACAGAAATGCCCCCTCCACCATGAGAAGCTGGCAATGTTAATGCCGTATAACCAGCATCACGCAGTTTTTGTATTTTCTCCACAGGAAAACGTCCCTGTTCATCATCTTCAGCAGCTGTTTGCTGAAATTCATCCGCAATCCGTCCGATTTTCTCCATCCATTGCCGTTGTTGATCGTTTTGTATAAATAATGACATCCGGCAGCCTCCCAAGTTTTAATTCCGATAAATTTAATATGTATTATAGATTTCCTGCCATTTTTCCGCAACTGTTAATCTTTTTGTCCAGTAAGAAAAACACGCTGTTCCCCTAGGGAACAGCGTGTTTACACAGGATTTGCATCCCGGTCTTGTTTCATGCCGAGATAAATCAGCATATATGTCAGGTAACCCATTGTCATCACCAGGCCGCCAAAGAAAAAGCTTGAGAAAATCGGCTCTTCAAAAGCGGTCACTGCAGCCAACACAATCCAGCTGGCATACAGATAGATGATAAAATAGCGAATGCCCGTCTTCATTTTATATATCATGTACAGCCCCACGAGAGAAAACAACCCTAGCGCGAGCCTGAAATAAACAAGATGTTCAAACTGAAACATGAATGACACAAATGAGAATCCAAGCAGCAATACGATCGGTAAAGCGGTAATAAAGTTCCTCAATCGAGACACCTCCGTCAGTACCTTTAGTATAAACCAAAATATCAAATGATATTGATTTACGTGAGCTTTTTCACAAAAATGTCATTCCTTGCCTTTAGACCCGAACATCACGTTTACAGAAGCACCACCAGCCAACGACAATGAAGAATATGGCATGTATGATGATGATCCCAATTGAAAACAATGGCGTCATGCCTGAAAACAACGCTGTCTGTCCGCTTCCGTATTGCGTAAAGTCAGTGTTCGCAAAAAGCAAAAAGCTGCCCCACTTGTTTTCAAACAACTTCATGAGCTGAACAAGTGTACTCGCTCCGTATAAAACGACAAAAGAAACAACAACTGCTACCGCGCTATTTCGGAAAAGCGAAGAACAAAGCAGGCCGAATAATCCCATCATCACGGCTTCAAGCCAGTTTGACCCGATCAGCGCCAAGGTGTTTATCAGCAATGTCTGTGATTCCGAGGTCACGGATGTGCCAAAAAACACGAGACCGAATAATAAAGCCAAAATGTAGTATGCCAAATACAAATAAAAGCTTACCATTACGACTGTGATTAATTTTGACCAAAAAACCTTTTGGCGTTTAACCGGCCGAATGAGCAGAAATTTGATCGTCTTTTTATCAAATTCCATCGAAATAATTGTTGCTGCAATCACGATCGTTAAAGCCTGCAGCAAAATGTTCAGGCTCGGTGTATACGATAAATAGCCGATGAAGTTTTCATCTGTCCCGGCACTGATGACAATCCGTTTAATGATCAATGCCATGAAGAATTGAAAGACAGCCATCAGGATCAGGGAAACCAAAGTGACCTTCCGATTAAAAAGTTTCATATGTTCATTCCAAATTAATTTAGACAAGCTCTTCTCCCTCCTCTTGATGAGCAGTCGTCGCTTTTATAAATTCGTCTTCCAGTGATTGCGTGTAAGGCGTAATGGAAAATACATTCAGACCTTGTCCGACAAGTGATCGGTTCAGCTCCGGAATGTTTTCTTTTGCTACCTCAACTACAATCGTCCCAGCTTGGCGCTCAGCTTGATATTGATTGCCTGTCAGCCAATTGAGCGCTTTTTCTTGCGGCTGCACTTCTATAATCGCTTTTTCTGTGGTTTGATCAGTTCCTTGTAAACGGACTTCCGCTTTGATCTCACCCTTTTGAATGATGATGACACGGTCGCACAGATCTTCAACCTCGCGCAATAAATGGGTGGCGAACAGGACTGCTGTTCCTTCCACTTCTGCGAGCTCCTTAATATGATCGCGAAAATCCTTCATCCCCGCAGGATCGAGGCCGTTTGTCGGTTCATCTAGAATGAGAAGCTTCGGCCGGTGAAGAATTGCCTGGGCGATTCCCAGACGCTGGCGCATCCCAAGGGAATAGGTTTTCACCTTATCATGAATTGCTGACGTCAGCCCGACACGTTCTACCACCTCATCAAGCCGTTCATCCGCTATTTTTTTGTGCATATTCGCAAAGTGCTTGAGGTTTTCCCAGCCTGTCAGGTACGGATAGAACTCAGGGTTCTCAACGATCGCTCCAACCGCTTCCATCGCTTTTTCAAACTCTGTATCATGCTGGAATCCGCTGATTGTCACGCTTCCGCTGTTTTGTTTTAGCAGCCCGACGATGATACGGATAAGTGTTGTTTTTCCAGAACCATTCGGACCGAGCAGACCGATGATTTCACCCTCCATGACGTCCATGCTGATCTGTTTTAAAATCGCTTTAGACCCAATCTTTTTATCTAGGCCTTCAATATGTAAAATCGGCTCAGCCATAAAGCCTTCCTCCTTTTTCGACCAAAAATAAACAGTGCCCAAAATTAGGCACTGTTTGTATTATAGCATTTGTTGCTTCCAAATGTTTGGTTAAACCGATAGAGTCGGCGTTTGCTCAGGCTGCTTATCCTTTTCGGTTTCTGTAATGATAACAGCGCAGGCCGCGTCACCTGTTGTGTTCACCACTGTACGGAGCATATCAAGCAAGCGGTCAATTCCAAGAATCAATCCGATTCCCTCGACAGGCAGGCCGACAGATTGAAGCACCATGGCTAGCATAATCAAACCGACTCCCGGAACACCAGCGGTTCCGACACTTGCCAGTACAGCCGTCAATATTACCATCAGCAGCTGCGTAAATGTCAGATCATGCCCGAACACCTGCGCAATGAAGACAGTGGCTACCCCCTGCATGATGGCTGTTCCGTCCATGTTAATTGTCGCACCGAGCGGCTGGACGAAGCTGCTGATCGGCTCAGGCACTTTTAATTTTCTCTGTGCCACATCCATGGATACCGGGAGTGTCGCATTGCTGCTGGAGGTACTGAACGCCACAACCATAACCTCTGAGAAATCTTTAAAGAACGTGATCGGGTTTCTTCTGGCTAGAAGCGCCACCGTAGATCCGTAGGTAACGACTGCATGTATCAGCAATGCAACGATTACCACAATCATGTACAATCCCATCGCTTTCATTGCACTGAATCCTTGGCTTCCGATAGCTGTCGCAATCAGACCGAATGTACCATACGGAGCGAACTTCATGACAAGATTCACCAAGTACATCATCAATTCATTTCCTTGTTCAACGACTTTGAGCAGCATATCCGCTTTTTTTCCGAGCATTGTAATCCCTAGTCCGACAAAAATGGCAAAAGCAATAATTTGAAGCATATTTCCTTCCGTCATCGCTTGAACAGGATTGGTCGGAATAATGTTTAACAGAGTGTCTGCAATGCTTGGGGCTTTTTCAGCAGTGAATTCGGCAGATGAAGTATCATACGTTCCGAACTCTCCCGGTTTGATGACAAGAGCTAAAATGATGGCAATCGTAATAGCGACTGCAGTCGTGATGAGAAAATAAGAAATGGCTTTCACGCCGATTCTGCCAAGCTTCTTAGGGTCACCCAGCCCGGCTACTCCCAGCGTTAGTGAGAAAAAGACAATCGGAACGACAAGCATTTTAATGAGGTTTAAAAAGATGGTGCCAAGAGGACCAAATACAAACTTATTTAAATTTTCAAATAATTCAGGTGATGTTACGTTAAGAATAATCCCCGTCACAGCACCCAGCACCAATGCAATGATAATCTTTGTAGCCAGCTTCATCCGCATTCCTCCCTCTTTTGAAAAAAGCCCGCGAGAGACTCCCGCGGGCTTTGGCTATACAATCAAACCACAGGACTCTCTCTTCACGCTGATGAGGTTAGCTGCCGGGTTCGGACGAAGAGATGTCCGTTTTTCAGATGAAAAATTAACCCCAAAAGATCGGGTCCCCCACTCCTTATGACAGGATTAAGCGTGTGGCTTACTATTATATGATCTATTTTATTTATACAGAAAAGATCCAATTTTGTAAACTATTTTTTGTTACTTTTTTCTCGGGATCTTTTAGGTCGATCCTCCTTGTTGGTGACATCAAGAATATCAAGGAGAAATACAAAGATCGGAATTCCGATAATTAAGCCCCAAATGCCGAAAAAGTGTTCAGAGAAAATGAGTACTGTGAAGGTGAAAAAGATTGGCAGCTCTGTTTTCGCAGACATCAGCTTCGGATTTAAGAAATAGGTTTCGATCGCATGAATGGCGAATATGACCAGCACAATGTAGACCACATACATTCCGCCGCCAGTGCTGTAGGCGATAATGCTGAGCGGAATCAGGGAAATGACGACGCCTGCCACAGGGATCAGTCCAAGGAAAAACACCATAATAGACAGCCCAAACAGCTGCGGAAAATGCATAATCCAAAGCGCGATAAACGTCAGAATACAATTGACGAGCGCAATGATAAATTGTGCCTCAAGCACCTTGCCGAACGTTCTTGCAAATTTGCTTCCGAAAAAAGCAATTTCCTCATAAAAAACCCTCAGTTTGCTCGTTTTAAATTTCGCCATGAATTCAGATAGGCGTTTTTTCTCAAATAAGAAAAACATGCTGAGAATAAGCGCCATCACGATCTGCAAACCGAATGTGCTGATATCGGCCAGATACGTATACACTACATTGAAACCCTCTTTGACATATGAACTGATGTTGATATCTCCGAAAACACTGGTGATCTCATCAAAGAAAGGGATGCTGTCAGGGTGATACGCAATATGTTTAATCTGCTTGACCAGCTGCTGGATCTGCGCCGCGACGACCGGATAAAACACAAAACCCCCCACTGTTAGTAGCACAGCCAGCAGCATGTAAAGAAACGTAATGACAACCCGCTGGCTCACGCGGAAGAACTGGCTTACAAACTGCCGCACGACAAGCTCCAAACGATCCATTAGAAACGTGAAAATGAAGGTAAGCAATATTAAGTTGATCATGCTCTTAAATAGATATAACACACCAGTTAACACGACAAAGATGGAGAAACGCCTTACTCCCGGGTGCTGAAAAAATTTAACTAAAGCGGCCATTTATACACTCCTGTTAGGACAAACGTCCTTCATTCAATATAGTATCCATTTGTAAATTATATAACAAAAAAATGCTGAGGTCTCTGTCCTTACCTTAATAATTCTTAAACAATTAAAAAAACGGCCCCATGGATGGGCCGTTCTTTTTTCAAACTGCTGTTTTCATTTTTTTCATGCCTTCAACAGCCTCTACGCTTTTTGCTTCATCAAATTCATTTTCGCTTTTTGCAACAATGATCGTGGCGATTCCGTTTCCGATCAGGTTCACAATGGCTCTTCCTTCACTCATGAAACGGTCGACACCAAGCAGGAGCGCAAGACCCTCCAGCGGGATGACCTGAAGCGCTGACAGCGTTGATGCAAGGACGATAAATCCGCTCCCCGTCACACCTGCCGCTCCCTTCGATGTCAGCATCAGAACGAGGATAATCGTAATTTGCTGGCCGATACTGAGGTCTACTCCAAACACCTGTGCCAAAAAGACAGTCGCCATTGATAAATAAATGGATGTGCCGTCGAGGTTAAACGAATAGCCCGTCGGAATAACAAGCCCGACAACGGATTTGGAACAGCCGTAGCGCTCCATTTTATCCATCATACGCGGAAGCACCGATTCGGAAGAGCTTGTGCCAAGCACGATCAGAAGCTCATCTTTAATGAAGCGCAGATAATTCCACAGGCTGAATCCGTAAAGCTTGCAGATGATATTTAAAGCAACAAATACGAACAGGAACATCGTAATATAAACAGACATCATTAAGCTTGCCAGCGGTTTGATGGAATCAAGCCCAAAGTGCCCGATCGTATACGCCATCGCCCCGAATGCCCCGATTGGCGCGGCACGCATGATGTAGCCGATAATTTTGAAAAAGACGTGAGAAATCTTGTCGAAGAAATCAATCACGCTTTTCCCTTTTTCACCTAATGCTGCAAGACCGACTCCGAAAAGAATAGAAAAGAATAAGACCTGCAAAATGTCCCCTTTTGCGAAGGCATCAACCATGTTGGACGGAACAATGTGTGTTACAAATTCAATCCAGTCGATTCCCTGACCGCCATTTTGCGTGTATTGTGATACATCTCCCTTTTCAAGTTTGCTGTAATCAAGACCCGCACCCGGCTTCATTATGTTGACGACAAATAAACCGATAATGAGTGCGAGGGTGGTGACAACCTCGAAATAGATAAACGCTTTTCCCCCTACTTTTCCAACCTTCTTCATATCGCCCATTTTTGCAATCCCGAGAACGATTGTGAAGAAAATGATTGGCGCGATCACCATTTTAACAGCGTTGATAAATGTATCGCCAAGCGGTTTCATTTCTTTGCCGACATCCGGCCAGACCAGCCCGACAATGACCCCGATGACAACCGCGGTTATGACCTGAACTGTTAAATTTTTAAACAGTTTCATATCCTTCATCCCCCTGTCCTATTCGCCTTTGTGTCTTTCTTACTAGAATGATAGCGTTTTCATATAGTCTGGGGAAGTTTATGATCATAACGGACATTTTGGTCTTTTTGGTCTCAGGTTTCTCCTTTTAACACGTAGCGGTTGACAGGCCGGCCGACTCCGCCGTATTGAACGTCCAATTTGATGATCCCGGTTTTTTCTAAGTAATCAAGATATCGTCTGGCTGTCACTCTGGCGATGCCGAGCGCCTTGGCGACCTCTTCCGCAGAAAGGGATGCGGTTTGCTGTGTCAAAAAAGCAGTGACTTCATTCATCGTGAAGTGATTCAACCCTTTCGGCAGGTTCTGTACGGCCTGCTGCGGAATATTCAGGATCGCATCGAGCTGTTCCTGGGACAGCGTATCATTCGCTTCGATTTTTTGTTTATATTGCTTGTACTTTTCGAGCGCCTGTCTCATTCGCTCAAGCTTAAACGGCTTTAAGATATAGTCAGCCGCCCCGTTTTGCAGCATGAGTGAGATCGTTTCCTTGTCCTTTGCAGCGGAGACGACAATGACATCCACTTCAAGCTTTTGCTTTCTGATCTCCTGCAAGGTCTTGATGCCGTCTTTTTTCGGCATGTACACATCGAGAATGACGAGATCGGGCTGTTCTTCTTTAATCAGCTTAATGCCTTCCTCTCCGTTTCCTGCTGTTGCACAGACAGTAAAGCCTTTAACAGTTGTAATAAAATCCTTATTGACCTCTTGAACCATCGGATCGTCTTCAATGAGCAGAACTTTCCATTCTTTACGAGCCATGCTGTGCTTCCTCCCCCTTCATTGGAAAAACGATAGAAAAAGATGTCCCCTGCCCCGCATGTGAATCAACTTCTATCGTGCCCGATCCTTTGTCTATGATTTGTTTCACTAAATACAGGCCATAGCCTGTGCCGCCTGTTTTATTGACCGTAAAACCTTTGTCGTAAAGGCGCGGCATATGTGCCTGTTCAATCCCGCAACCGTTATCTTCTATTAAAATAGCAAGGATATCATCCGTTTGTTCGATACTAATGTCAATTCGTTTGTCATCAGATTGAACGGTTTCAAATGAACCGAAGGCATTTTCAATCAGATTCCCCAAAAGCACGACGATATCATGCTGATCAACATGCTCGGGAAATTGCTGAAGACTGCTGTTTTCATCTATATGAACAGCAATGCCGAGCTCTCTTCCCCTTCTGATTTTACTTAATAGAAGGCCTGCCGCAGCGTCATTTTGAATCGAGCGGTGCAGAAATTCAGTCACATTTTCCTGCTCAGTTGACGCCTGGAATGCAAGCTGCAAGGCTTTTTCAGATTTCCCTAACTGGATGAGACCAGCGATCGTGTGCAGCTTATTCATATGCTCGTGATTTTGGACACGGAGCGCCTCCACAAAGTTTCTGACACCAGTTAATTCCTCTGCCATCTTGGCCGCTTCCGTTCTGTCCTGAAAAATCGCGACGGCGCCGATCACTTTTTTCTTCATGACGATCGGAATTCTGCTGCTCATGATGACCTTACCGCTGACACGAATTTCTTCATTATAAACCGCTTTGTTTCGCTCCACGATTTCGGGCAGGCGCGAATCCTTGAGAACCTCCCAGATCACCTTGCCGATCAGATTCCCCTGCACTTCAAAGATCTGTTTCGCTTTTTCATTGAAAATCGTAATGATGAGACGGTTGTCAATGGCGATCACCCCTTCATTCATCGAGTGAAACGTTGCCGTCCGCTCTTCATACATTCGGACAATCTCATGAGGCTCAAGCTGAAACATTTGTTTTTTGATATGACGGGCAAGCAAAAAGGAACCCGCAAGCCCGAAGCCGAGTGTCAGCACAACGATGAATGCGATATCACGCTTTAAATGAAGCAGGATGTCAGCAATCCCCGGCAGCGTTTTTCCGACAAGCACCACGCCTATTTGGTTCAGGTCTTGATCTTTAACCGGATAAAAAGCGCGAACCGCTGTGCCGATCTCGCCCTTTGCTTCAGAGAAATAAATGTGCTCCGCAAACGCCGCCTCCTCGTCTGCTCCCTCTGATTTCTTGCCGATGCTAGTGCTGACAGGATGCGTATATCGGATGTGATTCATATCCATGACGACAATATAGTCTGCTTCATTAATCATCCTGATTTCTTCAACCGCATGGCGAACCGCTTCTGTTCGTTTTTTTCGCGCCAAGGCTTCTTTCACTTCTGTCATCTCTGACACCGTCCGGGCCGTATTCATCAGCCGCTTTTTCAGCTCCCGCTCCTCTGTATGCTGAATGTTGCCAATGAGCACAATGCCGCCGATCAAAAAGGAGAAAATGACGAGTATATAGGATAAGATCGTGATTTTCCAACGGATTGAGAGCTTCTTTTTGTTCATCAGCTTCTCCTTTCAGGTCTTTACGAATGTCATTGCCCCCATTATCCTTAACATAGGGGAGGACTTTTCATGAAGAGTTTGCTTGCATGTCTCGCACTGATGATCGCTGGAATTGCAACCGCTTTATTTATCGGATTCCATGATCATACCGGCAATAAAGAGCTTGTTTATGATGACGACCAGGAAGGCTTGCAGGATCAAATCGTATTTAAATTCAGCCACGTGGTTGCTGAAAATACGCCAAAAGGGCTGGCCGCCAATAAATTCGCTGATCTGGTGAACGAAAAATCAGGCGGGAAAATAAAAATAGAAGTATTTCCGAATGGAAGCCTGTACTCGGACATTGAAGAAATCGAAGCATTGCAAAACGGCGATGTTCAATTTATCGCCCCCTCAACATCCAAGCTCGGCATGCTCTCGCCTGAATGGGGAGTGCTGGATCTGCCGTATGCTTTTACAGATTACAATGCCGCCAAAAAAGGGCTGAATGGAAGCATCGGCACACAGCTGTTTGATTCTCTAAAGAAAAACCAATTAAAAGGACTGGCCTATTGGACGAACGGCTTTAAACAAATCACGACAAATCAAGGGCCGGTCAAAACACCGGATGATTTAAAAGGGCAGGATCTGCGCATTATGCAAAGCGATGTGATAGAGGATCAGTTCAAGCTGCTTGGCGCAATACCTCATCAGGAATCCTTCAATTCTACCTTTCAGCTGTTAGAAAACAATGTAGTTGATGGTGAAGAAAATACAATCTCAAACATCTATTCTAAAAAATTTTATAATGTTCAGGACTATTTGACAATAAGCAGCCACGGTTACCTCGGCTACGCTGTCATGACTGATGAACACTTCTGGAAGTCGCAAACCCCAGAAACAAGGCGCATTTTGACTGAAGCGATGAAGGAGACGACGGAGTGGAATGAAACGTATGCCGAACAAATGAACAAGGAGCAGCTGGAGGAAATCAAAAAGAATTCTGCTATACATATTTATGAGCTGTCGGATAAAGAGAAAAAAGAATGGATGAAGCGTCTTGATCCTGTATACCGGCAGTACGAGCCAATCTTTGGCCGGAAGCTGATCAAGGAACTGTTGGAGCTGCGAAAAGATTCATAGCTCCCATCTCGATACGCTGTTTTTCGTTTATCTTTCAAACGAGCGGAAATATAAAAAGAGATAAACGAAAAAAGGAGATGGGTACATGTTTAAGCACACAAAAATGCTGCAGCATCCTGCTAAACCAGATCGTCCAGATCCATTATTCGCTAAAAAAATGCAAGAAATTTTAGGCGGGCAATTCGGAGAAATTTCAGTTGCCATGCAGTACTTATTTCAAGGCTGGAACACAAGAGGAAATGAAAAATACAAGGACTTGCTGATGGATACGGCAACCGAGGAGCTCGGGCATGTTGAAATGATTGCAACAATGATTGCCAGACTTCTTGAGGATGCACCTCTTGATCAGCAGGAAAAAGCTGCTGAAGATCCGGTCATCGGCTCCATCCTAGGCGGCATGAACCCTCACCATGCGATTGTATCAGGACTTGGCGCTATGCCTGAAAGCAGTACAGGCGTACCTTGGAGCGGCGGTTATATCGTAGCAAGCGGAAACCTGCTGGCAGACTTCCGCGCCAACCTGAATGCGGAATCACAGGGCCGTCTGCAGGTCGCACGCCTGTTTGAAATGACGGATGACAAAGGCGTCAAAGATATGCTCAGCTTCCTGCTGGCACGTGACACGATGCACCAAAATCAATGGCTCGCCGCCATTAAAGAATTAGAAGCACAGGAAGGTCCGGTTGTGCCGGGTACATTCCCGAAAGCGCTCGAAAAACAAGAGTTCTCACATCAGCTTATCAATTTCTCTGAAGGCGAAGAAAGCGCCAAGCAAAACTGGCTGAATGAAAAAGCGCCGGACGGAGAAGCCTTTGAATATGTAAAAGAAGCAAAAACGTTTGGAGAAAAACCGGAGTTAAAACCAGCACCGCCTTTTGTTCATAATACACTTCCGGGACGCGAGTAAAGAGACAAGCCCAAAACATGATGTTTTGGGCTTTGATTATGCCTTCAGAACCGTCCAGTCTGGTTCGTACCGGATATCGGGGTTATGTAACAGATCGTGAACGAACGGTTTATCCTCTTCGTACACCGTTACCTCTATCGAAAGAATTACAGCCTTCTGATCGTTTTCCTCGTATATGCTGTCATGTTCATTCTCCATAAAATGATCATAGGCTTCTCTGTTTTCCCATACACTGATGATTTCTGCGGTGAGCGGCTCGTCTATCGTTTTTCGCCAGCCGCCGGCCTGTTTGATGAAGCCATTCACATGTGATAGCGCTCCCCACTGTGACTGCGCTTTTGCAAATGCTTCAGCGTTTGCAGCGTCTACTTCACATATGATCTTTTTGATTAGCATGGCTACTCCTCTATGATGACGGTTTCGGCTTGTTTATGCTCCACACAGAGATTTACCGTTCTGACGTAAGAGCGTGTGCGGTGAACCGTGCCTTTCGGGATGAGCAGGCTGTCATTTGCTTTGAGCACCGCGGTTTCTTTGTCCTTAAAATCGATCAGCAGCTCCCCTTCAAGAACAATAAACAATTCGTCTGAGTCAGGGTGATGGTGCCAGTCATATTCTCCCGTAAACACCGCAAGGCGCACGCAGTGGTCGTTGACCTCTGAAATTGAAAAATTAGCGTGCTTTTCTTTGACTTCATTTGCGATGGCGAGCAAGTTTTGCATCTTGGACATTAGCGAAAACCCCTTTTTCACTTATTGTATCGCAATAGTAGCATAAATTGAGAAGATTCCAAAAAAAGCGATCCAGCTGATGTGCCGGATCGCTTTGCTTTTTTATTTACAGGTTGTCTGCCTTTATACTTTTGATTAGTCGTTGTTGCGGGCGTTTCCGCCTTTTGAGCCGATTTCTTGGTAGAATTCTTTATCATGATTTTTGCTTGTAGCCTCTCCGCCTTTACGGCCGATTTCTTGATAGAATTCTTTATCATGATTTTCGCTAGTGGCTTCTCCGCCTTTTTCACCGATTTCTTGATAGAACTCTTTGTCATGATTTTCGCTAGTGGCTTCTCCGCCTTTTTCACCGATTTCTTGATAGAATTCTTTGTCATGGTTTTTGCTAGTGGCTTCTCCGCCTTTTTTCCCAATCTCTTGATAGAATTCTTTGTCATGGTTCTTGCTTGTTGTTTCTCCGCCTTTTCTACCTGCTTCTTCTCTGCTCATTTTGTTATCGTCTGCCATTTTGAATTCCTCCTTTAATTGGTGTTGGTTGTTGTATTCCCGCTATCAATTCTTTTAAACAAACAAAACACATTGGGTGTGTTTTCAATAAAAAAGCAGGCGGAGCGCGGTGTCCGTCTGCTTTCTGCTATTCCATCTCTCGTTCTGTATCTTTCAGTCGTTCAAGAATGCGCCTCTTTTTGTACAGCATCATGCCTGTCTCGGTAATGTCGTTTAATGTTGAGCGATTGGCAGCGGCGCCAAAAACCATTCCGGCGACCGGCACCAGCTGGAAAAGCTTTTTCCAGCCGAACGTGTCTCGATAGCCTAAAACGACTTCACGCCAGCCTTGGATTTGAGATGCGACATTCTTATATGTACGGTCTTGATCGTAGTGTTTTAATTCTTGCAAAATCGATCTTTTGCCGACAACATCAGCCGACGTCAGCTGCAAACATTTCACTATGAAGACGCGTTCTTTTTTCTCCTTTGGGTCATAGCCGTATGCAACTGCGATATCCTGTAATGTTTTTAGTGATAAGCCAAGCACTGCCGGAATGTCTGCCGCCAGCGTAAACACGCCGCCCACACCGGTTGTCGCGCCTTGAACGGTTGCTGCGTTGATTCTGTTTTTGCCCATTCCTTCCGCAATTTCATCCATGACAGGAAGAGGCGCTTTCCGGACGTCCTCCAGTGATTCAAAGATCTCCTCCGGCAATTTCTTTTGAAACATCCTGATAATCTGTTTTTCAGATGTCAGGTACTGTCCGCCTGTTTGAATAAAACTGCCGATCTCATCCAAGAGCTTGCCGATCTTTTTCTGAATGAATTCAGGTGTCAGCTTGTCCAGCAGCTGAAACGGGAGACGGCTGAGCTTTTCCCAAAACCAGACTTTTTGCTGAGCTTTTTCCCATTTCTCTATCTCTTTTAATTGCTGATGTAAGTCTTCTTTTCGTTCTGTTGGCACCCAATCCGCACTTCCCTTCCGTTTTTTCTACTATATAGTATACATTCATTTGTTCAGGTGCGTTTTTATTTTTCACCTGCGGGTACCATTTTTATAAAAGAAAAAGGAGTGATGGACATGCCATGGTCGATGAAGGATTATCCCGCTTCATTAAAGAACCTTGAGAAGCCGGTCAAGAAAAAAGCAATTGAGATTGCGAATGCGATGATTGATGAGGGATATGAGGACGGACGTGCGATCCCGATTGCGACAAGCAAAGCGAAGGAATGGGCGGAAAACGCCTCTACAGATGAAATTGATGATTTCCTCAAACATGATGACGAGACAGAACACGATGAAGGTTCCAACAGCGGCGGAGACCCTGAACTCATGGATAAAGCAGAGCATGTCATCAAGCATAAAAACGGCTGGGCAGTCAAAGCCGAGGGAGCCAAACGCGCGTCTGACATCAAGGATACAAAGAGAGAAGCGATTGAACGGGCAAAGGAAATCGCTGCGCATAAAGGCACTGAGGTCGTTGTTCATTTGGCTGACGGCAGTGTTCATAGAAAGATCAAAACGGGATCATAAAGCGATATGCTTTTAGGTGTTTCGAAATGAGCAGGAGCGGTTATTGATTGGTAAATCATTTATGAGAGGTGATCATGATGCTTAGCTTTTTGGTTTCATTAGTGGTTGCTATTGTTATCGGATTAATTGGAAGCGCCATTGCAGGAAATCGGCTGCCGGGAGGAATTTTCGGCTCTATGATTGCCGGGCTGATCGGTGCTTGGATCGGGCACGGACTTCTTGGCACATGGGGACCGAGCCTCGCAGGCTTTGCTATTTTCCCGGCCATCATCGGGGCAGCCATCTTCGTATTCTTGCTGGGCCTGATATTCCGCGGGCTGCGGAAGGAAGCCTAGACTGATTTGATACAGGAGGCATCGTTTCGAACTGAAACGATGCCTTTTTATATGGGACCTTATCCCGAATCCCTACATATCATGTTACATAACAGGGAAAAATTCAGAAGTGTATTTTGAACATTTTCGGTTGACAAGAAACCGGGATGGTCATATGATGTAGATAAAATAATTTGCCTTAAGGAAACTCTTTGTTGTACGGCAAAAACAATCAGAATTCAGGTGAGACATGATGAACAAGGACATCACAGCACAATCTCCCCGTTCCAAAGCCGTCCAAGATGCGCTTGACGGGAAAATCAGAGGATTCAGAGGGCTGCTCCCTTTTCTGGGCCCTGCATTTATAGCAGCCATTGCCTATATTGATCCCGGCAACTTCGCAACGAATATTTCGGCGGGTTCTAAATACGGATACATGCTCTTATGGGTGATATTATTTTCTAATATCATGGCGCTTTTAATTCAATCCCTATCCGCCAAACTTGGTATTGCGACAGGCAAAAATTTGCCTGAGGTTGCCCGTGAAGAGTTCCCGAAGCCTGTCTCGATCGGATTATGGATTCAGGGCGAGCTTGTCATTATCGCAACTGATCTGGCGGAATTTATCGGAGCGGCTCTGGGACTGTATTTGCTGTTCGGCATTCCGATGCTTGAAGCGTCTATTATAGCGGCGATCGGTTCTTTCGCGATCTTGGAGCTTCAGCGCCGCGGTTATCGCTCACTTGAAGCCGGCATTGCCGGTATGCTGTTTGTAGTCGTGATCGCCTTTGCACTGCAGACATTTTTCGCAAAGCCTGATGCCGTGTCAGTGATGAAGGGCCTCTTTGTCCCGGCGTTTCATGGCACTGACAGTGTGCTTCTTGCCGCGGGTATTCTCGGCGCAACTGTTATGCCGCACGCCATTTATTTGCACTCTGCCCTTACACAGCGGCGGGTGGTCGGCAAAACGGATGCAGAACGGAAAAAAATCTTCAGATTTGAATTTATTGATATTTTAATAGCGATGCTGATTGCAGGAGCTATTAATGCAAGTATGCTGATTGTGGCTGCCGCATTATTCTTCAAAAACGGCCTGTTTGTTGAGGACCTTGATGTCGCGTTTCAGCAATTCGGACATCTTGTCAGCCCTATGTCTGCGGCTTTATTCGGGATTGGGCTGCTCGTTGCCGGGCTATCCAGTTCGTCTGTCGGCACACTTTCAGGCGACGTGATTATGCAAGGATTTATCAACTACCGCATCCCGCTTTATGTACGGCGGTTTATCACGATCATTCCGCCGATCCTGATCATCGCGTCTGGCGTTAATCCGACGACCGCTCTCGTATTGAGCCAGGTCGTGCTGTCCTTCGGGATCGCCTTTGCCCTCATTCCGCTTATTCTGTTTACAAGCAATAAACGGATCATGGGATCTCTGATCAACGCCAAATGGGTCACAGTGGTGTCTTGGCTGATTGCGGTATTGATCGTCGCTTTGAATGTGTTTTTAATTGTAGATACGTTTCGATAAAAAACCGGCTGCAAAAGCCGGTTTTTTATTTTTGGCAAAAGCTCATTGATACCCTTTTTGACAGAAATTTGTTATGATAGAAGAAAAAATCGGAGTTTTGATATGTCAGTATTTATTCTGTTTTATTTGTGGATTGTTCCTATTGTAATCGGCATTATATGTTCTGTCGCTGCCTATAAATCCAAGGGGAAAATGAGAGTCGCACCTGGCATTGCCATGATCGTGCTCAGTATCATTTCCTTGATCACCGCGTTTACAGCCGGACACACGAATTTCCACGTGTTTATCGGCGGCATGTTTTTATTCGGCACCTTCTTGGTCGGTTCTGCTTTTCCTTTCTTCTTCGGGCTGAAGAAAAAAGAGAAATAGCCCTATACCGAGAAGAGTTTTGTGAAATTTGATAAGAATAAACAAATGAAACATACAAGGACAAATGCGCTGATCTTTTTGCTTTGAAAGAAGATGCATTTGTCCTTTTGTCCGTTTTGAGCATGGTGAAAATCGTGATATGACGCATAGATCATTCCTGCAGATCCTAATACATACAACGATAATTTTATGAACTCAAACATGTAATCCTCCTCATACCAATATAGTACAAGGATAACCTGAAATACATTTGTTTCCAACACTAAAAAGAGGCCTCTAAAAGGGCCTCTTTTTTTTAGAATAACCGCTTCAAACTTTTCTTCAGTGATGGCATTTCGATTTTTTGGTTTTCGAAGAAGTTTTTCAGCATGTACTTGCTAAAGCCTTTTGCCTGCCCGTAGGTGATTTTGCCAGGAAGCGGCGGTTCGTTTCCAATCATGACATCCACAACGACAGGTTGGTCAGAGTGCAGCGCCTCATGGAAAGCCGGCGCAAGCTCTTCCGCTTTGGTCACTTTAATGCCCTTTGCTCCGCAGCTTTCTGCAAATGCGGCATAGTCGACATTTTGAAGTTTTGTGACATAGTCGATATTGCCTTTGACCTGCTGCTCATACTCAATCATGCCGAGATTTTCATTGTTTAAAATGACAACCGTGATCGGGAGCTTATATTTGACGGCGGTCGGAAGATCCTGCATGACCATGGAAAATCCCCCGTCACCGCAGACGGCAATCGCTTGGCGTTCCGGTTCGGACAAGCTTGCTGCGATCGCTCCCGGCAGGCCGCATCCCATTGTCGCAAGCCAGCTGGAAACGATGAAATCCTGTTTCGCGTTCATTTTGAAATGACGCGCCATCCAAACTGTCACAGTGCCGACATCTACAGAGAGCACCGCATCATCAGCAGCCGCTTCCTGAAGACGTGCCACGACCTGCTGGGGTTTAAGCGGTGTTGTTGCCTCTGTCTCATCTTTTTCAATTTCGTTCCACCAATGCTGCATATGTTCTGTGCAGGCATTCAGGAATCTTCTGTCTTCCTTGCGTTCAATATACTCTGTCAATTCGCGCAGGCCGAGAACCGAATCGCAGACAAGGCCCGCTGTCACCGGATACCGTTTTCCGATTTTCGCCGGGTCTGAATCGAGCTGGATTGCCGGTGTGTCATCAGGTAAATAATCGCGGTACGGGAATGACGTTCCGAGCATGATTAATAAATCACATTCCTCCATTGCCTCGTAAGCCGGCTTTGTTCCGATCTGCCCGAGGTTGCCGAGAAAATGCGGGTGCTTATCGGGAACGACGCCTTTTGCCGGTAGTGTGACAACGATCGGAGCGGCGGCTTTGTCCGCAAATTCTAAGAGCTCCCGTTTCGCCTTTTTCATACCCTGCCCCGCCAAGATAATCGGCTTCTTAGCATTATTAATATATTGGGCGCAGGTGACGAGCTGTTCTTTTTTCGGTTCAAGGTTCCCTTCAATATACACTGGTGAAGTATACATAGGCTCGCGTTTGATTTTCTCCGCAAACAGATCATCTGACACGCTCAATACCGCAACGCCTTTTTTGCTGTAGGCGGTCCTGATCGCCTGATTTAAGAGATCCGGAAGTGATTCCGCGCTATGTACCTCTCTGTTGAACACAGCCACGTCCTCAAACATTTGCTCCAGCTTAATCTCCTGGAAATAGTCCCGTCCGACTTCGCCAGAAGAAACCTGTCCTGCAATCGCCAGCACAGGGGCGCCGTCCGCTTTTGCATCATATAAACCATTTAATAAGTGCACAGCCCCCGGTCCAGCGATCGACAGACAGACTCCGATCTTGCCGGTGAGTTTTGCTTCAGCCGCGGCTGCCAGTGCCGCCACCTCTTCATGGCGGGTTTGAATGAACTTCAGTTGATTTCTTTCGTGTCTTAATTCTTCAATAAACTCATTTATACTATCTCCGGGGATGCCGTAAACATGATCAACTCCCCATTGCTCAAGCAGCTCTGTCATTGCTTGTCCTGCAGTTTTGTGTGCCATAACGTATCCTCCTTTTTCCTTTTTTCAATACCACAGGAGAAAGGCTTTAAAACCCCGAGACCTTTATCGCTTGCCCAGTCTTCTTTTCAACAGATCGATCGCCGCAAGCATGCCGACGTCCTTGAGGGTGATGGCTGCGTTTAAGGTGCCATTCACGTAATCTTTGATTTGCCGTTTTCGGTTCGGCACCATAAAAAGCGGCAAACGCTGCGGAGAAAACCACTTTAATCGTGCTGTCTCTGTGCCGTCCGCTATTGCTTGTCCGCCTGTTATGCTTCCAAAAAACACATGCTGTTCATCTAGAAACTTCAGTCTTTGATAAACACCTATTTTCGCAGAAAGCGCTGTATTGTATCCTGTCTCTTCCAATACTTCACGTACTGCCGCTGCCTCAGCCGATTCCCCCGGATCAATCCTGCCGCCCGGCAGATCCCATAAAGGAACATCTTTTCGTTTGACCAATAGAATCTGCTGATTTTCGTTCAGTACGATCACAAAAGCACCTTGTGTATACACCGCCATTCCTCCCTTTCCCGCAAAAAAAGACCAAGGTGACTCCCTTGGCCCTAGAGCTTTACTTTTTAAAATGATACGGCAGTGTGGCAACCATTATGTCCTTTTTCCAGAACAACCGTACTCTGAGGAGGAAGGCCGATTGGTTGTGAAGGATGGTGTGCCAGCGTTTTTTCGTTATAAATTGCGGAAACAGCACCATAACGGAAAACTGCTCCTTCTTCGCTTTTGCCTCAACTGTTTCTAAAAACTTATCAAACGGATGGACAAGGCTTCTGTACGAGGAGTGAAGCGTAACGAGACGCACTCCGTTATTAAGCTCTTCCCAGCGTTTTTCGACTTTCTTTTCCTGTTCTCTGTCAAATGACACGTGAACGGCGATCACCTGATCGGACAGTGATTTCGCATAGTGAATCGATTTTTGCACGACGGTGGTGACACCGGCCACAGGCACAATCACAACGGTGCCTTTGATTTCTTCCGGCTCTTTGTCTACGATGCGAAGCTGTTCACCAACCGCTGTATAGTGATTTTTAATCGCAAAAAACAGCAAAACGACGATAGGCATAAAGATTAACACAGGCCATACGACATTAAACTTCGTCACAAACAGAATGGATAGAACCATAAATGAGATCAGAGCGCCACAGGAGTTGATCAGCATTTTTCCGATCCAGCCTTTTGGTTTTTGCTTGATCCATTTAACGCACATGCCGGTTTGTGAAAGCGTAAATGGAATAAATACGCCCACAGCATATAACGGGATTAAGTGCTCCGTCTGTCCTCCGAATAAGATAATGAGAACAATGGACGCAAAGCCTAAAAAGATAATCCCATTTGAGAAGCCTAAGCGGTCGCCCCTGACTGTAAACATTCGCGGCATATACTGGTCTCTCGCCAGGTTGAAGGCAAGCTGCGGGAAGGCTGAAAATCCCGTATTTGCCGCAAGAACCAAAATAAGCGATGTGACACCTTGGATGACATAGTAGAACACATTCCGCCCGAAGGTTTCGGATGCAATTTGTGAAACCACTGTTTCATCGGGCTTAGGTGCCGTTCCATATCCGTATGCGAGCACCGTGATGCCAGAAAACAGAATCGCCAGCAAAATCCCCATCATCGCAAGCGTTCTTGCCGCGTTTCGCGCAGGCGGGTTTTTGAAAGCAGGAATGGCGTTAGAAATGGCCTCAACTCCCGTCAACGCTGAGCATCCGGAGGAAAAAGCCTTAAGCAGCAAAAACAGCGTAATGCCGGCTACAGGTGTGCCGAGCGGTGTATGATGGACTGGCTGGTCTATTTGTCCTGTCATGAGCTTGAACAACCCGACTGCAATGAGAACCAATAGCGCCACCACAAACAGATAAACCGGGTAGGCAAGAATGGATGCCGATTCCGAAAGCCCGCGCAGGTTCAAAATCATAATCACTAACACGAGAAAAATAGCGATCGGCACATGATAATCATGCAATGCAGGAAAGGCCGACGTGATGGCGTCCGTGCCTGCGGAAATACTTACCGCTACCGTTAAAATATAATCGACAAGCAATGAACCGCCCGCGATCAATCCAGGCTTTTCACCGAGGTTTTCTTTCGAAACAACATAAGCCCCGCCGCCCTGCGGATAAGCGTAAATAATTTGCCTGTATGAAAGAATCAGTGCGAGCAGTAATATGAGAACACCGACCGCAATCGGAATGGAGTACCAAAATGCGGCAGCACTGATTGTTGCTAAAATGATTAGAATTTGCTCGGTCCCATATGCGACAGATGACAGCGCATCTGAGGAAAGCATTGCCAAGGCTTTTAATTTCGTCAGTTTTTGCTCTCCAGCTGCTTGAGATTTTAGTGGTTTCCCAATCAAAAAACGTTTGATTGAATGATACATCGGTGTCTTCCCCTTTTAATTTCTCATTTTTCAATTAAAACAATAAAACATCAGTGTCTTGCTCTCACATTTTGCAATAGTCCTTTCTGCTATGATGTCTCTGTATGCGATTTACATTCCTAAAAATGAACGGCAAAAAACACAGAGGCAAACGGATGCCCCTGTGCCATAACATCGAACACAGGTTTCATTCATCTCCTCTCACGAACGCTTACGAGGTTAGCTGACGGATTCGGGCATATGAGAGTTAGCCCTACCTAAAAAGGATTCACCCCAACGGCAAAAAGCCATTCTAATGGGTCCCCCGCTCTGATTTCAGATTAAGCGATTTGTTTTCTAAAAGAGATCATACTCCCCTTCCCACACGTTGTAAAGAGGCTTATTGGCTGGGAGAAAAAAATAAAATGACAAGTTCCACAAATGGAACTTTCTTGCCAAAAACAAAAAAACAGAGGCATGAAATGCCCCTGTTTTAATCTGTATCTGTCTTTCTTTTTCTGCGTCTTACGGCAATCCAAATGAACAATGCCGCAATTACCATAATAAGCGCCAGCACACCAATATACATCCATTTCTGGCTATGATCCAGTGTTGGTTGTTCTGCGCCGGAGCTGTTTGTCTCCGATTTGAGCTGCTGATGGTTTGTAAACACCTGCTGGCTATTTGTTTCATTAAGGACGGTTGCCGAATCATCGTTGCTGTTCAGATAATTGATGATCTCTTTCGTGACAGCCGTGCCCTCTCCTTTTGCCGGTGCAAAAACAGCCATTGTGTAGTGTGAATCCCAAGGTGATGCTTGGGTAAACACCACTTGTTTTGTCGTCTCATTCAACATCCCAAAGCCTGACACATCAAACGAGCCGGTCCTTGCCTGCGGCACGAGCAGGTCTGATGATTTCTCCTTCAGAAGAGAAAATTGATTGATCCCCCCTATAAAAATGAGGTTTCGACCTTTCACATCGTTTGCTGTAACGTCAGATGATTTCTTTACCGTGTATGAATGCTGTGCTTCGTTGCCAAAGGATTCCGTTACGAGAGAAAGCTCCTCAAGCTTCGGTTGGCTTACGGTGTCAGGAAGCACGATTATCGTTGTTTGATCCTGATTTCCGGCGTAAGGAAGCGGCCATTCTTGAAAATCCGCTGACGGGGACATCCCTTTGATGGCGTATGTTAATGTACTGCTTTTATCGATAAAGACCCACTTTTCTTCATCAGTGGTGTTGCAAGGGTTGTTTTCCTTTAACCCCGTTGTGACGAACTGAATATCAATGTAGCGGTTTTTTTGCAGCAGCTTAGGGTCCACTTTCACCGTGACATGATAGAATCCGTTTTTATCTTCTTTTCCTAAGTCATCAAGACGGACCGAATGCGGCTGGCCGTTGATCATCACTTTCAGCTCTGCAGCCTGAGAAGCCGATTCATTTTCGTCCGTTGAGGCTTGAATCGTTTCAGACTTTTTCAGTTTAAGCGACAGCTTCGCTGATTGGTTTTCATCTAAAACAGCCGAAGCCGGATAAAAATAATGTGCTGAAGATGTTTTGTCAGCTCCAATTGTGATATCGCCCGCTCCAAAATTCTCAAGGGTCAGCTTATCGCTTTCATTTTTTTCAGTCTGCTGAAGCTTGCCGATTGAAAGTGTATCGCCGCTGAGCTGGCCTGTGTATGTCTGATCTGTCATCACGCTGATTTTTTTAGCGAGCGCGTCCTCGGACGCCGCTTGCGCAAACAGAACCGGCTGCTGTTTGCCCTCTGCTTTCAGCACCCGCTCCGCAAGCAGAAGGTTTTCTCCTTTTGCCTGTAGCCCAGCTTGTTTCAACAGTTTTTTCACTTTGCCGTTCCAATGCTTGTCCACGCCGATAACAATCGTCGGCTTATCGATTTTTTTCAGTTCAGATTCCGTGACATACGCAATACTGACACTGCTGTCCACCGTTTTCAAATAGCCTTCTGTTTTAACAGCAGCTTCTATTTCTGCTGAACTTGGGTTATCCGGAATGACGATAGCTGTTTCTTCCGCTGTATTTCCAGATTGGGCGAAAGGATACGGATAATGGTCCAGCGACGTTCCCTTCGCTTCACTGCTGTCAGCAAGCGTCAGCCGGCTGTCCGGATAAATTTTGATCCAGTTTCCAGACGTATCCTGTCTGACACAAACGCCCTCTTTCATTACGCCGTAAAATTTCAGCGATACGTTGTGATAACCTTGCGTTGACTGGCTTTTATTCAGATTCAGCTTCACTGTTTTCCGTTTGGAATCACCATCAAGCTTTAACGTTTTGACTGGTTCATCATCAATGACAGCCGTTAACGATGAAGGAGAGATTAAAAGATTTGATGCTTCGTATTCAATTACCAATTGCTGATTGCCTGAAGAGGCGCCTGCCGGGATCTGATACGTCAGCTCCGCGCTGTCTTTTGATCCATACAGTGTAATCAGCTCGCTTGTCAGCACCTGCTGTTTGGCTTGTTCTTGGCTGCTTTTCCCAAGAAGCGAACCGCTGACCTGTACATCCTTGGCAAGAGCCGGTTGTCCAGCCATCGCCAGCAGCATGAAGCTTGTGAGAAAAATCATTATTTGTTTCAAAAAGGTCACCCGCTTTTATGTTGATTGTATCGTTCTGTCTTGTACCATTTGACCTCCTGCTTGAATAAACGGTGCTTGATTTCTACGAATAAAGAGTAGATAACAAGCACAATCCATGCCTGCGAGTATGTAAAGTACATGAGAAATACGATAAAAAAGTTTTGCCTGTTCATTTCTGTTTTTTCAATGCTCAACGTAATCATGACCTCTGTCATAAATAAGAAAAATGCCAAAATCCAGAGAATCATTGCCAAAAATCCAACCGATAAATGCAAATCATAAAACAAATTCACTATAAAAATCGTATTCGACATGATCACGCCAAAGAAAAACAGGAAGTACGTAAAGAAAAAATAAAACAAATCAAAGATAATCCGTTTTCGTTTCAGCTTGAAAAACTGCGCCAAAAATTTGAGCACGACATATTGATTGCCGCGCGCCCATCGGGTGCGCTGGCGCCACCATACCTTCCATGTTTCCGGCTCCTGCTCCCATGTAATGGCGGCAGGGAAAAAGCGGATGTGATAGCCGAGATTATACACCCGGATGGTCAGCTCAGTATCCTCAGCGAGCGCTTTGTCATCCCAGCCTCCGAGCTTTTCGATAATGCTTCTGCGGATCGCGAAGTTGGTGCCTGGGATCGTGGCGATTTTGAACCACTTCCATCTGCCTCCCTGGGCCATCCACTGAAAACAGATCGTTTCGATATTAATAAACCTCGTCAGCAGCGTCTTTGCTGCATTGATGACGCGGAATTTCCCTACCACGGCGCCTGCCTTTTCGTCATTCATCAGGCCGAGCACGAGATAATACACGGCCATTTTCTCAGGCGTGTTGTCGGCGTCATACACACAGATCACATCGCCATTCGATTCGGCGAAACCGGAGTTAAGTGCAGAGGATTTTCCTTTTCCTGCATTTGGCGGCTTCGTAATCACCATTTTGATGAAATCGTATTTCTCGGAAAATTCATTGACGATATCACCCGTCCGGTCTGACGAATTGTCATTCACGACGATAATCTCCAGCCGGTCCTTTGGATAATAAAGGTTGACCATCGCCTTCAGCGTCTGCCGAATCACAACCTCTTCGTTATGCGCCGGAATGAGGACGCTGACCTTTGGCAGCTCCTTCATGTTTTCTCTCCACTTCGGGATATTCCGTTCGAAGGTCATATAGTGGCGGAACCCGCCCTGCATGAGGAACATGTGGTAGAGAAGCATCACCCATATTAAACTTAGCGAGATAAAGAACAGCGTATTACCCAAGGCTTCTTCTCTCCTTAAAAATTCGTTTTTTCAATGTGGCTCTCAAGTAAAACGTATAACTGACAAACATGATGACAAATAAGAGCACGACAGCGGAGAGAATCCATAATGCCTTTTCCAGAGGGGTTTGCCGATGATGATCGAAAAACTCGTCAATGGCGCTTACGCCGTTTTTCACCTGAATCGTTCCATCACCGCTTGTATGAATTTCCACTTTGTCTGTTTTGACGGTTTGTTGCGTTTTCTTTAAATCAAGCCATTCACTGTCTGGAATGCGTTCCATCTGATCAACCAGCTCCGGCAGATATTTCATCCCGAGATACGGGTGATAAAACCCTCCGGCTACTCCGCCTTCAAAATCAATCATCTGAGAGATATGCTCCTCCATCTCACCGAGCGGGTTTTGCTTTGATGTATCAACAAAGCCGATCGTCTCCGGATAAAGCGTCATTCCGTGCAGCAGCGAAGGAGCGGTCACGAACGGAGGTGCACCGGATGTTTTCCACGTTGTGTCGCTGAGCTGAACCTGGCCGAAAATGCTTGTGAAATACTGTGAGGCGATTTGATAGCCGTATTCGGACATCGTGTAATGCGGCGCTTCAAACGCCAGCGGGTAAAGACCCGATGATGTCAAATCCTCAATGGCCCGCGTCAGTTTTTGCTTCGTATACGTTTCTTCCTTTTCCCGAAATGGTTCGAGATAGCTGAAGTAGGCTTGTTCGTTCGGGAAGTCCTGTGCCTTCTCCAAAATAGCCGGGGTGTCTTCGGCATTTCCGGATGTAATCGGCTGATCCGCCTTTGCATCCCAAAATTCAAAGCCCTCCCCTGTCTCACTGTAACGATAAGCGTGGGTATAGCCGTGAACAATGATGCTGCCGCCCATGCTTTGCAGCTTTTTCAGCACCTTGACCATCTTCGGTTTATCAGACAAATACACTTTGTCGCCTGTTTCCGGATTCAAGTAAACCGGAATGACCGCTAGGATAAAAGGAATATGCCGGTTATGCAGATATGTACCGGCTTGAAGCAGCAATTTTTCATCAGACATCGGGCTGATATCCTCGAGACGCAAATACAATAACGTCGTCCCCGCCTTCTCTCCGAAGGCTTCTCTGAGCTGTTTCGCCACGATCAAATTGTCATTTAACAAATTCGTTAAACCAATGTACACATTCCCTTTTTTTGTTTTCCATATAAAAGAATGCGTTTTGCCGTCGTCGGCTTTGAAGGTGTAAAGCGCCGTTCCTTTCAGGCCTGATACGCTCAGCACATTAAGCCCGCTTTCCAGAGACACATCAGCCTTTTCCGACCTGCTGTGAACCTGAAACACATTTTCTTTGCGGGCTAATGAAAGCCCAGAAAATTGGCTGATTTGGCCTGCGTTATAGCCAATGGCGACAACCGGTTTTTTTACGCCGCTGATAAGAGACAGCAATTTTTTGCTGAGCTTTCTTTTCGTTTGGCCGTAATACATCACATGGTCTTTTCCTTTGAAATCCGACGCTTCAACATCTGAATCTTTTTTGACTGTCACATGGGATGTAAAGTGTCCCGCAAGCAAATCGAGCATTTTGACTTGAGACGACTCTTTGCCGTCCAAGGTTGAATAGATGATGAGAATGCCGGCATCCTGCTCCTTCGCTTGCGCAGAAACGGGAAAAGACGCAATCGCTGAAAGCAGAAGCATTGTGACGCAGAGCAGCGTGATAGCTTTATAGTTCATTCATCATCATCTCGTTTTCAAGTTCTTCTAAAAATTGATCAGCTGTTTTGATATCGTTGCGGTAAGGCAAGTAACAGACGTGGAATGTGAGCGACACATACTTTCCATTTTCCAGCTGATACGTGTCTAATTGTTTTTTCAGCTTGGTCAGGACGGCAGGCATATGTTCAGCAGGCGTGTGCGTCAGGACGATTCCGATACGCTCGTCGGAGGGGCGGAATTTCTTATCCGTTTCCCGAACGCTCGTCCTGATTTGCTGGCCGACATATTGGAAGAGGCGGTCCGTTTCTTTTTCACCGTACAAAGACTTAAACTCTTTGAAATAATGCATATGGAGCAGCAAAAACACAAAAGAATTGCCATAGCGCTCCGCCCGCTTGATTTCTTCTGAAAGCTCCAGCTTCATCCTTTGCTTGTTATCAAACCCGGTCACTCTGTCAACAGCAACAAAGCTTTTGATTTCGGATTGAAGCCGTGTAATTGAGCGCCGAAGCTCTGTTGTGATATCGTGGATTCTTCCGGAAACAAAAGAAAACAGCAAAAGCGCGATTCCCCACACGACAAGCATTCGCAGCCCTTCCTCAGCTGGAAAGAGCGATGCCTGTCCAGTCTGGAAAAACATCATTAAGGTGCCGAGAACAAAAAGTACGATTAAGGTCACCGCCAGCGCGTAAATCGGGCCGAACCAGATGCCTGCGGCGATGACGACAAACGTGATGCAAAGGATCAGGGCGCCTTCCGATTGCTGGGCTGACACATAATAAATAAACAGAGACAGGGCCGCGATGAGCCCTGAAAAATATGCAAATAATTTTTGTGATTCACTGAATGATATTTTCATTAAAAAGCTTCCTTTCGGCTAACAGCGGCAGCAGGTTGTCAAATGAATGCGTCTGAGTGCCGCTCATATAGCCTCCATAATACGATTTCACCGGATCATGAATTTCATAGTCATTCATTCTGTCATATATGGCTTTGATGACAGAGCTGCTTTCATGCTGTTTTGTCAAAAACAATACGGCTAATGCATATACGGATGGCGATTCATATTGGACGGCAGGCTCCTTCGTATCTCCCGAATACCGCCCGTACAGCTTTCCGTTTTTCTGAAATTCCTGCTTGATCCAGTCCGCTAAAACAGATGCTTTTTCATCCCCTTCCGGCAAATGCCAAGCAGTGTAAAGCTGATCAATCAGGTTGATTTCACTGTCATATGTGTATTCCTTTGTCTCCGAGCTGTATGTCATCGGCAGAAAGCCATTTTTTAAAGGAGCTGAATAGAGAACATTTGCATTCCGCTGTTCTGTTTCTTCGTCTATGATTCCATTCTTCTTTAAGACAGCTAAGGCATCAGGCATGACGTATGAAAGCGTCACATCCTTTGAAGCGGCCTGTGAGTCGTAAAAGTCTGTAAATAACCCGTTGTTCATATTGTATGTCTTCAAAGCCATGCCGATATCCTTAGCCGTTTGCGCGTAGTCGCTGCGGCTCCATTTTGTGGCGGCTTGGTCAAGAGACAGCATAATTCTCATATCATCTATCAGCGCATTCGTCCCACTCGCTTGTCCATTTTGAATCTTCCATGTCACCAAGTGATTGCTCATCAGAAATGAATCAGTCAGATGCCGATATTGGTCTTGGAAATGAGGTGCGTCATTTTTGCTGAGCAGAAACTCCATCCACAGGCCGAGAGATTCCGATAAATACGAAGGCTGGTCTGAAAAGTCGGTTTTGATCAGGCCTTGATCATTCATTAGATTATGATAGATGAAATATTCCGCTGGCTGGAGCGGACTGGTGTTCACTTCTGCCGCTGATTGATTTTGGGTCTTGTTTCCAGCTTCAGCACACCCTGCTGAAAGTCCGATAGATAAGAAGAATAAGATGACAGCAATTAGTACATGCCTCACAGGCAAATCCCCCTTTGTCGCCTGAAGCGAATCAGACGCTCACAAATAGTTATAGACGAAAATATGACTGCCATGTTACAAAGTACATTTACTATAAAAGAAAAAAATGCAGATTGCTAGCTTTTTTTTCCCTTTTTGAACATTAAAAAAACAGGACCTAAGTCCAATATAAAAAACCTGTGCGATAGGCACAGGTTTTTTATTATTTATCCAATCCGAGTTTTTTCAGCTGTTCTGCCAGCGCGTTGTTAATCGGCTCATCTTTATTTTGTTTTTTCAAATAAGAGGATACGTCCCTTTTGGAAGCACGCGCTTTGTCTTTATTTTTTCGTTTTTCAAATACAGAGAGCTTCTCACGGTGACCGCACACACACGCAAAGGTCTGGCCCTCACCTTGGCCGCGAAGCTCCATTCTTTTATGGCAGTTCGGGCAGCGCGCGTTTGTTTTTCGGGCAATCGTTTTTCTGCTTCCACATTCACGGTCTTGGCACACGAGCATCGTCCCGCGTTTGCCGTTTACTTTCAGCATCATTTTGCCGCATTCTGGACATGCCGTTCCCGTGATGTTGTCGTGTCGGAAGGTTTGGCTGCTGTTTTTGATTTCTTTTACGGTTTGGTGTGCGTAAGCCTTCATGTCTTTAATAAAGACAGCCGATTTCAATTTGCCTGCGGCGATCGCAGACAGCTTTTGCTCCCATTCTGCTGTTAAGGCCGGTGATTTCAGATCCTCCGGAACAAGCTGCAGGAGCTGTTTTCCTTTAGAAGTGATAAAGATATCCTGGCCTTTTTTCTCGATTAAAAAGCTGTTGAACAGTTTTTCAATGATGTCGGCACGCGTTGCCACCGTGCCGAGGCCGCCTGTTTCTCCAAGCGTTTTGACGAGGCCTTTTTCTTCTCCCTGCATAAACGCGCTTGGGTTTTCCATCGCTGACAGCAGGGTCCCTTCGTTAAAGCGGGCGGGCGGCTTCGTTTGGCCGCTTGTTTCCGTTAACGTGCGGACGGCAAGTGTGTCGCCTTTTTGAAGCGCAGGAAGTGTCTGATCTCTGTCATCGTCCTGCTCATCATCCTCATCCGCCATATCATAAACAGCTTTCCATCCTTGCGACTGTACGGTTTTGCCTTTTGCCGTAAAGGTTTCTCCGCCGATTTCTGCGATGACCTTTGTTTCCTCATATTCGAAGGCAGGCATTAATACTGCAAGGAAACGTTTCGCAATCAGGTCATACAGCTTTCGTTCCTTATCACTCAGACTGCTGAGAACGAGCGGCTCTTCGGTCGGGATAATCGCGTGGTGGTCTGACACCTTCGCGTCATTGACATATCCTTTATGGGATTTAATGCCGCGTTTTTTAATTTGGCTGACATATTGGGCATACGGTTTTACTTCCATGCCTTCCAGACGGTCTTTTAACGTCGGGACGATGTCACTGGATAAAAATCTAGAGTCCGTCCGCGGATATGTGACGAGCTTATGCTGCTCATACAGCTTCTGCAGCACCGAAAGCGTTTCTTTAGCAGAAAAACCGAACCGCTTGTGGGCGTCACGCTGCAGCTCCGTTAAATCATAAAGCGCAGGCGCAAAGCTTTTTTTCGCTGTTTTTTTCAGCTCAGCTATGACCGCTTGCTTTCCTTGAAGGTCTTTTAGCAAACGGCTTGTTACGTCTTGATTGAACGTTCTCGTCTGCTTTGATTTCTTATCCTGCCACGTCAGCGTCATGCCGTCGACTGCAGCACGGATGCCGTAATACGGAACTGGCGTAAACGCTTGAATGTCTGCTTCGCGCTTTGCAATCATGGCAAGCGTCGGGGTCTGTACACGCCCGCATGAGAGCTGGGCATTGAATTTTGTTGTCAGCGCACGGGTCGCATTAATCCCCACAATCCAATCCGCTTCCGCTCTGGCGACGGCAGAATGGTACAGGTTTTCATATTCTTTGCCGCTGCGCAGCTTTTGAAAACCTTCCTTGATCGCTTTATCCGTCACAGATGAAATCCACAGCCGCTTTATTGGTTTGCGGACATTCGCTTTCTCAATGATCCAGCGCGCAACAAGCTCACCTTCCCGGCCTGCGTCAGTCGCGATGACAATCTGATTGACGTCTTTACGGGTAAGCTGGGATTTGACTGCATTGAACTGCTTTCCGGTTTTTTTAATGACCACAAGCTTTAATGGTTCTGGGATAATCGGAAGATCCTCCAGACGCCATGATTGAAATTCTTTTCCGTAGCCTTCCGGATCAGCAAGTGTCACCAAATGGCCTAAAGCCCAGGTCACAATATATTGATCACCTTCGAGATAACCGTTTCCTTTTTTATGGCACTTCAGCACCCGGGCTAAATCCCGGCCGACCGAAGGTTTTTCAGCTAATACAACTGTTTTTGACATGCTTGATCACTTCTCTTTCTTTCACGCTCATCCTGTTATTATACCAGACTTCGCGAGGCACTCTCTAACCGCGCCCGTTTTTCGTGTCAATTTCTGAGAAAATGACGTGAGTGACGGTTTGCGCGTAGGGCGATGTTTTGTTAATGAAATCTTCTACCGCTTCGAGGCTTTCGGCATTGATTTTCAGCATATAGCAGGCTGCACCAGCAATTCGGTAGCAAAATTCAATATTCGGCAATGTTTGAATATAGCTTTTGAACCGCTCGTAATCCGCGTTTTTGACGGTTGCTTCCACAATGCAGGAAACGGGAAGGCCCAGTTTTTTCTGATCGACCTCCAGCGTGTATTGCTTGATGATGCCAAATGATTCAAGCTGTCTTACCCGTTCTGTCACAGATGGAGGCGACAGCTTAATTTTTCTTCCTAATTCCCTCATCGACAAACGGCTGTCCTTCTTCAGCTCCTCAATGATATTCAGATCAATCTGGTCAAGTTTCATTTCAACATCCTTCTTTTATGATTTTGTACACATTATCTCGGGTATTTTTGTAAATGACAAGTACAGTTCCCTGGAAAAGGCATGTAAAAATGAATGTTTTCCGAACATTTTTTGAAAGCTGTCATATGCCCCTCCGGATTGTTTATAGTATAAAATGAAAACGTGTCCACAAGGAGGGCGATTTATGCTGCACACGCCGATCGGAAGACTTCGCACGATGGGTTTTATTGAAGGAATGTCACTCTTAATCCTGCTGTTCATCGCTATGCCGCTTAAATATTGGGCAGGGCTTCCGCTTGCGGTGACAATTGTCGGTTCGGTTCACGGCGGGTTGTTCATTTTGTATTTGCTTGTCTTGGCTTATGCAACCTTCTCTGTCAAATGGCCGCTGAAATGGTCAGCCGCCGGCTTCATCGCCGCTTTCGTCCCATTCGGAAATTTTTTGTACGACCGCGGATTAAGGAAATATAAATAAGGAAATGCAAAAAAGGCTGGATCTCCATGATCCAGCCTTTCTTATTAAAACCACTTTGTCAGCCAGGCGATATAGTAGGCCCCCGGAATAAACATGAGCTGGGCGAGGAGTGTGCCCGCCACCCTTGATGTGACCATTGTGACAGAGGTCCATTTTAAATAGATATAGCTTCGTTTTCCTTTTGCTACATCATCTGCAAGAACGGATACCTTAGGGTCAACAAAAATGGCCAGCAGCATCGTCGCAATTCCGTTGATCAAACCCGATGCCATGACGGCTGTCGTACTGCGCTCCGGCGCCAGCAGGCCTGCGTACAAAGCCGAAAGCACGCCGATCGTATAAATGGATGTAATCAGCATGTTGATGACAAACAAACGCTTCGGAATCAAGCGCATATGAAATCCTTTTACATATGAAATAGACGGCAGACGCAAATAGGAAAGGGCATTTTTGAATCCTTGTTTCGAGAATCCCTTTCGGAATACTTGAAAAACGGAGCCGCCGCCGCCCGCCAAGTGAATAATCGCCCGTGAAAACAGGGCGACAAAAGACGGGAGCAGGATGATGCCCAGGATGGTGCCGACTGTCGATCCGAAAATTAAAAAGCGGAACTGCTCCCCTACAATCGCCAGTGCGTTTTTTCCCGCATCATCAATTAAATGCCCGGTAAAGGGCTGCTGCACCATGTTCGACATTCTGGACACAATGACCATGACGTTAAACAGGGAAAGCGCGGACGCAATAAATCCAACGCGAGCCCCGGAAAGCCTTGTGGCATAGGCTAAGGTTTCTATCGAGTGAATCAGCAATAAAAAACAAAAAATAAAAAGTACTTGTGTTGTAATAACATGCACGTTATTCTTCCTCCAATTTCATCCTAGAGATAAGACTGGAAAGAAGGCAATTAGGTTTCAGTACGATGTGTTTTTCGCAATAAAAAAACCGCCGGCGTACGCCGGGCGGTTTGTCTTATTCTTTTCTATACGCAAATAAAGATTATATAATCCGCCAAGTCAGGCGGGTTAGATTCATAAAGCATTGTTCCGAAGAATCATTCTGGAAAGTAAACACCATGGAAATTTCTTGAACACAAGACAACGAAAGCCCTACCTCTCAATCGTCACTGCGGCTCCGAAGCCGCGCCGGTGTGAATTGTAAAACAAAAAAGTCTTTTTTCCATCTCATCGTTAGGGGCGATTTGTTATGAAGGAAAAGAATAAGGGCAGCTGGTTATGCTGCTTGGGAAGCGGTAAGCTTCTCTCTCAAAACAGAAAAAAGAAGTTTACTTTCTTTTTTATTTGCTTATTTTTCTTACTAGCTATTCATAATAACATATCGCCCCTGAAAACACAAATTTTTTATAGTTCGAGTGAGACCGGTGTTTTCTCCCCGGCATTCATTAATCTGATATCCTCCGGTTCAATTTCAAGAATCACCAGATTCGGATCATCCTTGCCGTCAAACCAGCGCTCTAATTTGGAACTCCATATTTTGTCCTTGAGTTCTGCCGAATTGTTGATTTTGGCTTTTCCGGCAACTTCGACATAAGCGTCGCCAAAGCCTTCACAATCATAGCCTAATAAAATGTGGACATTGGGGTTGTTCTCAATTTCTTCAGCTTTATGAGTTTCCTTGCTTGTCGGTGTGTAAATCGTCAGCCCGTCATGGAAAAAAGTCATGTAGCGGGAATGCGGTTTGCCCTTTTGAACTGTTGCGAGCGAACCTACTTTATGGTGATCTAGAACATCAAGCACTTTTTGTTTAACGTCTTGCTGATTCATCTCGAATCACTCCTTTTTAACGTCTCCGCTGTTACTTTTCCACATCAGGGGAAGATTTAAACAAGAAAGTGTGCTCTTTATTTTGATCCTTTCCATTCATGCTTTAGCAAGCTGTAATAGATAAGGTCATGATGCCTGCCGTTTACGAATAAGCCGTCCCGTGCCTTTCCTTCCTCTAAAAAGCCGAGCCGCTCCGGAACCGCTCTGCTTTTTTCGTTTCCGACAGCCGCACAGATCGCCACACGATTCAGCTCAAGCTCTTCAAAAGCATACGTAATGAGTTTTTGGCAGGCAGCTGTAATAATACCTTTCCCTTCAAATTCTTTGGCAATCCAGTATCCGATTTCCGCTTTTCGATTCACTTGATCAAGGTTATGCAGGCTGATCATGCCGCATAGGCTGCCGTTATAAAGGAGCCCCGCCTCAATGCCGTTCAGGTCGGCATACTGGCGCCGCCAATCTGGAATGATCGTTTCTCTGTACGTTTCAGCGCTGCTTGGATTTTCCGCAAAAAATAGCCACTTGCTAAGCCTAACCTGATTTTGGATAATGAGTTCGGCCAGCCGCTCCGCATCCTTCGGCTCCAATAATCGGATGGTGATGTGCTCATTTACCTTGCAAGTGAACATTGCCTCGCCCTCTTTCCTTTTTTACCCATTATAGCGATGATTCCGTTTTTTTCAATACAAAAAAGGATGGGCTGTTTAAGCCTCATCCTTATATCCTTGGATCGGTAAAGATATCATGTTTATCAGTGCTCGTAGACGACATTTCCGTCACGACGGCTCCCTCTTCCCCGGCTTGAAACCAATGCTTTGTATTCGGGGGAATCGTATATTGCCCGCCCGGTTCTAGCTCAATTTCGTGCCAGACCGTATAGTGTTCTCTGTCTTCCTGAGGAGGGAGAACCTTTGGCAGCTGCGTTTTTTCTCCTTCTACGTAAAGATACACTTTTCCGTAGCGGCAGCGGAAGGTCTCCTGCTTGCCTTCCTGGCCGTCGACCGGCGGATGGCGGTGTTCCGGGCAAGTCTGTCCCGGAAACAGCACCAATTCCTTTGAGCAATAACGGTCAGTATTGACGTAGACGAAGAGCTGGAGCCCGACTTTTCTTTCTTTTCCTAAGCCGTAATCCATCAGCTGGATTTGGTCTACTTCCTCGTCCGTTAATACAATCCCTGCTTTTTGATAGTAGCTGTTCACTTCTTCTTTCGTGATGCCCATATGTCTCACTCCCTCTTATGTCGTCACAAAATTTCCGCCGTTGACATGCAGGGTCTGGCCTGTCATGTAAGAGGACTCATCTGATGCCAGCAGCACATAACAGCCGACGTGCTCAACAGGTTGTCCAGGACGGCCCATCGGCGTATCTTGCCCAAATTGGGCCACTGTATCTTCAGGGAACGTAGCTGGGATTAATGGCGTCCAGATTGGTCCCGGCGCAACTGCATTCACACGGATGCCGTCTTTGACAAGCGCCTGCGCCATTGTTCTTGTAAAGGCATTGATCGCCCCTTTTGTCGCTGTATAATCAATCAGTGTCGGGTTCCCTACGTACGGGTTGATGGATGTCGTATTAATGATGGCGCTGCCCGGTTTCAGGTAATCAATTGCTTTTTTAGTCAAATAAAATTGAGAATAAAAGTTGGTTTTGAATGTGCGGTGAAGCTGTTCGCTTGTAATATCTTTGATGCTTTCCTTAGGATGCTGTTCACCTGCATTGTTGACAAGGATGTCAAGGCCGCCTAGTTCCTTGACCGTTTTTTCAACCGCTTCATTGCAGAATTCCTCTTCACCGACGTCACCGGCAATCAGCAGGCATTTTACACCTTCTTGTTCAACGCGTTTCTGCGTCTCTTCGGCGTCTCCATGCTCATCCTTATATACAATGGCGATATCAGCGCCTTCCTTTGCGTAAGCGACGGAAACCGCGCGTCCGATCCCGCTGTCGCCGCCTGTAATGAGCGCAACCTTTCCTTTTAATTTGTCCGCTCCTTTATAAGTCTCATACTCATACACAGGACTTGGATTCATTTCGCTTTCAATTCCCGGCTGGCGATTTTGGGTTTGTGCCGGCAGTTCTTTTGGATAATGAGCCATGATGATTCTCCTCCTTTGGTTTCTTGTCTATTTGTTGTGTACCTCACACGCTCTTTGGATAAACATGGATTGGCACCTTCGCATTGCTTTATCAGAAAAATGTTTCACATGGAACGCTGGGAGGAAATAACTTGAAAAGGGGGTTACTGAATGATTAACATGCTTTCAAAAAAATTCAGCAGACCTAAAGGCGTCATCGGCATGATTGCCGGGTACATCATGGCTGCTGAAAATCAGACACTGAATCAATGGACAATCAATCAGCTTGAGATCATGCGCGGGGATAGCATTTTAGAAGTCGGGTTTGGCCCCGGATACTGCATGCAGCAGATATTGAAACGCGAAAAGGATGTTCACCTTCATGGGATTGATGTGTCAGAAGCCATGCTGAAGCTGGCCGCCCGCAGAGTGAAATCAGAGGGTGTGCGCCTGATAGAAGGAAGCGTCGAGACATTTCCTCTTTCCGCCTCGTTTTATGATAAAGTGATTTCCGTTAACAACTACACCATTTGGAATGACCAAACAAAAGGCATGAAACAGATTTATCGGGCACTAAAGCCCGGCGGCAAAGCAGCCATTACGATGCAGCCGCGGGAAGCGGATGCCAGTCCTGAGAAAACCAAATCATTTGGAAAACAGATAATTGCCGACTTCAAAGCAGCCGGCTTCGAGGACATTGATATACACTTTAGGAACATTAAGCCTGAGCTTTCCGTTTGTGCGACTGCAAAGAAGCCCGCCACATAAGTGGCGGGCTTCTTCTTTTATGAATGTACAGCCTGGTTGCGCAGGACGTCTTTTTTCACCTTGCCGAGGTTGTTTTTCGGCAGTTCGTTAACGAATTCAACTTCAGGTATTTTGTAAGCGGACAGGCGCTCTTTACAAAATGAGATGACATCCTCTTCCGTTATGCGCTGGCCGCCATTTTTCACGATAAAAGCTTTCGGTTTTTCACCGTAAAGCGGGTCTGGTATACCGACCACCGCCGTTTCAAGGATTCCCGGGATCTGTTGGATAACTTCTTCAACCTGATCAGGATAGACGTTATCGCCTCCGTAAATAATGACATCCTTGTAGCGTCCAGTGATGAAAATAAAGCCATCTTCATCCACATAGCCTGAATCTCCGGTTCTGAACCATCCGTTTTGCAGCACTTTCGCTGTTGCTTCAGGGTTGTCTTCATAGCCTTTAAATAAGAATGGAGTATGAACAACGATTTCGCCGATTTCTCCTTGCGGGAGTTCTTCTCCCGTCAGAGGATCTTCCACTTTGACTTTAACACCTGCCACAGGTTTTCCTGCGGATGCCGCTTTATCCATTCCCATATCAGGCATCCATGTACTGATTCCCCAAGCCTCAGTACTTCCATAGCCATGCGCGAGCGGAATACCGATATCAAGATAGCGGCGGATTAGGCTGCTCGGCACTTTTGTTCCGCCTGTCATTAAAATAACAAGCGAAGATAAGTCAGTTTGGTGCGTTTCCCACGCTTCAAGCAAATACGTGTAAAACACAGGAAGAGCCATCACGGTCTGAATTTTCTCCTCTTCAATGACCTTCAGCATGTGAACAGGATCCTGATCCTTTGTGAACACAAAGGTTGTTCCTGCAAACGTTCCAAGCATGATGCAAATGAGCGCACTCGTATGATAAATCGGATGGCACGCGAGAAAACGAAGGCCCTTCATGCGTGTTACTGAGCTGTTGGATTTTTTGACATATCTGTATATGCCGCCATGTGTGATCATGCATCTTTTCGGGTTTCCCGTTGTGCCAGACGTAAACATGAGAAGTGCTGTATCATCTGGGGAAACCATTTCCGTTTCCGGCAATTGATCAGGACCGGCAAACAGTGCTTCAAATTCAGCAGATGTTTCGTAAGCTGTTCCTGTCTCCATTGTTAAACACAGTGAGGACAATTCAGGAAGAACTTCATCCAGCGTCTCTTTAAACTCCGCTCCGTAAAACATCGCTTTCGGTTCACTTGCTTTTAAAATGCCTGTCATTTCATATGGTTTCAGCTGCCAGCTGACAGGTACGACAACAGCACCTATTTCAAGCGCGGCGAACATAACAGTTGATGCGGGATGGCCGTTTTTGCAAAGCAATGCAACACGGTCGCCTTTTTGAATTCCTTTTTGCAGCATGGCATTCGCCAGCTGATTAATCCGTTTACGGTAACCTTTATATGTCAGTGTATGGTCTCCGCTTTTTACAGCCTCTATTTCTTCGCTATCCGGCATGTCATGCAGAATCAGATGCTGTAATGTTTCCATATCGTCATCTCCTATATTCTCTTGAATCTTCAATAATTTGTTAGATTTTCTTCCTTACTCACCCATTTTAACCCAAAAAAGATAACTTGTAAAACTATTTCATTTTGGAATTATTCCAATACGGAATGATAAAATAGTCCCACATTTTCTTATTTTGTTCCCCATCCACAGAAAAACACACGCCAATTTTTTGACGTGTGCCATGCAGCATTACAGTATGTTTTTTTCTTTCATCCAAGTGAAAAATATGCGGTTTAACCGCTGATACAATTCTTGTTCTCCTTCTTCCTGAAACCCCGCCATGCTTTCTCCGCTCTCGATAATTGCCGAGCTGATCGCGCTTAAAATCTCCGAGCCTTCAGGAGATAATGAGCTAGGCGCCATCATGACAAGGATGCGTGTCATCCTGAGGGTATTTCCGTCCATGCCATCCACTTCATAGGAGGTGCTGAGATCAAACATTTTGAAAAAAGGCAGGACAATTTCATCATTTTTGAGATGATAAAGCGCCATGTTTGTTCCGGGGATTCCCAATCCCCCTTGTTTCTCCCGCTCAGCCAGGCAAACCGCGGCTTTTTCCGGATCACGGATCAAGCCATCCTTCTTCAGCTGCTGAAAAAGCTCTAATAGAGGCATGCTATGATCCGGGTTTGTTTTGAGTTGAGTTAGTGTAAAGTGGCGCAAAACATCTTGAATAACCTCCATATACCGACCTATGCTTTCCGCCGCTTCCAGCATATCAGGTGCATCAGCTTGCTGCGTTTCTTCCTTGGGGCTTCTTTTTTTGTTAAGAATAAGGGGAATTTTCCGCTTGATATACTGCTTGACCTGGTTTGCGTCTTCCTCATTTAATAGCGGACTGACCATGATGTAATCTATGTTTTCATAAGGAATCGGAACAGTGGATACAATCATATCATACGTTTGAACATCCTTCCCCTTTAGCTCGATCAGGGATGACATATCAAACGATCCAATTTCCGGCAGCTCTTTCTTCAGCCTGGAGGCAAGCATTTTCGAAGAGCCAATCCCGCTTGAGCAGACGACAAGCGCTTTCACTTTTGCTTCTTCTTTTTTGATTTCAAGAGCCGAGCCAAAGTGAAGAACGATAAAAGCGATTTCATCATCAGAAAAGGACATGCCCGGAAAAAATTTTTCGACGCCTTCTTCAATCGCCATATAAAGCAGAAAATAATCTCGCTTAATCTGTTCCTTCATCGGATTGTATATCTCAATATTTTCTTTTATGCGGCTGACGGCCGGCTCCAAATGGGCGATCAAGCCTTCATATAAAGAGTAGTTTTTCGTGAGATCCATTCGGATTTTATCTGAAATAAAAGCAATGAGCCGCTTTGTTTGCAGGGCTGTTTCCAGCTCAATTTCCTGCGCTTTGTATTCTGTTTTGTATTTTCGATTGGCGCTTCGAAGATGAATTGTAATATAGCCGACCTCTGCCTCCGGTATCGTCACGCCGAAGGCACGTTCAAGCTCGCCCGCGATTTCAAGAGCCGAGCTGTATTCTCTCGCATTCATCAGCTCCGCAAGCTCATTTTGCTCCATGGTGATAGTTTCCCCGAGCTTAATCCGTTCGATCGCATACGTCAGATGGACGACGAGTGCTATATAGGAGCTGTCGGACAATGAAAACGCGATTTTTTCTTTCAGCTGAAATAAGATGCGCTCCATTTTTAGCAGCTCACCTTTGCTGACAACACCGAACATTTTCTCTGAAGAATCAGTTTTTCCTTTGATGTTTAACTCAACCGCTTCCAAAAACATTTGGATGTCGAGGCGGTTCACAATCAAGTTGCCGACAATTTTCCGTTTCGCATTCTCCGGCCCTATGAGCTGGATGCCAAAACCTCTTTTACGGATCAGTGTCAGTCCGAAGGGAGAAATCCATTTCTCCAGCTCGTCTAAGTCATAGCTGACCGTGGCATTCGTCACCTGGAGATCATGAGCGAGCGTGTACAGCTTGACGGGCTCCTGAGACTCTAATAACGAACAGAGAATGAGCAGTTTCCGTTCGTCCGCGCTGTATTCATGCTGTTCATATGATAAATCGGTGAGCAGCTTTTGTTTATCTTCAGGACTTCCCACTGCTTTCAACCCTTTGCCGGGCTGCTTATCAAGCGTAAGCCCGACGGTTTCCATCAGCGGCTTAATTGATTTGAGCTCCCTGTGAATGGTTCTCGTGCTGACTTCCATCAGCTCAGCAAGCTCAGTTACGGTTATATATCTATTTTGTAATAACAAGTGCTTTAACAGCTTTTGTTCTCTGGCAGTCATATACATAAAAAAAGACCTCCTAGACAATCTTGATGTGCGGATGAAGTCGCAAGGAGATGCAGTAGAGGATATAGAGAGGTTTCCTTTTAATATAAAACGCTTTCACAAAAGAATCAATCACTTATAAATGGTAATTTGGCACTAAGCGGTGTGACAATATTGAAAAAGCATCAGCTGGTAAGCTGATGCTTTTTATGGAATATCGTAACCCTGTACGGCTGTAAAAATGCGAAACCATTGATCTTGGTCAAGCTTGTATGACATCGCATTTATCGCGGCGGAAATCCGCTCGCGCTTTCCGCTTCCGACAATCGGCATGATGTCGGCCGGATGCGTGAACAGCCATGCGTACATGACCTCGTCCAATGAAGCGGCGCCGATCTCTGCTTGAACAGATTCAAGCGCCGTGCGGACACGCTGGTCTTTTTCCGTGTCACCCGTGAAAACTTTGCCGCCTGCCAGAGGCGACCAAGCCATCGGCGGCATCCGTTTTTCCTGACAGAGGTTCAAAGTGCCGTCGAGCACATTTTCTAATTCATAAGCGGAAAGCTCAATCTGGTTGGTCACGAGCTTCTCAGGCAAATACGATTCCAGCATCCGATACTGGTGATCTTTAAAGTTCGAAACACCGAAGTACCTGACCTTTCCAGAGCATTTCAGCGCTTGAAACGCCTCTGCTACCCCCTCCGGATCCATGAGCGGGTCCGGTCTGTGAATCAACAGCACATCGATATAATCCGTCCTAAGGTTCATAAGAGATTGCTCGACAGATGCCAAAATATGCGATTTGCTTGTGTTATAATGATGCGATCTGTGAGCGGGCCGTTCAGGCGATTCAAGAACGATACCGCATTTTGTGACCAGCTCTATGTTTTCTCTTAATCCAGGCGAAAGGGCAAGAGCGTTTCCAAACAGCTTTTCGCACGTATAGCCCCCATAAATATCCGCATGATCAAAGGTCGTGATGCCGTGATCGATACACCATTCAATGAGACTCAGCAGTTCAGCATCTGAATAGTTCCATTCATTCAGCCGCCAAAGGCCGTGTACGACTCTTGAAAATTGAAGATCCTCCGCCAATTGAATACGCTGCATGCAAAATCCCTCTTTTCCTTGTATAAACCGGGTTTTGCCCCTTACTAGTTCATTCGGCCTCAGATCCCCTTTTTCCTTTCGCCCCTTTTAAAAAGACATTTTAATTCGATTGAAATTGCTTTTTCGCTTTCTCAACGACATAGTGGCTGCCGCCGCGGTCCTGCACATTTTGGATCATCATGGCGACAAGCAGGTCTTTGTTTTTGTAATCGTAGCCGACAAACCAGCCGTTTTCCGTGCCGTCTTTATCATCTTTGGATGTTTTCAGCTCGGCTGTTCCTGTTTTTCCGGCCACTGTGATTCCTTTCACGACAGGCTGATACGCTGATCCGCGCTCATCTTCGACAACGCCCTTCAGACCTTTTGTAATGTCTGCCGCTCCTTCCTTGGTGACCACTTGCTTGTGCCAAACATCAGCGGTTTGCGAGTCTTTTTTGATCAGCGTCGGTTTGACAAGGTCTCCATTGTCAACAAATGGCGTGTAAGCAGCTGCCAAGTGAAGCGGAGACATTTGCATTTGCCCTTGTCCGTATCCTGTATCCGCAAGCAAAATGTCTGAATCAAGTTTGTCATTTGCAATAGATGATTTCTGGATCGGGAATTCATACGGAATGTCCTCCGAAAAACCGAATGTCTTCAAGCCTTTTGTAAAGGTATCCGCTCCCATATCAAGCGCGTTCTGGGCAAAATAAATATTGTCTGATGTAATAAGGGCGTTTTCCAAATCGACTTGCTGAAGTCTCTCAGACACACGTGTCACTGAATAGCCGCCCCAGCTCGAATCTTTTTGCCACTCCTTACCTTTGATGGTTTTCTTCTCATCGGCTTTAAGGGTGCCGTTTTTGATTCCGATAGCAGCCGCAATCGGTTTAATAGTGGAACCCGGTGCGTATGTCTTATTGAATTTCGCTGAAAACGGATTGTTTTTATCTTTGTTTAGCTTTTTCCATTCCTTATCGCTCCAGCCGAAAATAAACCCGTTTGGATCGTAGGAAGGCGCGCTGACAAGTGCAAGTGTTTCACCTGTCTTCGGCTGCAGCGCGACTGCCGCCCCGCTGTCATCCTTGAGTTCATCATACAGCTTCGTTTGCGTTTTAATATCAATTGTAAGATGAAGATCCTCGCCGTCCTTTGCTTTCTTTTCAGCGATGACTTCTCCGGTTTGCGGCACGTAGATTTTCCAGCCAGTTGTGCCTCTTAGTTGGTCTTCATACACATTTTCAAGTCCGGCGATGCCGATGTTTGACGTATCGCTGTACGTTCCATCTTTCTTTTTCTTCAGTTCTTCCGCTGTAATGGCGCGGACATAGCCTGTCAAATGGGCTGTCTTTTCGCCATACGGATAGTAGCGGGAGCTGACATTCGTTCTTGTTACGCCTTGTAATGACGTCGCGTCAGAAACTAATTTCTCCTGGTCAGGCTTGACCTTTTTGAGCGGCACAAATGAATCGTCTTTTACCCAGCCTTGATCCAGCTTTTTCTTGATGTCGTCTTCAGTCAAATCAAGTTTTTTCGCGAGCTCTTTTATGACTTTCTCTTTTTTATCGCCAAGCTCTCCGGGAACAATCCCGATTTCCGGAACATCTGTATTGATGGCTAAGCCTTTTCCATTTTTATCGTAAATTTGGCCTCGTTTCGGTTCAATGCTCATAATTTGCACGGTTTTGTCGTCAGCCAGCTGTTTGAAAATAAATGATGGGTCCCAATCTATATTCCATGACTCCTCGTCATCTGTTTTTTCTAATTTCAGCACAGCAGTATTTTTGAAGCTGACTTTGCCCGCATTTGTGTTCATGCTGACTTTATACGGGATATGTTTCATCGTCTTGTTGTCTTTATCGTCCTTATCTACTTCTCCCGCAGTGACTTTCAAATGTTTCACGCCGGCCTGATCATAGATGGTTTTATATCTGTTGACGAAATCTTTTTTTGAGATTTCTTTTTTGACATCTTTAGTCAGGCTTTGATACATGTCATCGAATTGCTGATCGTTCCACTGTTTCACGAATGCTTCCATGCGATCCTCTGGTGAATCTGTTTTGGAGCATCCGATCAACCCAACCAATCCGACGCATAGAAATACTAGTAGAATACACTTTTTTAACATGACTTTCCCCTGCCTTCCACTTGTTATTTTCTCTTAATTGAATTGGTGCGCGCAAGATTTTTTTGAAAATGAAGGAAAAGTTCACCGATTTTGCAGAAATCTCCTATCGTTTGCTGTAGACTATTTGAAAAGACAGGAAGAAGGGATAGCATGGTCAGAGAGGCAGCAATGCTTCACATTAAAGAAGGGCTTGAACAAGAGTTTGAGGCGGCGTTCCGGCAAGCGGCGCTGATCATTTCCGGCATGAAGGGCTATATCGCTCACTCGTTATCAAAATGCATGGAGGAAACGCATAAATATCTGCTTCTTGTGGAGTGGGAAACACTTGAGGACCATACGGAAGGCTTTCGCGGTTCTTCTGAGTATCAAGAGTGGAAAGCCTTGCTTCATCGGTTCTATACCCCGTTCCCGGCGGTCGGGCATTTTCAGGATGTGTAATAGATTTATATAATATGAAGTGTAAAACCGATAAGGGAGACAGACCATACAAAAACGGCGGTATAAATATTAAAAGCGCCTGAGCCGTCATTTTCTTTTTTGCGTTCTTCAAGCCCCTGCATAAACATGACTGCGCCAAGAAAAACGAGCATGACCGATTGGATAACAGAGGTGTGTTCCGTATATTTAAAAGCAATAAGCGCCAATAAAATAATGATAACCGCAAAGGACATTTTAACAATGCGAAACAAAAGGACCATCCTTCCTTATATACGAAATATTGAACGCTATGGCTATATTTGCCTACGCCCTCCATTATTCTAGCGCACTTTTTTGGGATGTAGAACAGGAGGAAGGGAATTTTAAGTTTCTTTTAATATTTCGATCACACTTAAAAAACGCGCCTGTCATTAGGCGCGTTTTCTATGAAACTGACAATTCTTTATAGCGTAACTTGTGAACGGCTTCAGCCATCGCTTGATAGCCTTTGCTGTTCGGATGGACACCGTCAAAGGACAGATATTCCTGCTCCTTGCCTTTGAAGATGCTGTAGGCATCCGCGATTTTGACATGGGGTGCTGATGCTAGTGTTTCTAAATGTGAATTGAAGGATGTGATCCATTTGCCGGCGATTTCAATGCCGGGAAACGGATTGTATAAGTTGAACACTCGGATAGCGTACGGGGAGGGGTTTTTTCCTTTGATCTCGGCGATCTTGGCAATCATCTTTTCAAAATTCTCATGGCAATGGGCGGATACACGGCTGAAAATTGTTTCATCCTTAGAGGTTTGGTAGGCTATGACCGAATCGATGAGATCGTTTCCGCAGCCTGTGATCGTTATCATATCAGCATATCGAATGCATTTTTGCACATAGGAATATGACAGGAGTCCCAAAATCTCTTCTGTATTCAGGCCTGATCTGGCAAATATGGCTATTGCCGTTTTTGTTTTCAAGTCAGCTGACATCATGTCTCCAAAACGCTGGACGAAGCCGGGTGAAAACAGCCCGGAGCCTCTGCCTGTCGTTAAGGAATCGCCCAGAGCTGTATATCGAAGCACCATGTTCTTTCCTCCACTCCTGAACGTCGATACGTTAATGTACGCAGCAGAGTAAAGATTGGCTACTTATGTATATCCTATTTTTCTTGAAATCTGTAAAGCGGCGTCCTTCACCTTTTCTGTTAAATAGGGCAGCCTGTCTTCTGTGAATCTCGCTTCAAAGCCTGCGATGCTAATGCCGGCTGCCACCTGGCGCTTATGGTTAAAAATCGGGGCGCCGATCGCCGCCGTATAGTTTTCGAGCTCTGAATAGCTGACAGTATAGCCATTTTGCACAGAGGCATCAATCTCCTGAAGCAGTTTTTCGGGATCGGTAATCGTTCCGGAGCCAATTGAAATGAGCTCGGTTTGTTTGATGTATGTTTCGATTTCTTCACGGGGAAGAAAGGACAGAATGCTTCTGGCGCACGCTCCCGCATACAGGGGGGAACGCCTGCCGATCGCCGTATACAGCCGCACAGTCTGTGTCCCTTCTATTTTCTCAACGTATATCGCTTCATTGCCGTCCCTCATGATCAACTGCACGGCCTCGTCCACTTCCCGGCACAGCTCTTCCATCACGGGTTTCGCTATTTTTCTGATATCCAGCCTGTCAGCGACAAGCTGTCCGAATTCCAAAAACACCAATCCCAGCAAATAAGCGCCGGACGCATCCCGACTGAGGAACCCCATTTCCTCCAAAGAGCTGACCATCCGGTGAACAGAGGTCTTCGGCATTCCTGTCAGCGACACCAGTTCACTTAAGGTTAGACTTGGTTTATGCAAAAACAAATTAAGCAGCGCCATAGATTTGACTACGGTTTTATTTTTATTCTGCATCATTCATCCCCTTTGCTATGTCAGCCATTCTATCTTCATTCTCGTTTTCAGTTCTTTTATATGCTGTTCCCGTTCTACTGCAAGCGCTTCTGCCTCCTGAAGAGACACAGGCTCAAACTGGACGTGCTCGCCCGGCATGATTTGGGAAACAATCGGAAGATCAGCGGATATGATGTGCGCGATCCTCGGATAGCCGCCAGTCGTCTGCCGGTCTGCAAGCAGGATAATCGGGTTGCCGTCAGGCGGCACCTGTACTGTTCCAAACGAAACCGCTTCTGACACCATCTCAAGCGGGGCCTTCAGTTCGAGCGGTTCTCCTTTGAGCCTGTAGCCCATACGGTCGGATTGCGGCGTGACACGAAATGCTTCTTCATAAAAACGCGCTTTTGATTCTTCTGTGAAAAAGGCGAATTGCTTTCCTTCCAGTACCCGAATGATGGGATTCTTCTTCAGCGGCAGAAATCTGCCGCGGCTGACCGACCACTTCGGTGCTGCAAATCCCTGTTTTTCAAGCTGCGGACTTAAACGGGAAAGGATGGTTTGCGAAAGAGCTGACATCTTTCCAATAGACAGTTCATCTTCTTTTTGAAGCGCTCTGCCATGTAGTCCGCCGATACCTGCTCTGACGTATGTGCTTTTACTTTCCATGACGGCAGGCACATCAATGCCGCCGGCTGCGGCTAAATAAGCACGGCTGCCGAGCTTGCAGGGGCCAAAGCTGACCGTGCTGTTTTCCTTGACGAGCACAGGCTTCCATAAAGGCGCTTCCTCGTCATTAATACGCAGCGTGAAGTCCGCCCCTGTCACCGCAATCAGCGCCGTTTTTGCAAAATGAAACGACGGACCCGGCCCCATCATCGTTATTTCGAGACCTGCTTCATTTTCGCCGTTTCCGATCAGCAAATTGGCAATGCGCAGTGAAACCGTGTCCATGGCGCCGCTGGCCAGAACGCCGTATTTTTGGTAACCCGTTCTGCCTATATCCTGAACCGTTGTGAGCAGTCCGGGCTTTAATACTTTCATGCTCAATTGGACTCCTCCTTATAGGCGTGATAGTCTTCTTCTGAGATGCGAACGAATTTCACAGTATCTCCCGCCCGCAGCAATGTCGGCGGATTTTCCTGCGGCCGGAAAAGCGCCAGCGGCGTTTTGCCGATCAGCTGCCAGCCGCCCGGCGTTGAAATCGGATAAACACCTGTCTGCAATCCCGCAATACCGACCGAACCTGCGGGAATCGACGGTCTTGGCGATGATTTTCTCGGAGCTGCAATGCGTTTTGACATCCCGCCTAGAAAAGGAAAACCGGGCGCGAATCCGAGCATATACACCACATATTCACCGCTTGTATGAATGTCGATCACTTCCTCCGGTGACAGCTGATTGATCTTCGCCACCTCTTCTAAATCAGGACCGAATTCACCGCCATAGCAGACGGGAATTTCTACAATACGGCGGTTGACCTCATAGTCTTCAGCTATTTCTACCAGCCGCTCTTCGACATCGCGCTTGACCTTCTCAAAAGGTGAGCTTATCCCCTGAGGCAAATGCTTGTACACTTCATACATATCATAAAATACGGTTAGACTTGTAAAAGCCGGGATACATTCAATGAATCCCGGAAATGGCTGTTCTTCTATATAAGCGGCCGCAGCATGGACAATGCCGTTGACCTGTTCGTTGATTTCTTCTCCGAATCGGATCATCATTGCAGAATCACCGAGCTGTTCGATTTGATATCGTACAGTCATCTTTCTCACCTCTTTTAATTCTCGTTCATCAGGATGACGAGAGGTTACAGCACCGCAAGCGACTCGTCTCGAATATCTGTGATGAGCATATGCCCCGGCGCATGTGTGATGACCATTTCAGGTTTTACATTCATAGCCACGGCTTGCGGTGTCACTCCGCATGCCCAAAAAACAGGAACCTCGCCTTCACGAATGGAAACGGCATCTCCGAAATCCGGTTTGTCCAGATCGCGAATGCCGATTGCTCCCGGATTGCCGATATGGATCGGCCCTCCGTGCACAGCCGGAAAACGCGAGGTCACTTGCGCGGCACGTACAGCCAGCCGTTCAGGAACCGGTCTCATGCTGACAACCATCCGTCCGTGAAACACCCCCGCCGGAACACAATCGATATTCGTTTGATACATCGGGACATTTGTCCCCTCATCAATATGCCGGACCGCTATCCCATTATTGATCAGTGCCTGTTCAAAGGAGAAGCTGCATCCGATCAGAAAGCCGACAAAATCGTCCTTCCAGTATGGTGTAATATCAGATACTTCTTCCGTTAAGATACCGTGCCTGTAAATACGGTATTTCGGAAAGTCCGTTCTGATATCAGCATCTGGCGCAGCCAGAGACGGCACAGGCGAACCTGCTTCAGTCACATCGAGCACAGGGCAGGGCTTTTGATTTCGCTGGCAAAACAGCAGGAAATCAAAAGCAAGGTCTTTCTTCAAAACAACAAGATTCGCTTGGGCATAGCCGCCGGACATGCCTGCGGTCGGCCCGTTTATTTTCCCCTCTCGTATCAGGGCGCGTACATCCTTTGGCGCCATTTTGTTTAATTGCTCCACTTATATCAGCTCCACAATTGAGGAAGTTGTGTACATAACGTGTAGATTCCCATAACTGCCATTACAATCACAACAAGCGCGCCTGTGCTTGTCAGCCATAGCGGATGCTTATAATCACCAACAATGTTTTTCTTGTAGGCTGCAACAAGCAGCGTTCCGAGTGCAATCGGCAAAATCAGGCCGTTCAGCGATCCGACAAGGACGAGGATCTTCGCAGGCTGTCCGATTGTGACAAAAGCTAACGTAGAAATCACAATAAATCCGATAATAATCCCGCGTGAATTCTTTTCAATTTTTGGAGAAAAAGTTTTGAAAAACGAAACAGATGTATAAGCTGCTCCAATCACAGATGTAATGGCCGCAGACCACATGATCAATCCGAAAATTTTATAACCGACATTTCCAGCAGCCAGTCTGAAGACAGACGCCGCGGGGTTGCTTTCATCGATGTGCAGGCCTTTTGACACAACGCCAAGCACCGCAAGGAATAGAGCGATCCGCATGACAGATGTAATTAAAATGCCGACAACCGAGCTTTTTGTCACCTGCGGAATGGATTCCTTCCCCTTAATTCCGGCATCAAGCAAACGGTGTCCTCCGGCAAATGTGATATAACCACCGACGGTTCCGCCCACTAGGGTGACAATAGCAAATATGCTGATGTGTTCCGGGACAAATGTATTTGCGACAGCCTGTCCGACCGGAGGAGCTGTTGTCACCGCAACGTAGACCGTTAAAATAATCATCACGAGTCCCGCGATTTGCGTAAAACGGTCCATTGCTTTTCCTGCTTCTTTGATTAAAAAGATTAAAATGGCAACTACAGCACTAATCAACGCGCCTGTTTCCGGGCTAATGCCGAACAGCACCTGAAGCCCCAGCCCGGCACCTCCGATATTCCCAATATTAAAAGCAAGCCCGCCAAGCACGACGAGAATGGCGATGAAATACCCCAGTCCCGGAAGCACCATATTGGCAATTTCCTGACCGCGTTTTCCAGAAACCGCGATAATGCGCCACACATTGGTTTGGGCAAAAATATCTAAAATAATAGAGATTAAGATGACAAAACCGAAGCTTGCCGTGAGTGTGTTTGTGAAAGTTGCAGTTTGGGTGAGGAAACCCGGTCCGATTGCTGAGGTTGCCATTAAAAAGGCGGCACCCATCAGCAATGACCAGCTGCCCGCTTTTTTTCCTGCTGTTTTTTTCTGCTGCTCCATCTATGGTTCCTCCTTTATGTTGACTTCTGTTCTGAAATAGCTGTCACTTCAATTCCTGCTGCCTTAAGCTCTTTTCTGATTTTTCGGGCAAATGTCAGCGCATGGGCTCCATCTCCATGAATGCAGACCGTATCTGCTTTTAATGACACATCATGTCCTTGTTGAGATTTGACCGCTCCTTCTTTCACCATTTTGATCACCTGAGTGACGGCTGCATCATCACTTTCAATGAGTGCGTCCGGCTGGGAGCGCGGTGTCAGCGTGCCGTCCGATTGGTATGTTCTGTCGGCGAACACTTCATTTGCAGTCTGAAGCCCGATCCGTTCTCCCGCTTTTACAAGCTCGCTCTCAGCAAGACCGAAAAGAATAAGGCCGGGATCAATCTTATAGACAGCTTTCGCGATCGCATCCGACAGTTTTTGATCGACTGCCGCCATATTGTATAAAGCGCCATGCGGCTTGACGTGCTGCATGTGAAGTCCCTCTGCTTTTAGAAAGCCAGAGAGCGCGCCAATTTGATAAATGACAAGATCATACGCTTCCTCAGGTGAAATCGCCATATTGCGGCGCCCAAAACCGAGTAAATCCGGCAAGCCCGGATGCGCGCCGATTTTTACGCCTCTTTCTGCTGCAAGCGCGACGGTTTTTCGCATAACACTAGGATCTCCAGCATGAAATCCGCATGCGATATTCGCTGATGTCACATACTCTAAAATATCTTGGTCAAGGCCTATCTTGTAGGCTCCGAAGCTTTCTCCTAAATCACAGTTTAAATCAATTTGAAACACAGAATCCCTCCTGCCAAAGCAAACGATATGCTTTATGTATTTATTGTCCCGAAATTCGGAACAACTATTCCGAATTTTTGAACTTTATTTCATTATAAGTCAATCATATTAGTTTGTGAAATACTTTTGTCAGAAAACCTACCATTGTCCCAGAAGAAAACCTGCCAAACCAAAAAAGAGAGTCCGTCTTAGGACTCTCTTTTTTTTATAGTACCCAATGGCGAATCGCCTTAGCGACACCATCCTCAATATTTGTATCTGTGATCCAATCAGCCGTTTCTTTCACGATGTCTTGCGCATTGCCCATTGCGACGCCCAGACCCGCTTCTTTAATCATCGCGATGTCATTAAGGCTGTCGCCCATCGCCATCACATTCTCCATCGCGAAGCCGAGTTTTTCCGTAACCTTGGCAAGGGCTGCCGCTTTGTTGATGCCGAGCGCGTTGACTTCAATGTTTGTCGGACTTGAATTTGTGATTTCGAGCTCTTTGTTTTTTCTCAGCTCCTCAAGCACTTCGTTTCGGATGTTGTCATCCTCGATGTCAAAGCCGAATTTGAGCCATTCATGATCCGTAATGTTTTCCGGAAACTCGCCTCTCCATACTTTGTTCACGGTAGAAGCCCAGAAATTGGTGTTGTGTTTATTCCGCAAATCCCACATCATTTGAATATGATCTGTATGGAGCAGCTTCCGTTCCACCAAATTAAAATCCGAGTCCCAGATTTCGCTGCCGTTTGCCGTGATCAGAAAGGATGACAGCTTCAGCGACTCCGCCAGCTCCCGGCACGTCATCAGCGTCCGGCCCGTGCTGATTACCACATACACACCTTTATCCTCCGCTTCACGAATGGCTTTGCGGTTTTCATCCGAGATCAGCTGCTCGTCGTTCAGCAGTGTTCCATCCATATCAATTGCGATCAGCTTGATATCTACATCTTCTCTTTGAACAGACATATATGTACCTCTCTTTATCTTTTTGTTGTGCTTCTCTCTATTCTAATACATTATACCCAGCGGGACAAAAAAGCGATTTCCCATGTTTGAGGTGAACTGATAAGAGGAAAACAAACGGTGAGGTGATCAAACATGACAGAAAGAAAACAGCAAAACAAACCAAATGAAAATCCCGAGCACAACGACTTAACCGATCCAATTCCTAATGAAGAGCTGAAGGAAAATATGAATGATGAAAAACACAAACGCCAGCAAAAAGATGACTCTCAAAGCGAACGGGATTACGACACAAAATAGAACCCCTCACAAAACGTTGTGAAGGGTTTTTTTCATTTTTCAATATAGATGCCGATTTCAGCTTCAGCAACAGGCTGCTCTCCTACTGACGCCTTGGCATGTCCGAACACAAACCCGCGCCGATTGCGCGTGACTTCAAACGTAAGATCAAGCCGGTCACCGGGCACAGCGGCTCCCAGCTTTTCCGCTTTCTTCACCGAAGACAATAATCCCAAGCTGTTCTCATCTGTAATCCCTGTAAAAGCAGCGGTTTGCGCTAGCGCTTCAATCACAAGTGAAAACGGCATTTCTGTTTGCGTATCAGTGATAAACCAGTCGTTCTCACTAATTCGTTTATAAGCTGCCGCATGTTTGCCGGGCTCGCTATCCGTCACGCCATCAATAAACAAAAATGGATAGCGGTGAGGCAAAGATAATGAGTTCATTGTATATCTCCTTTTTTTGACCATTATATCTCAGCCTAAAGCGTAACGATAGGATATAATGGAAAAAACACAAAAGGAGGCCGTTATGTCCCCAAAGCCGCTTGTCATTCTTGTCCACGAAATATACGGTGTAAACAGTCATATGAAAAAGATGGCCCGGCTGATCAACATGGCTGGATATGATGTGCTGACGCCCAACTTGCTCGGCCCAGATGAAGTCTACACACTGCTAGAGGAAAAAACGGCATACGAACAATTTACAAAACATGAACGGCTGAAAACGGGAGAAACCATCATCCAGAATTTGATCAGGCAAAACGCCGGACGGCAAATCTTTGTGATTGGATTCAGCGTAGGGGCTACTATCGCATGGAAATGCAGCAGTATGCCTGAGGTAAGCGGAGCTGTCTGTTATTACGGTTCCCGGATACGTGATTCTCTTCATCACGTGCCAGCCTGCCCGGTCCTATTGTTTTTCCCTTCTTATGAGCCATCGTTTGACGTAGCGCTTCTGATCAAAAAACTTCGGGAGAAACAGCATACCCATCTGGAGATTTATCAATTTGATGCGCTTCACGGCTTCGCCAATCCTGATTCTGTTTATTTCGACAGGGCCCTTTTCTTCAAAACGCTTTCCATCATAAAAAACGGGGCGGAAAGCCGGCTCCGCCCCGTTTCATCATCATTTTTTTAAACGTACACGGCGCTTTATTATCGGTGCCGTCATACGTTTCACGTTCTTTTTGCATTGCGTTTTATTTTGCCTGTCTCATCTCACCGAAAGGATAAAAGACGAGAGATTCAGTACCGATGATATCTTCTTCAGAAGGCATGCCCATTCCATTTCTGCTATCCAGTGAATTGAGACGATTATCTCCCATTACAAAATATTTACCGGAAGGAACCTCAACTTCGAAGTCGCCTGTTAAGGTTCCACCCGACTCTTCGGCCTCTTGTTTCTGTTCCTTTAAGTACGGTTCTTCCACCTTTTTATCATTTATGTATAGCTGATCATTCTTCATTTTGATGCTGTCACCAGGCAAACCGATTAAACGTTTGACAAAAGAGCGGCCGCTCATTTTGTCATGAATGACTATGATGTCGCCTCTATGAAACCCGCCAGTCCATTTGACTGCTTTATCAACCAGAATTCTTTCTGAATCTCTAATCGTTGGGGCCATCGATTGGCCTTCAACTAGAAAGGGCTTGAAAAACACCAATCTGATCGTAAAAATGAGAGCTGCGATCATAACGATACTGAGTACAACGATCCATTTGATTTTTATTTTTTTCTTTAACGTGATTGTTTTTGCATTCAACTTCCTTCACCCAATGCTTTCCTAAGAATTCCAAATTATTATACAGCATTTGGATCAGCCTGGTTAGACTTTTGTGGAAATTTTCGTAAGGAAATGGACAGGCCGGGGCAGACAACTTCCCCGGCCTGTTTCATCAGCACTTTCTTAAACGCGCGCAGATTTCATCAGTGACCTCAGCTGTTGTGCTTTGTCCCCCAATGTCGCGTGTTTTGATGCCGTCGGCAGTTACTTGCTCCATTACATCCAGAATTTTCGCTCCCAGTTCTTCTTCCCCGAAGTGGTCAAGCATCAGCTTCGCTGTCCAAATCTGGCCGATTGGATTGGCAAGGCCCTGTCCGGCAATGTCAGGAGCTGAGCCGTGAACCGGTTCAAACATGGATGGATATTTGCCGGATGGATTGATGTTCGCAGAAGGCGCAATGCCGATGCTTCCCATCAGGCTCGAGCTGATGTCGGTTAAAATATCACCGAACAAGTTGCTCGCCACAATAACATCAAACGTTTCCGGACGCGTCACAAAAAAAGCGGCCAGCGCATCAATATGCTGGGATGACGTTTCGATTCCGCTATACTCAGCGGCCGTCTGCTGAAAGACTTCATCCCAAAACGGCATCGCGTGATAAATGCCGTTAGACTTTGTCGCACTTGTCACATGGCCGCGCCGTTTTTTCGCCAATTCGAAGGCAAAGCGCATGACACGTTCTGTCGCTTTTCTCGTAAACACAGCATTCTGGATGGCGATTTCATCATCGCCTCTGTGAATGCGCCCGCCGACTTCACTGTATTCACCCTCACTATTCTCGCGAATCACCACGAGATCAAAATCATTTGGATGCAGAAGCGGTGACGTAATGCCCGCCATTTGTTTGGCGGGTCTCATATTAATAGAAAGCTCAAGCTCCCTCCGGATTTTCAGCAGCAGCCCCCATAACGATATATGATCGGGAACCAGCTTCGGATTTCCGACGGCTCCCAAAAAAACCGCTTCAAATTGAGTAAGCGTATGTATTCCATCTTCGGGCATCATTTTGCCGTGCTCCATGTAATAATCACAGCTCCATGGAAAAGCCGTGAATGAGAATGACAAACCCCCGTGTACCTCAGCCGCTGTATGAAGCACTTTTTCAGCAGCCGCTACAACCTCTTTTCCAACTCCGTCTCCCGGTATTGCCGCAATCTCGAATTGTTTCATCGTCATTCTCCTCCCCCTGTTATCATAAGCGCTTTCTATTATACTAGATGGCGAGATTGTAAAAAAAGCCCGTGACATTGTGTCACGGGTGGTTGGTTATTGATTGAGTTTCTTTAAAACGATGGCGTGCAACGGTTCATGGGACTGAATGCCGCACACCTCTTGAAGTACGCCGCTGTATCCTTTTTCTTCGATCAGCGCCTGCAGTTCAACCGCTTCAGGGTCACCTGTGAAATCGAAGCGCAAGGCTGCAGCAATTCCTTCCGCCAGTGCGTTCGGTTCTTTTATTTTCTTTGCCGGGCCTACAAGTCTATCATTTTCGCCCAGTTTTCTGAGAGGCGATCTCGCTACGCGGGTCACATCGTCCGAAATGAAAGGATTTTCAAAGCGTCCGATGATTTTTTTGATATATTGTTCGTGTTCAGTTTGCTTAAAGCCATACGATTTGATGAGATAGTCACCAGTTTCAAGCAGCGCCGAATGAACGACACGGCGGATTTCCGGATGATCGATTGCTTCTTTGACTGTTTTAAGTCCGCGCTGATAGCCGACATACGCTGTCACCGCATGTCCGGTATTAACCGTAAACAGCTTCCGTTCGATGTACGGCGTTAAATCATCAACAAACAGTGCGCCGTTTATGACTGGTGTTTTCCCTTTAAAACCTGATTCATCAATGACCCATTCGAAAAATGGTTCAACCGATACTTTCAGCGGGTCTTCATGATGCTGAATCGGCACGATCCGGTCAACGGCAGAATTCGGGAAACCTACCGTTTCACTGACGGATTTCTGCTCTGCTTCCGTTAAATGGCTGTATATCTCTTTCTTTAAGAAGCTGCTTCCGCCAATCATATTTTCGCACGCAATAATATTCAGTGTGTTGGCAGCGTTTCTCCGCCTTAAACCTTCTGCGATAGACGGAGCAATCAGCTTCAGCACGTTCGGGCCGACAGCTGTTGTGATGAGCGCAGCCTCATTAATCAGCCGATACAGCTCCTCCGGCTGGCTGCCGCTGTTAATCGCGCTGACCGGGCCAATGACCTCTGATGAACGCCCCTCTTCTGCCAGTTCGACTGTGTATTCTTTTTTTTCATTGAGGAGGCTGACCATCGTGTCGTTTACATCCGCAAACACCACATCATAGCCGGAGTGGTGAAGCAGCGCGCCGATAAATCCTCTCCCGATATTCCCCGCACCGAAATGTAAGGCGATCATGTCAGTTCACCTCGTTGAAAATGGCGATCAAATCTTCTTCACTTTTAGCGGAGATCAGGCGTTCAATGTTTTCTTCTTCTGAGCAGATAATGGCGATGTTAGACAAAATGTCTAAATGCTCATTATTTTTGCCCGCAATGCCGAATACCACTTTTGCCGTGTTGCCTTCTCCGTACTCAACACCGTCTGGAATTTGTATAATTGAGATTCCGGAATGAAGCACCTCGCTTTTCGCTTCTTCTGTGCCGTGTGGAATGGCAATGAAATTCCCCATAAACGTAGAAGACGTTTCTTCACGTTCAAACATTTTGCTAATGTAATCCTCTGTCACATAGCCGTTGTCAATCAGCGTCTGGCCTGCCAATTGGATGGCCTCTTCTTTTGATGATACCGTTTGATTGAGTTTAATATTTTCCTTTGCGAGTACTTGCATGAGTATCACTCTCTTTCTATGAAATTACTTTTTCAGCTTTTCAATCAGCTCATCGTATTTCGGGCTGTTTAAGAAGTTATCCACTGATATGTGTGTCGCGTTCGGCAGTTTTGCTTTCGCGCGATCTGTTAAATCTTTGTGGGTGATAACAATATCCGCATCACTAGGCAGATTGTTAATGGCCGTGTTGGTCACACTGATGTCAAGCTCTGCTTTTTTCACTTTGTTTCTTAAGATGGATGCCCCCATGGCACTTGATCCCATTCCCGCATCACACGCAAAGATAATTTTGTTCACGCTTTCAGGCGACAGCTCAGACGCTTCCTCTGCTTTGGCTTGTTCCGCCTCTAAAGCAACTGCTGCTTGGCTTTTCTTTCCCTTCATGGACTGCATTTTTTCTGTTGCGGCAGCCAGGTCTTCTTCACTTGCTTTTGAGGATTTCAGGATCACTGCTGAAACGATGAACGATACAGCAGCAGCGACCAATACGCCCGCCAATACGCCGAAATAGCCTCCTCTTGGCGTCATTGCCATCAATGCGATAATGCTTCCCGGTGACGCTGCCGCGACAAGTCCGGCATTAAAGATCGTAAACGTTAAGAGTCCGCTTGCTCCGCCGGCAATGGCTGCGAGAATCAGGGCCGGTTTCATCAGAATGTACGGGAAATAAATTTCGTGAATCCCGCCGAAGAAATGGATGATCGCCGCACCGGGAGCCGTTGATTTTGAAGATCCTTTGCCAAAGAACATGTACGCCAGCAAAATGCCGAGCCCCGGTCCAGGGTTTGCTTCTACTAAAAACAGAATTGATTTTCCTGTTTGAGATGCTTGCTCGATTCCGATCGGGCTTAAGATTCCATGGTTAATGGCGTTGTTGAGGAACAACACTTTCGCTGGTTCTACAAAAACACTGGCTACCGGCAGTAAATTAGCGTGTACAATGACTTCCACACCAGCCGCCAGCAATTTGTTTAATGTCAGGACAACGGGGCCGATGGCGTAAAACGCGAGAATCGTTAAAGCCGCGCCGACAATCCCTGCCGTAAAGTTGTTGATCAGCATTTCAAAGCCCTGTTTGACTTTATCCTTGAACAATTTATCAGTTTGTTTAATGAGGTATCCGCCAAGCGGACCCATAATCATTGCGCCTAAAAACATTGGAATATCCGATCCGACAATCACCCCAATTGCCGCTGTCGCGCCGACAACTCCGCCGCGGTGGTCGTAGATCATTTTTCCGCCTGTATACGCTATCAAAAGCGGCAATAAATACGTAATCATCGGGCTGACTAGCGTGTTCAGCTGTTCATTCGGAAACCATCCTGCCGGAATAAACAACGCGGTAATGATGCCCCACGCGATAAACGCGCCGATGTTCGGCATGATCATTCCGCTCAAATAACTCCCAAAGCGCTGCACTTTCACTTTCATGCCGCCTTGCTGCTGTTCTTGCTGCATATATAAACCCTCCCTGTTTTGTTTGTCGCTATAAGATACAAAGATATGTTTTAGAGAATGATGCTTCCCTTTAACTCTATGTTAAAACGCTTACAGCCCCTATACAATTGAAAGTAAAGAGGACTTTGGCACATGACTGTGACAATTTTTTAAAAATAAAAAAGGCTCCTGATATCAGGAGCCTTTTCTCTTTCCTCTATAAATGATGTTGCCGTTTTGAATCACGTACTTTGCAATCATCCGCTCACTCACTATAAAAACGGGATACGCGCACACAAGCGCAAATACAGCCATCGGCACGTGCTGTACAACTGGCAGCACTGAGCCTGCCGCATTGCGGAGGAGCATCAAAACATAAATGAGCAGCACGATGGCCGCTAATGATACCAGCATAATCGGAGCTGAAACTTTATATTCATAAAGCCGTTCCCGGCAGTGGCCGCAGCGAAATTGACAAGGCACATTTGATGATCTGACCATATCGCCTGTCAAAGGTTTGCCGCAGTTCGGGCATGGTGTTTCTTTCATAGGGTATTCCTCACTTTCTATTCCATATGTCTATTATACCAGAGTCCCTTCTGTTTCGTTTTGTTGCTGTTCAACACATTTTCACATTTTTTATCATCCACTTACTTGTCTCCGTCTCTAAAATCCTCTACGCTTAAATAGATCTTAATGAAGAGGGTGTATGAATGCTTCCGATTAATAGACAGCAACACATACTGAAGTGGCTGAAAGAAGAAGGCTCGCTTAGAATTTCTGACATCAGCGCAAGGTTCGGCGTTTCGGAAATGACGGTATATAGAGATGTCAATCAGCTGGTTCAGTCAAATCAGGTCATTAAAACAGCCGGCGGTATCACGCTCCCCGTCCGAACACCTCAAACAGATCATATGTGCAGCTATTCCTTGAAGCCCGTCAATCAAGCTCATTCGGTTCAGCTGATTACGGTAAACCAAGACATTGAACAGCTATGCTGCGCACATTGTGCGTTTTTGCGTTACGCGGATAAAACGGAAGAGGTTTCACACTTGATTTGCAGAGATTTTCTGTTACACACAACCGTCAGTGCCAGTTCGGCTTATTTCGTAGTAAATGCTGAATTAAACCTGCATTGCTGTCAGCCGCAGGCCATTCCGTTTGCGACGCTCGATCATGCCGAACGATTTCAAAAAGGATTCGGCGGAGCCGTCCGCACTTTCGACCAAGCGCTGGAAGACATGCTTAAAGACAGAAAGAAACGCTGCACCTGCACCAAGAAATAACAAAACACATACAGCGGAAGGTGGTGTCTGAGTGATGAAGCGAAACAGATGGTGGATCATCCTGCTGCTTTTTCTTGTTTTCTTGCCGAAAACAAGCTTTGCTCACGCCTATATTGTCAAATCCTCACCTGGGGAAAACAGCGAATTAAAAAGCGCGCCTGCACAGGTGGAAATTGAATTTAATGAACCTGTTGAAGAAGGATTTCATTACATTAAAGTCTATAATTCAAACGGCGACCGTGTGGATATGGACAAGACGGAAATCAAAAAAGACAACAATCACATCATGACAGTGAAGCTAAAAAAGAATCTGCCTCATGATGTGTACAGAGCGGAATGGAATGCCGTATCTGCGGACGGGCATCCGGTTTCCGGCGTCATCCCGTTCAGTATCGGGAAAGCGGATGGCGGATTCAGCAGCCAAAAAGCATCCGTTTCAGCGCTGAATCCGGGAACAGCCGCAGATCGCGCGATTCTGTATACAGCCTTATCTCTGTTTATCGGAACGGTTTTCTTCCATCTTTTCTGGTATAAAGGGAAATCAGAACAGCTCGTTAAACGGACAAGGCGTATCCTGATCGTCTCGATCGCAGCACTGGGTCTGGCGCTTTTGCTGCAGCTTCCGATTCAAACAAAAGCGAACGCAGGCGGCGGCTGGGGCAGCGCATTCCAGCCGGGCTACATTAGAGAAACACTGTTTGAGACAGCAGGCGGCTCTATTTGGATTATACAGGCCGCGCTGTTCGTGCTGCTCGCACTGTCTGTAATCCCTGCGATACGGAAAAACCGCTTTTCATCCTTTGGCTATTGGACAGCGCCAACTATTTTCTTTTTCGGTCTCCTGCTTGCCAAGGCGTTTACCGGGCATGCCGCTGTCGTTGAAGAAAAAACAGTGGGCATTTTGATGGATTTCCTTCATTTATCTTCCGCTTCCATCTGGGTCGGCGGAATCGCGGCACTCGTTTTGCTGCTCTCAAAAGAATGGAGGCAGCCTGACAAAACGCTCGCATGGGAAACGGTAAGCCGGTTCTCCCCATGGGCACTCACTGCAGTCGGCGTCATTATGTTTTCAGGCTTGCTCAATGGATTTTTCATCATTCGTTCAATGGATTCACTGTTTCATACAGCGTACGGCCAAGCTCTTTTAGTGAAAAGCGGGCTGTTTGTTTTCATGCTGGTCTTAGGCGCGATTCATTTTCTTCTTACCAGAAAGCAGCGCCGCACAGGAATCAGTCGAACGTTGAAAGCGGAGTGGGCAATCGGCATTGCTGTATTGATCACAGCTGCCGTGTTCACAAGCCTGCCAAGCCCGCCTGAGCCGCAGCCGGAACCGTTCTACCAAACTAAAGCAATTGAGAATGGACAAAGCGTTTCACTCAGCATCAGCCCAAACCAGCCCGGGAAAAATGTATTTGAGCTGCGAGTCACCGACCATAACGGAGATCCGGTGAAAAACATCCAGCAAATCACGTTAACCATTTATAAAACAGGGCTGTCAGGCAACGAAAACAAAAGCACGTTTCAATTAAAAGAGAAAACAAAAGGCGTCTTCCAGGATGAAAACCTGTCCATTAATGAGAAGGGAAACTGGAAGATCAAAGTCCACGGACTGACCGGTGACTTTAACGAAATCAATATCATGTTTACAAAGACCAATTAAAGGAGTGTTTACGTTGTTGAAAAAAATCGCATTGACACTATGTCCGGCTATTGTCGCCTCTCTCTTATTCTTTACGGCTCCTGCCAGCGCGCACGTTTCTGTAAAACCGGCTGAATCCGCTGCTGGCTCTTGGGAAACGTATACAATGAAGGTTCCTTCCGAGAAAAATCAACCGACAACGAAGGTTGTCCTCAAAATGCCGAAAGATGTTGAATTCCAGCAATACGAGCCAATTCCGGGCTGGAAGGTTTCCACCCAAAAACATGATGACAAATCAGTGTCCGTGACGTGGGAAGCGACTGGCGGCGGCATTCAGGAAGGACAGTTCCAGCAGTTTACCTTTGTTGCCAAAAACCCTGACAAAGCGGAGAAAGCCGCTTGGGACGCATATCAATATTACAAAGACGGCAGCATTGTTGAATGGACAGGTGACGAGGATGCCGATACACCTCATTCCATTACAAATATCACTTCTGCAAAACAAGTGACAGATGAGCACGGTGCCACGAAAACAGAAGACGATTCTGAAAACACAGGTTCTTCAGCTCTAGACATCACAGCGATTGTGCTGTCCGCGGCTGCCATTATTTTATCTATAGCAGCGCTTGTTAAGAAAAAGCGCGCCTAATAAAAAAAGCGAGCCAGATGTCATGTCTGGGTCGCTTTTTATGTTTAACCGCGGCCTGCCTGGAAGGAAGGATATTTCGTCATTCCGCCGTCTGCAAACAGCGTAATGCCTGTGACGTAGCTGGATTCCTTAGAAGCAAGCCACACCGCTACTGCTGCGATTTCCTCCGGTTCGCCGATATATCCCATCGGAATCATGCTTTCTACATCCGCTTTCTGTTTAGGGTCAGCGAATTTTTCAGCATTGATTGGCGTGTTGATCGCACCTGGCCCGATATTGTTGACGCGAATGCCCTTCGGCGCGTATTCCAAAGCCAGTGTTTCAGACATCAGCTTAATCCCGCCTTTACTAGCTGCATAGTGGACAAATAACGGCCACGGAATCATCTCATGCACGCTGGACATGTTGATGACATTTCCCTTGATATCGTTTTCTACGAAGTACTTAATCGCTTCACGGCTTCCTAAAAAGGCACCCGTTAAGTTCGTGCCGATGACTTTTTCCCAATCCTTAAGCGGCATTTCGTGAGACGGCACAGGATTTTCAAGACCGGCATTATTAATCATAATATCGAGTGTGCCGAACTCTTTAATTGCCGTTTGTACGATATTTTTTACATCTTCCTCTTTCGTGACATCTCCTTGGACGACAACAGCATCACCGCCCGCCTTGATGACCTCTTCTTTTACCTCGTTTGGATCCTGTTTATCACTATAATAGTTGATAACCACTTTTGCTTGCTCTTTGCCGAAGCGGATGGCCATTGCCTTTCCAAGCCCTGATGCAGCTCCTGTAATGGCAACGACTTTTCCTTTTAAATCCGGATACATATACATCTTCCTCCATTTGTTATGAATTTGATTTCGCGATTCCCAAGAATACGGCAGCCGCAATAATCAGGATAATCCCGATTGCAATTGCTATTAGCTGGCGTTTCGTTTTCTTTTCACGCAGGATGAAAATACCCCCGAGCGTAGAAATGACAATTCCCATTTGTGAAAGGGAGAAACTCGTTGCAACGCCAACTCGCGGCTGAGAAATAAACAAAAACATATTTCCGCCTGCCCAGATTAAGCCTGGGAGAATATTTCTAATTGCATACTTGTTAAAGGGTTTGTGCCTATAGGTTAAAACTAACCCCCCGACCACCATGCCAATTGCCTGCGGCAGCAGCGCGGACCAGCCGGACACATTGAACAATCTAGCTACGACTACATAAACCAAATAACCAAGAGTCGAGACGAGGAGAATCAAAATGCCCTTTTTCAGATTGCTTGGCTCGCCCTCTTTTTTATCATTCTTATCTTCCAATGATGTGAGAATGATTCCCACAATGATAAAGATCAGAGCGAGAATGCCAAGCGTAATCGCAATCGGTGTTGACCATTCGCGGAACACGATCACACCGAACAGCGAGGTGGAAACGAGCTGCATTCCTGTGGAAATCGGCATTGTTTTCGATACACCCATCAATTCAATGCTTTTCAGCTGGTTGGCCTGGCCAAGTGACCAAAATAAGCCGGATACGATTCCAACAATAAAAATGCGAAGTGACAGAACGGGCTGAACAAAAAAGTAAATAACGATAGAAACAATGAGCGCCCCGATCGTCGTTCCCAGAGTCTGGCTGTACGGCCCGCCGCCTAATTTCACATTGAAGAGAACAATGCTCCCCCAAAACAAAGCTGGGAGAAGAGCCAATAATAAATCCATTGTTGGGGAACCTTCTTTCAAAATGTATTTGCTGTTATTTTGGCTGGAATTGTTGTGATTATTCGCCGGAACACAAAAAGAGCTGCCGGAAAATCCGGCAGCTCTCAGGAGCTTGCATTCTTTTACAAACCGATGGACAAATATTTTGTTTCAAGGTACGGCTCTATGCCTTCTGAACCGCCTTCACGGCCGATGCCGCTTTCTTTCATTCCGCCGAATGGCGCTTGAACCGCTGACGGTCCGCCGTCATTCCAGCCGATAATGCCATACTCTAGATTTTCGGAAATATAGATGCCGCGGCGGTAGTTTTCTGTGAAGAAGTAAGCAGCTAAGCCGTACGGTGTATCGTTGGCAAGCTGAATCGCTTCATCAATATCAGAAAACGTGACGATCGGGGCGACCGGGCCGAATGTTTCCTCATGCATGATATTCATGGACGTATCAACATCGGTAAGCACTGTTGGATTCACAAAGTAGCAACCTTTGTCATCGTTTCGGTCATATGTGCCCCCAGTAATAACTTTAGCGCCTTTTTCAACCGCATCATCAATTTGGCTGACGATTTTTTCGAAGCCTCTTTTGTTGATGATCGGGCCGACATTGACGCCTTCTTCAAGTCCATTTCCGACTTTCAGCTTAGACACTTGCTCGCTAAGTTTCGCAGCAAATTCATCTTTGATGGATTCATGAACGATCAAGCGGTTGGCACAAACGCATGTTTGGCCGGCGTTCCGGTATTTAGACGCCATCGCCTGTTCAACGGCAAGGTCAATGTCCGCATCTTCATCTACGATCAGCGGGGCATGTCCGCCGAGTTCCATTGAAACGTGTTTCACAGTGTCCGCGCTGTTTTTCATAAGGATTTTCCCAACTGGTGTTGACCCTGTGAACGTGATTTTGCGGATTTTCGGACTGCTTGTGAACACGTTTCCGATTTCTTCTCCGTCACCGATGACAACCTGCAGCACGTCTTTTGGAATGCCCGCTTCATATGCGAGGCGCGCAAGCTCATAGGCAGACAGCGGTGTGTCCGGCGCCGGCTTGATGATAAATGTACATCCTGCAGCAAGAGCGGGCGCCGCTTTGCGTGTGATCATCGCATTCGGAAAATTCCAAGGCGTGATAGCGGCAACAGGGCCGACGGGCTGACGTGTGACAACAATTCGTTTACCCGTTGTCGGAGCCGGGACCGTTCTTCCGTACACACGCTTCGCTTCCTCTGCAAACCATTCGATATAGCCTGCGCCGTATAATACCTCTCCGACTGCTTCCTGATAGGGTTTTCCGTTTTCCTTTGTTATTAAATCTGCAAGTTCTTCTTTATGTTCAACAATCAGCTCATACCATTTTTTCAAAAGAGACGCTCTTTCGTTCGCTGATGTTTTAGACCACGTTTTAAACGCTTGATGTGAACGTTCAATGGCTTTTTCTACTTCTTTGGCTGATTGCTGAGGGATCGTTTTGATCTCCTCGCCCGTAGCCGGGTTGTAGACCGTTAATTGATCTGACATATTGAACATTCCTTTCTTTTCATGATTACTTAAAATGATAGCAGACCCAGCCGTTTTCTTTCCAATGATTAAGCTCGCAGGCCCGCCTCCAAGGTGCTTAGCCCTTCATTTAAAAGGCTGTCTGAGATGACAAGCGGCGTCAAAAAGCGGATGATATTACCGTTAATTCCCGCTGTCAGCAAAAGTAATCCATTTTCATTCGCATAGGCTGCGATAGCTGCTGCTTTTGCTTTATCAGGCTCACGCGTGTCAGGATCCTTGACGATTTCGATTGCCGCCATCGCCCCCAGTCTACGGATGTCACCGATGAACGGGAATTCTTGTTTCCACTCATACGCCTTGCCTTCAATGGTTTTGCCAATTTCTTCAGATCGCTCATTCAGCCCTTCTTCTTCAATAATATCCAAGACAGCCAAAGCCGCCGCGCAGCCGAGCGGGCTGCCGGCATACGTGCCGCCCAGCTCCCCTGGCGCTGCCGCATCAAGCATTTCCGCACGCCCGATCACACCGCTTAATGGCAGGCCTGCCGCAAGCGATTTAGAAACCGTGATCAAATCAGGCACTAAATCAAAGTGTTCAATTGCGAAATAAGTGCCAGTTCTGGCAAAGCCGGTTTGGATTTCATCAGCAACAAAAACTATGCCGTGTTCTTTGCAGAATGAAGCGACGTGCTGTACGAACCGTTTCGAAGGAATAATAAACCCGCCCTCTCCCTGCACTGGCTCCATCACGACACACGCCACCGTTTCAGGTGCCACTGAAGCGATAAAGAAATCATTGAATGCTTGAATGACCATATCGTCATAGCTTTCATCACTCATGCCGGCCGGCTTCTGATAATAATAAGGGAATGGCGCTTGATAAACCTCTGGCGCAAAAGGCCCGAAACCGAATTTATAAGGTTTTACCTTGCTTGTCATGCTCATCGTCATATTCGTGCGCCCATGAAACCCGCGTGTAAACGAGACAACGCCTTGGCGCTTTGTATACTTTCTGGCGATTTTTACAGCGTTTTCGACGGCTTCCGCCCCTGAGTTAAGAAAAATCGCTTTTTTCTCGTGGCCGCCCGGTGCAATGCCGCACAGTTTTTCGGCTAATTCGATATAAGATGGGTACATCATGACATTGAAGCCTGGATGAATCAGCTCCTCCGCCTGCCGCTTCACAGCTTCAACCACCTTCGGATGAGAGTGTCCGACGTTTAACGTTCCGATGGCGCCGGCAAAATCAATAAATCTCCGGCCGTCCAGATCGTACAGCTCAGCCCCTTTTCCTTTGACCGCCAGACTGCGGTTGCCGTTGCTCACACCTTTTGACACAAATTGATCCCGTTTTTGCTGCCATTGTGCAGTTGTGATGCTTGCTGTTGTTTGACTCATGTGAATATCCCCCTGTCGGTATTTTCTTATCATTCTGACTTCTCTTTGGTATGATGAAAAGTACCAATTATAACTTTTTGATGGTATCAGAAGGAGAATCTGCAAATGGATATCACGATTACACTCGATCGTTCAGAACAAGCTGATTATATCTATCAGCAAATTTATCAAAAGCTGAAAAAAGAAATCCTCAGCCGCAATCTGCTGCCGCACTCGAAGGTTCCCTCCAAGCGGGAACTGGCTGAAAATCTCAAGGTCAGCGTAAATTCAGTGAATTCAGCCTATCAGCAGCTGCTGGCTGAGGGGTATTTGTACGCCATTGAGCGTAAGGGTTTCTTCGTGGAGGAACTAGACATGTTTTCCGCCGAGGAGCATCCTCCATTTGCACTGCCGGATGATCTAAAAGAGATTCACATCGACCAGAGCGATTGGATATCGTTTTCACACATGAGTTCAGATACAGACCATTTTCCGATCAAAAGCTGGTTCCGCTGCGAGCAAAAAGCGGCCTCCCGCTCATACCGCACGCTCGGCGATATGTCACATCCGCAAGGGATATATGAAGTGAGAGCGGCCATTACCAGGCTCATTTCCCTGACGAGGGGTGTAAAATGCAGGCCAGAACAAATGATCATTGGGGCAGGCACACAGGTGCTCATGCAGCTGTTGACTGAGCTTTTACCCAAGGAAGCCGTGTATGCGATGGAGGAGCCTGGCTACCGGCGCATGTATCAGCTTTTGAAGAATGCCGGAAAACAAGTAAAGACGATTACGCTGGATGAAAAAGGCATGTCGATTGCTGAAATCGCCAGACAGCAGCCTGATGTGCTGGTGACCACCCCGTCGCATCAGTTTCCGTCCGGAACGATTATGCCTGTATCCAGAAGAATTCAGCTGCTGAACTGGGCAGCCGAGGAGCCGCGCCGATATATCATTGAGGACGATTATGATAGTGAATTCACATATGATGTAGACAGTATTCCGGCGCTGCAAAGCCTCGACCGTTTTCAAAATGTCATCTATATGGGAACCTTTTCAAAGTCCCTTCTCCCCGGCTTGCGGATCAGCTATATGGTGTTGCCGCCTGAGCTGTTGAGGACATACAAACAGCGGGGCTATGATCTGCAGACTTGCTCGTCACTTACGCAGCTCACCCTGCAGGAATTTATCGAGTCTGGCGAATATCAGAAGCATATAAAAAAAATGAAGCAGCATTATAAAGAAAAGAGAGAACGCCTGATCACCGCTTTAGAAGCAGGGTTCAGCGGAGCAGTTACCGTTAAAGGAGCAAATGCGGGGCTGCATTTTGTTACCGAATTTGATACCAGCCGCACCGAACAAGACATCCTGTCACATGCTGCCGGCCTGCAGCTTGAAATATTCGGAATGAGCCGATTTAATTTGAAGAAAAACCAGCGGCAAACAGGCAGGCCAGCACTCATTATCGGCTTTGCTCGGCTGAAGGAAGAGGATATTCAGGAGGGTGTGCAGCGTCTTTTCAAAGCGGTTTACGGACATAAAAAAATCCCCGTTACAGGGGATTGATTCACCAGCGGTCCTGGTCTACATTCAGCACAGCTTCAAGCAGGCCCGGAAATGCCTTTTCAAGGTCTTCAGCGCGAAGCGAATAATACCGGCGCTTCCCTTCTATCCGAACTTGTGCGATGCCTGATTCTCTCAAAACTTTAAAATGATGCGACAAAGTCGATTTGGCAACCTGCACATCTGCACAGGTGCTGCACGTTTTTTCTTTTGCTTCAGCTAATTGCTTGACGAGCTCTAAACGAAGCGGATCACTAAGTGCATGAAGAACCTTTGTCAGCTGCAATGTTTCTGTTTCTGGATGGTTTGGAATGTTCATGACACAAATGTATCACACAACAATTAGAATGACAATTTTACTAATTAAGGGTTTTTCCTTTACCTTATTTAGAATACATGGTAAAGTTAGTTCGATGAAATTCGAACAATAAATTCGCATAACGACGGAGGAGATTTAAATGATCGTATTACAAGCTTACATCAAAGTAAAACCAGAAAAACGTGAGGAATTTTTGAGCGAGGCTCAATCACTTGTTCAGCATTCAAGAGCTGAGGAAGGCAACGCGCAATACGACCTATTTGAAAAAGTAGGCGAAGAAAATACATTTGTCATGCTTGAAAAATGGAAAGATGAAGCGGCAATGAAATTCCATAATGAAACGGCGCATTTCCAAGGGTTTGTCGCAAAAGGAAAAGAACTGCTGAGCGCACCTCTTGATGTTGTCCGCACAGAGCTTAGCGAGTAAAGAAAGGGTGTCTCATATGAATGAAGTGATTAAATCATTAACAGACCACCGCTCGATTCGCAGCTACACAGATGAACCTGTAGCTCAGGAACAATTGGACCAAATCATTCAAGCAGTGCAAGCAGCCCCATCTTCTATTAACGGGCAGCAAGTGACTGTGATCACAGTGCAGGATAAAGAGCGCAAAAAGAAAATCTCCGAGCTGGCAGGCGGACAGCCATGGATCGATCAAGCTCCTGTTTTCCTGCTGTTCTGCGCAGATTTCAACCGGGCCAAAATCGCGCTTGAAGATCTGCATGATTTCAAAATGGAAATCACAAATGGATTGGAATCTGTTCTTGTCGGCGCAGTAGACGCTGGTATTGCCCTCGGCACAGCAACAGCAGCGGCTGAGTCACTCGGACTTGGCACAGTTCCGATCGGTGCGGTTCGCGGAAACCCTCAAGAGCTGATCGAACTGCTTGAGCTTCCAAAATACGTGTTCCCTTTATCCGGCCTTGTCATTGGGCATCCTGCCGACCGTTCAGCGAAAAAACCGCGCTTGCCGCAGGAAGCTGTCAATCACCAGGAAACTTATATGAATCAGGATGAGCTGACGTCTCACATTCAGGCATACGACGAACAGATGTCTGAATACATGAATAAACGGACAAACGGAAAAGAAACAAGAAACTGGTCACAGAGCATCGCTTCTTACTATGAGCGCCTGTACTATCCGCACATCCGTGAAATGCTTGAAAAACAAGGATTTAAAGTTGAAAAATAAGCCCTTATTCGGCCTGTCGGATTTTCCGGCAGGCCTTTTGTTTGCCCGGTTAAAATCCATTGACTTCTATTTCGTTTATTTGGTAAAATTTTTTCATTGTTACTCATTGGTTTTCTGTGAACCAATGGGTTTTCTAATGTTCAAGAAAGAAGGAAGCCATGAGATGCTTGATAAAAAAACAGATATCTTGTTAGCCGCGCGAAAGCTTTTTTCGGAAAAGGATTTTACGTCGGTTTCCATGCAGGCGATCGCAGAAGAATGTAAGATGTCAAAAGCTTCGATATATAAGCTGTTTCAATCTAAAGAAGATCTGCTTTTGGAGCTGCTGTCATTTAACCAGAAGCAAATGGTGGCCGCAGCCTCAAGACTTCAGGAAAATACCGAACTAACACCGGAGGAGCGTTTGACGCAAAAGGTCAAAATGGAACTGGAGGGCTTCAGGCGGAACCAGCAGTTTTTCAATATGCTGACCTACGGAAACCCCAAGCTGCATAATGACCGGGTCAAACAGCATATCCATCAGACCAGATCGACGATTATCTGCTGGCACCGTGATTCGCTGATCCAGGCTTATGGTGAAACCATTCTCCCGTTTGTGTGGGATTTGGTCATCATTCTTCACGGCATGATGCGCGAGTTTTTAATGCTGATCAAAATCGAGGAAAAACCGCTTGAGCTTGACCCGATCGCAGAGTTTATCATCAGCACCCTCAATCAGATTGTCAAAAACAAGGAAACCCGTCAGTCTCTTCTTCCGCCCGAAGCCATCGAGCTTTATATTCATTCGGCATCCTCCTACAAGCCAAAGGATAAGTCAGTCCTATTATCGGAAAGCCTGAAGGAATTACATAAAGGCATCTCTTCCCTGCCCGCCGCGGACTATGACGTAGATGAACTGACATCCGCAGCCGCCATGCTGGAGGAAGAAGCGAAGAAGGAAGAACCCCGCGCTTTTTTACTCAAATCACTGATTGGCTATCTGGAACAAACCGGTGTTTTAACACAGCCCGTTTCCATGTTAAAAACACTGTTAATTACTTAGAGAAAAGAAGGGATATGTATTGGACACAAGTATTGAACAAAAACCTTTTAACCGTTCTGTCATTGTCGGCATTTTGTTAGCCGGAGCGTTTGTGGCGATTTTGAACCAGACATTGTTGATTACCGCACTTCCCCATATCATGAGGGATTTCAATGTCGATGCCAACCAAGCACAATGGCTGACCACATCATTTATGTTAACCAACGGGATTTTAATTCCGATTACCGCGTTTTTAATTGAGAAATTCACAAGCCGGGCGCTGCTCATCACAGCAATGAGCATTTTCACCGCCGGAACAATTGTCGGAGCATTCGCACCGAACTTCCCGGTTCTGCTGACGGCTCGTATCATTCAAGCGGCCGGAGCCGGCATTATGATGCCGCTCATGCAGACTGTATTCCTGACAATCTTTCCGATTGAAAAGCGCGGCCAGGCTATGGGTATGGTTGGATTGGTCATCTCATTCGCGCCTGCGATCGGACCGACTCTTTCCGGATGGGCTGTCGAAGCTTTCTCTTGGAGATCATTGTTTTATATTATTCTTCCGTTTGCTGTGATTGATTTGATTCTTGCCAGCATCCTGATGAAAAACGTGACGACTTTAAGAAAAACACAGATTGATATTTTATCAGTCATCCTTTCAACATTTGGATTCGGCGGCCTTCTGTACGGCTTCTCAAGCGTCGGCTCTTACGGCTGGACCAGTTCAACCGTCTTAATTTCCCTGCTGGTGGGTGTCATCGCACTGCTCTTGTTTATCACAAGACAAATGAAGCTTGAAAAACCGATGCTGGAATTTCGCGTCTTCACGTTTGGCGTTTTCAGCTTAACAACACTGCTGGGAACCCTTGTCTTTGCATTATTGATCGGTACGGAAACCATCCTGCCGCTTTATACACAAAACGTCAGAGATGTCACAGCTTTTGATACAGGGCTTATGCTTCTGCCGGGAGCCGTTGTGATGGGCTTCATGTCACCGATTATCGGCAGAGTTTTTGACCGTGTCGGCGGAAGAGGGCTGGCGATTGCCGGTTTCTGCATCATCTTCCTGACATCACTGCCGTTTATGCAGCTCACTGACCATACGTCACTCGCTTGGATTGTCGTTTTATACACCGTTCGTCTCTTAGGCACCGCCATGATCATGATGCCGGTGACAACAGCCGGCATCAATGCGCTGCCGCGCCACCTGATTCCGCACGGAACGGCGATGAACAACACGATTCGCCAAGTCGGCGGCTCGATCGGAACCGCACTCTTGGTTTCCGTGATGAGCAACCAGGCGGCACATGCAGGCACGTCAAATGTAAAGCACGCCGCCCTGCACGGCATGAACGCCGCTTTTATTGTAGCTGCCGTCATAGCACTTGTCGGCTTCCTTCTCTCATTCACATTAAAGAAACCTCAGCGCCCTGCCGAACAGCAGCCGGCACGCTGATCACCAAAAAAGAGCCCCGCTAAATAGCGGAGGCTCTTTTTTGTTTTACTTTTCTAAACCGTCTTTCACTTCTTTGATCATTTGTGCCATAGACTCAAGACCGCCTCCTGATAAGTACCAAGTAGCAGAATCAAGGTAGACAACGTGATTATTTTTCACTGCGTTTACGTTTTTCACATAATCGTTTTCAACAACTTGCTTTGTAGATGATGTTTCACCGATCGCTGTACCGCGGTCAATGACAAACAGGTAATCAGGATTTGTTTTTGAAATGTACTCGTATGAAACGCTTTGTCCGTGAGTAGACGCTTTGATGTTTTTATCAGCCGGTGTCACGCCGAACACATCATGGATCAGGCCGTATCTTGATTTAGGGCCAAATGCGCTGATTTTGCCATCGTTCGCCATAATCACAAGACCGTTTTTGTTAAGCTTTTCAGCCGTTTTCTTTACATCTGCGATTGAATGATCGATTTTTGCGAGTTCATCCTTCACTTCGTCTTCCTTATCAAAGATCTTACCGATTGTTTCCGCGTCTGATTTAAATGATTCCATATACTTCGCTGTGTCTACGCCAAGGTAAATTGTCGGCGCGATCTCAGAGAATTCTTTGTAAGACTCAGATTGTCTTCCTGAAATAATGATCAAGTCAGGGTCTAAATCTGCCACTTTCTCGAAGTCTGGCTCTTTTAAGCTTCCGACATCAGCATATTTGTCATCTTTGAATTTGGACAGATATTTAGGAAGGACTTGTTTCGGCAGGCCCGCTACTTTATCATCAAGTCCTAGTTTATCTAATGTATCTAAGCTTCCAAAGTCAAATACGACAACTTTTTTAGGGTTCTTCGGTACTTTTGTGCCGTTTTTGTCCAGCTGGTGTTTCACCGTGATTTGTTCTTTCTTTGAATCAGAACCTTTGCTGCTTGTGCTTTGGTTTCCGCATGCAGAAATGACAACTGCCGTCACCAATGCGATGAATAGTAATGCGAACTTTTTCATGCTCTTCACCTCTTCTATATATTAAGAAAAATAAACACCTATTCTTTGATTATCAATCGTCTGAATCGGGATGGTCATATCGTAGATTTCCTCTAGCACAGAGGTTTCTATTATTTCTTCAGGCGGCCCCTCTTTTACGATGCGGCCGTTTTTCAAAGCGACGATATAGTCCGAATAGACAGAAGCAAAATTGATATCGTGAATGACGATGACGATCGTTTTTCCAAGCTCCTTTACCAGCCGTTTCAGCAGTTTCATAATTTCAACTGAATGTTTCATATCCAGATTATTCAGCGGCTCATCCAGAAAGATATAATCGGTATCCTGGGCAATGACCATGGCGATAAATGCCCTTTGGCACTGTCCGCCGCTCAACTGGTCCAGGTATTTGTCCTGAATGTCTTCCAGCTTCATATAGCTGAGCGCCTGGTTGATATGAACCCAATCTTCTTCTGTCAGCCGGCCCTGTGAGTACGGAAACCTTCCAAAACTGACGAGGTCTTTGATCGTGAGCCTGATATTGATTTGGTTCGCCTGCTTCAAAATGCTCATTTTCTTGGCAAGCTCTTTGCTGTCGCATGATCCAATCTCTTGTCCGTCTATGTAAATCTCGCCGGAATCTTTTTTGATCAGGCGGCTCATGATAGACAGCAGCGTACTTTTGCCGGCGCCGTTAGGACCGATAAACGAGGTGATTTTGCCCTTTTGAATCGTGACTGACGTCTCTTCAAGGACAACTTTCCCGCCATATTGTTTGCTTACATTTCTGACCTCTACCATGATTTATTCTCCTTTAACAGCAAGTAGATAAAATAAATCCCGCCGGCAAAATTAATAATCACGCTCAGCGTCGTTGAGAAGGTAAACACTTTCTCAACCACAAACTGCCCTCCGACCAGCGCAATGATGCTGATGAAAACAGAGCCTGCGATTAAGTATGAATGCTTATAGGTTTTCAGGAATTCTCTCGCCAGGTTGACGACAAGAAGGCCTAAAAACATAATCGGCCCAACTAGCGCTGTTGAAACAGAAACCAAAATAGCAACCACGATCAGCATCTGCTTCACCACTTTGTCGTAGTCAATGCCCAAATTCACGGCGTGCTCGCGTCCGAGCGACAGCACATCGAAAAACTTTGTAAAACGCCAGACATAAGCGCCTGTCAGCAGGAAGATGATGAACGCGAGCCATAACAAATCTGTATTGATGTTGTTAAAGCTGGCAAACATCTTGTCCTGCACCACTTGGAACTCATTCGGATCAATCAGCATCTGCATAAAGGAAGACAGGCTGCTGAACAGCGTGCCAAACACGATACCGATAAGCAGAAGGAAAAAGATATTTCTCCCCTCACCCTTGAACATGATCTGATACAAAACAAGAGAAAACAGTATCATCAGAAGAACAGAGATGATAAAGTTGATGTTTTTATTCATAATGACAATATTCGCAGAACCGAACAAAAAGATAATGCCGGTCTGAATCAGCATGTAGAGAGAATCAAGGCCCAAGATGCCCGGCGTCAGGATGCGGTTGTTCGTAATCGTTTGAAAGATCATGGTCGAAAACGCAATCGCTCCCCCCGTCAGCACAATGGCGGCGACCTTTTTGATTCGTCTCGGCAGGGTGTAATCCCAATTGCCTAAGTCATAAAACAGAAACAAGCCAATACATACAATGGCTAAACCAACGAGCAACGCAATTTTCATCTGGTTACGCATACGCTTTTCTCCTTAACAGCATAAACAGGAAAATGCCGCTGCCGATGATTCCGACCATCAGGCCAATCGAGATTTCATAAGGGAAGATAATGATTCTGCCCAGTATATCGCAAAACAGCACAAAAACCGCTCCCAACAGCGCAGTATGCGGCAGGCTGCTCTTCAGATTGTCTCCTCTGTAAATCGATACAATATTCGGGATGATTAAACCGAGAAACGGCAGCATACCGACAGTCAAAATGACAAGAGACGTGATCAGGGACACGATAATGAGCCCGATGTTCACTACCCGCTTGTACTTTAGGCCGAGATTGACAGAAAAGCTTTCTCCCATACCAGCCAAAGTGAATTTATCCGCATACACATAGGCAATGATGACCAGCGGAATACTCAGATAAAGAAGCTCGTATCTCCCTTTCACAACTAAGGAGAAGTCTCCCTGAAGCCATGATGACACATTCTGGATCAAGTCATATTTATACGCGATAAAAGTCGCGATTGAACTGACGATATTCCCGAGCATTAAGCCGACAAGCGGAATAAAGATGGTGTCGTTAAACTTGATTCTTTCAAGGATCTTCATAAACAGGAAGTTGCCTGCTAGGGCAAAGACAAACGCGACCAGCATTTTGATTAAAGGACTGGCGGATGTAAACAGCAGCAAGGAAATTAAAATGCCGAGCCGAGCCCAATCCATCGTGCCCGCCGTCGTCGGTGACACGAATTTGTTTCTGCTGATCTGCTGCATAATCAAACCGCAGATGCTCATGCTTAAGCCCGCGATGACAATGCTGATCAATCGCGGCAAACGGCTTGCAAACAGCGTTGACGCCTCTTGTTTGCTTAAATCGAAGAGATCAAGCGGCGACAGATCTTCTACGCCGATAAATACAGATGTGACTGCTAATATGATAAGTAGAATAAATAAGTAACGTAGCTTCATGCTGCCTCCTTACATCCTTACAGCAAAAAGAACGTATCTCCTACTCCGCAAGGACTCAAACAATATGGCCATATAGTAATTGATTATCATTATCATTTACATATTACCATTTTTTTAGGGTTAGTCAATATTCTTTAAAATTATTAACCTAGTCATTTATCAATTTTACTAATCATTCTAACCATTTTCCATCCCAAAACGTTAGGCTGTTTACCATATTTATCTTTATAACGCAGGTCTTCGGTCAGTAAACCTGACATTATTCCTTGTGAAAAATACAAATGTTCTCTCCAGAAAGAAATTATCCCTTGATTTACAGGACTGAAAGAGAGATAATAAATACTAAATTTGTGTGAAAATTTTAAACATTAGGAGATGTAAACATGAAGGTCGTTAAATTCGGAGGCAGCTCACTTGCTTCAGGCGCCCAGCTTGACAAGGTGTTTCACATCGTTACCTCAGACCCGGCACGGAAAGCTGTAGTCGTTTCAGCTCCGGGAAAACGCTATGCCGAGGATACGAAAGTGACTGATCTCTTAATCGCATGTGCAGAACAATATTTGGCATCAGGCAGCGCACCTGAACTGGCGGAAGCGGTTGTGGAACGGTACGCTCTCATCGCCAATGAGCTTCAGCTGGGGCAAAGCATTATCGAAAAAATCAGAGATGATTTGTTTACGCTTTTAGAAGGAGACAAAAGCAATCCCGAGCAATATCTTGACGCAGTCAAGGCCAGCGGGGAGGATAACAACGCCAAGCTGATCGCCGCTTATTTCCGCTATAAAGGCGTCAAAGCGGAATATGTAAACCCGAAGGATGCCGGCCTTTTTGTGACAAATGAACCCGGCAACGCGCAAGTTCTTCCTGAATCCTATCAAAACCTCTATCGTCTTCGGGAACGCGACGGACTCATTATTTTTCCCGGTTTTTTCGGATTCAGCAAGGATGGCGATGTGATCACATTCTCACGGAGCGGTTCTGATATTACCGGCTCGATTCTTGCCAACGGACTTCAAGCTGATTTGTACGAAAACTTTACAGACGTGGACGCTGTGTATTCTGTCAATCCGTCCTTCGTTGAAAATCCAAAGGAAATCAGTGAGTTGACATACAGAGAGATGCGGGAGCTGTCCTACGCGGGTTTTTCAGTGTTTCATGACGAAGCGCTCATTCCGGCATTCAGAGCGGGGATTCCTGTTCAGATCAAAAATACGAACAACCCCTCAGCCGGAGGCACCCGCGTCGTCAGCAAGCGTGATAACACAAACGGGCCTGTCGTCGGCATTGCCAGCGACACCGGTTTTTGCAGCATTTATATCAGCAAGTATCTCATGAACAGAGAAATCGGTTTTGGCCGCAGGGCCCTTCAAATCTTGGAGGAGCATGGTTTGACGTATGAGCATGTTCCATCGGGAATCGATGACATGACGATCATTTTACGGCAGGGGCAAATGGATGCCGCCACTGAACGCAGCGTCATCAAACGGATCAAAGAGGATTTGCATGCCGACGAAGTGATTGTCGAGCATCATCTCGCACTGATTATGGTTGTAGGAGAAGCGATGCGCCACAATGTCGGTACAACAGCAAGAGCCGCCAAAGCATTATCAGAGGCACAAGTGAATATCGAAATGATTAATCAGGGATCTTCTGAAGTGAGCATGATGTTTGGCGTAAAAGAAGCCGAAGAAAGAAAAGCCGTTCAAGCGTTATACCAGGAATTTTTCGCGGGCGTGCTGATTTCTTAATCGTACATAAAATAGCGGGCGGCAGCGCCCGCTATTTTTCATATTGCCTTCATATAGCCGAATTGTTCATTTTTTTCTCTTGTCCACTATTATCCCTGCCAAACAGATCGGCTCAGCATATCTTATAGTATCCTTCATAGGGAGGTGAAACCTTATGTCAGGATACTCTAACGGCGGCGGTTACGGCAATTCTTTTGCTTTAATCGTTGTATTGTTTATTCTTTTAATTATCGTAGGGACTGCGTTTGTTGGCGGCTTCTAAACTGCTGACCGTCTCTGCGGGACCCTGTCCGCCACAGTTTTGCAGCATTTGCTAAAGCAATCTCGCAAGGAGGTGCACATAATGTCAGGTTACGGAACTTCTTTCGCTTTGATTGTTGTGTTATTTATCCTCTTGATCATTGTGGGAACTGCATTTGTAGGAGGCTACTAAGTAAAAGTAATCTCCTAGAAGGCGGCGCCGTAAGACTCTTTGTCTTACGGTGTTTTTTTTAAAAAATCCCCTTCTCTAAAATGAGAAGGGGATTGTTCTTACGTCATTCCTCTTTCCGTCACATGAAAGTCGAGTGCTTCGGCATTAGCAGAAACGCCAGCCGCTGTAAAAATCGCGGCTGCGGCCAAACAAATAACAAACAACTTAGATTTCAATTTCATACAAACCTTCACTCCTTTGTATTTGTTTTCTTGCCTCTTCAACTTGTAGAAAGTAGGAAGCAGACAGTTTAAACCACTTCTGTTCATAGTAATATTTTGCTACTTCTAGGGCTAAATCCTCTATATCAGCGTACATATTTTTATTTTTTAAGTATTGAAAACATCGTTCGATTCCTTCTTCACTGGGCTGATCCTGATATAGGGATTGCAAAAACTCGAATTTTACTGCATAGTCTGCATCGTCTGTTTCTTTAGCATATTCATAGCCCCGCTTGTGATATTCCGAAGCTTTATCATGTTTTCCCTGTTTATAATAAATCAGGGTGATTAAAAAATATGCTTGCGGCAGAGAATTGATGATCCTGCTGCTTTCAAACGTGGAGACCGCTTTTTCAAAGTACTCAATGGCAGGGTCAAGAAGGTCTTGATTGTAATAGCATAATCCGAGATTGTAGTATGCTCTTCCGACCAGCTGGGCTTTTTGTTCCGCTTGGGCCATATCGAGCGCCAATTTGAAATGGCGTGCGGCTTGTTCGAAATTTCTTTCATCCATCAGGTTGACGCCGAACACGAAATGGCATTGAATGATTCTCACATTATAGGTTTCCTGCTCCACGTAAATTTCATAGGCGTTTTTTATATTAATCAATGAAAAATACGTTTGCTTCATATAATAATAAGCTTCCGCGATTTTAAAATAGAATTCAGCCCGTTCAATATGGTCTGCGACAAAGGAAAGCTTTTTCTCCGCCTGTTTATAGTATGTAATGGCAGAAATAAATTCCCGCTTATCAAACTCATACATCCCGCGGAAAAAATTCACGTAATAGTCGAGCAGCCCTTTAAGATCTGCCTGGTTGCTGTCAATGTTTCGTGATAATTCAGACAGGCTTGGCTGGTCTTCGATATTTAATTTTTCTAACGGCTCAAGATAATCCAGCATAAGCTGGTGCCGGAATTCCATTAGTGAATAATAAAGCAGCAAGTTGGAGTCATGCTGCATGTGTTTCAGTTCCTGCTGGATTTCAGCTTTTAACACTTCGGCATCCGGCACGCTGAATGTCCGGATATATTTGTACCACTCGTTAATCTTTTGACCGACCGCTGAAGAAGGAATTACCCCGCTCTTCATTCCTTCACCCTCTCCCATCAAAAACTGTTTATGTCATATTTTATCATGTTTATAGACCGTCCCAACCCGAAAAACACGCAATCTTTGTTTTCGGGAGCACGCAATAAACCGAAGCGGTGTGCAAAAAAAGGCGGCTCATCTGACGATGGCCGCCCTGTATGCTATTGCTGTTTTGCCATTAAAGGAAAGCGGATGATAAATTTTGTGCCTTTCCCTTCCTCACTCTTGATATCTACTGTACCCCGATGCATTTCAACGAGCTGCTTGACGATCGAGAGACCGAGTCCGTATTCACCGTATGCCGTGTTCGTTCTTGAAATATCTGCTTTATAGAACCGCTCCCAAATATGCTCAATATCCTCTTTTGAAATGCCGATCCCCGTATCTTCAATTTCAATAATCGTCTCTTTATAACCTTCTATTCCGCGCAGCCAAATGTCACCGTTTTGCGTAAATTGGATGCTGTTTTTCGTAATGTTGACGAGAATTTGAATGAGCCGGTCGTAATCGGCATGAACGATCACGTGATCCTCTACCTGGATTATCAGCCTGTTTTGTTTTTCTTCCGCCTGCTGCTCCAAGTGCTCTTTCACGATTTCAAACACCTCGATCAGCGGAACATCCAGCTTGTTCAAAGTAATTTGCTGGGACCTGATTTTTTCATAATCCAGATTTTCTTTTACGAGCCGCAGCATGCGCTTCGTTTCCTCACTGATCAGCGAGAAGCACTTATCCTTCTTATCCTCAGGAATCGTATGGCTGTTCAGCCCTTCAACCAAACCGTTGATCGTCGTCAGCGGGGTTTTTAATTCATGTGAAACGTCAGCGATAAACTGCCTTCTCCGCTTCTCAAGGCGATCGATTTCATCCCTCGACTGCTTTAATTTTTTCGCCATAATATTAAAGTCGGACGCCAGTACGCCGATTTCATCCCCGTAGCTGTTTTCCAAGTGGATGTCATAATCGCCGGAAGCCACTTTATCTGTCGCTTCTCTCAGCTTTTGAATCCGTTTGACATGGAATTTGGATAGGAGCCAGCTCACAAGAATCGTAATGACGAGCGTGCTGATCACAGCGTAAAACATATAGAGGTTGACCTGATTGACCATCTGTTCAACGCCGCTGATTGGAGAAATCAGCAGAACGGCGCCTTTAAACTCGTTCTGAACAAATATAGGCTGCGCCACAAGAGACACTTCATCATCAAAACGGCCATCTGCCCTGATCATGACAGTCTGCCCTTTTTTCAGCTTATTCCATTCTGATTTCTTCAGCTGTTCCCTTGGTTGATGATGAAAGCCTTCAGGAAGAAAATAAGGCTGCTGCTCTTCATTAAGAATGATAAACTGCGTCTTTCTTGTGCTCAAAATGTCCTGATATGGATATAGCCTGCGCATATCAACCTGTCCGGCTTGGAATTCGCTAGCAATTTGCACCGCATATGACGTCAATTCCTCTACTTTGTTTTGATAGGCAAATTCCTTCACAAAGTGGGAAAACAGAGAAATGATAATGACAAACGCTAAAATCAAAATGCTGATATGGCTCAGCAGCAGCTGATATAAATATTTAATCTTCATCAAATTTATACCCTACTCCCCACACAGTATACAGGAAAGGCTTGTCTTCGCTGGCAAGCTTTTTCCGCAGCCGTTTGATATGAACGTCAACCGTCCGCTCATCTCCATAAAATTGATAGCCCCATACCTGCTCAAGCAGCTGTTCTCTGGAGAACACCTGCCGCGGATTTTGGACAAGGTAGTAAAGCAGATCGAATTCCTTCGGCGTGAGATTTTCTACAGGCTCGCCGTTCAAAAAGACTTCTCTCGTCTTCTTATTAATTGTAAAGCATTCCGATTCGATCATATCTTCATCAACAACCGCTTTGCCTGTCGCCTTGTACCTTCTGATGACGGCTTTGATGCGGGCAACCAATGTCAGCGGGCTGAACGGCTTCGTGACATAATCATCCGCCCCCATCTCAAAACCGATGACCTGATCTGATTCAGTGTCTTTGGCAGTCAGCATGATAATCGGCACCGTGCTTGTCTCTCTTATTTTTCTGCAAATGGTCACGCCGTCCATAGATGGAAGCATGATATCCAAAATGATCAGATCCCAATTTTCTTCCGTAAAACGCTGGTATCCCTCTAATCCGTCATGAACGAATTCCGCTTCAAAGCCTTCCTTAAAAAAGAACATCTCCGTCATCGTACAAACACTAACATTATCTTCTATCATTAATATTTTCATTATATCCTCCGGTTGTTTTGATGCTTTTTTATATAATAGCACCATTTTAAACAGAAGGTTTTGCGTTTCACAATTGTTAGTTTTTATTTCATCAACTAGAAATAGATTGTTCATATTTTTTTCATACCTTTGGACTACTATTAATTTATCAGCAAGCGGGCGCGCCCCAGAGGCGGTCTTATAAGTAAAAATACCAATACGGAGGAACATAAATGAACTTTATCAAACGGGCCTTTTGGAATATGAAGGCTAAAAAAGGAAAAACGTTATTGCAATTATTTGTGTTTACAGTCATATGTGTCTTTGTTCTATCAGGTCTCACCATCCAGTCAGCAGCACAAAAATCAAGCGAACTGGCCAGACAGGAGCTCGGCGGAAGCGTGACACTTCAGGTTGACCGCCAAAAGCAAATGGAAAAACAGCAGGACAACGGTGAAAAACGCAGCTTCGAATCAACACCGATCAAAGTGTCTGATGCGAATAAGCTTGCAGCCCTCGATCATGTGAAGAGCTACAATTACATCACATCAGCTTCAGCCAACGCGGGAAACTTTGATGCGATTGAAAGCTCAAGCAGTTCAAACTCAAATGCTAAAAACAGCCAAGGCGGCGGACAAGGCGGACCGCAAATGGTTCAAGCCGATCTTTCTATTGTAGGTGTCATCAGCACAGCATTAGTTGATGATTTCTCTGACGGAGATTCAAAAATCACTGACGGACGCGCGATTACAAAATCAGATGTCGGCAAAAAAGTAACAGTGATCAACGAAACATTAGCGGAAGAAAATGAGTTAAGCGTTGGCGATTCGATCACAATTGAATCAGCAACAGATGAAGATACGACGGTAAAGCTGAAGATCGTCGGTATTTATAAAACAACATCTTCAGGAGATGACCAAGCCCAAAATTTCTCTTTTTTAAATCCTTATAACAAGCTTTATACGCCTTACACAGCAACAGCGGCGCTGAAAGGCGACGACTATCAAAATACGATTGACTCTGCCGTTTACTATATGAACGATGCAAAAAATATGAATGCTTTCGTAAAGGCGGCGAAGAAAACATCAATTGACTTTGACACGTACACACTGAATACAAACGATCAGCTTTACCAGCAAATGGTCGGCCCAATTGAAAATGTAGCTTCTTTCTCTAAAAACGTGGTGTATCTTGTATCAGTGGCAGGAGCTGTCATTCTCGGCCTGATTGTCATGATGTCGATCAGGGAGCGCAAATACGAAATGGGCGTGTTAATGGCCATCGGTGAAAAGCGGTGGAAATTGATTGGACAGTTCTTGACTGAGATTCTGATCGTGGCCGTTATCGCCATCGGCCTTGCATCGGTGACTGGAAATCTCGTCGCGAATCAGCTTGGAAATCAGCTTTTATCCCAGCAGATCAGTTCATCAACAGATTCAACGCAAACTGCAAGCGGGCAAAACGGACAAATGCCTGGCGGCGGTGGCGGCATGGGCGGCAGAATGTTCGGCCACAGTTCATCGAACGTGGACGTTATCGATTCACTGAACGTCGCGGTTTCTATGAACGACATGCTTGTTCTTGGCGGAATCGGCATCTTCATCGCAATCATTGCAACATTGCTGCCGTCAATTTCAGTACTGCGGCTTCATCCGAAAACGATATTGACAAAACAGGAATAGAAAGAGGCGGAACCTATGAGCTTATTAGAATTTCAGCAAGTCGGCTACTGGTATAAAGACAAAAGCCAGCCGTTGTTTCAGGATATTAACATCAGCTTTCAAAAAGGCAAATTCTACACAATCGTCGGCACATCAGGGACGGGGAAAACCACTTTCCTGTCTCTGGCAGGCGGACTTGACGCACCAAAAGAAGGAAACATCCTTTACAACGGAAAAGCGGTTTCTAAAATCGGCTTAACCAATTTCAGAAATCAATATGTATCAATCGTTTTTCAGGCGTACAACCTGCTTCCGTATATGACGGCTTTGCAGAACGTCACAACTGCTATGGAAATCACAGGATCTAAAGAAAAGAACAAAGAATCATATGCGCTTGACATGCTGCAGAAGGTCGGCATCAACGAAAAACAAGCCCGGCAAAAAGTGCTCACACTGAGCGGCGGACAGCAACAGCGGGTATCAATTACAAGGGCTTTCTGCTGTGACACGGATCTTATCGTAGCCGATGAACCGACCGGAAACCTTGATGAGGACACATCAAAAGAAATTGTGCGCCTCTTTCAAGATCTGGCGCACAAGGAAGATAAATGCGTCCTCATGGTGACGCACGATGAGCAAATTGCAAAAGTATCAGATATTAATATCAGACTTTCAAGAGGAAGCTTTACTGTGAAGGAAAACGTCGCAGTGGTATAACAAAACGCGCCTCTGCCAGTGCAGACAGGGGCGCACCCTATATCCCCCTTTTATATAGAAGTGAACATAAAAAGAGCGGCGGCTGCATCCCCCCGCTCTTTTTATCTTTTTTTCGCTCCTGCCCCTTTTGACTTCTCTCTTCGCTTCTTTTTCCAAACAGCCAGAATAAACAGAAAGAGCGGAAACAATAATTGAAAAGGCAAATGAATATACAGCGGCACCACTTTCAGGCCTTCGTTCAAGTGCTCCGAAAAGTTAGTCGCAATCGTAATCGAAAGGATTAAGATGCCCAATCCCATCGGATAAGCCAATTGAGAGGGGTTCTTTTCCTTAAAGAGCGTAGATATCCCCACCACAGTGGCATATAAATAGAGGCTGACCTTAAAGAAACCGCCGATAATCAGCGCCAGCATAAAAAAGACATCGAGCCGATCTAAAAATTCTTCGACCTTGATTGTCTGGATCGTGCTTAAAAGCGGAAACTGGGATCTGAGTGTAAGATCAACATCAAGCACGCTGATATTAATCGCAACGGTGAGCGCCACAACCAATCCGCTAATAGCCATGGCGATCATCCCCATTCTTTTCACATCTTTTCTGTCATTCAGGTTAGGGAAAATCATCACAAATAATACAACTTCACCAAATGGAACGTACATGGTCTGTGTGAAAACAGAGTGAAGGACAGGAGAAATGCCGTTTGCCAAAATCGGCTTTAAATTGTGTGGGTCTATAGTGCCTGAGACAATAATCAGCACGAGGCCGATCGCGCCCAGTAAATACATGGCCCCGAAAAGAAGTTCGGCCGCGCGTGCGAGCACTTCTATTCCTTTTCTTACGGCATATATGCTTACTACCATTAATAAAGCATTTACAATTATGATAGGTGTATCATGATAAGCAAACGTCAGCAGCATTTCTCCAAAGTCACGCAGCACCCTTGCGGCAATATAGGCAAAGTACAAGATATAGAGAAAAGAAAACAGCCAGCTCAGCTTGGTTCCGAGCATATCATCCATATATTCTTTCGGCGAAGATTCCGGATAACATTGATAAATGCCCTGATACAAATAGAAAAGAAACAGCCCGGCCGCACAGCCTAATAGAACTGCTATCCAAGCATCTCTGCCCGCCATTGATCCCGGTGTAATCAATAAGGAACTGCCCAGTTCAAAAATGATAATCATGACAAACAGCTGCCTTATGCTTATTCTGGCTTTTTCCATCTGTCACTTCCCCTTCCTTCAGACCTAATCATCTTTAAACTGGTGTTTGATCGGATTGTTTCGCAATCCCGTTCTTCTGATATACGTCTCGGCCTTCACATCGATGGGCAGTTCCGGCAAATACTCTTTGTCCCATGTGTCCTTCATTTTCGCCCACTGCTCCGGATACTTTCTATATATCGTGTCACCAAAACCGATAAAATCTATTTTATTCTTCTTGATCTTTTTCACAGTATGGCTGATTTCCTTTTCCAGCTCTTTGTTGAGCGCTTTTTCAATAGCGGGCAGCACCTTGGGGTCAGACAATTGGAAAGGGTATTTGACAGCATCTATAATTCCTTCAACCGACACTTTCACATGGATGTATGGACGTCCGTTCCGCATCTCCGGTACCAGCTTTGTATCCTGATGGGTAACCTGCAAGCTGACCGCATCCTTCGTCTTGTCCCAGTCAGCATTAATAAACGTATGCTGGATCTTATTCATAAGCCAGACTGCCCCCACGCTTTCATGATCTTCAAGCCAATACTTTAAATACCCAGCCTTATCAAAAATCGCCAAACCATCTGCCTGAAGAATGGCTTTTGGGTCAGTCGCCTGTGTGTTTTCCATGCTGACTCCTTTTTTATCGTCACCAATCATCATATATCCCGGAATAACCGGTGCCCTAGTGTTGGCGGCAAGTGTTTTCAAAACGTCCTGAATATTGGTTTTGACCACCCGCCCGTATTGCGCCTCCGTGAAATCCAAGGTCTTATTGACTTTATTTGATGGAATTTTATCAATTGGCGTCAAGATTTTCACAATATTTTCTGCTTTTGTTTTATGAGCAACGACAAATGTTGCCGTTGTCCTGAATTCTGTGTCCCGGTCAAGATTATCTAAAACAAAATCCAAACCTTCTTCTTTTGCCAGCTTTTCACTGATCACGACTAGATTGGTATGGGCAAAATAAAGCCGACGTGATACCTTCATGGAGGCTTTCCTGAGTGCTTCCGTCATATTGTTACCTTCAATCGAATAGACAGATACAGGCGGCCTGTCTCCAGCACCGCCTCCTTGAAGGCCGCCGGCAACATTTCCTGGATTGATAATTTGAAGATGCAGCACGTAGTTGCCGTCGTTTGTCCGATCGATGCCAATCGCCGAGATAATCGCAAGATCCGTCAGCTCCCGCTTATCCCAGCAGCCGGGCAGCACAATGACGCTCAAAAGCATGAGAACGGCTAATAGACATTTACGTACCATTCTGATCCCCTTCTTCCAAATCTTTGTTCACCATTCCTCGTGATGCGGCCGGCTCTGGGCGTTGATCTTGCCCCTGCCGCACCTTATCTTCCTTACTGATCGATTCCGGCCTCTTTTCATCCGCCCACCACGGAACCCTGAAAAGCGCGTCCTTTACGCCTTGTGAAGAAAAGGGTGCAAGCGGCGACATATATGGAACGCCAAATGAACGAAGACTGCATAAGTGCACAAACATCATAATGATCCCTAAAATCAGCCCGTAAAAACCCATAACAGCTGAGGCAATAATAAAAATAAACCGAATTAGCCGGGCTGAAATCGCCATTGCAAACGCCGGTGTTGCGAAGCTCGCAATCGCGGTAAGTGCCACGATAATCACCATTGCCGGAGAGACGATACCAGCTTGTACGGCAGCCTGGCCAATTACGAGCGCGCCTACGATTGACACTGCCGAGCCGACAACCCGGGGCAGCCTGACCCCCGCTTCCCTCAGAATCTCAAATGCAACCTCCATCGTTAGCGCCTCCACAACTGCCGGAAACGGGACAATTTCCCGCTGGGCCGCAATAACCACTAACAGCTGAGTCGGTATCATTTCTTGGTGAAACGTCGTGGCTGCCACGTATACAGCCGGAGCCACAAGCGAAATGAAAAAGACTAAAACCCGCAGGACCCGTATGCTTGTCGCAATATCAAAACGCGAATAATAATCTTCAACAGACTGAAAAAATTGAACAAATAAAGCCGGGGCAATAAGCACAAACGGTGTTCCGTCCACAATAATCGCGAATCTTCCTTCTAACAGATTTCCCGCTACAACATCAGGGCGTTCTGTATGATACATAGTCGGAAACGTCGTAAAGGTTTCATCTTCAATCAGCTGCTCAATATATCCAGATTCCAAAATACTGTCAATATCTATTTTTTCCAGGCGCTGCTTCACTTCCTTCAGCACCTTTTCATCACATATTCCTTGAATGTAAATGAGAGCGATATCCGTATTTGTGACAGAACCTTTTTTCATTTTTTCAACCCATAAATTCGGATTTTTAATGTATCGCCGGATCATGGAAATATTGGTTTGCAGAGACTCTGTAAACCCTTGGCGCGGGCCGCGGAATGACACCTGGGTGCTCGGCTCTTGGATGGAACGCTGCTCCCCCCCTTGAGTGCTGCAAATCAGCGCTTCGGCATAGCCATCGGCAAAAACGAGCGAATTGCCGAGCATTAACTCTGAAAAAAGCTTGTCCCAGCTCTTTTCTGCTTTCACTCCGCCCAGCGGGAGCGTTTTTTCAAGAATTTCCTGAATCGCATGAGTATTCTGGATAGACTCATCCTGTACCAATGGGTCGATTAACGACTCATGGATCGTGTTATTATCGACCAGCCCAGCAATATAAATAACAGCTAGATGGACACGATCCTGCTCCCCGATTTTAATCTCGCGAATGATAACGTCAGAGCTGCTTCCGACTTCCTTTTTCGTTTCCGCTATATTCTTTGCCAAACTAGGAGAAATGAGAACCGGCCTTTCTTTTTCTTGCTGCTGTTCCTGATTCTTTTCTTCTGTATTCTGCTTGTCTTTTGAACCGGTATTGTTCTTTCGCTTAGAAAATAAAGGCATACACAAATACCTTTCCTTGTCGTTTTCTCATATTCTTCCTATTAGAATTGAGATTATGCATGAGGTTTAGATGCCGTATAACTTCTCCGCCAACGATAGACACTAAAAGCGGAGGATGATGAAGCATGAAGATATTGGGCGTGACAGGAGTCATATTAATTTGTTTATTAACTATTTCTGTATTGATGGACATGCTTCAAGGGTTCAGTTTAACAAAAGCCATTTATAACAATATGTCCAGCTTTAAGATGACAACATTTGCGGAATGGGTCGTGCTTTTATTTTTTGTGATAGTCCTTGTGAGAGAAATGTACGTGATCTATAAATCGAAAAAAAAGAGCCCCTAGAGGGGGCGCTTTTTTCAGGCAATAATATTTCCGTCTAGTGTATCACTGCTGTGTTTGTTGATGGTCCCTTTAAAAATGCGGTTGCCAATGATTTTGGAATTGGTTGAGGTGTTTGTTTGAATAGCTGTTGCAGTGCCTGCGGAGAGGTTATTGATGGTGTTTCCAGAAATGATAGATCCTGCAGATCCATTGACATAAATCACAATCGGATTCCCGGCTGTTCTGTTGACTGAAATGGTATTATCAAAAATTTCATGCACACCGGTGCTGATATAGATGGTGACCAAAAGCGGAGATCTCTCAAGGTGGTTGCCGACAATTGAGGTTTTTGCACTTGTGGAGCAGTAAATCGGGTAATTTTTAAACTCTTTAAATGTATTGTTTTTAATGATAGCGCCAGCATTATTTGTGACGGAAACAGAATATGATTCCGGGACTGCTTCAAACGTGTCAGGATTTAGTGTATTTCCTTCAATCACCGCATTCCCCTGAGCGATCCAAATGCCCCGGCTGAATTTTCTCAGGAGATTATCTTTAATGATCATGTCGCCTCCGGAGATGTTCACACCGTCAATGACTTGAATGAGACAGTTATTCAGAAAAGCGATGTCATCTGACAGCACTGCGCGAAGACCGATGCTGCGTCTTGTTTCAGACAGTCCGTTTTGAATGTGGTTTCCGTCTACCTTTACGTCGGAAGACTGATAAACCAATATCCCTGTGTTTTCAAAGTTGCTGATTTTGTTGTTGGTCACAAGAACGCTCTTTCCCCTGACATCAATTCCAGTTGAAAATCCGGTAATCAGATTGCCAGCGATTACCGCATCACTGGTCTCTTTCCCTTGTGACACACCGAGTCCGGTTATCCCGACTCTTGGCGCAGCCGCCGCGTCTCCAGAGCCTCTCAGAATATTTCCCTTGATCACTGTTTGCGTCCCATATCCGTAGCTGATTGTATTGTCTGAGTGATTTCCTTCTATTAAAACGCCATACCCGTTAAAATTGGTCACAGAACTTGAAACGTTTCCAATAAAGTAGTTATTTCGAATTGATACATTAATCGGTTCCTCATAATCAACATCACCTTCTCCATACCCTTCAATGTCAATTCCGTATTTCGGTGCTGTCCCATTCCCCGTTCCTGCATCTTCAATCACGCATTCCTCCACCGTGACCATGTCACATCCGGTAATGGAAATGTTATTTCTCCTCGACCGCCGAACCTCACAGTGGCGGATGATAATTTGCTCTGACGTTCGATAATCTTGATTGGTCTTTAATCCCCTCGGACTGACAATGATCCCATCACCGGTAAAATCAGAAATTTTGACATGATCAATGACAACATTCGAGCATCCTTCAATACATATGCCAAAGCCCCATTCATGGGTAGACCTGATCCCCGCCGAGGCATACGTATGCTCATCGCGTTCGCCGATAATTTGTCCCCCGGAAATGGTTATATTCTCTTGCTTGCCTACATAAAATGCGGAATAACCCCACGAACTATTCGGGATTACTTTCATGATACACTCTGGGTCCATCATAATCTCAAGGTTACCGGGAACAATGATCCCCGCGTTTCGAAACTTCTGATTAAAATCTCCGCCAAGCGTTCCATCTATTAAATATGTTCCCTTTGGAAACCAGACAGTATGATAGCCTTTCGAAACAGCTGTACTGAGGCACTGATTAATCAGTTTTGTCGAATCCGTTTGACCATCTCCAGGAACACCGAAATCCGCTGCATTTAATATGAATTCAGCCAATTGCGAGCCTCCTTCTCTATGATTACTATCATGTTACTCACAAAGGCCCGGTCTGCTTGTACATTTCTCTAAAATTTTATTAAAAAAATATAAAGGAATAGTTGTGTAAGAAAATCTCACGATAAAGGACTTAAAAATTAGGAGAAAATCACTATTTTTAGGTATTTATAATTTTTCCATTATGGAACTATTTGAAATGAGTATAAATTATATTGACACAAGTATTATATAAGAATATGATTTTTATAATACACTTTTTTTAGAAAGGGTTTGGCTGACATGGCTTCGATTGATAACGAAAGTATCATTAAAAGCGTCCCGCAAAAAGGGTTCTTTGGTCACCCGCGAGGACTATTTACACTATTTTTCACCGAATTTTGGGAGCGTTTCTCTTACTATGGAATGAGAGCAATCTTACTTTACTATTTGTATACAGAGACGGTAAACGGAGGGCTCGGCTTTGACAAGGGCACTGCGGTTGCCATTATGTCGATTTACGGATCACTCGTATACATGTCCACTATTATTGGCGGATGGCTTGCTGACCGGGTATTCGGTACCGCAAACACCGTGTTTTACGGCGGCATATTCATTATGTTCGGCCACATTGCACTCGCCTATCCGGGCAGCGCGATCGCATTTTATATCAGCATGGTGCTTATCATTGTCGGAACAGGCTTATTAAAACCAAACGTTTCAAGCGTGGTTGGGGATCTTTACACGAAAGAAGACCCGCGCCGCGACTCAGGTTTCAGTATTTTCTACATGGGGATTAACCTTGGTGGTTTACTTGCGCCGTTAATTGTCGGAACACTCGGACAGAAGTACAACTATCATCTCGGCTTCGGAACTGCCGCGGTCGGAATGCTTCTCGGACTCATCGTATTTGCTTTGACAAGAAAGAAAAACCTCGGGCTTGCAGGTTCCAATGTGCCGAATCCGCTGTCTAAAAAATCTGCGATTGGCACCGGAATCGGTGTTATCATTGTGGCGATCGCAGTGATTATCTCTGTACAAACAGGCGTGCTGACGATCAATCGTTTCATCGACCTTGTTAGTATTCTCGGTATTTTGATTCCTGTCATTTATTTCATCATCATGTTTACAAGCAAAAAAGCGGACAAAACAGAAAAATCCCGTCTTGCCGCTTACGTTCCTTTGTTTATCGGTGCTGTCATGTTCTGGGCCATTCAGGAACAGGGAGCGACCATTCTTGCGGTATATGCCGATGAACGCATAAGACTTTCATTGGGCGGATTCGAACTTCAATCATCCTGGTTCCAATCATTAAATCCATTGTTTGTCGTCATTTTTGCGCCAATATTCGCATGGCTCTGGATGAAGCTCGGCAAACGCCAGCCGTCCACACCAGTTAAATTCTCAATCGGAATTATTCTTGCCGGATTGTCATTTATCATAATGGTATTCCCGGCTATGCAAGGAAAAGAAGCACTCGTAAGCCCGCTTTGGCTCGTTCTCAGCTTCCTGCTTGTCGTGCTTGGAGAGCTGTGCCTGTCTCCAGTCGGTTTATCCGTGACAACGAAACTGGCGCCAGCTGCCTTCTCTGCACAGACAATGAGTATGTGGTTTCTGACGAACGCAGCAGCCCAAGCGATCAATGCCCAAGTAGCCGGGTTGTTTGATAAAATTCCTGAAACAACATACTTCGGCACCATCGGTTTGATTTCTATCGTTCTTGGCGGCATTCTCCTGCTGCTCTCGCCGGTGATCAAACGCGCGATGAAAGGGGTCTTATAATCAGCAACAGCCCGCGGATTTTGATCTGCGGGCTGTTTTTTTATTGATCCAGCCATTTGCTGAAGCTTTGATCAAAGGCTTGCGGTTCTTCCAGCATCGGCTGATGGCCGCTCTTTTCAAAAATAACCTTCTCCACATGGGGATATAAATCTTCAACACCATCCCATAGCGTAACAGGCGCAACCAAATAATCATATCTTCCTAAGCCGATGTACACCGGCACTTGCACCTCAGCTAACCGCTGAATGAGATTCAGCCGGGCAAATGTATTCCCCCATAATTCATCCATGATCGGCATATTCGTAAATACGCCATCCCATAAAGCAGCTGCATGGAACAGCTCTTGATAAAAGCTTTTCGCTTCAGCGCGAATACACATGTGCACGAAGCGTCTTTCAGGATCTTTTTCAATGTCCTGCGGCAAATTCGCGATATCTTTTTCAAAGCGTTTCTTTCTCTCAAGACTGGCTGTTTCCATGAAAAATGATTCGCTTTTTCGCTGTCTATCTTCACTGTTATCAGGCGCAGTATTGAAGAGCGCCACTTTCCGGACATGTTCAGGATATGTCCTGGCATATTCTAAAGCCATAAAAGCATGCCCGGAATGTCCCAGGATAATAACATCCTCAAGCTGAAGAAATGTTCTCATCCTTTCAATATCAGCCAAGACGGCATCAAACCTCGAATCCTCCTTACGAAGCTCCCGCTTAGGCTTAGCAAATCCCCTATGATCGACAAAGACCCATTGATATTTCTGTTTGATATCTGAGGAAAAAAGGCGCGGGTAGTAAACCGCACTCCCGATCACAAGGATGGGTGCGCCCTCGCCCTCAATTCGATAAGCTAAATCAAAGCCGTCCGAGTGACAGATCCCCGCACGTTCCATTTCTCACGCCCCCTTTGTTTTCATTATATAAAAAAAGCCTGACGCATGGCGTCAGGCTATCGATATTACCTTTTTAAATCTTCCAGGGTCTTTTCCCATCTGCCCAGCACCTCTTCAGGGCTGTGAAGCTCGATACGGACACCAGAAGTCAAATCAGCGTATTTCGCAACGTCCTCCTTCACTGAAACGATGCGGCAGGAAAAACGGTCTCTTTCATATTCGGCATCTTTCAAAGGTGGCAAAGGCGTGCATTCAAGCTTTACATAATAGGCCGCTCCCTTCCACCATGCCGTGAACTGTGCTTTTCCTGTGCGAAGGATGTTGGCCGACGTCATTGTGTTTTTCCACAGAGCGATTCGGATATCAGTTCGGCTCAGCGCGATGATTTCACCCGCACTGATCATAGCGGCATGCGGCCAGCCATCCTCTGATACTGTTTGCAGAACGAAGGCCTCATGCTGCTTCTCATTCAGGCAGCTCCCGTCAAGCAGCTCAAAGAGACGGTCTGACATACAGTTCACGCTGGTCAAGCCTTTCGTTCCGGCACCGCCGGAACTTCAATGGCTGTTTCTGTTTCCTTTGGATCAATTTTAAACGCTGGATTGTATTTTTCGGGATTCGTAATGCTTTCCGGTTCACAGGATCTCCATGTAAAAAAGCATGTTTGGCACTGATAAACTTCCCATGCGCCTTCTACAGGCGATTTGCTCATGACTTCTCCCTTTTTTGAGTCGCATCGAGGACATGTATGCATTTCGAACATCCTTTCCTTATTTATTCATTAAGTCCATTAGTTTTTGTTCCCATTCTTTCGTTGTTAGCGGAGAATCAAGCGGCTGTGAATAGTGGCCTCTTGTTTCCGGCGCAACCGGTGTAGTCGCGTCAAGAATCATTTTGTGAGTGATTCCTGACGGATTAGATCCCGGATCAAGCGGCAGAACAGATAAGTCCGGAATGATGACCGCATCGTGTTTCGGATGCATTTTGGTCGAAAGCGCCCACATGACCTGCGGCAGGTTGAATGGATCGACATCCTCATCAACGACAATGACCATTTTGCAGTAGCCAAGTCCGTGCGGTGTGGTCAATGCGCGCATGCCGACCGCTTTCGCAAATCCGCCGTAACGGGTTTTTGTGGATACAATCGCGATTAAACCGTGTGTGTACATGGCGTTTACTGCCACAATTTCGTTTGGATACGCTTCTTTTAACTGCTGATAAAGCGGCACGCATGTGTTAATGCCGATCATGTAATCGCATTCTGTCCAAGGCATGCCTAAGTATAAATGTTCAAAGATCGGATTGTTTCTGTGATAGACGCGTTTAATTTTGATAATCGGCATGCTGCGTCCGCCGGAATAATGGCCTGTGAATTCACCGAACGGCCCTTCATATTCGCGCTCTCCGGCAATAATCTCACCTTCAAGCACCACTTCAGCGCCCCACGGAACATCAAGATCAGACAGCTTTGATTTGACGATGCGATATGGTTCGCCTTGAATCGCGCCTGCCATCTCGTATTCTGATTGATCATAGAGAAGCGGAGTCGATGCCGCCGTTGTAATAACCGGCTCACAGCCGAGCGCAATAGTGACCGGAAGATTGATGCCGCGTTCTTCAGCTTGACGCAGATGGATGGCAATATCGTGCTGCGGGACAGGCTGAATGCCGAGGCGGTCTTTTCCTTTAACCTGCATTCTGTAAATGCCGACATTTTGTTTGCCGAAGTTGTCAGGGTCTTCAAGATCACGGGAAATGACACATGCTTTGTCTAAATAATAGCCTCCATCACCCTGGTTAATTCTGAAAAGAGGCAGTATATCAAACAAATTGATATCTTCTGTGATTTCATTTTCATGAAATGGCGCTGTTTCCTCACGTTTGACCGGCATCGGAAACTGGTCATAACGCTTTGCGAATTCAAAAAACTGTTCTTTTACCGGTGTGTCTTTCGGCATGCCCAGCATCATTGCATGGTTCGGCCAAGAGCCGATGACATTCATCGCAATTCGCGCGTTATGATAGCCATAAATGTTGTCAAATAAGAGCGCGGGGCTTTTATCGCCAAGATTGCTGGCTGCGCGTGCGGCGGCCCCTAAATCCGGTTCCGGCTTTACCTCTTCATTCACTGTAAGCAGCTGTCCTTCTTTTTCGAGGGCTGCGAGAAATTCTCTGAAATCTTGATAAGCCATGATCAAGCTCCTCCTTTATGTTTTTCAATCCCATTCCAGCGCTTCGCTTCAGGAAGGCGAATGCCGAATTGGTCCAACGTTCTAAATACAATATGGTCAACCATTTCCTCTAAGCTGCTCGGCTGATTATAAAATGCCGGCATCGGAGGAAGAATGATTGTACCCATTTTCGTAAGCGCTAGCATATTTTCGAGATGAATTTGGTTCAAAGGCGTCTCTCTCGTTAAGAGGACGAGTTTTTTTCTCTCCTTGAGCATGACATCCGCCGCACGTGTCAGCAGATTATCCGCCATTCCGGTGCGAATGCTTGCGAGAGATTTCATGCTGCACGGCGCGACGATCATTCCATCGGTATCAAACGACCCGCTTGAAATGGCCGCCGCCTGGTCCTTATGTGAGTAAGTGTATGTGGCCAGCTGTTCTACTTCTTGTAAGGAATAGCCTGTTTCGTGTTTGATCGTGACGTTCGCCCAAGGAGACACAACGAGATGGGTTTCCACTCCGGCGGCCTTCAGCCACTGCAGCAGCCTGACCCCGAAAATCGCCCCTGTTGCCCCTGTCATTCCGACAACGAGTTTCACTTTGCCCCCTCCTTTACGCTTGAATTCTGCTTTCATTTCAATCATACTCCTGATATATCCATATGAAAAATATCTATAAAATCTATATTTAATACCTAAAAGGTATAATAGGGAGGCGCTTTCTTTTGGACATTCGCCAGCTTCGATACTTCATTACCATTGCCCAAGAACAGAAAATCACGTCCGCAGCCAAAAAGCTTCACATGGCGCAGCCGCCTTTAAGCAGGCAGCTCAAACAGCTGGAGGACGAGCTTGGTGTTGTTCTGTTTGATCGGAACAAGAAAAAACAAATGACTCTTACATATGAAGGAACTGTTTTTCTGAAAAGAGCAAAAGAGATTTTGCATAGGTTTGAAGATGCTGTCATTGAGGTACAGGAGCTGAAGGAGGAGGTAGCCGGCACGCTTGCCGTGGGTTCCACAATTTATTGCGCGGCTCTGATGCTTGAAAAAGTAACACAGATCAAAGAGAGATACCCCCATCTCACCTTTAATATTTGGGAAAATGAGCCTGCGACACTGTTGGAGCTGCTGGAAAGCCGGCAAATCGATGCGGCGGTCACGACAACACTGATCAAAAGTGACAGAGTACAATTCAAGCAGCTTGATGACATTCCATGTGTGCTCGTGCTTTCAGATGAAGCCGGATATCCGTGCGGAGACACCATTAAGATGGAGGACATTCCTTCGTTTCCGCTGATTCTGCTGCGGCCTGTCAACGGAAAAGGCGTTTATAATCAGGTCATGAATGAATTTCATCGTTTGAACCTGAAGCCGAGCATTGTTTGTGAATGCCATGACTCTGCAACTTTGCTCAGCCTTGTGTCATCAGGATTTGGCGCGTCTATTCTGCCTGTCACAATGATTCCCGTTCATATGAGAAATCACGTTCACACCGTCCATATCGAAAATAATCCCTTCATTATGACGCCGGCTGTCATGTGGAGAACGGACAGTTATTTGCCTAAACCGGCACAGCAATTTTTGGATTTATTTTAAAAGATTTTGTCTTATGAAAACCAAATACTTGACTCATACTAAAAAAAAGTTATCCTTTAGATTTGTAAGCTAATTTTTTATTTCAATAAAATCAACCAGAAAAGTGGGGAATAAGATGAAAAAAGCATTATTGGCTTTATTCATGGTCGTAAGCATTGCAGCTCTTGCAGCTTGCGGAGCAGGAAATGACAATCAGTCAAAAGATAATGCCAAAGATGGCGATCTTTGGGCTTCAATCAAGAAAAAAGGTGTGCTCACAGTCGGAACGGAAGGAACATATGAGCCGTTCACTTACCACGACAAAGACACTGACAAGCTGACTGGTTATGATGTCGAAGTCATCACAGAAGTCGCAAAACGCCTTGGGCTGAAAGTCGATTTTAAAGAAACACAATGGGACAGCATGTTTGCCGGCCTGAATTCCAAACGGTTTGACGTTGTTGCCAACCAAGTCGGAAAAAAAGATCGTGAAAATCAATATGATTTCTCAGATAAATACACAACATCAAGAGCCGTTGTCGTGACGAAAAAAGACAACAACGATATTAAGTCTGAAGCAGATGTAAAAGGAAAAACGTCAGCTCAATCACTGACAAGCAACTACAACAAATTAGCTACAAATGCCGGCGCTAAAGTAGAAGGCGTTGAGGGCATGGCGCAGGCCCTTCAAATGATCCAGCAAGGCCGCGTCGATATGACATACAACGATAAGCTTGCCGTATTGAACTACTTAAAAACATCCGGCAATAAAAACGTGAAAATCGCGTTTGAAACAGGTGATCCTCAGTCAACCTATTTCACGTTCCGTAAAGGAAGCGGAGAGGTTGTTGATCAAGTCAACAAAGCATTAAAAGAAATGAAAGAGGACGGGACTCTTTCTAAAATTTCTAAAAAATGGTTCGGCGAAGATGTTTCTAAATAATCTACCGGCATTGACGCTTGGCACGGCGATCCCGTGGGATCTGGTGCAGCAGTCATTCTGGCCGATACTTTCAGGGGGAATCTACTATACGATTCCCCTTACGATTCTTTCCTTTATATTTGGAATGATCCTGGCGCTGATTACGGCGCTTGCCAGAATGTCGAAAGTGAGACCTTTGAGATGGGTGTTCAGCGTATACGTATCCGCAATACGCGGCACTCCTCTTCTCGTTCAATTGTTCATCATTTTCTATCTGTTCCCGGCCTTTAACGTCACATTAGATCCATTCCCAAGCGCAGTTATCGCCTTTTCATTAAACGTCGGCGCCTATGCATCTGAAATCATCCGGGCATCTATTTTATCCGTGCCGAAAGGGCAATGGGAAGCCGGCTACACAATCGGCATGACACATCAAAAAACGCTGTTCCGCGTCATACTGCCGCAGGCGTTTCGTGTGTCGATCCCGCCATTATCCAATACCTTTATCAGCCTGATTAAAGATACATCCCTCGCCTCTCAAATTCTGGTCGCTGAGCTGTTCAGAAAAGCCCAGGAAATCGGCGCGCGGAATCTTGATCAAATTTTAGTGATCTATATTGAAGCAGCCTTTATTTATTGGATTATCTGCTTCCTGCTTTCACTCGTCCAGCATGTCATCGAACGGCGTCTTGACCGCTACGTGGCCAAATAAGGAGGTTCCGAGTATGCTTACCATTAAAGGATTAAACAAATCATTCGGTGAAAATGAAATTTTAAAAAAGATAGATATGAAGATTGAAAAAGGAAAAGTCATCGCCATACTTGGGCCTTCAGGTTCAGGGAAAACGACGCTGCTCCGCTGCCTGAACGCACTGGAGATCCCGAATCGCGGAGAGCTTGCATTTGATGATTTCTCCATCGATTTCTCCAAAAAGGTGAAACAGGCGGATATTCTAAAGCTTCGCCGAAAATCCGGAATGGTATTTCAGGCGTATCACCTGTTCCCGCACCGCACAGCCCTCGAAAACGTAATGGAGGGCCCTGTGCAGGTGCAAAAACGGAACAAAGAGGAAGTCAGAAAAGAAGCGATCCAGCTTCTTGATAAAGTCGGATTGAAGGACAAAATGGATTTATATCCGTTCCAGCTTTCCGGCGGCCAGCAACAGCGCGTCGGCATCGCACGCGCACTGGCGATTCAGCCTGAGCTCATGCTGTTTGACGAACCGACCTCAGCGCTTGATCCGGAGCTCGTCGGAGAGGTGCTGAAGGTTATCAAGGACTTGGCCAATGAAGGCTGGACCATGGTCGTGGTGACCCACGAAATCAAGTTCGCGCAGGAGGTTGCCGATGAAGTCATCTTCATCGACGGCGGTGTTATCGTGGAGCAGGGACCGCCGGAGCAAATTTTCTCCGCCCCAAAAGAAGAACGGACACAGCGGTTCTTGAACCGGATTTTGAACCCGCTGTAATAAGAAAAACAGGGCGCCTGCGGCAGCCCTGTTTTTTTGTTGAGCCCCTTCCGCCTATTCCGCCCTTCTGTCAGATGTGCTACAATGACAATCGACTGATTTTTACGAAAGAAGGGACCTCACGTGAAGCAAGAACTTGTTCTGCGCTGGACATTTTATTTTGCCGGTTTGATCATTTTGGCTTTTGGTGTATCCCTGACGATAGAAGGAAAAGCACTCGGCATTAGTCCGTGGGATGCATTTCATTACAGCCTGTTTCAGCACTTCGGGCTTACCGTCGGCCAGTGGTCCATCATTATTGGAGCGCTCATCGTCGGATTCACGTCATTGTTTACGAGGGCTTGGCCGAAAATTGGGGCCATCCTGAATATGGTGCTCATTGGTGTATTTATAGATTTTTTCAATTTCATTCTGCCTGCCCCCTCGACCTACACAGGTTCGGTCATCGTCTTCTCTCTCGGCGTGGTACTGATCGGTTACGGCGTCGGTGTTTATGTATCAGCAGGCCTTGGCGCGGGACCGCGTGATTCACTGATGATGCTGATTACAGAAAAAACCGGCTGGAATGTGCAATGGGTGCGGAATGGCATGGAAATAACAATTTTGTTTGCGGCATGGGGCATGGGCGGCCCGATCGGTTTTGGCACCATTTTGACCGCCATCTTCACCGGACTTATTTTGCGCTTTTCATTGCCCCAGTCAATCCAGCTGCTGAATTATGCCGTGGCAAGGCGGACAGCCGCTGTAAAAGCATCTCCGCCTGTACACTAAAACAAAGCCGTCTTGGCTTTGTTTTTTATTTTCTCCTCTATATGAGTCTTGTTGATGTATGATAGGATGGTTTTGACAATCTTTTGCAGACGGAGGACCTAGAATGAAGATTTACGGAATTTATATGGACCGCCCGCTTTCACAGGAAGAAACTGAACGGTTCATGTCTTTCATATCGCCTGAAAAACGGGAGAAATGCCGGAGATTTTATCATAAAGAAGATGCACACCGCACCCTGCTGGGAGACGTGCTCGTTCGCTCAGTCGTCAGCAGGCAGCACCAGTTGGACAAAGCCGCTATCCGCTTCAGCACGCAGGAATACGGAAAGCCATGCATCCCTGATTTGCCTGACACTCATTTCAACATTTCCCACTCCGGCCACTGGGTCGTTTGCGCGTTTGATTCTCAGCCGATCGGCATAGATATTGAAAAAACGAAACCAATCAGCCTTGAGATCGCAAAGCGCTTCTTTTCAAAAACAGAGTACAGCGATCTTTTAGCCAAAAACAAGGACGAGCAGACAGACTATTTTTATCATCTATGGTCAATGAAAGAAAGCTTTATCAAACAGGAAGGCAAAGGCTTATCGCTTCCGCTTGATTCCTTTTCAGTGCGCCTGCATCAGGACGGAGAAGTATCCATTGAGCTTCCGGACAGCCATTCCTCCTGCTATATTAAAACGTATGATGTCGATCCCGGCTACAAAATGGCTGTATGCGCCGCGCACCCTGATTTCCCTGAGGATATCACAATGGTCCCGTACGAAGCGCTTTTATAAATGGCTCATCAACAGCTTGACACCGCGATCAATATCTTCCGTTTTCACATTGGATATATTGATTTTTAATAGATTTTCTTTTTGATAACCTGATAAATAATGACGGTCTATCGCCTCAAGGTGAACCCCTTGTTTTTTCAGCCTTTGAATCACTCTTGAGGCGGGCAGATCCCAATGAAGCACCAGGTGGGTGTGCATGCAGGGTGCCTGCCCGCTGGAGAACCTAAAGCGTCCGCTTCCCAGCTGCCTGTGAGTTCGAATGGCTTGATGAAGCCTCAGTGATCGCTCCTTATAGGAATCTTTGATTTTCTCCTTATGCCTGCCGTACATACCGCTTTTCAGGTAAATCTCCAATGCTGCTTGAGAAATCATCGAACAGTCGATGTCGTTCAGCTTTTTGTACGCATAGAACGTGTCAGTCAGTGCTTCGGGCAAAACAGCCGCCCCCACGCGAAGGCCGGGAAACATCATTTTCGAGAAGCTTTTCAAATAGATGACATGTGAGGACAGATCATATGCGTACAGCGGATCTGCCTTTTTATTTTCCTCCAGATCACCGAGGTAATCATCCTCAACGAGATAGACATCATACGCTTCTGACAGTCTCACAAGCTCCTGTTTATCACGCTCTGACAAAGAGCAGCCAAGCGGGTTATGGAAGCGGGGCATCGTATAAAAAAATTTAATCGATTCTGTTTGAAATAACCGCTCAACCTCAGCTATATCAAGCCCCTCTTCCGTTCGTTTCACCCCGATGGCGGGAATCCCAAGCGTCTCAAGCTGTTCGACCATCAAATGGTAGCCCGGCTGTTCAATGGCGATCTTCTCTTTCCCATTTGGAAACGGCATGGCACAAAGCAAGGATAACGCCTGCTGGACACCTGATGTAATGAAAATATGCCGTTCATCCGCAAATACCTGCTGATTGGCCAGGAGCTTTCGGAGTACGCGGATGAGTGATGGAAGCCCCTTTGGCGTCCCATAAATAAACAAATCGTTTTTGTATGTATCAATCGCTTTGTTGATGCAGTGCTGAAAATCAAGATACGGAAACACATCGGGATCCGGCGCAGATGTGGCAAAGTCGATGGGGCCAGGCTGCCCGCTTTTTGATTTCTCCGTCTTTTTCACAATATAATAGCCGCTTTTCGGAACGGAATAGATAAGGTGGCGCTTTTCCAGCTCCTGCAACGCGCGGATTACTGTGCTTTTGCTGACTTGGCAGCGGGCGGACAGCTGACGGATAGATGGAAGCCTGTCTCCTTCTTGATAGGCGGTGCTTTGCATCATCTCCTCTATCCTCGTTAATAGACTCATATATTTCTCCATGCGTTCTCCCCCCCCTGTTTTGTACCGGTACAGTTCATTGTTTTTCTCATTGTACCGTTCTGACCGCGGCCATACAATAAAGGGAGCGACCGGCGCTGCAATTCATGTAAAGGAGCACCTCCCATTATGGTTAAACATCAGCAAGCCTCCGCTTATATAGCGGCTGTTTTATATTCGTTCATTATCGGTTTATCCTTTCTATTCATAAAAATCGCGCTGCAAACAGCAGAGCCGTTTGATATTTTGGCACACCGGTTCACCATTGCGTTTGCTGCGGCCACTGTACCTGTCTTATTCGGCTGGGTAAAGCTTTCAATCCGCGTAAAGGACGTCATTGCCATTTTGCCGCTCGCCCTGCTGTATCCCGCGCTATTTTTCAGCTTTCAGGCATTCGGCCTTGTGTACTCGTCCTCATCTGAAGCGGGAATTATTCAGGCAGCCATTCCGATTTTCACGATGGTGTTTGCCGCTTATGTTTTAAGGGAACGCCCGACGTGGGCGCAAAAGGGGTTCACAGTTTTATCTGTTGCCGGCGTCATGTTTATTTTTGTGATGAAAGGCGTTGACGTGGAATCAGCCAGCTTAAAAGGGTCTTTGCTGATTCTATTATCCGCCTTGTCTTCAGCGATGTACAATATCGCCGCCAGAAAAATGACGCAGCGGTTCAAGCTGACCGAGCTTACCTACATCATGTCTGCCATCGGCTTTGTCGTCTTCAACGCCATCGCCCTTGTGCGCCACGGCTCGGCTGGTACTGTCAGCACTTATTTCCAGCCATTCCGGGAACCCGGCTTTGTTCTCGCCATTGTATATTTGGGCGTGCTGTCTTCACTCGTCACTTCATTCTTGTCTAACTATACGCTGTCACGGATTGAGGCGTTTAAAATGAGCGCTTTTAATCATGTGTCCACCATTGTGACAATGATTGCAGGAGTCGTGATTCTAAACGAAAGCCTTGCCTGGTATCATCTTGCCGGAGCGGTTTTTATTATTATTGGTGTGCTGGGGAGCAATACCAATCTGCAGAAAAAAACAAAGCACCCTGGTATGCCTGCAAAAAAATGAGAAATTATGCTAGACTGAAAGGAAAAACGTGGTTAGAGGTGTAGGTTTACCGTATGATTCAATATGCTAGTGAAAGTATCAATCTTCCAGGAGAAATCACTTTTAAGGATGTAAGAGAAATCTTTTTTTATCAAATCGGAAAAATGTCATGCTTTTACTTTCTGTTGTTTTGCGCCATATTTGCTTCAGTTAACTTCATTAACGGATGGCCCCGTATCGTTTATGGCAGTGACGCGCTTAACTTGTTTATGAACAGTATGTTGATTATCGTGATGTCAGTTCTGTTTACACTGCTGCTCCTCCTTCTTCTATATATGAAGTTTTCCAGAGCATACAAGAAGAACGAACGGATAAAATCCAAAAGAACATATACCCTCAATCACGAAGGAATCCGTATAAGTTCTAAAAAATATAACCTCATTTTTAATTGGAATGAAATCACAGCTGTTTTCGAATATAGGAATATCTTTCGGATCAATACATCCAGCAGCCAATATATTGCGATACCAAAACATTTTTTCCACTCCGAAGAGGAGATGAACAGATTCAAGGGGATTATCCTTAAAAATACCGAAACAAAAAAACTCAAATTTAAAAAGGATCGGCATTGACAGTGCCGGTCCTTTTATATTGATTGATGGGTTTCTTTTGCCTTTTGTTTATTGAAAAACGGCACAAGCTCTATTACAGCCGATACACCCACAAACACGATACACACAGCAACAATCAGCAGATAATCATGAGTCATGTCAAAAAACAAACCGCCCGCATACACACTGAGAGCCCCGGCAACCTGATGGATAAAGAAATTGATGCCTAACAGCGAGCCGATCAATCCTGTTTGATAGCTTTCTGAAATTGACGCCGCGGTCAGCGGGATCACGCCTGTGTAACTGAGTCCAAATAACAGGATAAAGCTAAAGTACCAAAGTTCGCTGTGATGAATTCCGAGAATGGGGATGAGCAGGCAAATCAGGCTGAGCAGCCGAATGAAAAATAAGATGGATAGCATGACGCTTCTGCTGCCGAGGAGATCTGACAGCCAGCCCGCCAATAATCCGCCAATGATAATAAACGCCCCGAACGCGGCCATCATTCCGTTGACTTGAGAGACATGCGCATCCTTCAGTATCGGGACGAGGTGAGCATCAATGATTCCCATCGTAAATCCGCAAGTAAACACCCCGAAGTACAGGATATGAATGAGGCGGGACTGCTTCATCACGTTCCAAAATCCCCGCCAGTCATAAGATTTTTTCACTGACTGCGCTTGTGCATGTGGCGGGTGCTTCATCCCGAAGGCGAGAAGCGGCAGCAGAACAGCCGCCATGACGATTCCCAAAATGGTATAGGTGTTCTGCCAGCCGGCATGGTACGGTGCCGCGGCCCAAATGGGCGAGAGAAGCAGCAAGCCCGCAGAGTTGGCATTAGTCAAAATAGCAAGCGCCAGACCTTTGTGCGTATCAAACCAGCGGCTGATGAAATACTGGGTCGTCACGCCGACAGCACAGGAATAGCCGATTCCGCCAAGCACACCGTAAATAGCGGAAAACACATGAACATTTGGTGAATACGGAAGCACCAAAAAGCTTGCGCTGATGCAAACAGCTCCCAGCGCCATAATTTTTCTGACACTGAACCGGTCAATAAAAAAACCGACAAAAAACTGGACGATGCCGGTTGTGATCATAAAAATGCTGACAGAAACCGAGATCAGCGACCTGTCGGCATGGAAAGCATCCGCCATTGGAAGCATAAAAAATTGAAACGAGTTTCTGAATGAGTTCATTCCGATGGCGAAAACAAACGTAAACAGCAATACAAACCATTTCATCCTGGGAGACGTGCGCATGTTTTGACCTGCCTTTATTTGAGTATTTCGACTATTATACCATGCAAAAATTGGCATTCAACACTAAAAAAGCGGAACAGCTCTGAGCCGTCCGCTTTTGATCACGATTGAATGATCGGATGCTGATTCAAGATCGCAAAAATCCGTTCTGCGACTTCTTCCGTTTGTGACAGCAGGAACATGTGACCGCCGTCAAATTGATGGAATGTGATGTCTTTTGCCCACTTCTTCCACCCTTCCGCATCTCGAATGCATTTTTTATCATCAAGCCCGTTAAAGACATGAACAGGCGATTGGATCGGAGCCAGATCGTGAAGCACAAATTGTTCCAGAGCCCGGTAGTCCGATCGGAAGGAAGGCAGGAAAAAGGACATGACCTCCTTATTTTCAACAAGCTCTGCGGGCATTCCGCCTAATTTGATAATATGATCAAGGAATTGATCATCAGGCAGATGGGACACTTTCTTCCGCTGAATATGCGGCGGCTGTATCGCAGAAATGATAACCGCCTGCGGAAAGATGCCTTCACGCTCAAGCTTTTGCGCCAGCCTGAAGGTGATCATGCCGCCCATACTGTGTCCGAACAGCACAAACGGCCGATCAGGGCCAAGGTTCAGTTCTTGCTTGTACAAATCCGTCAGCTCTTCGAGATCCTCAATGGCTGACGTTTGATTCGTGCCGTGTCCCGGCGGCTCAGCGGCAAGCATCTCACACTCCCCCTGCAAAAAAGCATGGAGAGGGCGAAACGACGCTGAGTAGCCGCCGGCAAACGGAAAACAGATGAGCTGCGTTTTTTCCGACGCATCAAACGATTTGAAGAGTTGGCTCATTGGCTGTCTCCTCCTTTCATCACTTCATTTAAGAAACCGTTACGGTTTGTGTATTAAGGAATTCGAGCAAAATTCCGGCATTCCTATCTAGCGTTTCGCCCTGCAGCATTTCTGCGTGTGTTCCGAAGCCTCTTTTCACACGATAAGCACCTGTTGTTGCCTCTTCCCATGATGCAAGCCATTCCGGCATGTCAAAATCAGTGCCTGAAGTCAGCAGATCAATCTCTGCTTTCACCTTGCCTGTGCTGATCAGGCTGACGTAGTATGAGTAAAAGGCGTGTGTTTTTTGCTTAAGTCCTTGTTTGACGGCTTCGCTGTTGAGCGCTTCATTGTCCCGGTTGACATTCATCAACGCTTCGACATCACTTTCAACCGTGCGTCCGTCCAGATCACTGACACCTTGTTTTTTATAGGAATCCACCATGATGATCCGCTGAACAATACGGCCTTGTTCCTCAAGCTTTTTGGCAGCTTCAAACGCCAGGCTGCATCCTGCTGAATATCCAAACAAAGTCAAATCCCCTTCCGGCTGAAGCTTCTGGATCAAATCCGCATAGCGGTCAAGGCGATTTTCTTCCTCAATGAAGTCAAAGGCGCACAGCTTGTATGACGGCAAGCGGGTGGCCAGATTTTGGTACACGAGGCCATACCCCAAGACTGGAGGAAATGCGAAAATAATTTGCTCCTGATCGGGATTCATTATCGTTACATCCTGCAATCCATCTGAGCCCCCGTTTTTCAAAAACGCTGAAATACCGGCTATTGTTGGCGCTTCAAACAAAACCTTTACCGGAAGATCAATTCCGAGCTCCTTCTTGATGCGAGAGGCGGCAGTCATTGCCTTCAAGGAATGTCCTCCGAGCACAAAGAAATCGTCATGAATGCCGACTTGTTTTCTGCCGAGAACCTCAGACCAGATTTGTACGATTGTTTCTTCCATCTCGTTGCGCGGTCTGATCCATTCTTCCGCCAGCTGATCCTGATCAGGTTTTGGCAGCAGCCGTTTATTGACTTTCCCGTTTGTCGTTAAAGGAAGCTCATCCAAGAAAGTAAAGGTTTGCGGCACCATGTAAGCAGGGAGCTGTTTTTTCAGGTGCGCCTTTATGTCTTCAGCTGAAAGCTGCGTCCGGTTCACCAGGTATGCGTTGATTGATGCATCGCCAGACTCAGGGCAGTCCACAACAACGACCGCATCTTTCACACCCGGGTATTCCTGCAGCTGCTTTTCAATTTCTTCAAGCTCAATCCGATGTCCCCGTATTTTGACCTGGTCGTCAATACGGCCGGCGTATTCAATCGTTCCATCCGGCAGCCAGCGTGCTAAATCCCCTGTGCGGTAAAGTGTTTCTCCCGGCTTAAACGGGTTCTTGATAAACTTTTGCTTCGTGAGGTCAGCACGATTTACATACCCTTTTGACACGCCCATTCCGCTGATGCACAGTTCACCGACCGCCCCGAATGGCTGGAGCTGGCTTTGCTCATTCAGAATATAAACACTGGCATTGCTGATCGGCTTTCCGATTGGCAATGAGGAGATGGAATCCGGTATATCATGCACGACGTGAGCAGTCGCAAACACTGTTCCCTCAGTCGGCCCGTAGCAGTTAATCAGCTTGCCCGGCCCCATGACCCGCAGCGCTTTCCTGACATGCGGCACAGACGCGCGCTCTCCGCCGAATAATACACAGCGAAGCCCCTTCATCCAATCCTCTCCCACATCTGTGAGAAGATTAAATAGTGCGGTTGTCGCAAACATGACATTGACATTCTCCTGCTTGATCAGATCAGTGAGCCGCTCTGTATCAAGCAGCGTATGCTCATCTGCGATAATGAGCCGTGCCGCATTCAGTATGGAAGCGTAGAAATCAAAGGTAAATGCATCGAAGGCGTAATTCGAAACAGATAAGAACGTATCTTTTTCAGAAAATGCCATGTAGTCTACATGCTTGACCAACCCTTGAATATTGGCATGAGTGGTCATATTGCCCTTCGGCTTTCCGGTTGTGCCGGACGTGTACATGATATATGCCGGATCATCGGGATCTATCGCGGTGGCAGAATCGCTTTCCTGTTCCTCAAACCGTGTTTGATCATCGATGACGAGCGTTGTACCTGTATACGGCAGCTGAGCCGCTTGTTCTTTCATCTCCTGATGTGTCAGCAGACAGGCTGCGGCACTGTCAGCCAGCATATACGAGATTCGGTCCTCTGGCAGCTTCGGATCAACCGGCAGATAAGCTGCTCCCGCCTTTAATACACCGAGAATGCCGATCACCAGTTCAAGTGAGCGCTTCGTGTACAGCGCTACAACGGAGCCTTTGCCCATACCATGTTTTTGCAAACGGTGCGCAAGGCGGTTCGCTTCCTGATCTAATTCGCGATAAGACAGGGTCTGGCCGGAATACGTTAGCGCCGGCGCATTCGGATTGATATTCACCGCTTCCTTAAACCAATCGGTCAGAGGCTTTGTCTCATGAGTTTGAGCCGGCGGGTTTAAGCCGGTAAGCAAAAATTCTCTCTCCCTGTCGTCAACGAGGTTGATCGTGCTGACAGGCTGATCCGGATTATGGACGAGCTGCTGAATTGCTGTGAGAAGCTGAGATTTCAAGCGCAGGATAAACGCCTCATCAAACACATTCTCATTATAAGCAAGCTTAATCAGCATCTCTTCACCTGGAGAAGCCATCAGGTTGAGATCATAATTCGACTTCTCAAACACATGAACATCCACCATATCAAAGCCGTTTTCACTGCTTTCTTCATTTTTCGCATCCTGCAGCGGATAGTTCTCAAAAACAATGATGTGGTCAATTAGTTTCGGCTGATCGGCCTGGCTTTGGATGTCATAAAGCGGCACATATTGATGCGGCTCGGACTGCAGCGATTGCTCCTGCAGCTGCTTGAGCAAGCCGGTAAAGGTGATATCCTTAGACAGCTTCACACGTCTCGGGACAACGTTGATAAACAGCCCGACCATATGTTCAACGCCTTTGATTTCCGCGGGACGCCCGGAAACGACTGTACCGAAAGTTAAATCACCAGACTGCTGATAGCGGCTGATCAATACGCTCCAGACTGCCTGCAGCGCCGTGCTTAAAGTGGTATGCTGCGATTTTGCAAGCTCGGTAAAGGCCTTTGTTTCCGCCTTCGGCAATGAAAAGAGCAGCTCTTTCGGCTCATAGCCGTCCTTTTGTTTCTTTCTTTGCTCCGCAAACGTCGTTTGTCCTTCAACATCCTCTAAGTACTCGCGCCAGTAACACAGTGATGCGTGTTTATCCTGCTTTTCAAGCCACTTGATATAATCTTTATACGGTTTGACTGGCGGCAGGCTGTACGGCTTTTGTTCGCGCAGAGCATTGTAGACTTTAAATAGATCCTGTACGACGATGCCGAAGCACCATCCGTCCAAAATAATGTGGTGGTAGCTCCACACCCATTCAAAGCTATCTTCAGCTTTTTTGAAAACAGCTGCCCGCATTGGGATATCCCGCGTCAAATCAAAGCCTCTGATCTTATCCTGTTCCTTGTATTCATTGATTTTGGCTGTTTGCTCGCTGTCCGTTACATGTGTCAGATCGATTTCTTCTATATGAAACTGCCGTTTTTTCAATACGACTTGGACAGGTCTTTTTACTTTTTCGTGAATGAACACGGTACGAAATACATCGTACCGGTCCATGATCACATTCATGCTTTCTTCAAGGCATTTGATATTCAAACTGCCTTTTACTTTCATCGTGATTTGTTCAAGGTAAAAGCTTTGGCCGGGATTCAGGATGGTATGAAACAGCATCCCCTCCTGCATCGGCGATAGGTAATACATATCTTGAACCTGATCCTTGCTAAATTGACTCATATGTTTCGCTCCCGCCTTCTGTAATTCCCATGCGTTTTATTTTAAATTCTCCTCAAGCATGTCAAAGATATCTCCCATCTCGTCCATTTCAAGGTCTTCGGCGCTAAAGTCGCTTGGCGTAAATTCCTTGTCTTCTTTTTCCGTGCAATGGCGGATCAGCATCAGAAGGTTTTCTTTAAACCGTTCCATTCGCTCTTCAATCGTGGCTCTTTCAAACTCCTTTTTATTGTAGGAGCAGGAAAGCACAAACCGGCCGTTTCTGATCATGCCGCTGAAGCTTAATGCGTACAGCGCCTCTGATTCTCCGCTTACTTGGCGCCCCATATCGAAAGCGGACGGTTCAAAGAAATCGGTTTTGACTTCACTGTCGAATTGGCCCAAATAGTTGAAGCTGATCTCCGGTGTGAAGCCCTTTGTTTCAGCTGTTTCTGTGAAATAACGAAGAATGCCGTAGCCAACACCTTTGTCCGGAATGCGGCGCAGGTTTTCTTTGACTGTTTTGATCACAGCTGAGGCATCTGCTTCAGACATGTCGAGCACAACAGGGTATTGTGCCGTAAACCAGCCGACCGTTCTGGAGATATTCACATTCGGAATGATATCCTCCCGGCCGTGCCCCTCAAGATTAATGCCGATTTTGCCACCGTCTGTCCATTCTTTCATTGTCAAACCGAGCGCGCTGAGAAGAATATCGTTGATTTCAGTTCCATATGGCTGATGAACATCTGTTAAAAGATGCTTAGTGTCTTCTTCCGTTAATTCACATAGGACGGATGATGTATCCTTGACGATCCGCTGCTCTGTTTCACAATCCTTCGGTAAAGGAGAAACCTGTTCAGCGGCAATTTGCGACCAGTATTCAGCCTGCTGTAAAAGATGCGCTGATTCGCTGAATGCCGCCAGTTCTTCCGCCCAGTCCTTGAAGGAGTTTGTTTTTTGCGGGAAGACAATGCTCTCTGCTCTTTCAGCCTGCATGTAGCCTGAAGCAAAATCTTCAAGCAAAATCCGCCATGACACACCGTCGACCACGAGATGGTGTACAGCGATGAGCAGGTGATCCCCAGCTTCCGTACGGTATTGCTCCGCCTTTAGAAGCGGCCCGTTTTGCAGATCGATACTGCTTTGCAGCCTGTTCGCCAGAATCTTAATCTGTTTTTTCAGCATCTCTTCATCAGAGCCGTACAGATCCACGATTTCGAAACTTACCTTGCTCTCACCGATCGGTTGATACGTCTGAATGATGTCCCCGTTTTCCTCACGGTAAACCATACGAAGCGCGTCATGATGCTGGATCAGCGCCTGCAATGTTTTCTCCACCCGTTCAGGATCAAAGCCTTTCTTGGCGTGAAGCATCACCGATTGGTTCCAGTGGTGCTTGTTCGTGAAGTTCTTTTCAAAGAACCAGCGCTGGATCGGCGTCAGGATGACTTCGCCCTCCACCGGACCTTGGTCTGCCTGTTTGCCTTCGGCACACTCTACGTAGTGGGTCAGCTCCTCGATCGTCGGGTGCTGGAAGAGATCTTTCATTTCCAGCTTCCAGCCGTGCTGGTTCAAGCGGCTCGCCATTTGAATTCCTTTGATGGAATCTCCGCCAAGCGAG